>CALRXH020000002.1:0-336020 GCA_943372135.1 Maricaulis salignorans | reverse complement strand
CACCACCACCACCTCCGCCACCTCCGCCACCTCCTCCGCCACCACCACCTCCGCCACCACCGCCACCACCGCCACCTCCTCCGGTGTGTGATGGTCGCTCGCTTGTGGTGTACTTCGAGCACGACAAATCGTTCTTGACCGCGGAAGCGAGCAGCGTGCTAGACAATGCGGTGCAAGAGTTGTCGTCCCAGAGCTGCAACTATCAGACAGCCTTGATTCAAGGCCATGCTGACTTGTCCGGTAAGCCTCAATACAACATCGAACTCTCCCAGAAGCGGGTTGTTGTTGTTCGTGAAGCTTTGGTGGCCCGCGGCGTCCCAGGGGATCTGATGACGGGCGAAGCGTTTGGTGAGTCGAAGCCGGCCAAGCCAACCGCTGATGGCGTCAAGGAACCTTTGAACCGTCGTGCCGAAGTGACCTTTACCTTCCAGTGATTTTGGTCACATGCTAAACAGAAGGCTCGGCGGTTTCGCCGAGCCTTTTTGTTTGTACAATGCATAGTGTAGGGTAAGTGGCAGTCATATCCAGTGACAGCCTGGCGCGAGTTCTTTGGTCCAGCTGTTAGAGGCGGTCACTTGGAATTATAGGCTTGGAGCAAGGTGGCTACGGTGGGCGTAGCTATGGTCACCCATCTGAAATACCCTGTCACTTAACAGCGTCTCACCCGCACCGTAGCTTGGCGCAGTTTCAAGTGCTTTATAGAGCGGTGCAAAATCTCGCGATGTTGCGTCGAATAAATCATTAAAGTCACGGATTTCGAAATAGGTTTCTTGAAAATCATCGATGCGGTAGCGGGTTTGCATGATCCGGAGCAGATCAAAGCCGATCCGATTGGGTGAGGGTGATTCGAGACAGAAGCAGCTTTCGGCCGGTGATGACAGGATCCCTGCACCGTAGATGCGCGGGCCATCTTTTGAGGCAACCAGCCCAAACTCGACTGTATACCAATAAAGACGTGCTAGGGCGTCAAGGCTGTTTAGATCTACAGCGCGCAAACCGCCCTGACCATAGGCCTGCATATAATCGGCAAATATTTGATTGGTTAGCATCGGCACATGGCCGAAAATATCGTGAAACACATCGGGTGCTTCGATATAAGCAAATTCGGCCTCTGATCGAATGAAATTGCCAGACGGGAAGCGCCGGTTGGCCAAGTGGTCAAAAAAGACGATATCGGGGATGAGACCAGGTACGGCGACAATTGTCCAACCAGAAATGGCCTGGAGTTGCTCATTCAAGGCTCTAAATTCAGGGATACCTTCCCCATGAAGGTCCAGGACCGATAGCCCATCCATAAAGGCATTGCAGGCGCGCCCGGGTAGGATCTGCATCTGCCGTTCGTGAAGGCGTGTCCAGCGTTTGTGCTCGTCGTCTGTATAGCTTTGCCAGTTTTGATCAATCGTCCAGTCCGCGGCGACATGGGATGGCGGTAGGCTATCCACATCTTTGCTGTTCATCACACGCCTCCTCGTTTTGAGGACCTTGCTGCCTCAATTGAGCTTCAAGTCGGGTTTTCGAGCATAAGACTTGCCATCGAAGTCCTCGAAAAACTCTGTAACACTGGGGTGCTCAACAGGTTCACCGGACATATCGGGAAGCAGGTTTTGCTCTGACACATAGGCGACATAATGGGTTTCATCATTCTCAGCCAGAAGATGATAGAATGGCTGATCTTTTCGCGGACGAAGATTTTCAGGGATTGCCTGCCACCATTCTTCGGTATTTGCGAATTCAGGATCAACGTCGTAAATGACGCCCCGAAATGGAAAGAGCCGGTGACGCACGATCTCTCCGATCCGAAACTTCGCGGTTTGATTCAACATGAGAGGGCGCTCCTTTCCTGAGTTGCAGAGTTATGTACGATTGGTTCGCCATACAAGCACCTCGCGTGAAACATACACAGAGATTGCCCTTCGCCAATAGAATGTTACGATAGAACCAACAAGGCGCTGGATATGGGCGCATACAGAGGTTTTATATGGCCGGCGGCCTTTCAACGCCTGCGACGGGACTGGATTGTAGCCCGCAACAGAGCGTCCACGCGTCGCGCGATCCTGCGCAGATTTTTGCTGCCTTGGATCTTGGGACCAATAATTGTCGTCTGCTGGTGGCACAACGTGCCCCGGGCGGTTTTCGCGTGGTTGATTCTTTCTCACGCATTGTTCGATTGGGTGAAGGGCTGTCGAGGAGTGGTATGTTGTCTGAGCGGGCCATGCAGCGTGCCTATGGTGCCATTCAAGCCTGTTCAGAAAAGATAGCGCGCCATAAACCCACTCGATTGCGCTGTGTTGCCACACAAGCCTGCCGTTCTGCACGTAATGGTGCCTCATTCTTGGCTGAGATCACACGAAAGACCGGACTGCGTTTTGAAGTCATCAGCCCAAATGAGGAAGCTCAACTGGCTGTAATTGGGTGCGCGGACTTGTTTGATCCTGCGGGTGTGGGCGCACTGGTTGTCGATATTGGTGGCGGCTCAACAGAGCTTTCCTGGGCTAGAAACCGTGGTAGGAAGCAACGGCCGAAGTTAGAGCATTGGTTTTCAGCCCCCATTGGGGTCGTTACTCTGGCTGATCAGTTTCCCGAGCACGGAGATACGCTCAATTGGTATGCGGCAATGAAGCAATGCGCTGCAGATCACGTGGCTGGCTTTGATGCGCCTGATTTGGTGCGGGAACATTTGATAACTGGCAAAGCCCATATTGTCGGTACTTCCGGGGCCGTGACCAGTCTAGCTGGGGTTCATTTGGGTTTGGCCCGTTATTCTCGGCGTCTGGTTGATGGTTTGTGGATAACCGAGGATGAGACGCGTGCGGCAATCTCGACGCTGACGGCGCGTGACAAAGCCGGCCGGGCGGCTGAACCTTGCATCGGACCAGACCGCGCAGATTTGGTACTGGCGGGGGCTGCCATTTTGGAGGCCATCCTTGACCGATGGCCCAGCATTCGCCTTCGCGTTGCTGATCGCGGGTTACGCGAGGGGCTAATCCTTACTATGCTGGAGCCAACGCGGCGCCGGCGAAGACGGGCCAGATCATGAGTGACGAAAAAGACAAGGGAAAATGGGCCAAGAAAGGGCCGCCGCCCGCATTGCCAGAGCGTCGACGGCGGGTCGTATTTGATGTCGGTCACGCTGATACACGCGCTACGCCGACGCGGGTAAAGACGGGCAAGAATCGAACAGCCCAGTCCGCCCGCTGGCTCGAACGGCAGTTGAATGACCCCTATGTCCACAAGGCCCGTGCAGATGGTTGGAGAGCCCGGTCGGCTTACAAACTAATTGAATTGGACGAGAAATTTAACCTCATTCCAAAGCATGGACAGGTGATTGATCTTGGGGCGGCACCGGGTGGCTGGACGCAAGTTGTTGCGCGTCGTGGTGCTGCCGCTTTGGTAGGGATTGATCTCTTGGCGATGGACCCCATCGAGGGAGCTACGATCATTCAAGGGGACTTCCTAGAGGCTGGGATGGAAGACCATCTTGTTACGCTGCTCGGCGGCCCCCCCAATCTGGTGATGAGTGATATGGCAGCCAATACGGTCGGCCATAAACAAACAGACCATTTGCGCACGGCTGCCTTGTCAGAGGCCGCGGCCCACTTTGCCATGCGGGTTCTGGCCCCGGGTGGGGCGTTTGTGACCAAGATGTTCCAAGGCGGTACCGAAACGGAAATCCTCACGCTGTTGAAGAAAAACTTTAAAGAAGTGCGCCATGCCAAACCACCGTCAAGTCGCGCGGAAAGTGTGGAGCTCTTCATGGTGGCTACAGGGTTCAAGGGATAGATAAATCCAATCTGTTCGCGTCCCGGCGTGAGCAATCCTGCAACAAATGGTCACAAAACCGTTCATACGCTTTCAAAAAAATAGATCCCGGGTCATAAGGCTGTGGACCAATGAGGAATAGCCATGACCGCTCGTATCTGGGATAAATCAAGACTGCCAAGTCGCCACGTCACTCTGGGTGCTGCCCGTGCGCCGCATCGTTCCTATTATTATGCCATGGGGCTTGGCACGCGCGAGATTGAAGCTCCGTTTGTGGGCGTAGCCACTTGCTGGAACGAAAGCGCGCCTTGCAACACGGCTTTGATGCGTCAGGGGCATGCAGTTTCTGCAGGTGTGAAAGAGGCCGGAGCAACCCCGCGGGAATTTTGTACTATCACAGTCACCGACGGGATCGCGATGGGCCATGAAGGTATGCGGTCATCGCTGGTATCGCGTGAAGTGATTGCTGATTCGGTTGAACTTTCGATTCGCGGACACTCCTATGATGCGCTGGTTGGAGTGGCGGGCTGTGACAAAAGCTTACCCGGCATGATGATGGCGATGTTGCGCCTCAATGTGCCCAGCGTTTTCCTCTATGGTGGCTCGATCTTGCCCGGCAGACACAAGGGCAAGGACATTACCGTGCAAGAGGTGTTTGAGGCCGTTGGTGCCCATGCGGCTGGCCGGATGGATTTTGAAGAATTGTGCGAGATCGAACGCCATGCCTGCCCAAGCGACGGGGCTTGTGGTGGCCAGTTTACCGCCAACACCATGGCCTGTGTGGCCGAAGCTATTGGGCTTAGCTTGCCTTTGTCGTCCTCCATGCCGGCACCCTATCTAGACCGGGACGCCTATGGCGTAGCCTCCGGCCATGCAGTCGTGGACCTGATTGTGCGCAACCTGCGCCCCCGGGACATCTGCACCCGTGCAGCCTTTGTGAATGCGGCAATTGTGGTGGCTGCCACCGGTGGCTCGACCAATGCAGCGTTGCACTTGCCCGCAATGGCGCATGAGGCTGGCATTGAGTTTACAATGAAGGATGTCGCCGACGCCTTCATGCTGACGCCTTGGATTGCCGATCTCAAGCCCGGCGGCCAATATGTCGCCAAGGATATGGGCGAAGCGGGCGGAATGCCCATGCTGCTGCGCGCGCTATTGGATGAAAATCTGATCGATGGCAATTGCATCACCGTAACCGGCAAGACCTTGGGCGAGAACATCGAGAAGGTTACTTGGAACCCCGATCAAAAAGTCATCCACTCCGTCAAAGCACCTTTGACGGAGAATGGTGGCGTCGTCGGTTTGTGGGGCTCTATGGCCCCGGAAGGGGCCATGCTCAAAATCGCGGGCCTCGACAATTTGACGTTCCGGGGTCCTGCACGGGTTTTTGACGGTGAAGAGGCCTGCTTTGAAGCCGTATCCAACGAAGCATTTGAGGCTGGTGAGGTCCTGGTGATTCGCTATGAAGGCCCCAAAGGTGGGCCCGGTATGCGGGAAATGTTGTCTACCACCGCAGCACTTTATGGTCTTGGACGGGGCGGCGATGTTGCTCTGATCACTGATGGACGTTTTTCCGGGGCGACTCGGGGCATGTGTATTGGCCATGTGGGCCCAGAAGCAGCTGTTGGCGGACCTATTGCCTTGATCGAGAATGGCGACATCATCGCTATCGACGCTCAAGCTGGCGCGATTGAACTGGAAGTTTCCGAAGCGGTTCTTTCGGCACGTCGTGCAGCATGGAAACCCCGTAAGACCAATTATAATTCCGGTGCCATTGCAAAATTTGCGAAACTGGTTGGTCCAGCCTATTTGGGCGCTGTGACCCATGAAGGTGCGGCCGCCGAAACCCATATGTATGCTGATATCTAAGACTTAAGGCCTTATTGAGCGGGCAAGCTCTGTGCCTTGACGGGCCAGCGCATCTGCCCGCTCATTCAACGGGTCGCCGGCATGGCCTTTAACCCAATGCCAGTCAATCTTATGGGCTTTGCTGGCTGCTTCCAATCGTTGCCATAAATCGGCGTTGATAACGGGCTTACCATCGGCCTTGCGCCAATGACGTTTCTTCCAGCCATGAATCCATTCGGTGATGCCTTGGCGTACATATTGGCTATCGGTGTAGAGTTTCACAGGGCAGGGCCGCTTTAGGCTCTCTAGCGCCATAATGGCGGCCATCAGTTCCATCCGATTATTGGTGGTCAGAAGTTCACCGCCAAAAATCTCTTTCTCATTGCCGTTGAAGTGTAGAATTGCCCCCCAGCCTCCAGGACCGGGATTCCCCGAACAGGCACCATCTGTATGAATGGTTACGGGTGAGGCTGGGGGCATAGTATCTGTCATCAGAACTTTGTATGGAGGTTTTCGGTGACTTCAAACCCCCTTTGACTGCGCCATCGCAGAAAGTCCTTGCCATATCATATAAAGATATGTTTATATCTTCATGTAAGGATTGGGTATGGATAAGATCGTCGACATCGTCAGAGCTATTGGAGAGCCGACACGCTTGCGCATTCTGGTTCTCCTGGCGCGTGGAGAATTGGCGGCTGGCGAAATGTCCACCGTGCTCAATCAGAGTCAACCCCGGGTCTCGCGCCATTTGAAGCTCTTGGCCGAAGCAGGCTTGTTGGAACGTCGTCCTGAGGGAGCTTGGGTGTTTTTTCGCCTCAAGACAGATGGTCCCGAAGGGCGCATCATCCGCGCCATTCTCGATGAAGTACCCCAAGATGATTTAGTGCTGATGCGGGATTTAGAGCGTTTGGCCCAAGTTCAAGCCCAACGCGAAGAAGTAGCGCGCGCCTATTTCGAAACGGCAGCAGACGAATGGCATGCCTTGCGCCGCTTGCATCAGCCTGAAGCTTTGGTTGAGGCACATCTGGTTGAGGCTGTTGTGGGGCAGCACTTTGGCCTCCATATTGATTTAGGCTCTGGCACAGGCCGAATGATCGAACTGTTTGCCCCCCAAGCGCTCCGCGCAGAAGGTGTTGATTCCAGTCGCAAGATGTTGGCTCTTGCACGGGCTCGTTTGGATGACACCGGCAGCGGTCAGGCTTCGGTCCGTCAGGGCGACATCCTAGGTCTGCCCTATGATGATGATTGTGCGGACCTTGTGACCATTCACCAGGTGCTACACTATTTGTCAGAACCCCAAGCCGCCATCAAGGAGGCCGCTCGTATCTTGAAGCCAGGGGGAACTCTCCTGATTGCAGACTTCGCGCCGCACGCCTTTGAGGAGCTGCGCCAGGCCCATGCCCATCGCCGTCTTGGTTTCCCAGATCAAGAAGTCACGCACTGGTGTGAGCAGTTTGGCTTGGTGGTGCAAGTTGTCGAGCATATTGCCCCCGAAGCGGACCAGTCAGGGCTGGCAGTCACGTTGTGGAAGGCGCAACTGCCTGTTTCTATTGCCCCACTCGCCACTAAAGAGCGTCTAGACTCTAGGATCCTATCATGAGCCAGCCTACTATTTCTTTTGAGTTTTTCCCGCCTAAATCAGAGGTGATGGAAGCCAAATTGTGGGACGCCGTTTCACGTCTGGCCCCATTGGCCCCAGATTTCGTGTCGGTGACCTATGGGGCTGGCGGCTCAACACGTGAGCGCACACACCGCACGGTGAAGCGCATCTTGGACGAGACCAGCTTGCAGCCTGCGGCGCACCTCACCTGTGTTGCTGCGTCAAAAGCGGAAGTCGATGAGGTATTGCGAGAATATTGGGCGGCTGGCGTGCGCCACATTGTGGCGCTGCGAGGGGATCCACCAACCGGTGTCGGCACAACGTTTGAACCCCATCCAGATGGCTATGTGAATGCAACCGAAGTCACTGCCGCAGCCCGCCGCATAGCCAATTTTGAGGTGTCTGTGAGCTTCTATCCCGAGAAACATCCAGAAAGCCCCAGCTTGCAACATGACATCGACGTTTTGAAGGCGAAAATTGATGCGGGTGCGACCCGTGCCATCAGCCAGTTCTTTTGTGATGCCGACGTCTATTTGCGCTTCCGTGACGCCGCAGCAAAGGCAGGGATTGCCATACCTCTGTTACCTGGGATCATGCCAGTCGGAAATGTGGCCGGCTACACACGTATGGCCACGTCGACCGGCACCAACATTCCTGCTTGGTTTGCAGAAGCTTTTGACGGCCTTGATCAGAGCCCGGAAGTCCGCGATATGGTGGCCGCTTCCGTGGCCGCGGACCTCTGTCTGAAATTGCAAGCCGAAGGGGTTGACCGTTTCCATTTCTACACCCTCAACCGCGCAGAATTGGCACTTGCCACCTGCCGCCGGTTGGGTCTCAAAACAACCGTCACCGAGAAGGATGCGGCATGACCCATTTTCCCAGCCGCCAAGCCCGCTTGGCTAAGTTAGAAGAGATTGGCCAAGATCGGATCCTGATTTTGGACGGGGCAATGGGCACGATGATCCAGACTTTCAAGCTGGAAGAAGATGATTATCGCGGCACGCGCTTTGCCGATCATGGTCACCCGCTGAAGGGCAATAATGATCTGCTGGTCATAACGAAGCCGGATGTTATTCTGGGCATCCACGAGGCGTTTCTGACCGCCGGGGCTGACCTCATCTCTACCAATAGCTTCAATGCAACGACCATCAGCCAAGCTGATTATGCGCTTGAACCGTTGGCCTATGAGCTCAATTTGGTAGCCGCAAAGCTTGCCCGCCAGGCATGTTTAGCTTTTGAAACCGCCGATTCACCGAAGGCTGTTGTAGGGTCCATTGGGCCAACAAATAAGACTTTATCCTTGTCACCTGATGTCAATGATCCGAGTTATCGTGCGGCTTCATTTGATGAAATGGTTATTGCTTACCGCGAGCAAACCTTGGGTATGCTGGATGGCGGCGTCGACTTCTTGATGGTTGAGACGATCTTTGACACGTTGGTTGCCAAGGCTGCGCTCTATGCCATCGCCGAAGTATTGGAAGAGCGCGGCGAGGCTGTGCCGATCATGATCTCGGGCACCATTACGGACCGTTCTGGCCGTACCTTGTCTGGTCAGACGGTCGAGGCCTTCTGGAATGCCGTGCGCCATGTGACCCCCTGGTCGATCGGTTTAAACTGTGCTTTGGGTCCAAATGAGATGCGCCCCTTTCTGGCAGAATTGTCGCGTGTGGCGACTTGCCGGATATCGGTCTATCCCAATGCCGGGCTGCCCAATGCCTTTGGTGGCTATGACGAGACGCCTGATGACATGTGCCACACCATGACGCCTTGGGCGCAAGAGGGCCTAGTCAATGTCATGGGCGGGTGCTGTGGCACCACGCCCGATCACATCCGCCACATCGCCCACGCCGCCAGTCATGGTAAGCCGCGCGTGGCTCCCGTAATCCAAACCGCCTTGAGGCTCTCTGGCCTTGAACCCTTTACCGCTGCAGCGTGATCGAGAACCCTTTGACCAATCCTTTTTCTAATTTTGTCATTGTCGGCGAGCGGACCAATGTGACCGGCTCTGCCAAGTTCCGTAAGCTCATCGAAAATGATGATTACACCGCGGCCTTGGCGGTTGCCCTGCAACAAGTTGAGAGTGGTGCCAATGTGCTCGACATCAATATGGATGCGGCTTTGATCGATGGCGTCAAGGCAATGACGACATTTTTGAATTTGATTTCAGTGGAGCCCGATATTGCCAAAGTGCCGCTGATGATCGACAGCTCGAAATGGGAGATCATTGAAGCGGGCCTGAAATGCACGCAGGGCAAGCCTATAGTGAACTCCATCTCAATGAAGGAAGGCGAAGCGCAATTCTTAGCTCAAGCCAAAAAGGTGCGGCGCTATGGAGCAGCGGCCGTGGTGATGGCTTTCGACGAACAAGGCCAAGCCGACACCGTGCACCGCAAAGTCGAGATTTGTACCCGCGCTTATCATCTCTTGCGCGACAAACTCGACTTCCCGCCGGAAGACATCATATTCGACCCGAACATCTTTGCGGTCGCGACCGGCATTGAAGAACACAATGATTATGGCGTCGCCTTCATTGAAGCGACACGCATCATTCGCGAAACCTTGCCACACGCCCATGTCTCGGGCGGGGTTTCAAACGTGTCCTTCTCGTTCCGGGGTAATGAGCCGGTGCGTGAAGCCATGCATGCGGTCTTCCTCTATCACGCCATCAAGGCTGGCATGGACATGGGGATCGTGAATGCCGGCCAGTTGGCCGTTTATGATTCCATCGATCTGGAGCTTCGTGAGCGGTGCGAAGACGTGATTTTGAACCGTCGTGCCGATTCCACTGAGCGCTTGCTGGAAACGGCTGAAACCTATCGCGGCAAAGAGGGGCAAAAGACCGCAGTCAAGGATATGGGTTGGCGCGAAACTCCTGTGCGAGAGCGATTGGCCCATTCCTTGGTGCATGGCATCACCGAATTTATCGTGGAAGATACTGAAGCCGCTCGCTTGGAAGCAGAGCGCCCGCTGCATGTGATTGAAGGCCCGTTGATGGACGGAATGAACGTGGTCGGCGACCTATTTGGCTCCGGCAAAATGTTCTTGCCCCAAGTGGTGAAGTCGGCCCGCGTAATGAAACAAGCTGTGGCTCACCTTCTGCCCTATATGGAGGAAGAGAAGCTGCGCCTCGGCACGCAGGATCAA
Source organism: Maricaulis salignorans (assembly GCA_943372135.1). Lineage (GTDB taxonomy): Bacteria > Pseudomonadota > Alphaproteobacteria > Caulobacterales > Aquidulcibacteraceae > Aquidulcibacter. Next base: position 325,669 of record CALRXH020000002.1, on the reverse strand, counting down.
GCGGCTGGAAAGGTCCTGATGGCCACGGTTAAGGGCGATGTGCATGATATTGGGAAGAATATCGTCGGAGTGGTTCTACAATGTAATGGCTTTGACGTCGTAGACTTGGGTGTCATGGTCAGCTGCGAGAAAATCCTTGAAGCGGCGCGCGAGCATAAGGTGGATATCATCGGCTTGTCTGGCCTGATAACGCCTTCCTTGGACGAGATGAGTTGGGTTGCGAGCGAGATGGAGCGTCAAGGCTTTGGCGACATGCCCTTGCTGATTGGTGGAGCCACCACCTCGCGTACCCATACTGCTGTCAAGATTGCACCCAATTATAAGGGCCCAGTACTCTATGTGACGGACGCCAGCCGCGCTGTTCCCGTTGTGCAAAAACTATTGGGCACCGATCGCCAAGATCTGATCCAAGATACGCGTGATGATCAAGAACGCGCACGCCTTGCCCACTTTGCCGGCCAAGATAAGCGCCCTCGCGCGACCTTGGCGGCGGCGCGTGCCAATGCGGCCAAGTTTGACTTTACCGATTATACGCCGCCAAAGCCAGGCTTTATCGGCACGCAGGTGTTTGACGATTATCCGCTGGCAGATTTGGTGCCCGTCATCGACTGGACGCCTTTCTTTGCCACGTGGGAATTACATGGCAAGTTCCCTGCCATCCTCGAAGATGAGATTGTGGGGGGGGCCGCTAAGCCACTTTATGCCGACGCGCGCGCCATGCTGGATAAGATGGTCGCCGAAAAATGGGTTACAGCCAAGGGCGTGATCGGTTTTTGGCCAGCCAACCGGGTTGGAGACGATATTGCCGTCTGGCAGAACGACGGCCGGACGAAGCGCGAAGCCACCTTCCACACTTTGCGCCAGCAAATGATCAAGAGCGAGGGTAGTGCCAATCTGGCCTTGGCCGATTTTCTCGCCCCCGAGGGCGTGCCCGACTGGATTGGTGGCTTCGCAGTTACGGCGGGCCACGGCGAGCGGGAACGCACGCAAGCCTTCAAAGACGCAAATGATGATTATTCAGCCATTCTGTTCCAAGCCTTGTGCGACCGTCTCGCCGAGGCCTTTGCTGAACGCATGCATGAATTGGTGCGCAAGAACCATTGGGGATATGCGCCCAACGAACAATTGCCAGTCGATGATCTGATTGGTGAAAAATATCGAGGCATCCGCCCGGCGCCCGGTTATCCGGCGCAGCCAGATCATACTGAAAAACAACAATTATTCAAAATTTTAGATGCTGAAGCTAAGATTGGAATGACGCTAACGGAAAGCCTTGCAATGTTACCCGGGTCGTCGGTTTCGGGTCTCTATTTCAGCCATCCGCGGTCTGAATATTTCGGCGTCGGCCGGATTGATCGCGATCAGGTCAGTGAATATGCCATCCGTAAGGGCATAGAGATGCGCGAAGCCGAACGCTGGCTCGCTCCAATTTTGGCCTATGACCCCAGCCAGCCTGCCAAGGTAGTTCAGGTGGCTTAGCGGCCAATAGGGTACAATTATAGCCAAGCGACGGGCGCTAGAGCAACGCCTGCTACATCTAATCTGGATATAGATTATAAGCTATTGTTATATCGGAAATTTAAAACACAACCTGTCTCAATCTGGACCAGGTTGCGCTCTAGGCGTGTGCCCGCCACGCCTTGGCTAATGCAAAGAAGCCTTCAGGCTCAATTGTCTCGGGCCGCGCGGTTGGGTCAATGCCGACCTCGTTAAGCAGGCGCTCACAATTGCCCAGGCCTTTGAGGCTGGCGCGTAGCATTTTGCGTCTCTGGCCAAAGGCATGAGCGGTTATATGTTCCAAGCCGGCTAAATCCGCGAATGGTTTATCATGATCTTCCAAGATCACGATGGCGCTTTCGACTTTAGGCGGCGGCACAAAGGCAAGACGAGGCACATGCAGCGCCAAACGGGCATTGCAGCGGGCGGCGGCCAACACGGCGAGGCGGCCATAATGAGGGCTGCCCGGGCGGGCGCAAATACGTTCTGCCACTTCGATTTGAAACATCAAACACATGGGCCCGCGCCAAGGCCCTGCCTTTAGCCACTTTACCAAAAGCGGTGTGCCGACATTATAGGGCAGGTTTGAGATAATGCGGGCAGGGCCTGTGACCCTTTGGCTGGCCAGTAGAGCTTCTTCGTCGATGGCAAGCGCATCGGCCTCAATCACTACCAAACGATCTAGCTGATCAGCGAAAAAGCTGGTGAGATGGGCAACAAAGCGTGGATCCTTTTCCACCACGATGACTCTCCCGGCAGTGCTAGACAAAAGCGCATGGGTCAGGCCGCCAGGACCCGGGCCAATCTCAAGCACGGTCTCGCCCGCTTGGATGCCGGCCAAGCGGGCAATTTTTCCGGTCAGATTAAGGTCCAAGAGAAAGTGTTGGCCCAGACTTTTGCGGGCAAACAAATCCGACTCTTCTAACGCTTGGCGCAAATCGCCGCTCACGGGTTCATCCGACCATGTGCCAGTGTGGCCGCCATTCGAATGGCAGCAATCATGGATTCAGGCCGCGCAATACCCAGCCCGGCGATATCAAATCCTACACCATGGTCGGGGCTCGTCCTGATGATGGGCAGACCCAAGGTGGCATTGACACCGCCCCAAAAGTCGAGCGCCTTGAGCGGGATCAAGGCCTGATCATGATACATGCAGATCGCAGCATCATACCTGCTCCGCGCTTCACCATGAAAGAGACTGTCTGCGGGTAGGGGGCCTTGCACAGTGAGACCCATCGCTTGAAGGGTCGCGACAGCCGGGGCAATGATGCGGGCTTCTTCATCGCCAAATGCGCCATCTTCGCCCGCATGCGGGTTAAGCGCGGCAACAACCAAGCGCGGGGCCTTCAGCCCAAAATCACGCTTTAATGCTTCCGCTGTTACCAAACCTGTGTGGATGATGGCATCTTGTGTCAACCGGCCTGGGACTTCTGATAGCGCACAGTGGATGGTGACGGGCACAACGCGCAAACCGTCCACTGCCAACATCATGACCGGCCCACGTGTTTGGTCAAAATGGGTGGCAGACAATAGGGCCCCCAAGAATTCGGTATGGCCCGGATGGCTAAAACCCGCCGCAATCAGCACCGACTTTGCAATCGGGGCGGTCACAAGAGCTAAGGCCTGGCCGGAGAGAACCAGATCGACCCCACGTTCAATCGCATGCAAGATCACACCGGCATGGGCACGGCTTGGCTGGCCGACCACCACGCCCCGGGCCTCAAAGCCTTGTAAGACAGGCAAAGCTTCACCAAAGACCTGAACAGCCTGCGCGACCTCGGTGATGACTTGTGTTGGAACCGAGGCATAAAGGGCAGGGTCACCTAGGACGCAAAAGGTCGTGGAGCTATCACGTAAGGCTTGCCAGGCTTTTGCCGTGACTTCAGGACCGATACCGGCTGGGTCACCCATAGAAATGACAAGCGGCCGCATCGAGCCTGACAAAACTAGCGCCATGCGATCAAGGCTGGATAATCGCCGCTTCCCTGCGGATATCGCGCAGATAGCGGCGGGCAATCAGGGCTAATTCCTGATCATAAAGGCGATCCTCCAATTGCTCGAGCGTCGGGATGTCGGAGCCCGTATTCTCGCGGTCACACAAAACCATTACATGGACGCCTGTATCGGAACGGAAAACCGCGCTGGCTTGTCCATTAGAGAGGCCGAGTGCTTGGGTGCGGAACGGTTCGCCCAAATCCTCGTCTTGCACTTCGCCATAATCAATGACTTCCAGCGAGCTACGTTGCGCGGCACGTGTCACACCATCGCAGCCATTGCGCAGCGCGTCGCGACTGAGACGTGCTGCCTGCTCGGCCCTCTTCCACGTGGCTTCCTCCGATCCTGCCCCAACCTTCCGGGTCATTTCCTTTAGCTTCAATTTGGCCTTTGGTGGGCTGGGCTCGCGCTTTTCGCGCACAGAAACGATCATGACGCCGCCAGGAACAACGATTGGGTCACTGACTGTGCCGGGGCCCATTTGTTCCACCACTGCCGATACTTCGGACTTTAACTCGCCTAGAGTAACCCAGCCCATATCTCCGCCGGTTGAAGCAGATGGCGCAAAGGAGAATTGCTGCGCGACCAATTGGAACGGGGTGCCAGCACGCAATTGCTGCACCAGTGTTTTCGCGCCTTCCAGCGTTTGGGGCGCGCTTTGGACATTTTCATCTTCAAGAAAAATCTCAGAAATCAGAAATTGAGGCTTGTTTGTATTGGCTAAAATACGATCAAGAGCAGCCTTAACTTGGTCGCGATTGACCCGCACGCGCGATCCAAAGCGGCCACTGACGATGCGCTGCCAAACGACTTCTGCGCGGGTTTTGTCACGATAGCTCTGCGCCGAGACGCCAATTTCTGCGAGATCGCGGAAGAAGGTCTCAAGCGTTGCTCCGTTCTGACGGGCTTGGTTGGCTAAAATGCGGTCGACCTCCCGATCGGATGCATCTACCTTGAACTTTGTCGCTTCCTGCAATTGCAGGCGCTCATCAATCAGGCCGTTCAAGGCTGCCGAAGTAGCGCGCTGGACCAGATCTGGTGTAATTTGTTGTGCGCCGGAGGTCGCAATCAAAAACTGCACCCGTTGACGCACATCCAGACGGGAAATTGGCTGATCATTGACAATGGCGGCAACGCCCTCACTCAAGGGCCGCTGTTGAGCCAGGCTTGCTTGAGGCGTTAGCCAGACCGCGCAAGACAGCGCCAGCATCGCACCAAGTACGACAGGGCCTGCACATGCGCCGATTGTCCCCTTGCTCATCCATTCACTCCGTGCGCCTTCGCGCAATTGTTGAGGGCCTACCATAGTCTTCTAGCCGAAAAACCGTTCATGACCAACGCGCTCATCAGGCGCAAGTCTATGCGCAGCAAATTTGTCGATCTTTAGGCATAGAATCGTCAATCAAATGGTGCGTCAGTCAGCTCGCCCAAAGTGCGGAATGCGATTTGAAAGCGGATCGATTGGGAAGGCTCGATGAACCGGTTTCGTGTCCCGAGTTCTTCGTAGAAGATGCGGAAGTCGGTGCATTCATCGCCGTATATCAAACCATAGGCTGAGCGTAAATTCGTGTCAGTATTGTAGTCCCGGTACAGCGAACCAAACAGTTTGAAGTTCTTATTGAGCGTTAGTATAACCGAGCCCTGTAATTCCTTGTTTGCCCGGCTAGCACCGGACGTACTTGGACTGAATTCATGATAGCGCAGGCTCGTTTCCGTGCGCCAAAGCTTTAGTCTTGCAATGGCTTCGGTATGAACCAGTTTGCCAGTTTCACCATCGATGCGCAGCCGACCTGTCAAGCTGCCATAGTCGCCTTGGCGCACTTCAAAATCGCTAACCCAGTCAGATTCCTTCCTGTCGAGATTGGACGCACGGCTAAAGGCGTTCGCATCATCGGTCCGAATACGCCGTCCCAGAAATGCGTTTGCACGCAGAGGAAGCAGCGTCGAAGCAGAGGTCGGTAGAAGTTCTATCCCCGCCCGCACACCAAGACTAACCCGGCTACCTGGCTCCCATAAATCCATGCCCGCGGCTCCCGCTGGGCGGAAAAGGCTGGTGGCATCCATTTCAAACCCTAGAGCATCCTCCACACGGACACGGCTTTGCTGATCATCTTTGCTCGCGACGGTGAAAGTAATCCGCGGCTCCAAGGTCAGATTGAAGCGGTTGCCAGGGCGAACCAGCGGCCATCGTAGGTCGGCTGACGCCAATCCTACACCGCGACCAAACGAATCAGCTTTCAGCGGCGTGGTTGAGACAGCCCCACTATTTGAGCCGGTGCTATAGTCAAAATAATCACCACGCACCATGGCCGTCGGCTCAAAAACCAAACCACCGGGGAGAATTTGTGTGCCCCGCCAAGTTGCGCCAAGATTGCCACGGATGGAGTCTAGGCGTCCTTCGGTCCGCATCAGCGAGACAGCCGAGCCCGAGACATCGAACCGGCCATTCATCGGGCCAATCTGCCACCGATAGGTACCTTCTAGCAGTGGTGCGACGCGAGGAACATTCTTCCGACGTTCTCCTGGTACCAGGTCTTGAAATACAGCACTTAGAGACCGCACATAGAAATGTTCAGACTGGCCTTGAACATAGAGCTGGGACATAAGCCTTGAGGCTTGTGGACGGACTAGACCCGCCTGAAGGTTTTCTTGACCGATGCGATAGCGGAAAAGATAAAGATCATCGCTGGCACTTTCAGCTGTAAAGCCCCAGTTCCACTGATCATCGATTTTGAACTCGCCATTACCAAAAATATGACCTCGCCAATCGGATTCACCAATTTTCTCGCCTCTCTTTCCAAAAAATTTCTCTTTGGTGACAGTGCCATTGAGCGACAAGGCACCGGAGTAGAACTTTCGGCGGTAATCCAGTTGTAGAACCGGATTGATATATTGGCTGATAATTGGTGTGAGGGTGATGTCGGACGACGCATCAATCACTTGCAGATAAGGCTGCTCGATGAAGTAGCCATTGCGCGAGGATTCGCCGGGCTTGGGTTGCAAAAAGCCTGAACGCCGCCCGGCAGATGGATCACCATGGGCGAAGTAAGGAATGTAGAGGACCGGAACACCCTTCACCTCGAAGACAACGTCATTATAGATAATCGACTCGTCGCGCTCATTCTGCAGGGCTCGACGGGCACGAATGATCCACGAAGGTTTTGTTTTGCCATCCTTACAGACTGGGCAGGCAGTATAGACCGCTTGTGACATAAATTTCCGGTCACCCTCACGGGTCACGACCGCATTCGCCGCCAAGGTTGAACCATCCGCGAACTTGGATGCAAAATTGCCTGCTACACCACTGGCTAACTCATCATCTAGGGTCAGTTCGTCGGCAAAGGTTGTTGAGCCATCCGCATTGATAGCCGTGACATGCCCGAGGGCTCTTACAATACCGGTATTCTGATTATAAAAAATCTGGTCCGCGCGTATCGTTCGGTCTTTGTTTCGCGCGGTAACATTGCCTTTGGCGATCAGGACGCCCTGTTCATCACCCTGCTCGATTGAATCCGCTTCTAACAAGACTGGATCTTCAGCTTTTGCAGGCTCTGATGCGCGAAAGGAAGATGTTGTCTCTGTTACCGCTCTGGCGACAGGTGCTTCTTGAGGATTCCAGTCTGGTTTTTCTCGCGCATCCGCGAACGCCGGAACTAGAAGAGTTCCAAACGAAACGGCGAGTAACTGACGATGCAGTGCGCGGGACATAAGCGATCCTTGATCAGTCGCCAGAGGGAAAAACCTTTACTTTGGTGTAGAGAGCGACTCACCCCGCGTCTAGCGGTTAAGCTCACCCATCTTCGCGATAAGAGACTGTTGCAAGAGCGATAAAGAGAGCAGCCAGAGGTGGGCACCAGGCCGCAATCCAGCCTGGTGCATAGCCGGCTGTGGCCAAAGCGCCGGATATATCATTAACAAAATAAACCACGAGACCGGCTGCAATCGCTGCGGCTGCCATGATTGCACGCCGCCCGAACCGGTCGCCACTCAAGGACAAGACTGCTGCAATCATCGCCATCGACAAGAGCGCAATTGGAAGGGCTAATTTACGGTGGAATTGAAACCAATACCGTTGAGGCGACCCCCCAGCAGCCTCCGCATCGCGCGCAGCACGCGGTAGATCCCAAATTGACATCGCGCGCGCCGTTGCGTCCTTGTTTCTTTGGCTGTCATCTATGCGGTCTTTGAGAATGGGGAAGGTGAGAGTCTCAAAGGGAGAAGGTTGGGTGCCAACCGAAGCTTTGACCCCATTCGACAGGGTCCAAGACGTGCCGGTGCGCCGGGCGGTCTTTGCATCATAACGCGCTATGAACCGCGAGTCCGTTTTACTGAACGCCAATAGGGTCACATTGCTGTAGTCGCCAGCAGACCCTGCCTCTGCCGATACGGTCAGTTGCAAGTCGGGACCACGATCCTTGATCCACATCATGGTTCGGCCCCCTTCACCGGTTCTTGTGGTAGCGACCGCACTTAGCGCTTGTAATTGGGTCTCATAGGCAATGTTTAGGCGCGCTGCAGATGGTCCGAGGATAAAGATCGCAAACAGCCCGACCAAGGTTGCTAACACGGCAACAGGGCTCAAGAACCGCCACGTTGATACCCCGGAGGCCCGCATGGCAACGATCTCGGAACTGCGCGCCAAACGCATGAAGGTGACTATGGAACCAACAAGCACCGCAAATGGCAAGGCCAGTTCTAATATTCCTGGCGTGCGCATCAAAGTAAAGCGCAACGCGGTGAAGGTGTTGGCATTGGCCACCCCAGAGACGTTGCGCAATTGTTCCACAATATCGACCAAAATGATCGAGAGGCACACCCCTCCTGCCGCAACCAAAATACCAAAGAGCGTCATGTTGAAGATGTAGCGATCCAGCCGACTAATGCGCATAGACACCTCGCGCTTTGGACTTCGAACCAGGTTCAAACCTCTCTGACAAGCTCACAAAACTAGGTAAGCGTGCGCGCATTGAGCGCGTCGCAAAGAACAAGACAGCCAAGGGGATGAGATAGAGCAAAAGACCGAGGGTGGGTTGATCGGCGACCGTCGGAATAAGCCCGGTAAAGCTCAATAGCATGAAGATCAAACCGGCAAATGCCCATCCAATGCGGGCTGCATAGCCTTGGCGCGAGAACGAGCCGCCCAAAACCGCCAGCATCGCCAAGGCGACAGACGATAGACAAATGATCGGGGCCGCCAAGCGTCGATGGGCTTCGGCCAATAAGTCGCCTACATGGTCGCGGTCCCAATAATCGGTTAGGTCCGGTTTCAGCAATTGCGGCAAGAACCGATCTGAAGGTTTGTAGAAAAGCTCTAAATTCTTGTCGGCAAAGCCGCGCAATTCAACCACATAATTGGAAAACCCGATCAGATCGACCTGTCCATTTTCAAGCTTGCGTTGAACAGAGCCATCTTGCAGCACAATCACGGGACCGGTTTCAAGCTTGGCGATCGTGCCGCGTTGGGCCACATAAATGACTGGGTTCGAGGCAGACTTGGAGTCAGAAATAATTAGGCCGTTTAACGTGCCGTCACGGTCAATGCGGCGAGCAAAAACCATGAGGCCATCCACGGTGGAGCGAAACTCACCCTCGCGGACCATCGAGCTGGCGAAATCGGCGCGAATCTCAAACAAGCGCTCGCGCATTTCCCGCAGTGCCATAGGCTGAACAAATAAATTGACGGCGAGGGCCGCTACAGCTCCCATGGCGGCCAATCGGAAGGCAGGCTCTGCCACGCGCCAAAGAGTCCAGCCAGCACCATAAGCGACAATGATTTCATTGTCTTGATGAAGCCGGCCATAGGTCCAGCTTACGGCAGCAAACAGGCCGACTGGCATCACGATCGCCATAATCTGGGGTGTTGCCAGCAAAGAAATGCCCAAAAATGTTGCCGCACTTTGGCCCCGCTCAAAGAGCAAATCGAGCTGTGAAAGACTTTGGGTCAACAAGGCAATCAGTGTCAGCCCGACCATAATCAGGAGAAACACCGGGACCAATTGGCCGAAATAATAGCGTTGGAGCTTATTCATGGTTCCATTTGCTGCGCTGGGGAGGCAACGATTGTCAGCTTGCCAGTTGCACCTAACACCGTGCCGCGCAATTTAGAAGTCACCATCTTTACGTCCAGCTTGGCTGGGTCAGTTTTAAGTCGGCTTGCCACCTTGGGCTTGTGCAGAATTTGGGAGCGTGAAAGCTATGAAAATTGAATTTACTTCCGGGACAGCAGCGAAGGCAGTCATCGCGTTTGTAGGCCAAACTGACGGACAGGCCGCAATGTCGCCGCCAGCCCAAAAACTTGATCGCACTTGCAAATCAAGGCTCTCCAAGGCCATTGCAGCGGCTAAATTCAATGGAGCTGTAGGCAAGGTTTTGACCATTCATGCCCCCAGCGACACCTTGGATGCGGTGGTTTTGGTCGGTGTTGGCGACCTTGCAAAAGTCGATGGTGCCGCGCTAGAACGCGCCGCTGCCGCCGGTGCAAAGGCACTTTTGACTTCTGGCATCGACACTGTCAGCGTGGCTTTGGCAGGCTGGAAAAAGGTCTCGAACGCCACCCATGCCGCGCGAATCGGCTTTGGGGCTGCTTTGGCAGCTTACCGGTTTGATACCTACCGCACCCAGCTGAAGCCCGAGCAAAAACCAAGCTTGAAGACACTCGAAATTGATGCAGTCGAAGGAGGGGACGTTTGGTCAGCCTATCAGGCGGTCGTCGATGGCGTCAGCTTCGCGCGCGACCTCGTCAACGAGCCTGCCAATGTGCTTCACCCTGAAGAATTTGCAAAGCGCTTAAAGGAACTGAAGTCGCTGGGCGTTGAAGTCGAAGTCTTGGGTGAAGCGCAAATGGCCGCTTTAGGCATGCACTCACTTTTGGGCGTGGGCTTAGGCTCGGCGCGCGAAAGCCAGTTGGTTGTGATGAAGTGGCAAGGCGGCGGCGATGAAGCTCCCTTGGCCTTGGTGGGCAAAGGCGTCTGCTTTGACACTGGTGGTATCTCGATCAAGCCGTCCGGCGGGATGGAAGATATGAAGGGCGACATGGGTGGTGCTGCGGCCGTCGCTGGGGCCATGCGCGCTCTTGCGGGTCGCAAAGCGAAAGCAAATGTGGTTGGCCTCGTCGGGCTTGTCGAGAATATGCCAGACGGCTTAGCCCAGCGCCCCGGCGACATTGTCACCTCGATGAGCGGTCAGACCATCGAGGTATTGAACACCGACGCAGAAGGCCGCTTGGTTCTGTGTGATGTCATGACCTATGCGCAAGAAAAGCATGCGCCCAGGGCCATGATCGACCTTGCGACCCTTACCGGGGCGATTATCATCTCGCTCGGCCATGAGTTCGGAGGCCTGTTCTCCAACTCGGACGACCTGTCAGCCAAGATCGCCAAGGCAGGTGCTCTGACCGATGAGCCTGTGTGGCGATTCCCGCTAACCCCCGCATATAACAAGCTAATGGATAGCAGTATCGCCGACATGAAGAACGTGCAGCGTTCAGGTGGCGGGGCAGGTGCAGGCTCGATTACCGCTGCACAATTCCTTCAACGCTTTGTCAAGGACGGCGTGGAATGGGCCCATATCGATATCGCAGGGACGGCTTGGAAGCCCGGCTCAGACGATCCGCGTGAACCTTCATGGGGCACGGGCTATGGCGTGCGTCTGCTCAACCGTTTGGTTGCAGATTCGTTTGAAGGCTAAAGCTCATGACACAAGCGGCGGCCGAAATCTGGTTCTATCATCTGGAATCAGCCAGCGTCGAAGAGACCTTGCCGCCGCTCGTCGAGAAATGCTTGGATCGAGGGTGGCGCGCGCAAGTCCTGTCACCCTCGGTAGAGCGCCTGCAGGCACTAGACAGCCAATTGTGGACCTGGAAGCCCAATTCTTGGTTGCCTCATCATAGCCCAGGCGCTGCAGATGGTCATCTGTCGCCCATAGAGTTGGTGGCAAGCCCTGCCCTTGAGGCTGACCCTACCAAAAAAGCGGCCGAAGCTGTTTTTCTACTCGATGGGGCGAGTTGGGCGGCCTTAGAAGGTGTGGCCCGGGTCTTTGTTTTGTTTGATGGCCGTGACCCCGAGATTGTCAGCCATGCGCGCCAGCAATGGCAGTTGGCCAAAGAGGCAGGCCTTTTGACGACCTATTGGCGCCAAGGAGAGGATGGACGATGGGTAAGGAATGGCTGATGATCCTCATGATAGCTTTGGTTGCCAACCCCGTTAATAGGGCTGCTCCGTTAAAGACCGCCCTCCTTTTGGCCTCTGTTGACGCTCCTGCGACCAGTCCGACCATCCAGTCGGACGCCGGTGCGCCTGCGGCTAAGGTAACCCCGCCTGTAGTCCAAACCAAATGTGATGCCCGGCCCTATAAGTCTTTGGTGGGACGCACCATCAGCGACGTGTTGACGATTAAACTGCCGCCAGGTACCCGCATTTACCGTTTGGGAGACCCTATGACCGCGCCCATACCCACAGGTCGATTGAATATTGAAATCAACCGGGGAACAAGAGTTGGCAGAATCTATTGCTCTTAAGGCTTTCAACTCGCCGCCGGTGCTGCTAGAGGCGCGCCTTGAAACTTCAAGATTGCGCGCTCACCCGAGGGCGAGCTTGCTAACTTCTAAAGGAGGCCAGTGTGGCACTCGAACGTACCTTCTCGATTCTGAAACCGGATGCGACCCGTCGTAACCTGACTGGTGCCGTCAATGCGATGATCGAGGCCGCCGGCCTGCGCATCGTGGCACAAAAGCGAATCCACATGACCCGCGCCCAGGCCGAAACCTTCTACGCCGTCCATAGCGAACGGCCGTTCTTTGGCGAATTGGTGGAATTCATGACGTCTGCACCCGTCGTGGTGCAAGTTCTTGAAGGGGAAAATGCCATTGTCACCTATCGTGATGTGATGGGTGCCACCAATCCTGCAAATGCAGCCGAAGGCACCATCCGTAAAGCGCATGCTGTTTCGGTCGGCGAGAATACGGTCCATGGTTCGGACGCTGCTGAAACGGCTGCGCAAGAAATCGCGCAATTTTTCGCCGGCAACGAAATCGTCGGCTAAGGCGTCGTTCAAAATCGGCTATGATTTTGAAAGTGGCGGTCGCTTGAGCGGCCGCCATTTTTGTTTGCCGAGCCTAGCTTAACAGCGCAAGGCCACCTAGTTTGCCGTCGAGCATTGTCCGACCCTTGATAAGCTTGGCGCGACCTGATGTCACCGCCTGTACACAAGCGGGATAGAGGCGATGTTCTTGCACCAGGACGCGGGCGGCCAAATCATCTGGTGTATCGCCAGGCACAATCGGTACACAAGCTTGTCCAATAATTGCGCCTTCATCGACGCCCGCCGTCACCCAATGGACCGTGCAGCCGTGAATGGTGACACCGGCTTCCAACGCCCTTGCATGGGTATGAAGCCCCGGAAAATTGGGTAGAAGTGATGGATGGATATTGATCATTCGCCCTTCGTAGCGCGACACAAAGTCTGCCCCCATGATGCGCATAAAGCCGGCATAGACGATAAGGGCAGGGCAGACTTCATCAATCATTTGGGCCAAGGCTGCATCAAACATGATGCGGTCTTTAAAGCCCTTATGGTCAAGGCAGCGGGCAGCGATGCCAGCCTGTTCAGCGCGCTGGAGGCCATAAGCCTCGGGGCGGTTGGAAATGACATGGACGATTTCATAAGCGCAGTCTGCTGCACGGCTCGCATCAATCAGGGTCTGCAGATTGCTACCCCCGCCCGAAATCAGGACCAAGACACGCGCTTTGGTCATGCGGCGCGAACTTCGCCCAGCACAATAGGATCCTGGCCGAGTTCGAGCCAAAGATCGAGCAGAGCAGGCACGTTTTCAGGCGCAACGCTCGCTACCAAGCCAATCCCGCAATTAAACGTGCGCGCCATTTCACCGTCAGCGATGCCACCAGTCTGCTGCAACCAGTGGAAGACGGGCGGCAAAGTCCAAGCTTGCGTATCCAAGACCGGAACCAGATGCTTAGGTAACATGCGCGGGATATTGTCGGTCAATCCGCCGCCTGTGATATGGGCCAAACCTTTGACCAGATCGACCCGGATCGCGGGTAACGCCGCCGCCGGATAAAGCGTCGTCGGTTTCAACAGCGCCTGACCCAAGGTCTGCCCATCGCTAAATGGGCTCGCAGCCTCCCAAGACAGGCCACTGACCGCTACAACTTTGCGGATCAGGGAATAGCCATTGGAATGGGGGCCAGAGGAAGGTAAGGCAACCAGCACATCGCCAGGTCGCATGGTGTCAAGTTTGGGCAGTACATTGTCGCGTTCAACAGCACCGACGGTAAAGCCTGCCAGATCATATTTTCCTTCGCTGTACATGCCGGGCATTTCGGCGGTTTCTCCGCCGATCAGCGCGCAGCCGGCTTCTTTACAGGCGCGCGCGATGCCGCTGATGACGGCGGTTGCAACGTCAAGATCTAGTTTCCCGCAGGCAAAGTAATCCAGAAAGAACAGGGGTTCGGCCCCTTGCGCCAGAACATCATTCACGCACATGGCAACAAGGTCTTGGCCAATGCCGTCGTGAATGCTAGCAGCCAGTGCGATTTCAAGCTTGGTACCGACACCATCGGTGCCCGAGACTAATATGGGGTCAACCATCCCGAGCGCTTTCAAGTCGAATAGCCCGCCGAACCCGCCCAATGCAGCGTCCGCGCCACGCCGAGCTGTGGCCTTCGCGAGCGGCGCAATCCGCTTCACCAAGGCTTCACCTGCATCAATATCAACGCCTGCACCCCTATAGGTCAGACCATTGGCTGGCTGCGTGGTGTGAACGGCGTCAGAACGAGGCGGCGTGGGTGAGTCAGATGTCATGCAAGCCCTATGATCGGCTACAGCTCAGACCGCAAGAGTGTGTTTCACGTTGGCCTGCATTCGCGCTATAGAGAGGTCATGACCCAGACACGCTTTAATGGCTTTACGCCCCGTTGGATTATTCCCTGTCTTGGACTGGGCCTGACCATCTTCGCCCCTGCCTGCTTCGCTCAATCGGCGGCCAACCCCGTGGCAGCCGTTCCGGCAGCTCCCCAATCTAGCTTGAGTGCCTCAGCAATTTATGCGGGCATCGAGGAATGGGGCAAATTGCGCAGCGCTTTAAGCCGCCTGCAGGGCGTTTCGGTGTCGATTAGTGCGATTTCAATTGATGGGGCCCTGATCTTGTTCCGCTACGAGGGCACGCCAGCGGATTTGCAAGCTATCTTGGCGCGGGCTGGCCTCGAGCTGAAATTGGATAGTGCTGGTGGCGTTGTGAAAGTCGCGGCTTCTCAACTCTAGGCCAAGCCACCTGTTGATGGAAAGATTACCCACGCCATGAGCCAAGCGCATCTGGATTTTGGAACGCCAGACTATGCCGCTGAAGCCTTTGTGGTTTCCGAGGAGACCGCCACTGCGCGTTCGGCATTGGCTCCTTGGCGAACCTGGCCAGGTGGGGTGTTTTGTCTTTTTGGTGAAGCGGGTTCAGGTAAATCGCATTTGGGCGCGATCTGGGCCGAACAGGCATCTGCCACTGTCCTCAAAGGTTCTGACCTTACCCTACAATTTGCCGAATCACCCGCGGGTTCTGGCAAATTGATAGCGTTGATCGATGATGCCGATCAGGCTGACGAGACCGCTTTGTTTGCGCTTTTGTCCCGACTTGAACGGGAAGGTGGAGCGGTTCTTTTGTTAGCTCGTTTGCCACCATCGCAATGGCCATATGTCTTGGCAGATCTGCGATCGCGGCTGAAGGCCATTGCCACCGAATCGCTCAAGGAACCGGAGCAGAAACTACTGGCGCGCTTGATCGTTCGCTATGCGGCTGCAAAGGGCTTTAAACTTGATGACCCTTCGGCGAGCTATCTCGCAGCACGGATCCCGCGCACGTTTGAAGCTGCAAAAGCTGTGACAGCTTGTCTCGAAACAGTCGCGACTTCTTCATTAAAAACGCCTATGGCATTAGCACAACGTGCGCTGCGTGCGCTCTATCCGAACGATTTGACCGATGAGGAAGCGCAAAGCGGTGACTTATTTGAGGCTTAGGCAAGGATATCTATGACCCAACCCGCAGATTCGGAGTCGGCACTGGGAGTTGAGCCCTCGGTCCAAGGTCTCCCCATAACGGCCGCTCAATTGGTGACCCACACGTCACCCGTGCGTAAGCCTAAGCCAAAGGTGCCTACGGTGCGCGGCCCCGATCCCCAGCGCTACCTTAACCGCGAATTGTCGTGGCTGGCGTTTAATGCCCGCGTACTCGATGAGTCTGAAAACCATGCCCATCCGATCATGGAGCGGCTGCGGTTTTTGTCGATCTGTGGCAGCAATCTCGATGAATTCTACATGGTGCGCGTCTCAGGCCTGCGAGAGCAGGTCCGCGATGGTATCAAGACACCCAGCCAAGATGGCCTGTCCCCAACCCAACAATTAGCGCGCATTGATAAAATTGCCAGCGCCTTGATGGACCGTCAACAAGCCTGTTGGAGCGCGATCCATACCGAATTGCGTGACGTCGGATTTGCCGTTGTCTCGGCCGAGGAAGCAGGCGAAATTGATCGCGAGACATTACGTGATGATTTCTTGACCCAGCTCTTTCCAGTCTTGACGCCCTTGGCAATTGATCCGGCCCATCCATTCCCCTTTATTCCCAATCTTGGTTTTACGGTCGCATTCCGCTTGCGGCGCGAGCATGATGCCCGGGTTATGACAGCTCTAGTACCTGTTCCGATGCAGGCAGCCCGCTTTATGCCGTTGCCTGTCTTGGACGGCGTGCGCCGCTTTGTGGCGGTCGAGACCGCCATTCGTCTGTTCGCCGACACGTTGTTTCCCGGCTATGAAGTCATTGGATCGGGCGCTTTCAGGGTGATCCGCGACAGCGACGTTGAACTACAAGAGGAAGCTGAAGACCTTGTCCGTCAAGCTGAAGCGGCCCTGCGCGAACGACGTAAAGGCGATGTGGTGCGCCTTAAAGTTGAAGCCAGCATGCCTTTGGATCTTCAGGCTTTCATAATCGAGCAATTGCGGGCGGCGCCCAATGAAGTGGTGCGCGTCAATGGCATTTTGGGCGTCGCGCAGCTCAGCCAGATCATTCCAGATGACCGCGCAGAGCTGAAGTTTAAGCCCTATGTCGCCCGCTTTCCAGAACGGATTCGGGATTTCGGCGGCGATTGTTTCGCCGCCATTCGGGCAAAGGACATTCTCGTTCACCATCCTTTTGAGAGCTTTGACGTTGTTGTCCAATTCCTGCGCCAAGCGGCGAGTGACCCCAATGTGTTGGCGATCAAGCAAACGCTCTATCGCACATCGACCGACTCCCCCATCGTTGCAGCCCTGATTGCTGCTGCGGAGCAGGGCAAGTCCGTCACTGCCTTAGTGGAGATAAAGGCCCGTTTTGATGAGGAAGCCAATTTGAAATGGGCGCGCGATTTGGAACGAGCTGGCGTTCACGTTGTTTATGGCTTTGTGCATCTAAAGACCCACGCCAAAGTCAGTCTCGTTGTGCGCCGTGAGGGAACGGCACTGCGTACCTATGCTCATTTTGGGACCGGCAATTATCACCCGGTCACAGCCCGCGTTTACACGGACTTGTCACTCTTTACAGCAGACCCTGCCTTTGGACGCGATGCAGGACGCTTGTTCAATTTCGTGACTGGTTATGCCACGCCGGCACAGATGGAGAAACTGTCCGTCTCGCCAGTAAATATGAAGACGGTGCTATTGGGCTTGATCGACAAGGAGATTGCCGCGGCTAAAGCAGGCAAGCCGTGTGGCATGTGGGCGAAAATGAATTCACTTGTTGATCCTATCGTCATTGAAAAACTCTATGAGGCTAGCCAAGCCGGTGTGCCAATCGATCTCATTATCCGCGGCATTTGCTGTCTGCGTCCTGGGTTCCCGGGCCTGTCGGAAAACATCCGGGTGAAGTCGATTGTTGGTCGTTTCTTGGAGCATTCGCGTATCGTGTGCTTTGCCAATGGCGCGTCACTTCCTAGCCCGTCCGCACGCGTTTATTTCTCATCGGCTGATTGGATGCCGCGCAACTTGGATCGCCGAGTGGAGACCTTGGTACCTATCGAGAATCCAACCGTGCACCAGCAAATCCTCGATCAGATCATGGTTGCCAATTTGGCCGATGAGGCGCAAAGCTGGTCGATGCAGCCAGATGGCACTTATCTGCGGGTCGTGCCGGTCAATCAGGCAGAGCCCTTCAACGTGCATACATGGTTTATGGAAAACCCCAGCCTATCCGGGCGGGGCCGCGCCGCTAGCCTGACCCGGCCTAACGCACCGCGCGCCAAAGCCCGTCGTAAGTCAGCGCGCAGCTCCAAGGCCTGATATGCCAAGTCGGTTTGTCCTTAATCCGCTGCGCGACCAAGCGGTAATTGATATTGGATCAAACTCTGTTCGTCTGGTGATCTACCGGGTTGAAGGCCGCGCCCATGCGCCAATCCTGAACGAAAAAGTGCTGGCGGGTCTCGGCCGCGGTGTAACTGAAACGGGTAAGCTGAACCCAATAGGGGTGCGCAGGGCATTGGAAGCCCTGCGCCGGTTTCGGCTGCTGGTGGACGCGATTGGGATTAAAACCATTCACGCCGTCGCAACAGCTGCCGTGAGGGATGCAACCGATGGGCCAGACTTTGTCAAACAGATTCGCGCAGAAACAGGTTTTGATGTTCTGGTCATTTCAGGACCTGAAGAAGGCCGGTTGTCGGCGCTAGGCGTCTTGGCCGGGGCACCTGGAGCGGGAGGCATTGCCGGGGATCTAGGTGGATCCAGCCTGGAACTGGTCTCGCTTGGGCCTGAAGGACCTGGAAAAGCTGAAAGTTGGCCGCTAGGGCCATTGGCAATGGGCGTTACAGACAACTTCGATGTTTCGCAGATGCGAGAGCGTATCGATACCCTATTGACTAAATCGGATGTCCTGCTGCTCGGACAGGGGACTGAATTACACGCGGTGGGCGGGGCGTGGCGCGCAATTGCCAAGATTGACATGATTACCCGCAACTACCCCCTGCAAGTTCTGCACAATTATGCCATGACGCGGGCTGAAGCGATCACCATCTGCGACTTCGTCTCGGGTCAGAGCAAGCGCTCGCTGGAGCGTATCGATGGCTCCACCGGCAAGCGGGCTGAAACCTTGCCGTATGCGGCTACCTTGATGCGTGCTCTCCTCGACCATGGAGCTTTTGATTGTGTGATCATGTCGTCACATGGACTTCGTGAAGGCATTCTTCTTGAAGAATTAAGCCCTGAAGAGCGCGCGCAGGATCCGTTGGTCGCAGGCGCTATTGCCATGGTCGGCGCAGATCCGCGTATGCGCGAGTTTGGCGAAGCATTATTCTGGTGGGTAATGCCGGTTTTTGAAGATCTACCCCGCCTGTTTCCAGATCGACGCGGTGAGATATTGCGAGCAGCAGCCTGTATGTTGGCTGACATTGGTGCGACGCTGCACCCGGACGATCGAGCTCGGATTGCATTTGAAATTGTCCTGCGCGCACCTTATCCAGCCGCATCCCACATTGAGCGGGTATTTTTGGCACGCGTGTGTGCCCGCCGCTATGGTGCGAAGCTTGACGAGATTGAGCCCAATCTGGTCAAGCGCTTGTTAGATGAAGAACGCTTGGTCCGCGCTGACGCTTTGGGAGCTGCAATCCGCTTGGGGGCTGAGTTGTCCGGTCGATCGGCTCGGCTACTGACCCAAACCAAGTTGAGCCATCGTGAGGGAAAGCTGACGCTGTCGACTCGCCCAGAGCTGAGTGGCTTGTTTGCCGAACAAGCACTCAAGCGACTCGATCAATTGGGGCAGATTCTCAAAACACCGGTTGCGACCGTGATTGAGTGAAACTGGTCGCGACCTTAGTTGTCGTCGCCATCTATTTCAGGCTCATCATCAATAAGCGCATCGGTGGCGACATCAAATATGCGTACCCGCTTGCCCTTCATGACAAGGCCGATTTCGCCAGATTTTAGACGAAGGGCCTTTTCGCCGAAGGCTTCTCGTCGCCAGCCTTTCATGGCAGCCACGTCGGCAGCATCGCTGGCGGCAATTTCCTCAAGGTCGGCAACAGTTGCAAGGAGTTTGGACGCCACGCCCAAGCGCTCCGCCTCGCAGCGCAACAGCACTTTCAAAAGCTCAATGACTGGGCCGAGGCCAGGTGGGGAAGAGGGTGGACGTTCGGTCTTGGGCGCAAAATCGGCTGGATTATCCAAGGCCTCGTTCAGAGCTTCAAGCAATTGAGCGCCTCCTTTCGAGCGACCAAAGCCTTTCGGGAGCGCGCGCATGCGGTCCATGGCATCAGCATCGCGCGGGCGCTGTTCGGCGATCTCAAAGATTGCATCGTCCTTCAAGATGCGGCCACGCGGTACGTCGCGCTCTTGCGCGAACCATTCTCGCCAGGTGGCGGCGGTAAAGAAAGCAGCCAGATAATCTTGCGCAAAGCGCTTGGGCTTCAAACGTTTCCAAGCGTTGGCGGGCGTCGTGTCATAGGCTGCTGGATCAACAAAGGCCTTCATCTCTTCGCTAATCCAGTCAGCGCGGCCTTTACGTTCCAGCCGCGATGCCATTTTCGGATAGAGGTCGCGCAAATGTGTAACGTCAGCCAAGGCATAGGCCAATTGGTTTTCCGACAAAGGCCTGCGGCTCCAATCGGTAAACCGATGAGACTTATCAACCGGCCGCTTTAGTAAGGCCATTACAAGGCCATCATAGGCGATTTGCTCGCCGAGACCCAAAGCCATGGCGGCCGTCTGAGTGTCAAACACAGGCGAGGGTAGCTTGCCACCCATCAAGCGAAAAAAGATCTCTAAATCCTGTCGCGGCGCGTGGAATACTTTCAACACCTTCTCGTTCGCCATGAGATCGAGGAAAGGATCGAGCGAGACGCGTTCGATCAGGGGGTCGATTAAGATTTCAATCTCGCCCGCCGCCGCCTGAATCAAGCACAGCATCGGCCAATAGGTGGTTTCCCGCAGAAACTCCGTATCGACCGCGACAAATTCCTGTTCGGCAATGGCGGCGCAGGCTTCAGCCAGCTCTTGGGTCGTTTGGATTACCTTCATGAAGTCCCGTATGGAGTGGATCGAGGTAAAGTGCGAGAGCCTCAGTCGATCTGGCGGCTAGAATAATGCAGAACGATCTCCATTGGCACTTTGTTGCAACACGTCTTATGCCACAAGGCGGCGGTTTTTAACCAGAAGGCCGCTATTGGGTGGTCGAAAGCGGCGCTATCTGACCTCCTTTCTTGACCTTTTGGTCGCCACGCGGTCTATCGCGCACACAATCAGATTCATTGAAACGGCACTCACTCATGTCAGCCTTCCGAACACACACTTGCGGTGCCCTTCGCACCGAACATGTTGGCCAAACCGTCAAGATCGCAGGCTGGATCCATCGTCGTCGGGATCATGGGGGCGTGGCCTTCATCGATTTGCGCGATCATTATGGCATCACCCAGATTGTATGCGGACCAACTAATCCGAGTTTTGACAAGCTGACCCGCTTGCGGGCTGAAAGCGTCATTGGCGTGGAAGGCGAAGTGATTGCGCGTGATCCCGCGACCATTAACCCCGATCTTGCCACAGGTGAAATCGAATTGCGCGTCATTAGCGTCGAAATCCATTCCGAAGTCACCAATGAATTGCCTGTGCCTGTCTTTGGTGAACCGGACTATCCAGAAGACATTCGCATGCGCTACCGTTTTATCGATCTGCGCCGCGAGACCTTGCACAACACGATCATGTTGCGCTCAAAGATGGTCAATAGCTTCCGTAAGCGCATGATGGACCAAGGTTTTACCGAGTTCACTACGCCCATTCTGACGGCGTCAAGCCCTGAGGGCGCGCGCGACTTCTTGGTGCCAAGCCGCTTGAACCCCGGCAAGTTCTATGCGCTGCCCCAAGCCCCCCAACAATTCAAGCAGCTGATTATGGTTGCAGGTTTTGATAAATATTTCCAGATTGCACCCTGTTTCCGCGATGAAGACCCCCGCGCGGACCGTTCGCCGACTGACTTTTATCAGCTCGACATGGAAATGAGCTTTGTGACGCAAGATGATGTGTTCGCGACCATGGAGCCTGTGATCGCTGGCGTGTTTGAGGAATTCGGTCAGGGCAAGAAAGTCGACCGTAATTGGGTGCAGATTTCCTATAAGGATTCCGCGCTCTGGTACGGCACCGACAAGCCGGACTTGCGCAACCCCATCAAGATGCAAGTGGTGAGCGAGCATTTCAAAGGTTCAGGCTTTGCCATTTTCGCGGAACTCCTCAAGCAGTCCGGCACCCAAATCCGCGCGATCCCAGCTCCCGGCGGTGGCAGCCGCAAGTTTTGTGACCGCATGAATGCTTTTGCGCAAAAAGAAGGTCTACCCGGAATGGGCTATATCTTCTGGCGTCAGGCTGAAGATGGCTCTGGCCTCGAGGCAGCAGGGCCGTTGGCAAAGAACATTGGTCCAGAGCGTACCGAAGCCATCCGTCAGCAATTGGGTCTGGGCTCAGGGGACGCTGCTTTCTTTCTGGGCGGCAAGCCGCAGGCGTTTGAGCGGATCGCCGGCAAAGCCCGCATGATCATTGGCGATGAGCTCGGGTTGACCGAGGCTGACCGGTTTGCCTTCGCATGGATCGTTGACTTCCCGATGTATGAATCCGATGAAGTGACGGGCAAGATCGACTTTTCCCACAACCCCTTCTCTATGCCCCAGGGAGGTATAGAAGCCCTGCAAGGCGATCCACTCAGCGTCTACGCCTATCAATATGATTTAGCTTGCAACGGTTATGAATTGGTCTCGGGCGGTATTCGCAACCATAAACCAGAGATTATGTTTAAGGCTTTTGAATTGGCGGGCTATCCCGCTTCTGAAGTTGAGGCTCGTTTTGGTGGCATGGTCAACGCGTTCCGCTATGGCGCGCCCCCACACGGCGGCTGTGCAGCAGGGATTGAGCGGATGGTGATGCTGCTGGCTGGTACCGCCAATATCCGCGACGTCATCATGTTCCCGATGAACCAGAACGCTCAAGACTTGATGATGGGCGCTCCAACCCTGCCCACGCCCCAGCAATTGCGCGATTTGGGCTTGCGGGTTGTGGCCGACGATAAGAAAGCCAATAGCTAGGACTTTCCTGTTCAATGCCATCCCCGCCGAAGCGATAGCGGAGAGCGGGGACCCCAAGGACTTTGCGGCACAAGATCCACGTTTGGCTGACGCCATCGGGGATGACAACGCGTGCGCCACCAATCTTCATGCAAGCTTCGCATACCCATCACACGCCCGACAAGAAAGCGAGCGAGCCTCCCACCTGTCAACCAAAGGGAGACATATCATGAGCGTTCAAGACGAAGAGATCGTAGCCGAATTTGAAGAAATCGCAGCAGCTCACAGCGATGAGCATGTTGTAATGGAAGACGAGCCAGAGGCCGAAGAAGAAGACCTCGATGACGAGGAAGATGAAGAAGACGAAGACTAAGGTCTAGTCGCTTCTATCGTCCGCGTGACGCCTTAACCTGTGCGCATTTTGAGCCCCCCTCGCCCCTTGGGGAGAGGGGTCGGGGGTGAGGGGGTCTTTACGCAAAGGCGCGTCGCTCCGTACCATGAAAGCTAAGCGGCGCGCGCTTCGACATTGTGAGTGTCAACCCTCACCCCAACCCGTCGACCTATAGGTCGCCCCCATAAGGAGAGGGGCTTTGTCTGTACCCTAACTAACCGTCAAATCGCGATCCTGCAGTAGGGCCTCGACGCCCGGTGCGCGGCCACGGAAGGCGACATAATTATCCATCGGATCGGCCTGGCCGCCGCTGGCAAAGATGAAGTCTTTCAGCTTCTTCGATGTCGTAGGATCATAGACATTGCCAGCTTCGACAAAGGCTTGGAACGCGTCGCATTCCAGCACGGCGGCCCAGATGTAGCTGTAATAGCCAGCCGAATAGCCACCTTCAAACGTGTGTTTGAAATAGCCGGGGCGATAGCGCACAACGATTTCTGGGATGGAGCCGATGCCCGACAAGATGTCGTGTTCCCACGCATCCACATCTGTAGGGGCAGAGCCTTCGATCATGTGCATTTTCATATCCATGATGGCTGCCATCATAAACTCGCTGGTCGCCCAGCCTTGGTTGAAATTCTTGGCCGCAATGATCTTATCCACCAAGGGGCGGGGGATGACTTCGCCCGTGGCATAATGCTTGGCAAAGCGTGTCAGAATTTCGGGCGTTGTTACCCAATGTTCCATTAGCTGGCTTGGGAATTCAACGAAGTCGCGCTTCACGTTGGTGCCGGACTGGCTGGGATAGGTCACATCCGACAACATGCCGTGCAGCGCATGGCCAAATTCATGGAACAAGGTGATGACGTCGTCGAGGCTGAGCAGATTGGGCTGACCTGCTGGCGCCTTCGTGTAGTTGCACACATTGTACACGACCGGCTTGATGTCGCCGATCAAGCGCTGTTGATCGCGGAAACTGCTCATCCACGCGCCTGATTGCTTAGTTTGGCGGGCAAAGAAATCGCCATACCACAAGGCCATCGGCTTACCTGCGGCGTCTGAGACTTCATAGACAACGACATCAGGGTGCCAAGTTGGCACGCCGGTGATCTTCTTGAACGAGATGCCAAACAAACGTGTCGCATGCCAATGGATGGCTTCGATCATATTGCCCAATTCGAAATAGGGCTTGGTCTCAGACTCATCGACATCAAACTTCGCTTTGCGGACCTTCTCCGCATAATGCCACCAGTCCCAAGATTTGAGCGGACCTTCGAGGCTATCGGCAGCCGCCAATTCCTGCAACATGGTGCGCTCGCGTTTGGCGGTTGCCAGTGAAGCCTTCCAGACGCCCATCATCATGTCCATTGCCGCTTCGGGCGTTTTGGCCATTTTGTTGTCGAGTTGAAAATGCGCAAACGACTTAAAGCCTAACAGCTTGGCCTTTTCGTTGCGGAGATTGACTATCTCTGGGATCAGAGGCCGGTTATCGCTTTTGCCCGGGGTGCCACTGACCGCCATCCAGCCTTTTTGCACGGCCTCCCGTAGGTCGCGCCGAGTCGACATGGTCAAAAAAGGCTCAAAACTGGAGCGGGACAACGTCACCACACCCAGGGCATCAATCTTGCGCTCGATTGCTTCCGCGGCAGCTGCGGCAATGAAGCTGTCAGAAAGGCCCGCTAAATCCTCTTTGGTTTTCAAAGGCAGTGCGAAGCTTGATTGGCCAGCGAGCACATTCTGGCCGAATTCGACTTGCAGCGTGGAAAGGCGTGCATCAATGTCTGCCACGCGCTTTTTCTGGGCGCTGTTTAGCAAAGCACCACTGCGAACAAACCCGGCATAGGTTTCTTCCAACAGCTTGGTCTGCGGCCCAGTCAGATTTTGGGTGGCGCGACTGTCATAAGCAGCCTTGACGCGGGAAAAAATCTTGGGGTCTTGGTTGATCGCATTGGCGTGCGCCGATAGCTTGGAGGACAGGCTGCCTTCAATCTTCTGAAGCGCAGGCGTGCTGAGCATGCCGGTCAGATTGTAGAAAACCGTTGTGGCGCGGTTGAGATCTTGGCCAGCCTTTTCCATCGGCACGATCACCGTCTCGAAAGTTGCTGGGCCTTTCGCTGCCGAGATGACGTCAATGTCAGCCCGACCCCGTGCCATACCAATGTCGATTGCAGGCTCAAAGTCGCTGGTCTTTATTTGGGCAAATGGCGGCACGCCCCAAGGTGTATCCCACTTCGCCAAGAGCGGGTTTATATGCGCTCGCGCTCGCGACTTTGGTTTTGCGGCCAGAACGGCCGAGCCATTGGTTAAGGTCAAAGCTGCACTGCTCCCGGCCAAAAAGTCTCTGCGTTTCATCGTTTATACATCCCTTACCAAGCAGAAAACCATATCTCTCATCGGTGGTATCGATGAACCTTATCGCAGGTGAATGCACGTGCCAAAAGCAATTGTGACTGAAAATCTGCCGCCAGAAAGTAAATGGCGCTCAGCCCCGGGCAAAAATGCGTAATTGGCCCGACTTTGGATCCTGTGCGACGCAACGCTGAGCCGAGGTTGGTAGCTTGAGACAGACCACGGGCGCATCTGCTTGACGAATGGCTTCATAGGTCTCGCGGGTAAATTCACTGCGCGTCGGACTTTCACTTCCATCCACCCAAGCGGGGTAGGCTGAGGACTTTACGGCATTGGCTGGCAATAGCATGGTCAAGCGGTCTCGGATTTGTTCGGGGCTAGCAGTGGGAGGAATTCCGAAATCGCGGGCCGGGGCTTGAAGGGTATAAAGCGCTCGGCCTTCATTGGTTTCTAAAGTGACCCGAATACTGCCCGACGCACAGTCATTACCTGTCGCCATGATGATCACACGATCAACCACCTTCCAAGAACGGATGGCAATTGCTTGGCTTACTTTAACGTCACATAGGGACATAGCGCTGGTTGCAGCCATAGCGGTATCGGATTCGCCACCCGGCCCAACACCATTCACCAAGGGTCCAGGAGTTGGGATAACAACCTCGTTGGGCCCAGTAGCAGGCGGGACAGGCACAGCTGGCGGGGCAGGAGCTGTCAGGCTCGGGTCCGTTGACAAGACCGAGTAAGGATCGCCCAATGGATTGTCGAGTCCGACCGGTCCCATAATGGCATTGGTTGGAGCACTGGCCAAAGGCTCACCGGGAGACAGAACGAATTTGCCCACCACGACGCCTAGTCCGAACGAT
The DNA here is from genome assembly GCA_943372135.1 of Maricaulis salignorans. GTDB lineage: Bacteria > Pseudomonadota > Alphaproteobacteria > Caulobacterales > Aquidulcibacteraceae > Aquidulcibacter. The sequence continues at coordinate 299,516 of CALRXH020000002.1, read as the reverse complement.
AGGACCAAAGCCAACGCCGCACCTGAAGCTACCATCAAACGCACACCAAATCCCTCACGCCTAAAACGCGCCAACGCCTTTGCTAGCCCATTTATCCTTCATAATCTCTCCTTTAGCGCGGGGTTGCGGCAGAAAATAGGCAAGCTCCCGATAAGATTATGCCTGCATTATATCTTACTGCCCTGCCATTGCTCGAGATCTTAACTTAAAAGCGGTTTCAGCGCGTGAGGCGCATTCTGGATGGCACTGGTTGCCGCGCGATAACCCGACTCAACTGCCGCATCAAAGGCTTTCCAGTCCCGCAACTGAATGTCAGCCATATCCGGCACGATCAGGAGATCGGTTTTGTTGCGGGATTTAGCTGGGTCGAACGTGGCGGTTGCCGAACGCATCAGCAACTCGGCAATGGGTGGCGGGGCGTGCAGGCCATGGCGGGTAATCCAGCTGAAGAAGCCCTCCGGCTTACGAAATTCGTCTGGATTAAGGGCACGCTGACGGGTTACATCGACCCCGATATTGGGGCCGCGATGAAGATCAAGCATGGAGTTGATTGGGAAATTATCTAGCACAGCGCCATCAACTAGAATGTCATCGCCAGATACCACAGGAGGCAGGATGCCAGGCAGCGCTATGGAGGCTCGCAGCGCCTCACGCAAAACACCACTGCGGTGAAGCTTTGGAATACCCAGCGTCAAATTGGTCGAAAGACAATAGAAGGAGCGGGGCATGTCTTCAATAAGAATGTTCCCGAAATTCCTTATAAGTCTTTGATCGACTTTGGCCCCAGAAGTCATGGCCACAACGGGCAATACATAGTCATTTAAAGGATTGTCGCGGACAAAACTATCCCAAATCCGCCGTTCAATCTCGCCATCATCCCAACCCAAGGCGACGCAGGCAGCAATGACGCCCCCCATCGAGGTTCCGCCGACAAAGTCGAACGCAAGTCCTGTTTCCCGCAGAGCGCGAACCACACCAATATGGGCGTAGGCGCGAGCCCCGCCGCCGCCGAGCACAAGTCCAATCGATGTGCCCGATAGAACTCGCGCCAGCATCATCACATCATGAGCCTGATCTTGTCGCCAGTGAAATAGCCGTTGGCTCTGTGCCGCCGCACTCCAAGCTTGCGCGTAAGACCCCTTCAATTCGACAACCGAGCGATCGTGAGGAGCAACCAGAACGGTATCGACCAATTGAAATTGACGGGCAGGGGAAGACCCCGCCGGCAGGATCTGTTCCGGCGGCGGCGTATCGGCGCGGCCAAATACCCAAAGCCTATCTGCCTGGCGCAAACAGAGTTTGGTCCAGCCGCCATCGCCCAAGTCTGCTGCCAAGAGGACAATATCGTTCCAGCTTTCGATTTCATCAAACCAAGCTGTGGTCTGCGTCACACCTTCAGGGCCCACCACGATAGCGCGCTTGCCTAATTTGGCCAAAGCATCCTTTAACGCATAAGCGCGTTTGAGAATGTCAATAGTGGGGGATGCAGACAAAAGAGCAAATACGCGCGGATCGGAACGGGGATTGTGCCGCCTGTTTTGCCGCGACCGAAACAACATAGTCCGTGCCAAATTTTGCATCAATTGAGGGTGGCGACGGATCAGGCGATTAAAGGCGGCGCGCTCCAACGCCAGAAGTTCTGTGTCGCGAAGCGCGAACACAGACGCACTATGTGGCTCCCCCGCCACGAGCGCCATTTCGCCGACAGGTTCGCCTTGGCGAATATGGCCTATGAACTCATTTGAACCATCGGCTCCGCGCCTAAACGCGCCTAAGGACCCAGAGCGAACGAACCATAAGGTATCGGCGGATTCACTCTCCAGGAACAGGGGCCAACCGCCTGGCAAAGAGTACCAGATTGCAGATTTTTCAACGTCTTTGAGGGCTGCCGGGCCCGCGTCTCTCAAAAAAGGAATGGCAGCGAAATCAAAGGGTATCATTGGAAAAAACCGTTCTGAAACAACTTCCGACTGTGCTTCATGGCGGCTCTCCTTTGTGACTTAGAATTTGTAACGGCCCTGAAGGGTAACCATTGGCCAGTAACGTGCTGCGTCTAGTTCATCCACGATTTTTGCAGTTTCAAGTGCCAAATCTGTCTGGAACGACGGATTGGACGCCAGCAGGCCGGTTGAGGTGTAAACCACTTTAAGATCGCCTTGGTAATAGACACCCGCTTCCAGTGCTGTTTCGATTGGGCCGAGTTCCAGTTTCACCCCGGCACCAAGGAAATAAGCGATTTCGTCAAACGTCGCCTTGGTGTTCAATGTGCCGACTTGGGCAGGGGTATAGGAAGTATTGCCGATCATCACACTGGTAGCAGGGGTTGCGACGAGGTCAAACTGGTTGTCATTGGCAAAGATACCAGCCGTCACATAGAAAGGCACGATAGGGGGACGGAAGTCAGCTTGCAGGCCGTAAGAACCGAGCTTCAGCGTGCCACCATAGGCAATGTCGTCAATCGTCTGATTGTAGCCATAGTCATAGCCTTGGACGACGCCGCGCAAAACAATGGTCGGCAAGATACGCACCCCGACTTCGCCACCCACGCCATTCGTACCAGCACGCACACCAACCCAAGCAGGTTCAATGGCAAAAGCGGCCGCAGGGGAAAGAGCGCTCATCAGAGCGAGGGCAGAAATGGCTGTTGTGATGATCTTCATAAGGCTATCCTCATTTTTTTCTAAACACTTGCGGTCAGAGCCAAGCTAAAGGCACCAAAGGCCTCGCAAGGGGCAGGATGCACTGGCCCAGAGTGAGCCTATGTCTATGACATTGTGACAGAAGCCTGTTAAACGAGTATCAACGCCCGATACGTGCGATAAAATCTGACTGTGGAGAGTCACTTGAGCCGTTTGACCAGCCGTATCGATTCTGCCTCGCCGGCATTCGCCCGCAACCAGGAAAAGATGGCGGGCCTCGTAGAGCAATTGCGCCACCATACCAGCCGCTCTGCCTTAGGCGGGTCAGAGGAATCCCGACAACGCCATGAAAGCCGTGGTAAATTACTCCCTCGTGCTCGTGTTGAGGCGCTCCTTGATCCGGGCAGCCCGTTTCTGGAACTGTCGGCTCTAGCGGCCAATGGGCTTTATGGGGAGGATATTCCCGGTGCTGGCCTGATCACAGGTATTGGCCATGTCTGCGGTCGTCCGGCGATGATTGTGTGTAATGACCCGACGGTCAAAGGTGGCACGTATTACCCCATGACCGTCAAGAAGCATGTGCGGGCGCAAGAAGTGGCGATGGAAAACCGTCTGCCCTGCATTTATCTGGTCGATTCTGGCGGGGCCAATCTGCCTCACCAAGCCGAGGTCTTTCCAGACCGCGATAATTTCGGTCGCATTTTTTATAATCAAGCAAATATGAGTGCGATGGGCTTGGCCCAAATTGCTGTCGTCATGGGCTCTTGCACGGCAGGGGGAGCCTATGTGCCGGCAATGAGTGATGAGACCATCATTGTTCGCAAGCAAGGCACGATCTTTTTGGGCGGCCCGCCTTTGGTTAAAGCTGCGACTGGCGAAACCGTAACGGCTGAAGACTTGGGGGGAGCAGATGTGCATGCGCGCAAATCAGGTGTGGCAGATCATTATGCGATATCAGACGCCCATGCTCTCGAGCTTGCGCGCCAATGCGTCGCAACTCTGGATTACCCGGCCAGTCATTTAAGACGGCAAGCTTCGCGGGCCCCTTTGGAGCCGGAGGCCGAGCTTTACGGCATCATTCCAGATGATGTGCGCACCCCCTATGATGTGCGCGAAATCATCGCACGGCTCGTAGATGGCTCAGAGTTCCATGAATTCAAGAAACTTTATGGCGAAACCCTCGTCACGGGTTTTGCCCATATTGATGGTTGGCCGGTCGCAATTATTGCCAATAATGGGGTGTTATTCTCGCAAAGTGCGCAAAAGGGCGCGCACTTCATCGAACTCGCCTGCCAGCGCAAGATCCCGTTGCTCTTCCTCCAGAACATCTCGGGCTTTATGGTCGGTAAGGATTATGAGGCAGGCGGCATTGCCAAGGATGGCGCTAAAATGGTGACGGCTGTGGCCTGCGCCAATGTGCCCAAGCTTACCGTCGTAATTGGCGGCTCTTATGGCGCGGGCAATTACGCCATGTGTGGCCGTTCCTACTCACCGCGTTTTTTATGGACCTGGCCCAATGCACGTACCAGTGTGATGGGCGGCGAACAGGCTGCAAGCGTGCTAGCAACGTTGCGTCGCGATGGCATTGAATCCAAAGGTGGCGCTTGGTCTGTCGAGGAGGAAGAAGCTTTCAAGAGCCCCATTCGGCAGAAATATGAAGAAGAGGGCGATCCCTATTATTCCACAGCGCGTTTGTGGGATGATGGTATCATTGATCCCGCGCAAACGAGGCGCGTGGTTTCCATGTCTTTGGCCAGTGTCGCAGGTGCCCCCATTGGACCACCCCGTTTCGGTGTTTTCCGGATGTAATAGGAGAGAAACTCAGATGGTAGATATCGACCAAAGCGCCGACCCCGTTCTCTTGCAGATTTCGCCCGATGGCGCCGCGATGGTCACGCTGAACCGTCCGGACAAGAAAAATGCCTTCGACGAAGAGACGATTTCTTCTTTGATCGACATCTTTGAAACGCTACGTGTGTCCGAAGGGGTTCGGATCGTCTTGATCAAGGGTGCCGGAACAACCTTCTGTGCTGGCGCAGACCTAGAGTGGATGCAACGCCAAGCCCGTCACGATGAAGAAGATAATGAAGCCGATGCTGTCGCTCTGGCCAAAATGCTGCTGGCACTTCACAGCCTGCCGCAATTGACGGTTGCCTTAGTTCAAGGGGGTGCCTTTGGCGGCGGCGCTGGCCTTGTCGCCGCGTGCGATTATGCTATCGCTCTAACCGGGACGCGCTTTTGCTTCACCGAAGTCCGCCTAGGCCTGACGCCCGCCACGATCTCACCCTATGTGGTTGAAGCAATTGGGGCCCGCCAAGCCCGCGCCTTGTTTGCCACCGCCATGCCCTTTGATGCCGAGCGCGCCTTGGCTTTGGGCTTGATTCAAGAGGTCGCAATTGACCTTGATGATTTGGCAAGGCGGGAAGAAAAGCTCGCCGATCTGGCCTTTACCGCAGCGCCAGAAGCCGTGCGCGAAGCCAAGCAATTGGTCAGCGATGTGACGGACCAGCCCATAGATATGCACCTTGCCCACGAAACGGCAAAACGTATCGCCAAGCGTCGGGCGAGCGCGGAGGGGCAGGAGGGTCTGGCCGCTTTTCTGGAGAAAAGGCCGCCTGCTTGGGCAAATCGGTCCTAATGGGGTCTTGACCGCCTTCGACTGCACAGCCAAAGCTAGGCTCGCGGGTGAGGGGCGATTATGGACGGTCCGGCAGAACTTAATCTTGAAAATTCAGGCCCCTTGGCAGTTGATGCGCCCTCTGGCAGTGCTGGAAAGAATCACAACGCCCTGATCGGTACCGCCTGTAAAAATTGTGGCACCATTCTAGCAGGCGATTATTGCCACGCGTGCGGCCAGACTGCCCATGTCCACCGCTCCTTCCTGCATGTGTTGGAAGAAGTCGTGCATGGGATCACGCACGTTGATTCCAAGACATGGCGCTCTCTGCCAATGCTGGTTTTTCGTCCCGGAACGATGACGCGCAATTATATCATGGGCCACCGCAACCGCTATGTGCCGCCCGCGACTGTATTCCTGGGGTCGATCTTTGCCATGTTCTTAGCCTTTGCCTTTGTTGGGGGCCCTGGCTTTGTAAAACAGACCACCGAAGCGGCGGCTGACCGAGACAGCGCATCGCGCGAACGCATGACGACGGCTTTGGCAGATTTGAGAGAGGCGCGTGCGGACTTGAAGTTGGCGCGAGAGCAGCTCGCGACAGAAAAGGCCAAGCCCGTTGCAGAACAAGATCCCGTTGATGTTCGAAATGGACAGCAAGAAGTCATAGCTGCTGCAACGGCCCTAGAAGCTGTGATCGTGCGCTACCGAAACGCGCAACGCGATGCAGCAAAGGCCGCCACAGATCCAGAGGCAGTGTCCACGGCGGCTGAAGCCACTTTAACCAAATCATCGACAGCGACGCCCGAAGTTGTTTCGGGGGAGATCAAGGAAAAACAACTTTTTAAACTGGAGGCCGAACGCAAGGCTGCTTTGGCATCAGGTGACAAGATTGCCGTTGCAGCTGTGGATGCCGCCATTGCTGTCGTGAAGGCTGCCCCCAAAGAGGCGACCAAAGGCGAAGCCAAGAATGTTTCAATTGAAGGAGAGGACTTTCAGGCCTCGTTCGCCAAGTTCTTGAAGGAGGATGTAAAAGTCGATACCCCTTGGCCGACGTTCAATAAAAAACTCAAACACAAGCTCGAGAATCCAGAGCTATTTTTGTATAAATTGCAGAATACCGTTTATAAATTCTCATTCCTGTTAATCCCGATAAGTCTTCCTTTCATTTGGCTACTTTTGTTTTGGAAGCGCGGGGTAACTTTGTACGATCACGCAGTATTCGCCCTTTATTCCTTGTCTTTCATGTCTTTTTTCTTTCTTGCGCTTGCTTTGATTTCGCATTGGGTTGACTGGTCACACCATGCCGGATGGATCTTCTTAGCCGTGCTCTGCCACACCTATTTCCAGTTCAAGGGAGCCTATGCACTCGGCTGGTTTTCAGCCCTGTGGCGAACAACAATCTTCATTTTCGTATTTGCACCCATAACTTTGGGCCTTTTCTTTACATCGATAATCATCTTGGGAGCTGTCGGCTGACCACAAGTCTTGACCGAGATTGAGGGGTGGCCGAAGGATGCATCCAACCAGTCTGAGGGTGAGTTTTGGGGACTTGTTGTACGGGCTAACAGAATCTCTGGGGACGAGACGTGTTCAAAACTTTGTTGATTGCCAATCGGGGCGAAATTGCTTGCCGTGTCATCCAAACGGCGCGTCGCTTGGGCATGCAGACCATTGCCGTTTATTCCGACGCAGATAGGGGTGCCAAGCACGTCCGCGAAGCAGACCAAGCGGTACGTCTGGGACCTGCGCCGGCAAAAGACTCCTATCTTCGAGGTGATCTTATTTTACAAGCCGCTTTGGATTTTGGGGCTGAAGCTATTCATCCAGGCTACGGTTTTTTATCCGAAAATGCTGAGTTTGCGGAAAGTTGCGCGGCGGCTGGGATCGCCTTTGTTGGGCCACGCCCAGACGCCATCCGCGACATGGGCCTGAAAGATCGGGCTAAGGGAATTGCGGTTGAGGTTGGTGCGCCCGTTTTGCCCGGCTATTGGGATGTGGACCAAGACCCAGCGCGGCTACAGGCCGAAGCTGAAAAGATTGGCTTTCCGCTCTTGATCAAGGCGGTCGCGGGTGGCGGTGGTCGCGGTATTCGCGTTGTTGAAGAGGTTGCGGCCTTCATTCCAGCGCTCGACTCAGCGCGTCGCGAGGCTGCTGCAGCTTTTGGCGATGACCGTGTGATGTTAGAGCGTTTGGTCCTGCGTCCCCGTCACATCGAAGTGCAGGTATTTGGCGATCAGCACAGCAATCTTGTCCATTTGTTTGAACGCGACTGCTCCATCCAACGCCGCAGACAGAAGCTGATTGAAGAAGCCCCCGCACCCGGGATGACCGAAGACGTGCGCGCCAGCTTAACCGCTGCCGCGCTCAAGATCGCCAAGGCGGTGAATTACTCCAATGCTGGTACGGTCGAGTTTGTGGCAGATGGCACGGGCCCGCTTCGACCCGATGGTTTTTGGTTCTTGGAAATGAACACCCGCTTGCAAGTTGAGCATCCGGTGACCGAGGCAGTTCTAGGCCTCGATTTGGTCGAGTGGCAGTTGCGGGTAGCGGCGGGTGAGGCCCTCCCGCTCAGCCAAGACAAAATCATCTTGAACGGAGCTGCGATTGAAGCGCGGATCGTCGCCGAAGATCCAGCACAAGGGTTTCTGCCATCGTCTGGCGTCATCGCTGGCCTACCAGATGATGGAACGATCCGGGTCGATTCCGGCTTTGAAGTCGGTGACACCTTCCCGGACGCTTATGATTCCCTTGTCGAAAAGGCGATCGCGCACGGGGCAGATCGTCGCGAAGCGCTGGCGCAGTTGCAGGCTCACCTAGAGAGCCGGGTGATTACGGGCATCACCACCAATAACGGCTATTTGGCCCGCCTCTGTCTGTTGCCAAGCTTTGTCGAAGGTGGCGTCCATACGGGGTTGATCGAAGATGAGGCGGGTGCGCTCACTAAGCCAGATGCCCTTGCAGCGCGCCGCTTAGGACTGGCAGCCATTGGTGTGCAGATTGCCCGCGAGCTTGAAATGCCCGACAACGCTTCGCCATTTGATAAGCCAGATGGCTGGCGTCTCAATGCCCCCGCGCATTTGTCTGTCGGGTTCACCCTTGATGAGCGGCGCGTGGTGGTGGAACTTCATAGCGATGAGGTGCAGGTCAGTGCGGGCTTTGCCGGCGATCACGCGGTTGTGCCGCGGCGCCTGATCCATGCTTATGGCGAGCCTAGCGCTTGGACCATTTTGATTGCTGAGAGCAGGGGCAATCAAGGCGAAGGGCGCGGCGATATTGCCGCTACCTTATTTGTTGATGAGTCCGGTGCCAGTTTGGTCGAGCGCGGCGAGGTATGGCGCTATCCATTCCCGTCTGCGGATGCCAGCGCCGATAGCCTTGAAGCTAGCGACGAGATCAAGGCCCCGCTACCTGGCAAAATCGCGATGTTTCATGCTGAAGCCGGACAAAATGTCACAAAAGGCCAGGTGCTGGTCGTGTTAGAAGCGATGAAGATGGAGCATGCCTTGACCGCAAGCCGGGATGGCGTGATTGCTGAAACCTATGTTCAAGAGGGTCGCCAAGTCAAAGCGGCCGATGTCCTGATCCGCCTTGTCCCGCAAGAGGTCGCGGCGTGAACGCGGCATTACTGACCGTTCTGATGGCCGCCGCGGGCACGGCGCTCTTGGCCTTTGTTGGTTTCCGCCTTGGACTGAGCGTTGATCGCAAGTTCAAAGATAAAGTCGAAGTGGTAAAGGCTGTTCAGGCTTACTCTGGCCTTCAGTTGGAGTTTGACGTACTGATTTCCCACAACCAAAGGGCTGCTGTGGCCTATGGTAGTGATCACACGGGCTTTGTGGTGACGGTTTTAGGCGACAAGTTTTTGGTTCGAAGTCTTGATCAGGCAAAGATCATGGTCATCGCAGACGATCGCCTGCATATCTCTTTTCCTGATTTCGGCTTTGAGCCCGTCTATGTACAAGCCAATGCCAACGAAATACAGCAAGCGTTAGCAATCCTAGTAAGAGGTCCACCCATATGAACCTTCCCGATCCGGTTACTTGGGCGATCCCCTTATTTGGCGTCTTTGTGGTAGCAGAAATGCTGCGCGCCCGTCACGCCGGCGACGTGACCTATGAAGCCAAGGATGCCGCGGCCAGCATGACGATGGGCTTTGGCAACACGGTTGCCAAATTGCTGACTGGCGGCATTGCCGTCGCGCTGATTGCCTATGTCCATCAGTTTCGTCTGTTCGAAATTGGTTATGCTGCTTGGGCCTTTGTGGTCTGCTTTTTCCTCGAAGATCTGTCCTATTATTGGTTTCACCGGATCAGCCACGAGCGCCGCTGGTTTTGGGCAAGCCATGTCGTTCACCACACGTCGCAGCATTATAATTTGTCGACCGCCTTACGGCAGACGTGGACGGGGTCGATTGGCGGCACTTTTATCTTTTGGCTACCCATGGCTTGGATCGGTTTTCCCCCGCTCATGATCGCCTTCTTCTCTGGCCTCAGCCTTGTCTATCAATTTTGGATCCATACCGAAGCGATCGATCGAATGGGGCCTTTGGAATTGGTCTTGAACACACCGAGCCATCACCGGGTCCATCACGCTACTAATCCGCGTTATCTCGACTCCAATTACGCGGGCGTCTTGATCATTTGGGACCGACTGTTCGGCACATTTGTTGAAGAGACCAAGGCTGATAAGCCCGTTTATGGCGTGGTTTCCAACATCCATACGTTCAATCCATTTCGGATCGCGTTTCATGAATGGGTCGGCATGGCGCGTGACATCGGGCAGGCCAAAACATGGCGTGAAAAGCTCAATTTTGCCTTTGGGCCTCCAGGGTGGAGCCCTGACGGATCGCGACCAACCAGCTCTAGCCTAAAGGCTGCATGGCGCGCGAAACATTTTCAGGATGGGCACTGATGCGAGCCCCTGTTCGTCAGTGTGCTTTGGTATAGTTCACGACGCATGGCCCTTCACATCATTAAACTTTGCGTCGGTGCGCAGTCTATTCAGGACTTGCTGGATTGGCATGATCATCAGGCCTTTACGCGCTTAAGTCTTGGCCTCGATCCGCGTCCTGTCTGCGACACGCGCATGTCACCCAAACGGCGTGACGAAGTCCTTCATGGCGGCTCGCTTTATTGGGTGATTAAGGGCCAGATTCTTATCCGCCAGGAAATTGAGGATGTTGTCACGTTGGACGATGCAGACGGACGCTCACGCTGCGAAATCGTGCTGAAGCACTTTCACGTTCAAACCGCCCCGCAGAGGCGTGCCGCCTTTCAAGGCTGGCGCTATCTGATGGCAAAAGATGCGCCAGCTGATCTGACCCATGTATCGGGTGGCGAGGATTTGCCAGAGCCGTTGCGCAAGGAATTGCTCGACCTCGGCGCTTGGTAGCTTACCCAATGCCACAATTGTCGATCAAACGCGTCTTACCCAGCCAAGCTGCAACCAAGATACGGGCAGGATCGCCAGGCTGCCACGGCTCTAAAGTCTGGCTGTGGCAGGCCTCCAAGTAATCGATGGACTGAAATCCTGTGGCAAGAAGGTGTGCCTTTGTCTGTTCCAGCACGTCTGCAAGGCGTTCAGGGGCTTGGATGATAGTCTCGCCAATCGTGTCGAGCGCGCGTTTGAGGCCAGGGGCGATGGCCCGTTCCGCCTCTGAAAGATAAGCATTGCGCGATGAGAGCGCGAGCCCGTCGGCTTCGCGATGGGTCGGCGCAGGGATAATTTCAACCTGCAAATCCAAATCTCGCACCAGAGTGGAGATCACCTGCAATTGCTGCCAGTCCTTTTCGCCAAAGACCGCGACGTCGGGATCGATTTGCAAAAATAGTTTCGCTACGACCGTAGCGACACCTCCGAAGAAATGTGGGCGAAACGCGCCCTCCAGTCGGGCCGCGACTGCCCCCGGAACCACCCGGGTCTGAAAGCCCTTTGGATAAAGCTCCGCTACGTGCGGGGCATAGAGCGCGTCACAGCCAATAGCTTGGAGTTGTTCTATGTCGGCAGCTTCCTGTCTTGGATAGCGCATCAAATCCTCGTGGGGTGCAAATTGGGTTGGATTGACGAAGATAGACGCAATCACGACGTCCGCCGCAGTCTTTGCTTGCTCGATCAAAGCCAAATGCCCGGCGTGCAGAGCACCCATGGTTGGGACTAGAGCGATCTTTTTACCGTCTCGCCGCCAGTTGGACACCAGAGCGCGCAGATCTGCTTTGGTGCGCACAATCGACAATGGCGACATGACTCTCTCCAAAACAAGGACTTACCGAGGATTTCCAGCCTTTAGTCTATACGACGACTGTGAAGCCGCCTTAAACCCCTCTTTACCACGTCGCGCTAGGCTTTTTGGCATGAACCAGTCCAGTCGCACTTTTTTCTTGTCTTCTGCCGGCCGACTTTGCGGTGCATTAGGTGTTTTGTGCTTTAACACAACCGCTCTGGCGCAATCTGCCGGTGCCTTTGCGACAAGCCCCTACGTGCCCTTTATGCCAGCCCCAAAGGCTACGGTCGTCACGTCTGTCGCGCCTAAGCCTGCGAAGCCAGAGCCGCAAGTGGCGGGCAAGGGTGGCCAAGGTCTGCCGATCGTCATGTTCCGTGGCACGCCAGCCGCCCCCTTGCCAAGGCCTGCGGTTATTTCGATGGTTCCTGTGGCCATCGCCTTGCCACCGGAGGCACCCAAGCCAACGGCTCGTGTGATGCTTGCGCCGCCACCAGTCGCAGAACCGGTCTTGCGCGGTGCGGCCAAGCCAGTGCCAGCGGCCAAACGCGAAAAGCCTGTCGGTCCGTTCAAGCGCGTTTGGCGTGACACTAAGAGATCGGTGCTTCAAGATATTCCTGAAGCTTTTGCCGATGCGTTGCCGTGGGTAGATCGTGGCGAGAAGGATGAGCCGATTGAACAGGTCTTGGCTCGGGTGGCTACAGACTTAAGTCGCGCGTCAGCTCAGGATCCTGAGTGGATCAATCCTGCTGAAAGCGAATTGCGTGAGTTGTCTCAGCGCTTGGCAGCTCTGGCAGAGCCGCCAGTGAATGATATGGCAGGCTTGGGTGTGGCACCTATTCCTGAGCAGGCTGTTGCAAATCGGGCGTTCCGTCCAAGACCTATTTGGCCTGGTTCCTCCGGGCGTCCTGAAATGCAATCGCGACCTAACTCGTTGGTAACAGGCAGTACTCAGGAGCAAGGTCCAGAAACCACCGGTCAGCGCTTGACACCACAAAGTGATTGGACTGAGGAAGAGGAAAAAGAGCCTTAACCAATCAGTGCCGCAGGCGGTTGCAAAGCGGTTAAGCAGCTAGAGAAATAGTTCTAAATTACTGGCTTTCGGCTGCTGCGCTTGCCAATTGGCAAGACTGGCGAAACTGGCGAAAACAACCAACGAGCTTGGACCTGATTTGCGTGGTTCACTAGGCGCGGAGGTTGCGGTTTTGGGGCATGTCATTGTTGTTGGTAACGAAAAGGGTGGTGCTGGAAAGTCAACTTTGTCGGTTCACATTGCGGTTGCCTGCGCGATTTCCGGTCTGAAGGTGGCTGCGTTGGATCTGGATCGGCGTCAGCGCACCTTTGAACGCTATTTCGAAAACCGGGCGCGTTGGTCTAGTTTGAATGAAGCCGATTTGCCAGCGCCCGATTTTTTCTTTCCAAGTATGGCAGCTGCCGAACGTCGCGATCAGGCAGAAGCGGAGGAAACAGCCGCGACCCAAGCTTTGATAGCAGAGATGCGGGCAAACCACGACATCGTACTTGTTGATGCGCCTGGAGCGGACACACCTGCGTCGCGCGCTGCTCATTCTTGCGCCGATACCTTGGTTACGCCCCTGAACGATAGCTTTATTGACTTCGACCTTCTCGCTGAAATTGACCCCGTGACAGGCGGGGTGGGTAAGCCCAGCGTTTATGCGGAAATGGTTTGGCAAGCGCGTAAGCTTAAGGCCGCATCAAAAGGTAAGCCGATTGATTGGGTTTTGATGCGCAATCGTCTCTCGCCGCTCGATGCCAAGAATAAGCGGCGCGTTGGGGATGCCCTTGCGGCCCTTGCCCAGCGCATTGGATTTCGCGTCGCACCTGGTCTGTCAGAGCGGGTGATTTACCGCGAAATGTTCACTGCAGGCCTGACTTTGCTGGATCTAACCGACGAAGGTGCCTCAGTTTCCTTCACTTTAAGTCATGTCGCTGCCCGACAAGAGCTACGGGATTTGATGCTGGCCCTCAAAATCCCAAAGATCGAGGGCTTAAGCGCGATTGGATTCTAAGCGGTGCTCCAGCCTTAAGGCATAGGCGCGCCGCGCGACGCCACCAAAATTTGATACCATTCGTCCGGACTGAGGCGGATCTTGGCGACTTCGCGGGTCTCCAGAATCCGATTTGGATTTTGGGTGCCAACCAAGGCAACTGGCCGGCTTGGATGGGCCGAGACCCACGCATAGGCTACTGACGTGCGCGACACATTATGTGTGGCGCCAACCTTATCTAGAACCGTAATCACCGCCTTAGTGCGGGCATCATCACCATCCTTTGCCAAGCGGCCACCACCCAAAGGCGACCAAGCCAGCACCGACGCTCCGATTTCCATCGCGAGGTCAAAGGTCCCGTCCGTCATGGCATCGAGCGCAAGTGGCGAGAATTCAGGCTGGAACGAGACAATGTCGGTGTTGAGATGGGCATGTAACGCGCGCGCTTGTGCCACCGTGTAGTTGGAGATCCCGAAGGTGCGAATCTTACCCGCTTGGATCAAATGATCGACCGCGCGCGCAATTTCTGCGGGATGGGTCAAAAGGTCAGGGCGATGGATCTGCCAGAGGTCCAACACGTCGGTGTTAAGGCGGCGCAGAGAGGCTTCGCACGCATTGATCAGATAATCATAGCTGGAATTATAAGGGGTTGGCGGAATGATGCCGCCCTTACTGGCCAACACCATCTTGGACCGCAGACTTGGTGCTTGCTTGAACACCTCGCCCAACAAGGCTTCGGCATCACCAAAACCAACTTGTGGGTTCTGAAAACCATATATGTCGGCGGTGTCGAAGAAATTAATGCCAGCTTCAAAGACCGATTCGACCAGTTCTTGCGCGGCCTTCACGTCAATGCCAGCAAAACGCCACATACCCCAGCCGAGGTTCGTGATCATCAAGTCGCTTTTGCCAAGACGGCGCAGGTTTGTCGGTTCCATGGAAGACATTGGCACTTTTTCTTTCTGGGGTGGCGGAGATCGTCAGAGCCAGTCTTCTAGCCCAACTTGCAACAGCCTCGCTAGCCATGCCATGTCACAGGCTGCATAAGGACTGAGCCTCCTCTGGGTGGGAGGGGTCATTGAGGGGAAGAATGATGCGCCGTCGTTGGATGCTCTTGGCACTAACCGGGATTGCCTTGGCAGTGGTGGCTGTTTGGCCTAGCCCTGCCCCTGTAAGCCATCCCTATTTTGCTGAGTTGCAGCCAGCAGCAGTTGAAAACATCGCCCATGGCGGCGGTCAGGGCCATGCGCCACCCAACACCTTGGAAGCCCTACAATTGGCCGATGCAATGGGGGCGGATGTGCTGGAAATTGATTTGCAGATCACCAAAGACGGCGTTTTGATTCTGCATCATGATGACACCTTGGACCGCATAACCGATATGAAGGGCCCAATTGCCGCCAAGACGTGGGCCGAGTTGCAAAAGGCTGATTCCGGCTATCACACCGTAATCGATGGTCAGTCGTTTCGCGGCAAGGGGGTTAGGATCGCCCGACTGGAGCAGGCCTTTACGCGCTTCCCATCTAGGCGCTGGGTCATTGAAATCAAGAATGACACGGAAGCTGCGAGTAACCGCTTATGTGCGCTCATCAGCCAGTTTAACGAAACCAATCGGGTGATTGTCGCCTCGTTTCATGATGGCGCGTTGAAGACGTTTCGTAAGGTTTGCCCAAAGGTTGCCACCGCCTATTCCGGTGATGAAGTGCGTACCTTTCTAATCGCCTCACACGTGCGCCTGTCCCGGTTCGTCCAATCGCCGGGGGTGGCGCTACAGATACCTACTTCTGCTGCAGGCTTTGATCTAACCGACCCACACTTTGTCCGCACGGCGAAGTCGCGAGGTCTCAAAGTACAGTATTGGACCATTAATGATTCCAAACAGATGCGCCATTTGGTCGGGCGCGAGGCCGATGGAATCATGACTGATTATGTAGATCGGTTTAAGCAAGCTTTGGAACCTGCGCGTCCTTAGCATTTGAATTGGGAACAGAACCTCTATGTCACGAACAGCTCTCATCACCCATGCAGCCTGTTTTGAGCATCGCCCGCCAGCAGGACATCCAGAATCGCCTGAGCGGTTACGGGTCGTCCTAGAAGCGCTAAGTGACGCGACTTGCCCAGATTTGATCCGGATAGAGGCCCCATTGGGCCAGCTTGAAGATATTGCCCGGGTGCATCCAACCACTTTGATTGAACAAATCATGCGTCTTGAGCCGGAGGCGGGCGGTCGTAGCCGCCAGCTCGACCCGGATACTTATTTGTCCCCCGGCTCCATTGAGGCGGCCAAGCGCGGTGTTGGTGCAGTAATTGCCGGCGTTGACGGGGTGATGAAGGGTGCGTTTGGTCGGGCGTTTTGTGCCACCAGACCGCCCGGCCATCACGCCGAAGCAAACACGCCCATGGGCTTTTGTATCTGGAATTCTGCGGCAATTGGGGCGCTTTATGCCCGGCACACTTATGGTCTCAAGCGCGTCGCCGTGGTGGATTTTGACGTTCATCATGGCAATGGCAGCCAAGAACTGGCGGAGCGTGATGCTGACTTCTTCTACGCCTCAATCCATCAGGGCGGCATTTATCCGGGCTCTGGTCTGGCTGAGGAAACCGCAGTGGGCAATTTGGTGAACGTGCCTGTGCCTGCGGCCACAACAGGCCCTGCTTGGCGGTCAGCCGTTGAAAGCAAAATCCTGCCCGCTTTGGCTCAATTCAAGGCTGAAATCGTCATAGTATCCGCCGGTTTTGATGGCCATCGACAGGACCCTCTTGCTGGACTGGAGCTCGAAACGGATGATTATCGCTGGATAACTGAACGATTGCTGGACGTTTCGCAGGGAAAACTTGTATCAACTCTTGAGGGCGGCTACCACTTGCAAGCCTTAGCGGCATGTGTGCTCGCGCATGTGCAGACGTTACAGAAATACAAACCACGCTCCGGGGGCGAAAAAGCGGGTGTTTGAAACAAAACTGGATGATCTGGGATCACAGGCCGATTCACGTGTTGCGCCACGGCCAGCGGTGTCTGTCTTATCAAGCGATACCCCAATGATCGTAATTGCCCGTCATGGCAGACCGGCCTTGGACAGACATATCTGGATTAATGCCGATCAGTACCTTGATTGGTGGGCCCAGTATGATGCTGGCGGCCTTGCAGCAAACCAGTTGGTTCCCAATGGATTGATCCAGGCTTTAAAGGCTTGCAAAGTCATCGTGTCCTCCAGCTTACGCCGGGCTATCGAAACAGCCGCTTTGGCTGCGCCAGGTCGAGAATTGGTAGTTGATCCACAATTCGTTGAAGCGCCTCTTCCCCCCCCCGAATTGCCGGACTTCATCTTGTTCCGGCCGCGCTTTTGGGGTGTGATCTCGCGGATCACCTGGTTCTTTGGCAATCATCGGGGACAGGAAAGCCGGTCAGAGGCTGAATTGCGAGCCCAGAAAGCTGCAGTTTGGCTAATCGAGGAAGCTCGAAAGTCGGGAAGCGTCGGACTTCTGGCGCATGGTTGGTTCAACCGCATGATGCGTCCTTATTTGTTGGCCCACGGTTGGGTATGTGTCTATGACGGGCGCGACTCCCATTGGTCTCACCGGGTTTATCGCCTGAAGCCGGAGGCACATTAGACCTTACTTCCAAGCCAGTTTGCCGCATTTAATCCTCTTGCCTCGTTGCCCATGTGCGTTGCACAGTCTAGGAATAAATCGACAGAGGGATATCGTCATGCCGGTTGAACCAGAAACCATGCATACAGCAATTGCAGAGTTGAGTTTTGAGGCCGCCCTAGATGAACTCGAGTCTTTGGTAGCAAAGTTGGAATCTGGCCAGACAAGCCTTGAAGATTCTATCAGCCTCTATGAGCGTGGTGCACTTCTTAAGGCACATTGCGAAGATCGTTTGAAGCGTGCACAGATGCGGGTTGATCAAATTGTTGATGGTCCACAAGGTGTTAGCCTTGAAACTGCACGAATTGGATAAGGTCTAGGAGCATGGACCTAAAGGTCGATCTCGAAAAGCGGCTCGAAGAAACTGCGGACCGGATCACGGTCGCCCTAGACACGTTGATTCCCCGTGTCCAGGGCCCTGAAGCCAGATTGATGAGTGCCATGCGCTATGCCGCTTTAGGTGGTGGCAAGCGGTTACGCCCGTTCTTGGTGTTGGAAACTGGCAGGCTTTTTGGCGTGGATGAACGTTGCTTACTGCGCGTTGCAGCAGCCCTTGAATGCATTCATACCTATTCCCTCATCCATGATGATCTGCCTTGTATGGACGATGACGATTTGCGACGCGGCCGGCCCACCGTACATGTGGCTTATGATGAAGCCACAGCGGTTTTGGCAGGTGATGCGCTCTTGACCATCGCATTTGAAATCCTAGCAGATCCTCAAACCCATGCTGACCCAAATATCCGCATCGCTCTCATCGCGCGTTTGGCTGAGGCCTCAGGTGCTAGGGGTATGGTTGGTGGCCAGATGATGGATATGATCGCAGAGGAATTGGGCGATGACATTGCGGCGGTCACTAGGATGCAGCGCCTAAAGACCGGTATGCTGATTACCTATGCGGTTGAAGTGGGCGCGCTTATGGGTCGCGCGAGCGATGAAGCCAAGCATGCCCTATCGGCCTATGCCCATGATTTGGGGCTCGCCTTCCAGATCACCGATGACATTTTGGACGCGGAAGGCTGCTCGGAAGAAGCCGGAAAAGCCGTTGGCAAGGATGAGGGAAGAGGAAAAGCCACATTTGTGAGCCTTTTAGGTCTTGATGGTGCCAAACAGCGGGTTACATTGTTGGCTGCACAGGCGCGCGCGCACCTATCTATGTTTGGTGCTCGGGCCCAATTTCTGAACGAAATCATCGACACGATTACGCAACGTCGTGCATAGGATCAAAATCATAGACTAGAATAGAGCAAAATTGCTTTGTTTGAACACATAAGAATAGAAACAGATGTCGCCTCTCACGCCCGCTCTCGACAAAGTCAAATCTCCGAAAGACCTCAAAGGCCTCAGTATTCGAGAGCTACGCGAAGTAGCTGACGACCTGCGCAGCGAAACCATTGACGCGGTATCGGTTACCGGCGGTCACTTGGGGGCGGGATTAGGCGTGGTGGAACTCACGGTCGCCCTACATCACGTATTGGATACGCCAAAAGATATTCTGATCTGGGATGTTGGCCATCAGGCGTATCCACACAAGATTTTGACGGGGCGGCGCGACCGTATTCGCACGCTTCGTCAGGGTGGCGGGCTTTCAGGTTTCACCAAGCGCAGCGAAAGCGACTATGACCCGTTTGGAGCAGCCCATGCCGCAACCTCGATCTCTGCCGCGCTGGGCTTTTGTGCCAGCCGAGATTTGCAGGGTAATAACAATGTCGTAGTGGCGGTAATTGGTGACGGCTCAATCACCGCTGGCATGGCCTATGAAGCAATGAACAAGGCGGCAGAGACCAGTAAGCGCCTGATTGTTATCCTCAATGATAATGACATGTCCATCGCGCCTCCCGTCGGCGGTATGAGTCATTATCTCGCCCGCCTGGTATCTGGTACCGGTTATCGCACCTTGCGCAAAGTCGGCAAACAAGCCGCTTCGGTATTCCCAAAGCCCTTGCAAGAGGCTGCTCGTAAGGCCGAAGAATTCGCCCGTGGCATGGCAACGGGGGGAACGTTCTTTGAAGAACTCGGCTTCTACTATGTTGGCCCGATTGATGGCCACGACCTTGAAGCCTTGGTACATGTACTTCAAAATGCGAAAAAGATCGAAGACCGCCCGGTTCTGGTCCATGTCGTGACACATAAAGGCAAAGGCTATCTGCCTGCTGAAGCGGCGGACGACAAATATCATGGTGTCGTAAAGTTCAATGTGATCACGGGTGAGCAGGCCAAAGCCAAACCCAATGCGCCCAGCTATACCCGTGTTTTTGCCGATGCGCTGGTTAAACTGGCGGAAGCCGATGACAAAATTGTCGCCATCACAGCGGCCATGCCCTCCGGGACGGGTCTTGATGTATTTGGTAAAGCGTTTCCGAACCGGACCTATGATGTAGGCATTGCGGAACAACATGCGGTCACCTTTGCCGCAGGCCTTGCTGCCGATGGCATGAAGCCGTTCGCAGCGATCTATTCCACTTTCCTGCAGCGCGGCTATGACCAAGTTGTCCATGATGTTGCGATCCAATCCCTGCCTGTGCGCTTTGCCATGGACCGGGCAGGCTTGGTTGGTGCTGATGGCCAAACCCATGCGGGCAGTTTTGATATTGGCTTCATGGGGGCTTTGCCAGGCATGGTCTTGATGGCCGCCGCCGATGAGGCAGAACTTGCCTTGATGACGGCAACTGCCGCCGCCATTGATGATCGTCCAAGCGCTTTCCGTTATCCACGCGGTGAAGGAAATGGCGTTGAAATTCCGCAAGATTTAACGCCACTCGAGATCGGGAAAGGCCGCATCGTGCGAGAAGGCGGCACAGTCGCGATACTATCCTTTGGGACTCGCTTGACCGAAAGCCTGATGGCTGCAGATCATCTTGTTGCCATGGGGCTTCCTACCACCGTGGCCGATGCGCGTTTTGCTAAGCCTCTGGACCATGGCCTCATCCGTCAATTGGCGCGTCATCACGAGGTCTTAATTACGATTGAAGAGGGTTCAGTTGGGGGCTTTGGTGCATTTGTGCTGCACTTCCTCGCAAGCGATGGCTTACTTGATCGCGGTTTGAAAGTACGCACCCTGACCCTGCCGGATGTGTTCCAAGACCATGATCGGCCAGAACTACAATATCGCCTCGCTGGTCTCGATGCAGAAGGCATCGTGCAGGGGGTTCTTCAGGCATTGGGGCGCGACTCCAAAGTCAGCGATGGTGGATTGCGAGCCTAAAACAGGCCACCTGGCCAGCCTAGACCTTGATGAAGATGTTTTTGCGGTAGAGCAGCCACATCAAGAACAGCCACAATCCAATGAAGCAGATGGCGAACAAGAGCGAGGCATTCATTGGGCTAGCCAATGAGGCAAACACGTTTTCATAAATTGTGGCCTTGAGCGAGACTGGGCTACCGTCCGGGGCCATGCTGCCTGGTATCATGTTGAGAATGCGGCCCAGCATGCCGGATCCAACAAACAGCGCCAGCGCATTGACGCCAAAGATCACAAAGGGCTTGGTCCACCAATTAATACCTTTGATGTCGACTAACCAATAGCATACGGCCAAGACGGACATCGCCATTCCAGACATCAAGACAGCATAAGATGAGGTCCAAATACCCTTGTTGATCGGGAAGACGCCGCCCCACAACCAGCCGAGAGTAAGCAGCATAAAGCCCCAGACCAGCATCTCGGCCACTTTGGCATCATTGGATTTCGGCGATTGGATCAATTGACCGGTCAAGACCCCGAATAAACAGGTCGCGATTGCGGGCAGGGTGGAGAGAAGGCCCTCCGGGTCATAGTAAGGCGACCCTTTCCACATGTGTTGGCCAAGGACCAACCGATCAATTAGGCCAGAAAAATTGCCTTCAGGCGTTAGGTCACCGCGCCCGCCCAAGATCATCAACGCCCAATAGGCCAATAGAAGAGCAAAGGTGGCAATCACCAAACCACGTGGGCGCAGCCAGATAAAAAGGACAGAGGCGAAAAAAAAGCAAAGTGCCAGACGCTGCAGCACGCCCATAATTCGCATGTCGCCAATCTCGATCCAATCTCCCTTCATCCAATTATAAAACGGAAATAGAGCCAAAAAGAGCCCTAAGCCAAAGAGGGCCGCGGTCCGGCGTACCAGTTGAACATAAAGATCAAAACCCGTTTGCCCGTCGGCACGACGACGCCCAAGCGCAATCGGGATGGCAATGCCCATGATAAAGATGAAAAAAGGGAAAATGGTGTCAGTGAACGTCCAGCCATGCCAAGGTGCATGTTGTAAAGGCGGATAGATCGCACTCCATGTTCCTGGATTATTGACGAGCACCATCGCCCCAATCGTGGCACCACGAAAAACATCCAATGACATGAGGCGATTAGCTGGTAGAGACATGTGAATAAATCTCGAAAAGATGGGTTAGGGGGCGTAAAACATGCACAAACGGACAGCTTAGCTCGTGTACAATGCTGGTGGTAGAAAGCTTGCACAAGCGTCACTGGCGTGTCGATGGAGTCACATTTCCGCGATGCAGTTTGCATCACCGATGGCTATTGGCTGACGTTTGCGTCAAGGTCATGGTGATCATGGCGAATTCTGCTTGATCCCACCACGCTTCGCACTATGATTATTATCAAGCGGCAGCATCCAGAAAGAAGGATGCGTCGAAGGGAGCGACCTATGAACCTTGCTTATTCCGATGAAGATATTGCCTTTCGCAACGAGATTCGTACCTTCATCGAAGAAAATTATCCGGCGCGTTTGCGGGCCTTTGTAGACCGCGATGACATGGGCAAAGAAGATTTCTTAGAATGGCACCGTATTTTGGGCGCTCGCGGATGGTCCGCACCGGCCTGGCCAACCCAGTATGGTGGTCCAGGTTGGGGGCCTACACAGCGCTATATCTTCGGTGAAGAATTAGCCCGCGCCCAAACTATTCCCGTCTTGCCATTTGGGATCAATATGGTTGCACCTGTGATCTACACCTTCGGCACGCAGGAGCAAAAAGACCGCTTTCTGCCGCCTATCCTGAAAGGTGAAGAATGGTGGTGTCAGGGCTATTCAGAGCCAGGCTCTGGTTCGGATTTGGCGAGCCTGAAAACCAAGGCAGAGCGTGATGGCGATTATTATGTTGTAAACGGTCAAAAAACCTGGACCACCTTGGCCCAGCATGCCGATTGGGGCTTCTTCTTGGTTCGGACCAAGGCAGACGGCAAACCACAGGAAGGCATATCATTTTTGCTGATCGACATGAACACCCCAGGCATCACGGTCCGCCCGATCATCACAATCGATGGTGGACATGAAGTGAACGAAGTCTGGTTGGAAAACGTCCGCGTACCAGTCTCTAACCTGGTCGGTCAGGAAAACATGGGATGGACATGTGCGAAATTCCTGCTGGCACATGAGCGTTCGGGCATCGCTGGTGTGGCGCGTTCTAAAGTTGGCGTGAAGCGGTTGAAAGAACTGGCCCGTGCTGAAACGATGGACGGGGCAAGCCTTATTGAGGATAGCGAATTTTCGCGCAAGATTGCTGAACTCGAAATTGATCTGACCACGTTGGAGATCACAGAGCTTCGCACTTTGGCCCGTGAACAGGCAGGCAAGGGCCCGGGCCCAGAATCTTCGATCCTGAAGATCAAGGGGACTGAAATCCAACAGCGCTTAACCGAGCTCGCCATGGAAGCGGTAGGCAATTATTCTGCTCCATACGTTCGGGGTTTCCGCGATGAAGGCGACAATATGGGCGTTGGCCCGGATTATGCCCATTGGACCTCGCCGAACTACTTCAACATGCGCAAGACCTCCATCTATGGTGGGTCAAACGAAATTCAGCGCAATATCATTGCCAAGTTGGTGCTGGGTCTCTAAGGTCTGCTCGAACTAATCGATCAATGGCCAGAGCAAACGCTCTGGCCATTTTGCTTTTTGGTAAGTTTGGGTGGCGAAATAAGCAAAGTGTCAGACGGTCTATAAGCCGGGTTTTGTCCAAGGGGGTTAGCCCTTTGTGCGACCATTCATCTGGGACCTTGCTCGCGCAAGGCCTCGTGCGACCTACCCGGACACGCCAACCCACAAACGAGCCGTGACCCAGCAAGCTGTGTCACATGGTGTCCCTATTCGGTCTTGCTCCTAGTGGGGCTTGCCATGCCTCCTTCCTTACGGTCGGAGCGGTGGGCTCTTACCCCACCGTTTCACCCTTACCTCTGTGATCCAAGGACCCTAAAGGCGGTCTATTCTCTGTGGCGCTATCCCTGAAACCCTGCCCGAAGGCAGCGCCCCGGCGGGCCTTACCCGCCACCATGTTTGCGTGGAGCCCGGACTTTCCTCCCTTGCGCCTTTTCAAGCCTTGCAAGAGCGGCCGCCCGACCGTCTGACGCTGCTCTCATGCGCGAAAGCTAGGCAGGGCGCAAGATAGCAGCCACACGTTCTACAAGGGATAAAATCTCGACGTCGATGAAGCCGTCCACTTTGCTGGGGCGGAAGCGGCGTTGGAATGCGCGCAGAACAGCTCGGGTTTCGGTGTCCAAAATGCCATTGACGGTAACACCATAGCCAATGGTACCAAGCCCTGTTTGAACGGCGGCAATACCCCGGTCCATCATGCCATCGACATCAAATAGATTGCGCTGGTCACCATCTTCCAAGGCTGGCTGGGGCCAAAGCGCTAGGCCTGCATCTGCAAAGCGCTTCCACGGAAACTTTTCGCCGGGGTCGGACTTGCGCATCGGGGCAAGGTCGGAATGACCAATTACGTGCTGGCGATCCAACCCATGGCGGCGGACAATGTCGGCCACCAGCGCCATGACGCGTTCAATCTGCACCTCTGGAAATTCGGGCAGGCCAAAATCATCACCGCCATTGGCGATCTCGATCCCGATGGAGGCAGAGTTCATATCCGTCTCACCATCCCAAAAGCCGCGCCCGGCGTGCCACGCACGCTTCGCTTCGTCGACCAATTGGAAGATGCGGCCATCCTCATATACAAGATAATGGCTTGAAACCCGGCTCATGGGCGAGGGCACCAGCGTCTTTGGTGCAGGTGTGCCGTCTGGCAGAAGGGGGTTGGTTGGAATGTCGTTTAGATAGGCGGTCCGCATCGGCGCGGGGTCCGATAGCACCCGCAAAGCCGCATCAGCGCTCTGCATGCCGGTGTAATGGAGCACCACAAAGCGGATTGGCCGCTTACGTTCGTCGAAATTGGGTGAGGGGGATTGAATGATTTCAAGCGGCATCATTTTTCGGGTCCGGCTTTGACGCGGCTGGCGAGTAGAAATAGGATTACCAAACATCTGACAGTCTCAGCCTGTTTTGGCCTGCGCAACTGCGCCGCTGGGCAGGCTTTTGTTTTCACGAGCCGCTACTAAGAACACACCAGCCAGTGTGAGGCCACCCCCAATAATCAGCTTGAGCGTGATAGGCTCATTCAAGAAGAGAACGCCGGTTGCTACCGCGATCACCGGTGTCATCAGGGTCAATGGTGCAAGCAACGTAATGTCATACTTTTTGACGAGCTGATAATAGGCTGAGTGGCCAAAGATTGAGACAACCACAATAGAAAAGACGATCCCGGCCCAAACATGCCAGTCGGCCTGCAATAAGGCTGGGATCTGATTGGTTTCCAGTACGAATGAAAGTCCAAACAGCGGTACGATCGATAGTAGCCCAACCCATGCCTGTAGATTGAGCGCAGGGATTGGGTCTAGCCGTTTCATCAAGATCGAGCCTGTGGCCCCGATAAAGGCGGAGGCAACGACATAAACCAGACCGATTTCAAAACTGAATTTGCCAGGCTGATAAAGGATTGCAATCACGCCCGCAAAAGCCAACGTCATGCCCAAGGTTCGCCGCCAACGCACTTTCTCTTGCAGAAAGATGATCGACAGGATGGTAACAATCGGCAAGCCAATTTGTCCAACGATCGCAACTGCGCTGGCCGGTGCGGCATGCAGCCCTAGGAACAGCAACGCAAAATGAACCCCGCCGATACACATGGCAATGGCAAAGACTAAGCCGAATTGTTTCGGGAAGGGGCGCAAGAATGGCGACAACAGGAGTGCCAACCCTAAGAAACGAATACCAGCCAAGAAAATAGGTGGGATATCGGCGACCAACCACCGCGTGAGAGGCAGGTTTAGACCCCATGCGACGCAGCAAGCAAAAAGTAAAAGGAAATCGGCTGGACGCATGGCGTCTCGTTTCATAGTCAGCAATTTGAGGTCAATGGTTTGCAACACACGGCTTGTGTCAAAACAACTGCGCTAGGCGTATTTGCGCATCCGGTGGACACGCTTTGAATAATCGTGATGGAAAAGTGTGTTAGCGGCCCGAAGGGTCCACGCTCCAGCCGCGACCGGTGCGGCGCGCTTCAAACGTCACCACAGCACGGGTCTCAGGCTGGCGGAAGCTTGCGAGCACGGCACCAGCAAAGCCGATCAAAAGGCCAGCAATCGCCATGGCCATCACGCCAAAGAACAGAGCTGAAACAATCAGCAGGCCTGAAACCAAAGCAATCGTGCTTTGAAACATGGCCCGAGCGGTGTGAGACAGGGAACGCATGGATTTGAGATTGGCATTTAAACGCCCAACGTCAAGTGTTCGTGCCCAGTTTTATGATCCTGCTGGTGCGTTTTGGTAGACTCTTCTGGATTGAGGGTTCGTTCCACCAGATTTTAAGGTGTTTGGCGTACGAGCATTTTGCTTTCTGCTTGATCTTATCTGCTCATATGCGGCGTTTATTGCAGCCGTTTTTTCGTGTGCAGCCTTGATAAATTCAACAGGAGCACCGCGGGCGATGAATTTGTCTGGATGATTCTCCGCGACACAGCGCGTCCAAGCCCTGCGAATATCCTCATCGCTGGCCTGAATGGATACAGACAGCATAGTATAGGGGTCTGGCTCACGATCTGGGAAAAAGGGTGCGGAGAGACGAGCAAACTCTGTCTCGGTAAAGCCGAACAGCTCTGACACACGCTTGAGATAGGTTAATTCGCCGTCGGTAATCGAACCATCGGCTGCGGCGACTGCAAACAAAACGTCCAAAACATCTTCAAGCAGGCACGGCTTGGCGACATATCGTTTACCGATACGTCCCGCATAGCCCTCGTAGCCATGTACCGTCTCTTGCGCCAAAGCGAAGAGCCGATCAAACATCGGCCGCTCGTCGGGTGCAATTGGAAAGGCCGCGCGAAAAGCTGCGGCTTCATCCAAAGTGGACTTACCATCTGCCCGCGCCATTTTGGCAGCAAGGGCAACGACAGCCGCCGCAAATTCCATGTCCCCTGGGTCTGGCGAACATGGATCTATTGAACCCACCTCAGAAGTAGGGTGATAGAAGGCATTGCCTGCAAGGTCGAGAATTCGTTTCCAAAGAGACATGAGTTATCCTTAGCACGGACTTGGACAAACGCACGAGCCCTCCACTAGAATTTTACCCATACAATTAGCCATATCGGGCAAGAAACACGGATTTTCATATGTTACCGTGAAAAAACTTGGCTGAGTTGGGTGCCCTCAGGACAGATTTTTTGGATATTGAATGGATCGCTTTGCAACAAGGGGTAGCTGCCAGTTTCTTTGTCGGCATTCCAATATGTTGACTTAGCCTTGTTTCAAGCGTCGTGGATGGGAACAAGGGGACCGGACGACTATAAATTAGGCCTACATGCCAAGGCTAAGCGGGGTGCCACCTAGGTCACACCCGCAGGTCTATTCATATTGGTTGGGATGGCGGTTTCGTACTACGGGCATTTTTTCCGCACTGAGGCGATTGAGAGCATCAACTATTTGTTAACCCTGAATGCTAACCTTATATTCTCGGAGTTTTTGCTAAACTGTTACCTTGTCGAGGAGGCGGCCATGTTTTACGACCCGTTTCATACATTTGATCTCATAGCTTCCATTGTTCACGTGGCTGCCATCACTTGTCCGGCCGGACTCATTGTCGCGCTGCATTTTATGTCGGAGCGCAAATCAAAAACCTACAAGATTGATTATGATCCCACGTTGGGCAAAGGATCCGAAAAAGAAGGTCAGCCATCAACGGTTTTCGCAAACTTCATGGTCTTGATGGGTCTTGTCGTTTCGGCAGTCAGCTTTTTCTATCTCGGGTGGCCGGTTGAAGCTCGCCAACACGTGCATGCTGGATGGCAATTCCTGCAAAACCTTACTGGGAATCCGTAGGTCGACGCGGGCGTTATGGGCGCGCGTTGCCGAAGTCCGATGCCCAACCCCAGACTGCTAACATGACTGGACGCGTGTGAATTTCGCACGTTATAGGCTGCTCACACTAAATTTGTGCGATTTTTGCGCAGGACTAAGGAGAAGCTAATGGACGTCGTCTGGTTCCGCAATCGCATGAAGGAAGTCGGGGCCACCCAGGAGGATGTTGGTACAGCAATTGGGCGCGATCGCTCAGCAGCCAGCCGACTGTTGTCAGGTGCTCTGGAGTTTAAGGCAGCTCACGCTGGTCCCCTGGCCTTGGTACTCAAGACAAACCCAAGCGAAATCTTGATGCGGGCAGGGGTTGAGTTAAATCTAGGTGCGACGGGTCGCCCGCCCGCTCCCCACAGCCGCGTAGAAGCTGCCATCGAAGCTTTCGCCGCCGGGGAAATCATTGTTGTGACAGATGATGATGACCGTGAGAACGAAGGTGACCTCATTGTAGCGGCCAGCCTATGTACACCCGAGAAAATGGCCTTCATTGTCCGTCATACGTCAGGCATCGTCTGCGCACCGCTGACGCGCGAAATCGCGCGAAAGTTACGATTGGACCCAATGGTTGCAAATAATGACGCTCCACTATCGACGGCTTTTACGGTATCTGTGGATGTGCGTCACGGCACCACAACTGGCATCTCGGCCGAGGACAGGACCAACACATGTCGCGCGCTCGCCAATCCAAATATTGGTGCCACAGACTTTGTACGCCCTGGCCACGTGTTTCCTCTGGTTGCCCGTGATGGTGGCGTATTGGTGCGGACCGGCCATACCGAAGCCACAGTCGACCTCTGCCGCATGGCAGGCTTACCGGAAGTTGGCGTCATTTGCGAGATGATGAATGATGATGGCACCGTGATGCGCGGCCCGCAAGTGGCAGCCTTTGCAGCGACCCATGCTCTTAAACACGTTTCAATTGCGGAAATGATTGCCTATCGCCAATCACGTGAGAAACTGGTGGAGCGCGTGTCCTCGTTTACGGTCGAAACAGAAAATGGCCCGGTGCAGGGCTTTGCCTACTCCACCCCGTTCGACCCCGTGCATCACTTGGCCTTTGTCGTCGGCAAGATTGGCGCTGGCGAAAACGTGCCGACCCGCTTGCACCGCGCCGATGTGGTCAAGGACGTGTTCGGAGGGGCCCCGGCCATTAAAGCGGCCATGGAAACCTTTCAGAATGAGGGCCGCGGTGTGCTGGTCTATTTGCGCGATGGCACGGTCGGGGTTCCCTTTCAGCAGCATCAAGAAACGGAGTCCGAAACCCGTCGGCTGCAGACCTGGCGAGAAGTCGGTGTCGGCGCACAAATCCTTCGCGACCTCGGCGTCCATTCTATCAAATTGCTTACCCGCTCCACCCACAAATTTGCGGGCCTGAGCGGCTTTGGGATTGAGATTTCAGACATCGATAGCCGCTAGGAACTCAGAGCTTGCGCTCTAGGCACCCACAGACTCTGGCTTTTCTTGTGCAATATGCTGGGCACCGACATAATCAATTTTGCCCGTCCCCAATAACGGCACTTCCCGGATCTTGATGATCTTTTTTGGAAAAGCAAGTTCCGCTGCACCATTGGTTTTGTACCAGGCCAAGAGGTCGGATCGTTCCGCGAACTCGCAATCGGACAGCAAGACAATCTGCTCTCCTTTCTTGGGATCATTTACCGCCACGGCAACATGGAGATGATCAGGCCAACAGCTGGTAGCGTAATTCTCCACCGCGGTAAGCGACACCATTTCGCCGCCAATCTTCGCAAAGCGCTTCACCCTGCCCTTAATGGTCAAATAGCCGTCCTTGTCTATCGCGACCACGTCGCCCGTATCATGCCAACCACCGGGCAGGGGCTGGATTTCACCAGGAGCATCGACGCGCACATAACCGCGCATCAAATTGGGTCCACGGACATAGAGCCTGCCACCCCCATCAATGCCTGGGATGCTTTCCAGCTTCCATTCAATGCCAGGCACGAGGCGACCGCAGGTGCCAGGGCGGTTGTTAGAGTCTGGCGTATTCACGGCGATGATCGGAGACGCCTCGGTCGCGCCATAACCTTCGACAATCGGCACATCAAAACGCGACAGCATGGTTTGGCGGGTCTCTTCTTTAACCCGTTCGGCCCCGCACACGATGAAGCGCAAGCTGCTAAGATCGCCTTCCTCAGCCTGACGCGCATATTGGTTCACAAAGGTATCGGTCCCAAACAAGATCGTCGCCTGGGTTTCGCGCACCATTTTGACAATGTTCTTGGCTTGCAATGGCGAAGGGAACAACACGCACTTCATCCCCTGCAAAAGCGGCAGGAACGTCCCTCCAGTCAGACCAAAACAATGGAAGATAGGCAGCGGGTTGAAGACGATGTCTTCGGGGTTCAAATCCACATGGCCTGCAACTTGTTCAACATTGGCAACCAGATTGGCGTGGCTGAGCGCAACGCCCTTGGGAATGCCTTCGGTGCCTGATGTGAATAGCATCACAGCGGTGGAATCAGGGTCGGTTCTGACCCGCGCCAGGAAGGGGGCTGTCGCATCTAGTAAACCGCGTGCCTTATCCAGGCTTGTCAGGCTTTCGCGGACATCTTCGAGATAGATAATCTTGTAATCTTTTTCGAGGTCTTGCACGAGCGCGCCCAGATTGGCCTGATCAACAAAACGCCTGGCAGTCAGAATGGTGCGAACTTGGGCTGCACTGCACGCTGCGCGGATATTCTTGATGCCGGCGGTAAAGTTCAACATGGCAGGAGTGCGGCCAAAGGCCATCAGACCAAACAGGGCGACCATTCCGCCAGCTGAATTGGCAATCAAAACCCCGACATTCTCGCCAGGCTCGCTCAGAGCAGCCAGTTTTCGGCCTAGAACAAATGAGCCTAAAACCAAGCGATCATAGGTCAAAGGCGCACGATCGGCGTCTTCTAGAATTTCTTTTTTACCACCAAAACGACCCCGGGCATCAACCAAGGCATCAAAAACAGTGCGCCGCGTGCGGGCAACATCATAAGGGCGAACAGGCATGAGGGGGTCCTAGAATGTGTTTCGAAGTTTATCGGCTTGGGCGTTTCCTAAACCTGATTTCGACTGCCGGAGTGGAAGGGAAGCTAACGAGATCACACGAGATTGCAATTTGTTTCAGCAATGCTGGATATTTTTACGCTCAAATAAATGTGTTCATGTGGTGAACGACCACCCCACCTCCGGCATTATTCAGTCAAACACTTGAGATTCAGTCCAATCCCATGTCACAATTGTTGAATGAAAAATCTTTGCATCTTCCGCGCCTTTATGATCGCTATTTCCTGTGCGGTTTTGGGCACTCACCCCCTTTCGGCACAAGCAGTTCAACAGACGAAGGGCGACTTCCAGGATAAGTTTCGCCAACTTGACCCAGAAGATGCGCCAACGCCTAACGATTATCGGGCTGCATCGGGTGCGCCCGGCCATAAGTATTGGCAGCAGAAGGTCGATTATAAGATCGATGTCAGCCTGAATGAGGCCACCAAAACCTTAGGCGGCACAGCCGACATCACTTACACCAATAATTCGCCAGATACCCTGACCTATCTTTGGCTGATGTTGGATCAGAATGAGGTCAAGAAAAACTCCATTGCTGAACTGACGCAAACCAGCGATGAAACGGGTAGGATTAGCTTTAATCAGGTCCGGCGTGCGCAGGCGATCCGCGACAACGAAGGTGGTTTCACTGTCACAAAGGTAACCAATCCTACTGGCGCTGGCCTTGTCTTTGATGTGGTCGACACGCTGTTACGGGTTGATTTGACAGAACCTTTGAAGCCCGGTCAAAACGTTGCGTTCAAAATTGAGTGGACCTTGCCGATGCGCGACGCCCGTTTGGTTGGCGGCCGCAATGGCTATGAATGCTTCACCAAGGCGGATCAGGACGGCAATTGTATCTTCCTAGCTGCACAATGGTTTCCACGCGCGGCTGTTTATTCAGATTATGAGGGTTGGCATAACAAGAGCTTTCTGGGTCGGGGCGAATTCACGCTCGAGTTTGGCGATTACGACGTTGCGATCACAGTGCCGGCGGACTTTGCGATTTCTGCAACCGGTGACTTGGCCAATCCAAGCGAAATCCTTTCGCCTGCGCAACAAGAACGCATGGCAAAGGCGCGCACCAGCTATCGCGACCCCGTCTATATCGTAACCCCTCAGGAAGCCGCTGCTGCGGAGAAAGCGAAGGCTTCCGCTACCAAGACTTGGCGCTTTAAGGCTCAAAACGTGCGAGATTTTGCGTGGGCAGGATCGCGCAAGTTCATCTGGGATGCCATGGCCGTTAAACAGCCAGGTACCAGCGATGTGATGGCCATGAGCTTCTTTCCCAAGGAAGGCGATCCTTTGTGGTCGGCCTATTCGACTAAAAGCATTGCGCACACGATCAATGTCTATGGGCGCATGACGTTTGCCTACCCCTATCCAGTCGCCCAATCGGTCAATGGCCCTGTTGGCGGTATGGAATATCCCATGATCACCTTTAACGGGCCACGTCCTGAAAAAGATAGTGCAGGAAACCTCACCTATTCGGATCGTTCGAAATATGGCCTGATCAGCGTAATCATCCATGAAGTAGGCCACATCTGGTTCCCTATGATTGTCAATTCCGATGAACGGCAATGGACTTGGATGGACGAGGGCCTGAACACGTTCCTGCAATATGTTGCAGAGCAGGAGTGGTCTGAAGCCTATCCGTCGCGTCGTGGCGATCCGCGTGACATCACTGAATATATGCGATCGAGCAATCAAGTGCCCATTATGACCCAGTCTGATTCGGTTCAGCGCTTGGGTGACAACGCCTATGGCAAGCCCGCCACCGCCTTGGTTGTCTTGCGTGAAACAATTATTGGCCGGGCGCGCTTTGATCGGGCATTTAAAGAATATTCGACCCGCTGGCGCTTTAAGCGTCCAACCCCCTATGACTTCTTCCGTACCATGGAGGAAAGTTCTGGTATTGACCTCGACTGGTTCTGGCGTGCTTGGTTCTATTCAACCGACCATGTTGATGTCAGCCTAACCAGCGTCCGCGAAGGCACAATCGACACCCAGAACCCCGATATTGAATCGGCAAGAAAAATCGCAGAGCGTGACGCGAAGCCAATTGAATTGGGACAAGTCAATAATAAGGGCATAAAGACCTATGCTGACAACGACCCAACTGTGCTGGATTATTATGACCGCACCGATCCGCTGTCGCCCACCAAAGGCCAGAAAACGCGTGCGGCGACAGCCCGTGCTGCCCTCAGCGCTGAAGAGCGCACAGTCCTAGATGTGAAGGATCGGTTCTATATCTTGAGCCTAGAAAACAAAGGTGGGGTTGTGTCGCCGGTGATTGTGAAATTCACCTTTAAAGATGGCACAAGCGACACCGTCGCCATCCCCGCAGAAATCTGGCGCTATGATGCCCGCAAGGTGAATTGGACCTATATGACGGCCAAGGATGTTGTCCAAGTCGAAATCGACCCACGCCAGGAAACAGCCGACGTTGACCGGTCTAACAATTATTTTCCAACCCGGATTGAGCCGACCCGTTTGGAAGTCTTCAAAGCCTCACAGGGTCCTCGCAACCTTATGCAAGACAATGATCTGGCCGTTAGCCAAGACTCGATCCAGACCAAGCCTGCAGTGACTCCAAAGTCAGGATCGCCCATCGGTACGGGTGCAGGGGCCGTAGCCGGCACCCGTCCTAATCGTTAGGATGAAGCGTTCACGCATCGCAAAACTTGGGTTGCTGGCCGTGTTGTTGGCCGGCAACCCTTCCAACGCGCATCGGCTGGAAGCAGCCCTAAGCTTAGTTGAGATCAATCCATCAAGTGGTGTTCTGGAGATCACACATCGGCTTTACGCCCACGATCTTGAACACGCGCTTGATCTTGGACCTGTGGGTGCTGGCTATTTCGAAACGCCAAAGGGACAGACGGCGATCAAAACCTATTGTGAGCGCCAATTCTTCATTGGCGACGGCCAGGGCAAAGCGTTGCCCGTGACATTTGTCGGCGCGGAATTGTCGGGCGATTTGCTCTATGTCTATTTTGAAGCCGATCGCTATCGGGGTCGAGATCTGACTTTGGATTCAAACCTTTTGCAGGATTTTACACAAGCACAGGTCAATCAGGTCAATGTGCGTCGGGATGGCAAGACGGTTTCAGCACGTTTTCAGAGCAATACGGCCGCCAAACGGATAGGCTTGCCGTAAGAACCCATATCAGCTCTGCGCAATGGAATGGAGTTGGACCTTTCCTTTTGTTGCGAAAGGTCTCATTTAAGACCTATGGTTACGCTCATTGACACCCAAGCCAGGCGCGCAGCGCGCCACCCCGAAAAGCAAAAACGGCCTGATAGCGTCGTGATGCGCAAGCCCGATTGGATCCGTGTGCGGGCCCCCGGCGGCGAAATCTATGAGCAGACCCGAGCCATTGTGAAAGAAAACCGTCTCGTCACCGTGTGTGAGGAGGCTGGCTGTCCCAATATTGGCGAATGCTGGAGCAAGAAGCACGCAACCATGATGATCATGGGCGATACCTGCACACGCGCCTGTTCGTTTTGTAATGTCAAAACTGGCAAGCCTGACGCTCTAGACCGCGAAGAACCTGTCAATGTCGCTAGGGCGGTTGCCACCATGGGTCTGGAGCATGTGGTCATCACCTCTGTCGACCGCGATGATCTTGAGGACGGCGGGGCGTCTCACTTTGTAGAGACGATTGAAGCAATCCGCGCGACAACGCCGAGGACGACCATTGAAATTCTGACGCCCGACTTTCTGCGCAAAGCAGGGGCTGCCGAAGCTGTGATTGATGCTAGGCCAGATGTGTTTAACCACAATCTGGAAACCGTGCCCCGTCTTTACCTCTCGATCCGTCCAGGTGCCCGCTATTTTGCCTCCTTGCGCTTGCTTGAGCGGGTGAAAGATCGTGATCCCACCCAATTCACCAAGTCTGGCCTGATGGTGGGCTTGGGTGAGACCAAAGAGGAAGTTATGCAAGTAATGGACGATATGCGCTCTGCGGGCGTCGATTTCTTGACGATTGGCCAGTATTTACAGCCGACCCGCAAACATGCCCCGGTAGACCGTTTTATTACCCCGCAGGAGTTTGAAGTCTACGAAACGATTGCCTTGTCAAAGGGCTTTTTGATTGTGTCGGCTTCCCCACTCACTAGGTCTAGCCATCACGCAGGGGAGGATTTCGCACGCCTCAAAGCTGCACGTGAAAGTCGTCAGGTTCGAATCGAATCGTGAGCCGGTTTGAGACCATCGAATTGCTGCCATTTGCGCCAGATGATCTCCTGTCGCT
The DNA here is from genome assembly GCA_943372135.1 of Maricaulis salignorans. Classification (GTDB taxonomy): domain Bacteria; phylum Pseudomonadota; class Alphaproteobacteria; order Caulobacterales; family Aquidulcibacteraceae; genus Aquidulcibacter. Next base: position 264,919 of record CALRXH020000002.1, on the reverse strand, counting down.
GGTCAGTGACGTTCCAGCCTATTCACGCTTTCTGCCCTGGGTGAAAGCGTCTCGTGTCTTGCAATCGAAGCAAATTCCACATGGACGTTATTTTGTGGGTGAAGCGGTAGTTGGCTACAAGGCCTTCAGGGCGCGATTTTCAACCCATGTTGACGTGGATGAAAAGGCCCGAACAATCACAACCCATTTAATCCAAGGCCCGTTCCGCTCACTGAAATGTGCCTGGGGATTTCGGCGGAGCGAGTCCGGCACTCTGGTCGATTTGGCTTTGGATTTTGAATTTTCTGAGCCTTTTTTGGCAGAACTACTCCGCGCCAACATGGATAAAGCTGTTGCGAAACTGATTTTGGCCTTCACAGAAGAGGCCAAACGGCGCTACGTCCTGACAGGATAGAGTTTGCATATTAGGAGGGTGCTGCGTGACAGATGCGGTTCTAAATGTTCAGGTTCCAGCCCCACCTGCCGCGCCTTCACCACTCATGAAGTCTGTCGCCTGGCTTTATCCAGCCACGACATTTCTCTCCGCTGCGCTTCTTTTTACTTTGCAGCCGCTGTTCGCCAAAATGTTGACCCCTATGATGGGGGGCACGCCTGCCGTCTGGAATACCGCACTTGTTTTCTATCAGGGCGCGCTGCTGATCGGTTATCTCTACGCCCACTTGATTGCCACCCTTCTGCGCCCCCGCCAGCAGTTATTTGTGCACGCCGGCGTTCTGGTTGTTGGCCTTTTGTTTCTTCCAATCCAAGTCTCGAGTTTGGTTGGAACCCCCGATGTAGCAAGCCCAGTTGGATGGACTCTTGGCGCACTCCTGCTCTCGCTGGGTGGGCCGATCATTGCGATTTCTGCAACTGCTCCTTTGATCCAGGCTTGGAGGGCACGTTTAGGGGATGCGGTTGACCCTTACCGACTTTATGCGGCCTCTAACCTTGGCAGTTTCACGGCTCTCGCTGCTTTCCCATTCCTGATTGAGCCGATGATCGGGGCAAAACTACAGTCGGTTATCTGGGCGATCGGCTACATCGTCCTGATGTTGGCTTTGATAATCTCGATCTGGGCGGTGCCGCCTGAAAGCCAAGCACCAAAGGAGACCGCGCTCAACAAGACGACTTGGCTGGAGCGACTGACTTGGGTCGCTTTTGCTGCCCCACCTTCGGCCCTGTTGGTTGCGGTCACGACACATCTCACAACCGATGTGGCCTCTGTACCGTTGCTGTGGATTCCCCCCCTAGCGCTTTTTCTCTTAACTTTCGTTATCGCTTTCTCGGCGATTGGTGACCGGATCGCAGAGGGAGCGGCTCCCCTCAAATTCATGGTGGTGTTTCTTCTAGCCGCCGTTATGGCCTCCGATATTGATGGCGGACTCAATGGACTCTTGATCCATTTGGCGGCTTTCTTCCTGATCGTGCTGTGCTGTCACCTAGAACTTGCCTTGCGTCGGCCAGAGCCGGCTCGTTTGACCGAATTTTACCTTTGGATGTCATTGGGCGGTGTTTTAGGCGGAGCAGCCACAGCTCTCTTGGCCCCTGTACTTCTGAACACGACCATCGAGTATCATTTGGCGCTCATAGCTGCCTTAGCCGTAGCGCCTTGGCACCGGGCGGATCTGAAATGGGCATTGCCAGGCGTTGTTGTCGCCCTTGGCGTTTCTGCCCTCTATCAAAATTCTTTTGATACCTACGTGTGGCTGGAGGAATATTTGCCAGTCAAAGGCGCGATTGCCGGCACAGATTCGATGTTTTGGCGCGAAGCTCTCCTTATTGATCGGCCCGAATTTTCAGGGGCCATTTTGTGCTCTATTCTGGCTTTATCTGCCCTCATGGCGTCACGCTCTGCCCCGCTTGTGGCGGCAATTGGCGGGCTTGCGCTTCTGTTGCCGGTGCTGACAGAAGACGGCGAGGGGGTAAGGTTCCGTGAGCGCAGCTTCTTCGGAGTCCTTGAAATAGAAGATAGTGGCGAAGCCCCGACAGGCTGGCGCTACCTTTCCCACGGCACTACCTTGCACGGTGTCATGAGTTTGGATCCTAATCGCAATCGCGAGCCTATGTCTTATTATTATCGCGAAACGCCGATCGGAGTTCTCTTTGAAGAAGTAACCAACGTAAAGCCAAGAACGCTTCATGCAGGCGTCATTGGCTTGGGCATGGGGTCTTCAACCTGTTACGCCAGGCCTGGCCAGAATTGGAAAGTATTTGAGATCGATCAGGATGTGGTGCGCGCGGCAACTGATCCTAATCTAGTCGGTTTTTTAAACCGCTGTGCCCCAGACGCCAAAATCATTCTGGGTGACGCGCGCCTACAGATGCAGAGCCAGCCAGATAATTGGTTTGATATTCTATTGGTTGATGCCTTTTCCTCAGATGCCATTCCAACTCATATGATCACCCAGGAGGCCATCGGTTCCTTCATGCAAAAAGTGGCCCCAGACGGCATTATGATCGTGCATATCTCAAATCGCTATTTGGATCTGGGCAGGATTGTAGCCGATGCGGCGCACAAATTGGGCTATGTGGCTATGGAAGGTAATCGTGATGGGGCAGACGATAATCCCAATGCCGATACCAGTGTGCGTGTCGTCGCCATCGCCAAAACGCCCGATCGCTTGGCACGTTACTCACAGCCTATGTGGCAACTCATCATGCCACGCAAAGAGCTCAAACCGTGGACCGATGACCATACAGATATCTTACGCGCCTTGATGCCGGACGAGTAACCTACTTAAACCTCCAAACCATCGTGCAGCATCCGCAGCGCAACACGGACGGCTTCAAGGCGTACGTTCTCGCGACCAATGTCGCCAAAAAAGTGCTCTTCATGGCGGATCGAACGGTTTTCTCTTGCGCTTGCGAAATGGACGAGCCCAACGGGCTTCATGCCCGTGCCACCGCCGGGACCCGCAATGCCGGTGATCGCCACACTTAAGTTAGCGCGGCTCTCGTGTAGGGCACCTTCAGCCAATGCCCGCGCCACAGGCTCTGATACTGCCCCAAAGTCTGCAAGCAGGTCACCGGGCACATGCAACAGCTCTTCCTTCGCGCGGTTTGAATAGACCACAAACCCGCGCTCAAAAACCGACGAAGAGCCTGCAATTTCTGTAAGGAGGCCCGCAACCAGGCCGCCCGTACAACTTTCAGCCGTTGTGATTTTAATTCCCCTGGCTTCTGCATCCCCGATCAGCAGTCGCGCTGCCATCAAGAGGTCTTGGGGGAAAATCGACATCAGTACGATCCTAATCTAGAGCAGTGCCAAAATCGGCGGGCAATAGGATGGTTGCAGTGGCTTGGGCGGCAATGCCTTCGGCGCGTCCGGTAAAGCCCATGCCTTCAGTTGTGGTCGCTTTTATCGAGACCTGGCTTTCATGCAGACCGAGCAGGTGCGCGGTTTTTTGCACCATAGCTTCACGATGGGGCCCAATCTTAGGACGCTCGCAGATGATGGTCACATCAACATGATTGACGATGCCGCCAGCGGCCGCCACCATATCTCTGGCATGCGCCAGAAAAGTACCCGACGCCGCGCCACGCCATTGCGGATCAGTCGGTGGAAAGTGCTTGCCTATATCGCCAGCGGATAAAGCCCCGTAAATGGCATCGGCCAGACAATGCCACGCCACATCGGCATCTGAATGCCCCTCTAGCCTGTGGGTATGGGGTATCGTAATCCCGCACAGTGTCACAAAGCTTCCCTCTGCAAACCGGTGCGCATCAAAGCCTGTCCCAATGCGGGGGAGAAGTTGGGGAGCAAGCAGGCGCTTCATGCGGTCAAAATCCTCTGGCCAAGTAATCTTCTCAAGCATCTGGCTGCCAGCAACCACTTGAATGGTTGCGCCAAAAGCTTTGGCGACCGCTACATCATCAAGCAAGATTTGATCAGGAGCGATGGCATCATAAGCGGCTCGGATCAGACTCGCCGTGAACGCTTGGGGAGTTTGGATACGTACCAGACCGTCACGGGCTTGGGCTTCTTGAACGTATCCATCGGGCGAGAACCACAGAGCATCTGCGATGGCAAGGCCAGGGGCAGCACCCTCAGCCCCTCCTTCTAGCGCTAAGAACAGGTCATTCAGCACGCCTTGATTCAAGCCTGGTCTCGCTGCGTCATGAATGAAAATATAGGGTGCCTCCCGGTCCTGTGCCGCGCTAAGGCCGCTGGCAACAGATTGGGTGCGGGTCTCGCCAGCGTCAGCAAGCAAGATTGGAATGGAACCGGCGCACGCTTCAACCCGCGCGCGCATTTCTGGCGCACACACGACTACAATCGCACCAAATCGACGGTCTCGGCTAAAAGCCTCAAGACTCCAGCGCAGAATCGGTTTTCCGCCCACAAGTTGGAACTGTTTAGGCAGGCTCTCATTTCCTGACTGACTTGCAGACTGAATGGCTTGTCTCGCGCGCGCTCCACTCCCGCCAGCGACAAGGATCGCAACCGCTAATGGAGGAGAAACTTTAACAGGGACCATGAGACAACCTTAACGAGTTTACAGCCCACACTCCAGCGGCATTGCCTGCTATGACGTAAACTCGGCGATACTCTCATATTTGACCACTGGGCGGATGGGATGCCCGATATCAGCCAGAAAGTTCAAAAAACAGGCGTAATGTGATTAGATTAGTAGCAAATAACTTTATCCAAATGCCGTTTTGACGTAGTATGCCAATTATGTAAGCATTGTACCCTAACTAACGGAAATGCATGTTTTGGATCGCCTGAAAAACTCTGCGCTCTCGATTGATTTCGTGCCCGGTATTTCAACAGAGAGGGAAGGCCATATTGCTGCTGCCTTCCTGGAAGCTTTGCCATTGCCTGCCTTGGGCATCAAGGGTGGAGGACAAATCATCCTAGCCAATGGTGCCGCGCAGGATACTTTTCTAAAGTCCGTGCGCAGCATCAAGTCCAATGGTATCATGGGCTTATTCAGCGAAGATAGCCCTATTCATGATTTGATCGAGCGGGCACGCACGACAGGATCGCCAGTCAGCGGCCGGGACATGACATTGCGGGGCCCAAGCTTTGGCGATTTTTCCTGCGATATCACCGCCTCCCCGAGCGAGGATGGCGGCTTCATCGCACTGGTAGTTCGTCCCAAGGGGCGTGGTCGTGATCTTTCGGAGCGTATGCAGGATATGGCAGGTGCCCGGTCGATGGCTGCTTTGGGCCGGACTTTAGCCCATGAAGTGAAAAACCCGTTAGCTGGCATACGTGGGGCGGCGCAACTGCTTTTGCGCGATGCTAACCCGGCTGAACTTGAGCTGGTCAATCTGATTGTCGAAGAGACTGACCGCGTACGCCGCTTGATTGACCGAATGGAGAGTTTCGGCGCAGATCCCCCGATCCAGTTCGCACCTGTCAATGTTCACGCCTCGCTTGAGCGTGTGGCCACATTGGCTGAGAATGGCTTTGCCCGAGAAATGAGCGTGAAACGGCGTTTCGACCCATCGTTGCCAGATGCTTTAGGTGACGAAGATCAACTGATTCAAGTCTTTCTGAACCTTGCAAAAAATGCGGCTGAGGCCGCCCGAAGTTGTCCAGAAGGCTCAGAAATCATTTTGGCCACTGCCTATCGTCATGGCGTACGAATGCGCACTCCTTCAGGGCAAGCGCGCGACCTGCCTTTGGAAATCGCTTTCTATGACAATGGCCGCGGTGTTGGGGATGATGTGAAGGATTGTTTGTTTGAGCCGTTTGTCTCAACCAAACCGGCCGGCGGCGGTTTAGGCCTGCCCTTGGTTCAGAAAATTGTGAATGCACATGGCGGTATCGTCGATTTTGAGTCAGAACCGGGACGGACGGTGTTCCGTGTGCGTTTGCCGCTCTCCCACCCGCGAACTGGTCAGCAATCCAGTCGAAAGAAATAGGACCTAAGAATGAGTGTTGCTGGGCGTAATGTTTTGATTGCCGACGATGATGCATCCATCCGCTTGGTCTTGTCGCAGGCACTGGCACGGGAAGGATATCAGGTCCGCGCGACAGGCAATGCCGCAACCTTGTGGAAATGGATAAAGGAAGGCGAAGGAGATCTGGTTCTTACAGATGTAATGATGCCTGATGGCAATTTGTTTGATTATTTGCCCCGCATGCGTATGGAACGCCCCAAACTGCCAATCATTGTCATGAGCGCACAAAACACGCTACTGACTGCCGTCTCGGCAGCTGAACACGGTGCTTATGAGTACCTACCTAAGCCTTTCGACCTCGATGTGATGGTAGGGCTGGTTCGGCGGGCCTTGGAAGGCAAGAAAGATTTCAATGCTTCTAACCAGCAGCGCAAAGCTGAAAAGGAAGAGCGGCTGCCCCTTATCGGTCGTTCTTTGCCGATGCAGGAGGTCTATCGGACTCTATCGCGGGCGGCCGGTTTTGATCTTACAGTCTTAATTGAGGGTGAGGCCGGGGTAGGAAAGAAGCTGGTTGCTCGTGTCCTTCATGAATATGGTCGGCGGAAATCTGGCCCATTTGTGACCTTGAGTTTAGCGGCTTTGGATCCCCGCAGTCTCGACCAAGCGATAGATGGACAGGATGGAGTCGGTTTATTTGCTCAGGCAGCTGGAGGGACTTTGTTTCTAGATGGTCTTGCCGACACGCCAATGCCGACCCAAGCGCGGTTGGCACGTATTTTGGCTAACACGAGTGGTCCACAGTCTTCAATCAGGGATGTAAGGCTGGTAGCAGCAAGCGACCGCGACCTCAAAAGTCTTGTTATGAATGGCAGCTTCCGGGAAGACCTCTATTACCGCCTTAACGTTATTACTATCACCGTACCGCCCTTGCGCGACCGCATGAGCGATTTACCAGACCTCGCACGGGCGTTTTTGGCTCGCGCTACAAAGGACGGGTTGGGGGAAAAGGTGCTTGATAAATCAGGTGCGGATGAACTGGAAACATGGTCATGGCCAGGCAACGTGCGGGAACTTGAAAATGTGATGCGCCGCATCGCAGCCCTCAGTCCTGACCCTGTGATCGGGGCCGATACAATCCGGCGGGAATTGTTTAGGGAAAGGAGCCAGCCCGTTGTAACGGGTCACATTGGTCAGGATGATGATCTTGAAACGGTTGCACGAGCAGCGATCTCAAAATTAATCTCCCAAGCTTCTGCCGCAGGAAAATCCATAACTGATTTGCATGAGAGCGTGATCGCTTCAGTTGAGAGGCCTTTGTTCGAACTGACCTTGCGTGAAACGCGCGGTAACCAGATCAAGGCCGCAGAGATTTTGGGACTCAACCGCAACACGTTGCGCAAGCGTTTGGCTCTGCTTGACATTGATCTTGGCCGTGGCAAAGCCTAACGCAGGGCAAACTGTTGCGTTTTAGACACAATTGTGGTGTTCATGGCACATGAGCTCACAGCAGCAGGTATCACGTTCCAGTCTAACCAATCCCCGAAGCCCGGTTTTCTCCGATGCCGAACATATCTCTGTCACGGATATGGGGGCCTATGTTGCTGCGATTGTCTTAACCTTTACTGGGCTCCTATTTGCTGTCTCAGGTGGCGATATTGTCGGACCGGCAAGCTCTTGGATTCTGGCACTATTAGTCGTCAGCGGCCTATTGATCGCTTACTTGTCGCTCAGGGTTGGTCGTAGGGTCTTGGTGCTACGCAATGCAAGCAAGAAGGCTCAGACCGGGGCACGCCTGCATCTGCGCTTTGTGAAGTTGTTTGCCGCAAATGGTGTGATTCCTGTCATCCTGATTGCATTGTTTTCAGCGCTGACCATCGGGCAAGGCATTCAGGCTTGGTTTTCCGATCAAGTACGCGAGGCAGTCCAAGCCACGCGTATTTTGGGCAATCAATCCGTAGACAAGACCGCGGAAACAACCAAAATCGATATCGCAGCCATGGCAGTCGACCTCAATGCGTCTGCAATTCAGCTAAAGGCCGACCCGCAAGCTTACCGGGCCTATTTGGCGCTGCAGGCCGATCGTCGTGGATTTGTGGCCGCGTACGTATTGAACACGCAAGGCACCAAGTTGGCACAAGCTCAGCGCCCGCAAGGGGTGCCCGAATTTATCATGCCTGATGCCGGCGACTTCGCCACGGCGCAAGCCGGTGATGTCTCTATAAATATTGACCCATCCGCTGTTGTGCGTGCACTCTACCGCCTTGATGCTTTTTCAAACTCTTATTTGGCCGTGGTTAGACTACCGGAGCCCGGTCAACTTGCGTTGTTTGAGAAGGCCAAGGCAGCAGTCTATGCGTATCAAGTAATTGAAGAGCGCCAGGGCATGCTGCGCCTGTTGTTTGCGCTCGCCTATCTTGAGATTGTGCTCCTGGTTTTGATTGGTTCCATCTGGTTGGGCCTGGTATCTGCCGGCCGGATCAGCGAGCCAATCGGCCTATTGGCCGAGGCCGCAGAGCGTGTGCGGGCCGGGGATATGAGTGCGCGGGTGGCCCAAGTAGGGGGAGGGGATGAAATCTCAGCCTTGGCGACGACCTTCAACAAAATGACGGGCGAGCTGCAATTTCAGCGCCGCGCTCTGGAAGAGGCCGCGGAATATGCCGAAACCCGATCTGTCTTTATCGGAGCGGTTTTAGAAGGCGTCTCAGCAGGTGTGGTGAGTTTGGACGCCACAAATTGCGTCCGCGCAGCCAATGGGTCAGCAAGTCGGTTATTGCAGGCGCTGGACGATCGCCTCGAAGGCCGCGACTTTTCGGTGATTGCGCCGGAATTCATGGCGATTGTGGCCAGTGCTCGTCCGCTTCACCCCGCTCAAGGCCAGGCCGAAAGACTGGTTGGGGCCGAAACGCTTTTGTTTGACGTCCGCGCTGCCTTTGCCGGCGATGATTTGGTGGTGACATTCGACGATGTGTCAGGCCTTCTCGCAGCTCAACGCCAAGCAGCTTGGAAGGATGTGGCGCGCAGAATTGCTCACGAAATCAAGAACCCTCTGACCCCCATCCAATTGTCGGCAGAGCGCCTCAAACGCAAATATGCCGATGTAATTACTAATGATCGTGATGTCTTTATCCGGATGACCGACACCATTGTGCGACAAGTGACTGATATTGGTCGGATGGTAGACGAGTTTTCGAGCTTTGCACGCATGCCAACACCCAAATTCGCGGTTGATGATTTGAGCGAAGCGTTGCGCCAAGCCGTTTTCGCCCAACGCATCGCCAGCCCCGACATCGAAGTCACCAGCACCTTGCCACCGGAGCCAATCCTTGTTTCGATGGATACGCGACTTTTGATTCAGGCCTTTGCCAATATCTTGAAAAACGCGGGTGAGGGGATTGCGACACGTCGCGCGCGGGATGAAGCTGATGTGACGGGGCAAATTGAGGTCAGCGTTCACCTCAATGGGAAAATGGCTTGGATTGAAATTGTCGATAATGGCATTGGGTTCCCCGTGCACGATCGCCGTCGGCTGCTGGAACCTTACATGACCACCCGCGCAAAGGGGACGGGGCTTGGCCTCGCCATTGTGGCGCGCGTCATGGAAGAACATGGTGGCAGGCTTGAACTTGCCGACCGAACCGACGGAAAAAACGGTGCGAGGGTATTGATGAACCTACCTGTTTTTACAGCCGAAAACACCTCAGGCGTTACTGACACAATTATCTTCCAGCAAGAGCCCTCAAGCTCGGAGTCTCCCCATGCCAGCTGAAATTCTTATCGTCGACGATGAAGCCGATATTCGTGATTTGGTGGGCGGTATTTTAGAGGACGAAGGCTATCTCGTCCGCTATGCCGCTGATTCAGACGGGGCATTGGATGCTTTCCGTACCCGGCGTCCCGATCTGGTTGTCTTGGACATTTGGCTTCAGGGTAGCCGGCTCGACGGCCTGGAGATCCTCTCGGTTGTGCAGGGCATGGACGCCACCATCCCCATTGTGCTGATCTCTGGACATGGCACGATTGAAACAGCCGTCAGTGCGCTGAAGCGAGGAGCCTTTGACTTCATCGAGAAACCATTCAAGTCCGACCGCTTGATCCTAATTATCGCCCGTGCACTCGAGAGTGCGCGCCTGCGGCGCGAGAACATGGCCCTTCGAGCCCGTGCAGTGGCAGGTGATGAGTTGATCGGTGAAAGCACTGTGGTTATGCAATTGCGCGCCGCAATTGAGAAAATTGCCCCGATGAACAGTCGGGTGTTGATTACCGGCCCATCGGGATCTGGCAAGGAAGTCATTGCGCGGGCCCTCCATGCGGGCTCTCAACGTGCCGATGGACCTTTCGTGGTGATTTCGTCAGCCGCAATTGCCCCGGAGCGCATGGAATCGGAATTGTTCGGCGAAGAAACCACCGATGGAAGACCCACGAAGATTGGCGTATTCGAGCATGCCCATAACGGCACCCTATTGCTCGACGAAGTTGCGGAAATGCCGATGGAGACCCAGTCTAAAATCCTGCGGGTCCTAGTTGAGCAGCGTTTCCGACGGTTAGGCGGCAGTAGCGATGTTTCGGTGAATGTGCGGGTGATTTCGTCCACAGCGCGCGATTTACGCGAGGCGATCACCCACGGCCGCTTCCGCGAGGATCTGTTCCACCGACTAAATGTTGTACCGATCCGCTCACCCGCCTTGGCAGAACGGCGCGATGATGTGCCCCGCTTGGTGGAGCATTTTTCCAAGCGTGTGGCCGAAGCCAATGGTGTAGCACAACGCCATTTCGGACCTGAAGCGCTGGCAGCAATGCAAGCGGCCAGCTGGCCAGGAAATGTTCGCGAGTTGCGCAATTTGGTTGAACGCATGTTGATCTTGGCCTCTGGCGACACGAGCGAACCGATCAATGCTGCCGCTCTGGCGCTAGACGGGGTTGGCGTCGGGGAGTTGGCAGACCGGACGGGTTTACACCAATTGGTCTCCTTGCCGCTCCGGGAAGCACGCGAATTGTTTGAGCGGGAGTATCTGGCAGCTCAGATTACCCGCTTTGGTGGTAATATTTCGCGAACCGCGTCATTTATTGGGATGGAGCGGTCTGCTTTGCACCGCAAGCTTAAGAGCCTCAGTGTAGAAGGCACGCGCGGCTTCGATTTGGAGGGTTAGGGGTGCCGAGAATTGCTTATGTCGATGGCCAATTTGTGCGCCATAGCGAGGCCTCGATCCATGTCGAAGATCGGGGTTTGCAATTTGGTGATGCCGTTTATGAAGTTTGGGCAGTTCGCAACGGTATTCTCTTTGACGCAGAAGGCCATTTGGCTCGGCTTGCACGTTCACTTGCAGCCCTTCAGATCAAGGCGCCCTTAGCCAATGCCAGCTTGATGGTCGTTATACGGGAACTGATGGCGCGCAATATGCTGAAAGACGGCTTGATTTATCTGCAGGTTTCCCGCGGCGTGGCACGTCGTGATCATCCCTTTCCAGCCCATGCTCGTCCCAGCATCATCTTGACTGCAAGAGCCATGAACATGATTCAGGCCGATGCGCGCGCGGCCAAAGGTATTCAGGTCCAAACCTGTCCAGACATTCGCTGGGGCCGGGTGGACATAAAAACCGTCAATCTCTTGCCAAACGTATTGGCCAAACAGGCAGCCCTGGAATCGGGCTTCGCTGATGCTTGGTTTGTCGATGCAGATGGAATGATTACTGAAGGTACCGCTCAGAACGCTTGGATTGTTGATGGTGAGGGTCTTTTGCGAACCCGTCCTGCAACCCATGCTATCTTGCGTGGGATTACCCGCGACACCATCATAAGGACCGCGCAAGAATTAGGCTTTGCATTTGAAGAAAAAGCGTTTTCTCGAGACGAGGCTTTCTCCGCGCAGGAAGCCTTCATTACTTCGGCCACCAGCTTTGTGACGCCGGTGATTGGGCTAGACGGGCACAAAATTGGTGATGGTTCACCCGGCCCAATTGCACGAAAGCTGCGGGAAACCTATCTTTCTCAACAAACATCAGTAAAAAAGCCTTAGACAGCACTCTTCTGGATTGAATTTTCCAAGAAGGACTGCCTAATGAAGTGTCCAGGTGACGAGTTACGTCACCCAAGAAAAGACAGGGCTTACAATGTCTGCCGACAAAAAACAGAATCTTCAGGATACATTTTTAAACGCGGTCCGGAAGTCCCGAACGCCGCTGACCATCTTCTTGGTGAATGGTGTGAAACTTCAAGGGGTCGTAACTTGGTTTGATAATTTTTGTGTATTATTACGCCGCGACGGTCAGGTTCAATTGGTGTATAAGCATGCAATCTCCACCATTATGCCCGGTGGGCCTGTCCAGATGTTTGAAGGCGATCCTTCAGACCTCGACTAGGTCTTTCTTGTCTTTGGACGTCTTTAGGCTCATGCTGTCGCGGGTTCAGATGGTCTGGACGCGCGCGACAGAGCTAGGATAGCAACATTTGATCGATCGTCAGGCGCCCGTGCAGCGGGCCTTGGTCTTGCACCCCTTGCGTAGCGACGCGTCTGCCAGTCGCGACCCCGATTTGCGGCTGATTGAAGCCTGTGGCCTTGCTGAAGCGCTAGACCTTGAAGTCGCCGAGGCGCGACTTGAACCTTTGCGTCAGGTCCGCCCGGGAGCCTATTTTGGAACCGGGAAGATTGAAGAGTTGAAAGCGCATTGCGAAGCGCTGAACGTGGATGTTTTGATCTTGGATGATCAGATGTCGCCTGTGCAGCAGCGCAATCTGGAAAGAGAACTTCACGTCAAAGTGGTAGACCGGACCGGTCTTATCCTCGAGATCTTTGCGCGCCGCGCACGAACTCGGGAAGGGCGGTTGCAGGTGGAGTTGGCGCGCCTCAGTTATGAGAAGTCCCGCTTGGTCAAAACCTGGACCCACTTGGAACGCCAGCGCGGCGGTACCGGTAAAACCGGCGGCCCCGGTGAGCGGCAAATCGAGCTCGATCGCCGGATGATTGCTGACAAAATCCTCAAGCTCAAAAAAGAGTTGGAGGAAGTTAAGCGGACCCGTGCCCTGCAACGGGCCAGCCGGAAACGCGTGCCTTATCCGGTTATAGCGCTTGTTGGTTATACCAATGCCGGCAAGTCGACTTTGTTCAATCGGGCGGCCTCTGCCGACGTGTTGGCAAAAGATATGCCCTTTGCAACGTTGGACACTACCTTGCGTGCCGTCCGCACCCCGACAGGCCGAGATGTGATCCTTTCCGACACAGTGGGCTTTATCACCGATCTGCCGACAGAATTGGTCGCGGCGTTTCGCGCAACTTTGGAGGAAGTTGCCCAAGCCGACCTCTTGGTGCATGTTCGCGACATTGCGCATGCGGAAAGCGATAACCAGCGCCGCGACGTGGAACTCGTGCTCGATCGTGTGCTGTCAGAGCACGAGAGCCGCCCCCCGTTGATCGAAGCATGGAATAAAATTGACGCTCTGGACGAGGCAGGCGCTGCCTATGTTCGGGCACGCGCGGTCGCTTCCGGCCTTGATGGAACACCTCAAGGGATTTGTGTGTCGGCTCTGACGGGGGAGGGGGTCAAGGACCTCTTTGCCTTGATTGATTCAGAGTTAGCTCTCGACGCCCGGCCGCTCGATCTCCTGATCGGCCCTGATCAGGGTGCGGCCCGGGCTTGGTTGTTCCGCAAAGGTGCCGTTCGACATGAAGAGACCGACGAGCAGGGCTTTACCCATCTAAAGGTCCGCCTCACCGCCGATGATGCCGCGCGCTTTGTTGCGCAATGGCCACAAATCTTGTCAGAGGTTCCGTTCCTGGCGCTTGGCGAGGTTCCAGAGCCCGTCCATTTCCTCGAGGCTTGAGGTATCTGGGCTTTTTCCGTCGCGCTGGAGAGCCTCTTCAATCCAACGGAAACGGCGCTCAAACTTTGCATTCGCGGAGCGCAACGCGACTTCAGGATCAACTTTCGCTTTGCGGGCTAGATTAGCCAAAACAAACAAGACGTCGCCGATTTCTTCTTCAATGTGGCCCTGATCACCTTCAGCAATTGCTTCTTGGGTTTCACCAATTTCTTCGGTGAGCTTTTCGAAAACCTCATTCAAGCTTGGCCAATCAAAGCCGACGCGTGCTGCGCGCTTGGTGAGTTTCTCCGCGCGCATCAAGGCAGGTAACGCCAAGGGAATATCGGCTAAGAGACTGGGATCGTCAGCTAGTTTAGCGGCGCGCTCTTTTGCTTTCATAACCTCCCAATTCTGGGTTTGCTGTTCTGCAGTCGTAATCTCGCCCGTCCCAAAGACGTGGGGATGACGGGCTTCCATCTTGTCAGATAGACCTTGAACGACTTCATTGAAATCAAAGGCACCCTGTTCTTCAGCAAGGCGCGCGTGGAAGACGACTTGAAACAAGAGATCACCCAACTCTTCTTTCAACGAAACCAAATTGCCCTGGGCAATGGCATCGGCCACTTCATAGGCTTCTTCAATCGTGTATGGCGCGATGGTTGCAAAGCTCTGCTCTAAGTCCCACGGACAGCCCGTTTCTGGGGTGCGCAGGGCCGCCATAATGTCGAGGAGGCGGTTGATAGGGGAGGGAACGATCATGCCCTCTCTATGATCCGATTCTAGCCTTGCAGAGATGCTTCTTCGTTGAGGCTCCGCTTGGCAGCAATCGCCGCTTGAAGCTCTGCCGTGCGCTTGGCGTCGATTGGATACTTCACGAGCAATAAGGCACCCAACAAATTGACCATAACTGGTAGGCCAATGAAGAGAAGCGTTAAGCCAGTTAAGGCCTCGGGGGTGTTACCAGCGCTAAGCTTGGAGTTAAAGCCAAATAGTCCCAGCCCAACGTAAGTGACACCTACTGCCAATGCATAGCCAGCCTTACCCGTCAGCGTCACAAACGCGTAGAGCAGGCCTGTCCGGTCTTGCCCGGTTTGCAACAAATCCTCATCGCCAATGTCGGCCATCATGGCTCGAAGCAGATAGGCAGCAGACGTATACACAATCCCAGCCGCTGCCATGCCTATGGCAGCCGCGACGAAATTGTTCTCAGGCAGGTACATGATCAATGGCTGGCTGGCAGCTGCATAGAGACACGCACAAATGAGAGAAACATGCTTGCCCCAGCGGCGTGCAATGAGAGTCCAAATCGGTGCGCCGATGAGGCCCGCGATAAAATAGATCAACAACAGGGCTGCCGCCAAGCCGCCATAACCCTTCACCGCATCAAAGTAGAAAAGAAACAGCCCACCTGTTACGCCAGAGCCAAACATCAAAAGGAGATCACATAACAACAAACGCCGACAGGAATCTGATTTAAATAGCGAAATGATGTCTTTCAAATTGGTCTTCTTGGCGGAAGCTTTAGGTGATTCTTCCTTGGCAAAGCCTGCCGCCAGCAAGGCGGTAAGGGGCATGAGGAACACGATGAACCAGCCCATGCCTTGCACGCCACTGGCCGCAGAGCCGCCCGCTGAATGGATCAGGACAGGGATCATCAGCACCATGAGCATCCCCAGAACGTTGCCCGCCTGCCAGAAGACAAATACCCGCGATCGCTCATGATAATTGTCGCTCAGGGTCGCGCCCAGCGACATTTGCGACAGTGACCCCATGGAGAAGCCTACGTAGGTGAAGAACAACCAGAAGGCCAGATAGGCCGCATCGGCACCGGGCTTTGCCATAAAGAGGAAGAAAGAACCAACCATAATGACCGGAATGGACATCACAAGCCACGGCGAAAACCTGCCGATGCGCGTGCGGGTTTGGTCCATGGCGAGGCCGATACCGATATCGACCCCAATGTCGAGAATGCGTGCAAGCATAAAGAGAAGGCCTACAACCCCAATCTCCAGGCCGACATAGCCCGCATAATGAGGGGGCAGCTGTACGACCAAGGGCAGGCCGAGCGCTGCAAGAGGTAGGCTGGGTGCCGAAAAAGCAAGAATTCGAGACAAAGCGACTTTTGAGTCCGTTTTATTGGACTTTTCGAGATCGATCGCCATGTTTCCTCCAGTGCCCTTGTTACTTCAGGCTCACCGTTTTGACCTTGTCACCCTTCAACTCAAACGCCAAGCCCTTTTACCAACCCCTTGGAACCAAAGCAGTTACCGTTTGGGTAAGGCGAGGGCGGAAGTGATCGCTTGAGATAGCTCTGCCGATTGAGGCGTGACGCCAGAAGCAAACGCGGCCACAGGGCGGCCATCTTTCCCGATCAATATCTTATGGAAGTTCCACTTAGGCTCAGCTTTCGGTCCTAACACGCTCAATGCATTGCGATAAAATGGGTGCGCACTAGGCCCACGAACTGTGTATTTACCAGCCATCGGGAAGGTGACGCCATAATTGAGTTCGCAGAATTTCTCGATTTCAGTAGCGCTTCCAGGTTCTTGCCCACCAAAATCATTCGAGGGCACCCCAATAATGATCAGGCCTTCACGTTGGCGTGATTTCCACAGGGTCTCTAGGCCTGCATATTGACCGGTGTAGCCGCATTGCGAGGCGGTATTGACCACGAGCACAACCTTACCTCGATAATCGGCGAGATTGACTTGCCCACCCATCAGGCCTTCAAACAAGTCAGGAGAAGACATAGCAACGGCCTTCACAGGCTGAGGTGCAGCCTTTGACTTTTGGGGTGCCGGTTGACTGGTTGCCGCAACGGCCAACACAAGCGCTGCACCAATCACGCTGGATAAACCCAAGACCAAGATATTCATAATCCATCTCCTGATTCCCGCTTAGTACACTGTTATTACAACTTTTATATCAAAGATCTGACAATGTGAAATAAGGTCAGCAAGATCAAACTCAACGTCGCCAACATCTGAACCACGAAACCTAGCGAACGAGTCTTTGGATCTGCAACATAGGCCACCATATAGATGATACGCCCAATGATCCAGACAAGGCCAAGGCCTGCCGCAACCACGTCTGAATGCCAAACAGCACAGAGCCATAAGGCGGGCAAGAACATGGCCAGCCACTCCAGCGTATTCATTTGAACCCGGAAGTGGCGTTCGAATATCGGATCGCCAGCGGTGGCGGGGGCTGGGATATTATAGGTGCCACGCGCCTTGGCGACCCGCAAGCCCATGACAAAAAATAGGATGATCACACCAAGCGTGACCGAGCCGGTTAGGGGAAAGCTTGTCATAAGAGATCCAATTCTGATGGAAGTAAGCGAAGGGTTAGACTTAGGCTCATTGGGGGCATCGGTCTAGGGCAAGGGCTTGTGGTAGCCGCTCTAACCAACCTATATTATTTTCGCATAATATATGTTATGGGACAAATTCATTCTCAGGCGGACAAACATCCGTCCGGCTTGGCTTAACGACACTCACTTCGACATCGGCCCCGCAAAACCCTAACGCGTTAAGGTTTTGCCCGATAGGATTGGCGGACTTTTGGAAGCAATCGAGAAATTTCCGGTCCAGAATTCACAAGTTGATTCACAGGTTTGAAACACCCGTTCGTCTAGAAGTCTGTGCCTGCCGTCGCACCTCGCGCATTGTATCAGGTGTTTGAAGCACAGGACCGATTATGAGCACCAACCCCCTACCCGCCCTGGAGATCAAATCGTTAACGAAACGGTTTGGAGCCAAGACCGCCGTGTCAGATTTTAACCTGACGCTGGCACCGGGTTCTTTCTACGGGCTTTTGGGTGCCAATGGCGCTGGAAAGACGACAACAATGCGAATGATCGCAGGGCTGTTGCAAGCCGATGAAGGTAGCATCTGTGTGTTTGGCCATGATGTATCAAAGGACCCACGGGCGGTTAAATCCATCACCGCGTGGCTACCAGACGAGCCCTTGCTGTATGACAAACTTACCCCGCTTGAGTATCTGGAATTCATTGCTGGCCTTTGGTCCGTTGAAGGCAGCGTGGCCGAGAAGCGGGCGGAAGACCTACTGCGCTGGATGGACTTATGGGATGAACGCGACAAGCGCTGTGAGACCTTTTCGCGCGGCATGAAACAGAAGACCGCTTTGGCTGGTGCGCTGTTACATGATCCTAAGCTGTTACTACTTGATGAGCCTTTTTCGGGCCTTGATGCCGCAGTAGCCCGTCAGGTCAAAGAGCTTTTGGTGGAAAAGACCAAAGAAGGTGCCACCATTGTTTTGACAACCCATGTGATGGAGATCGCCGAGCGCTTGGCCGAACGGGTCGGTATCTTTCACCGGGGTCGTTTGCTGGCGGACGGATCCTTGGCAGACTTGCGCGCCCAAGCTGGCCAAACCGATGGCAGTTTGGAAGATATCTTCATCCAACTGGTTGAAGATGCATCGGTGGGAAGCCCGGCATGATGCTTGATCGCCTGTTCGTGCCCGGCAGCATACTCTGGCTCGCCCGGCATCAAATTCGACTAACGTGGCGGCTCGGCCGACTAGGCAAAAAGATGCCAAGTTGGCTGAAGCCTGTTTTTTCCATTCTCTTTGTAGCCTTGCTCAGCTTCAGCATGGGCTATGGTGTCGCGAAGACGTTTGAAAACGCCGCTGGCGATTACACACAGCTAAGCTCGCTTGCTGGAGCAGTGATCCTCACCTTGATGATTTCTGGCATCTCGATGAATTTGATGGGGTCGTTCATGACGATCACCGAGAAGGGGGATTTAGACCTCTTGCTCTCCTCCCCGATTCCGCCCCATCGACTTGTAGCGGCGCGTTTGAGTTCGTCGGCTTGGCGCGGCTTTTGTATTTATGCCGGCTTTGCAACGATCTTTTTTGGTGCCTCTATTGTGATGATCTCGCCTATGTTCGCCTCCATCTATGTCGTGGTTGCGGGGTTTGCGATTTTGGATGCGGCCCTCACCTATATGATCGCTCGCCAAGCGCTCTTGTGGTTTGGTTTACGAAATGGTCGCCGTGCAACCATAACCTTGGGCGCGATTGGCGTGATGATCGGCCTAGTCGGCTATCAAATGGTGTCGAGCACGGGAAGTCTCGGCCGTCTCGGAGCTGATGCTGACGACCCAAAGGCCGATCTCGTTCAGGTGCATGATTTGATCGTCTCTTTGACCTCAAATTTCAGTTGGCTTGGTGGCACGATTTTAGGCGACTGGCTGGGGGCCCTAGCCTTCCTGGTCGCTGGGGCAGTGGTGTCAGCGTTGGTACTAAATTTTGCCGGCAAGCGCTATGGTCAAGACGTCGCTTTCCTCAATGGCCAAAACGACCACGCGGTCCACAGGGTTCGAAAAGCAAACGCCCGTCAATTCCGCCGCCCAGCTCTTCTCATGGTGTTCCGCAAGGAATGGTTGAGCCTAACGCGTGACCCTTTGTTTATGAGTCAATTGATCGTGCCGCTTTTTACCATGGTGCCATTTCTCGGTTTTGTGTGGAATGCGGTGACCCACCCCGAGGATCAAGGCGAAGCGGTACCTTTTATGGGGGCGATGTTCGCGGCTATCACGGTGTTCAACGTAACCATGCTGACGTCCAGCCTCGCCTGGCTGACCGCTTCGGTGGAAGAGGCGCGCGACCTCTTACAAGCCAGTCCGCTGGATCCCAAAATCATCCTGCAAGGCAAAATTTTGGCTGCCAGTGGGCCTGCTATCCTAGAGCTTTTGCTGGTATCTGCCCTCGTGGCGTGGGCTTGGCCGGTAGCTGCGATAACTATCCTGATTATGGGGACAGCGACGTGCGCAGGAGCCTGCGTGATTGAATTTTCCCGGCCCCGCCCAACCAAACGGCCCAAAATGACCCAAAGGCCGGATCGGTCTCTGGTTACTGTCCTATTTGGCTTAGGTCTAGGGATCCTTTGGGCTTGTGCAGCAGGGCTTGCTGCCGCTAAAATTCTTTGGTGGGTGTTGCCCGCTGCTTTGGCCATCACCATCTCTTATGTAGCTTGGGCAACCCGTCCACGCGACCTAAGCTCTATCCCGGTGTCGCAGCCCTTGGTTGCCGTCTCTGTTGGCAGTCCTGGCGGCCCTTGGCAAAGACTGGATCAGACTTAACCTCTATGGCAGACAAACAGCCTGTGACGACGCTCGTACAAGAAGATCCAGCTATCGCGTTTCAGCGCATGAAGCGCGTTGCGACCGGTCTGTTTCTAGCAATGACGCTGTTGTTCGTCGTTACCAAATATTTTGAGGCTTCCAGCCCGGTTCTTCCCTTCATACGCGCCTTTGCTGAGGCTGCCATGGTTGGGGCACTGGCAGACTGGTTTGCGGTGACCGCTCTATTCAGGAGGCCGCTCGGTCTGCCCATTCCCCACACCGCGATTGTGCCACGGTCTAAGGATCGCATTGGTGCAGGTTTGGGCCGCTTTATCTCGCGGAATTTCCTGCAACCTGAACAAGTTCAGCGTCGATTAAAGGATATGGACCTTGCTGGCAACACGGCTGCTTGGCTGATAGAGGGTGATCGGGCGCGACGGGTTGCGCAAGGCATTGCCGGGGCCGTTCCCCGCGTCTTGGGCCTGTTGAATGAGGGCAAAATTGCCTCCTGGCTACAATCGACTTTGACAGAGCGCTTGCGCAATGCCGATATCGCCCACCTTCTGGCCGAAGGTCTGGAGATTTTGATCCGCGGCGGTCGCCACAAGGCCATCGTTGATCTGATCATCTTTCATGCAGACCTTGCAATTCATTCAGAAGAGAACATGTTCCGGACGCGGGTCTCCGACAAGATGGACTGGTTTCCGAAGCTGTTCTCGGTTGATGCCGCTGCTTCCGACGCCTTGTTGACGGCCATCAAGGATACACTCAAAGACGCTGCGAAAGACCCCAATCATTCCATTCGCACCCGGATTGACGAAGCGCTGGCCCATCTGGCGCGAGACCTTCGTCATGATCCGAATTTACGCGATCAACTCCAGCGATGGGTTCGAGAGGTTTCGGATCATCAAGTGGTTCGTACCTATGTTACCAATGTGTGGAGTGATCTGAAAAAGACATTGCGGGAGCAATCACCAGAAGAAACCGATCGCCTCACCAATGCAATCGCTGCCGGTCTTGAAGATTTAGCCCGTGCCATTGAGCACGATGACGAATTACGCGAAAGCCTTAATCAGCGCTTGAAGTCTTGGGCCGTTGAGCTGGCCGATGCCCAAGGAGCTGGCGTCGGCACGATGGTGGCGGAGACCATTCAGGGCTGGGATGCACGAACCGTAGTGGATCAGATTGAAGCGGCAGTTGGCCGAGACCTGCAATATATCCGCATCAGCGGCACTGTTATTGGTGGACTGGCTGGCCTAACCATCCATTCGCTATCTATCTGGCTATTCCCGGCAAAGTAGCCATCAAATTACACTTTCTAACATCAATCCATCCACTGCTGGCACAATATGTTCGGGTAGGCTCGCCTCTAAAGCCGCATAGTCTAAATCAATATGCATATTGGTGAGGATAGCCTGCTTGGGCTGGACCGCCTCAATCCAAGCAAGACTTAGCTCTAGATGGGCATGGCTTGGATGAGGTGTGTGACGTAGAGCATCCACAATGAAATACTCGACGCCCTTGCACGAATCCAAGCTCTCTTGCGGCAAGATCTTGCAATCATTGCAATAGGCCACGCGGCCAAATCTGAAGCCCAGACTATCAATCTCACCATGGTTTTGGGCTAGAATTTGGACGTCTAAAGCACCTCCCGGTCCACGGATTGTCAAGATTTCCCCCGGTAGTGGCATCGTGAGAGCATCTAACAGCGCGGGATAATGGCTGCCTGGCGGCGTCTCAAAGATATAGCCAAATCGACGGACCAAATTGTATTGCGTCACCTCGTCCATAAAGGTCGGAATCCGCTTACGCTGATGATAAACTATGGCGCGAAGATCATCGATACCATGGCTCTGGTCAGCATGGTCGTGGCTATAGAGGAGCGCATCCACATGACTGACTTTTGCTCTGAGTAATTGGGTCCGCAAATCGGGAGACGTGTCAATCAAGACCACTGTCGAGGTTTCATGACTATAAGTGCCTTGATAGGCCTCAACCAACAGGCTGCACCGTGTCCGATAATTGCGCGGATCTTGTGGATCGCAAGCCCCCCATTCCCCGCCTACGCGCGGCACGCCGCCTGAGGAGCCGCAACCAAGAATCGTGACCCGAAGATGGGTAGCGGCGGCTTGGGTCATGAGGCAGCCTTATCAAACAGGGCAAAGAAGTTTCGGTCAGCAAGGTCTGCAAACTCGCGGGCCTCAAGTCCATAAAAATCAGCCAAAAACTGGCCGACATGGGGCAGAAAGGCAGGCTCGTTCCGGCGACCCCGCATCGGGATAGGCGCGAGATAAGGGCAATCAGTCTCAATCAACACGCGCTCTAGGGGCACTTGGCGGGCAGCCTCACGCACGTCTGTGGCATTCTTAAACGTCGCAATACCGGAAAAAGACACATAGGCCCCGAGGTCCAAACCGCGGTGCAGCAGGTCCAAGCCGCTGGTGTAGCAATGCAGCAGGATCTTGAAGGTGCCCTTCGCCATCTCCTCTTCAAGGATCGTGGCCATCAGCTCATCGGCTTGGCGGGTATGGACAATCAAAGGCAGGCCCGTCCTGCGTGCAGCGTCAATATGAGTGCGGAACAAGGCAATTTGTGCGGCTTCAGAACTATAGCCATAGTGGAAGTCAAGGCCGGTCTCGCCAATGCCAATCGCTTTTGGATTTGCACTCGCGGTGACCAACTGGCTGACCGTCAGATCCTGATGATCATCGGCATAATGGGGATGCACGCCCACACTATGCCAGACAAAAGCACGTGGGGCAGAGATGGCTTCGATAGCACGAAGCGAGTCCATCTTGTCACAGATTGTCAGCATGGCATGCACGCCCGCTTCAGCGGCGCGCTCTAAAACTGCGTCGAAATCCGTGGCAAAGGATTCGTGGTGCAAATTGACGTGACTATCGATCATAGCGACTTCTTAGTGGATCGTTGTCAGGTCTGCACGGATGGCACGCAGCGCCTCTAAAGTTGCCAAACTGCGGTCTAGATTAAGGGCTTCTACCTTGGTTCTGACCTCGCGAACGTGGCTCCACGCCTTTGCAGCCCCGTCAATGCCTGCCCCCGCCGCAAGCCGCGCTAGCAATACACTTTCGCCGGGCTCAATTTCAGAAATCTCAAGGCCTAGCCCAGCCCGACCGGCACGAGCCAGCCAATCTTCCATCATGTCAAACGCTGCATGAAAGCGATCCGCATCGCTGCAGGCTTCAGCCAAGTCTAACGCTTCATTCAAGGGGGCACGTGGCAAGCCGGATAAGTGGCGCGACAAAGAACCATAGAGTTTAGCAGCACCCAATGCGGCCAGGGCGCGCGCGCGACCGGGTCGACCTGCCGCTAACGCCCGCGTAGTCGCATCAAGATCGGGCAACGCTTTTGCCATGGCTTGATCAGATAGGCACATTAGTTCGAGCCTGCGACAGCGCGACCGCAAGGTCGGTAACAATCTGCCAGGCGCATGGGCAAGCAAGATCAAGGTTCCACCAGGAGGCGGCTCTTCCAAGGTCTTTAAAAGCGCATTGGCGGCGCTTGAACTCATATCGTCGGCACAATCGACAATGCCAACACGGGCCCCGCCTATCCCGTCCGCCGTCATAGTGAAGAATTGCGTAAGGTCGCGAATGGCAGCGACTGTCACATCACGTTTGACTTCACCTTTCTCGGGATCAAGCCGCGTCGCCGTGCGCAGGTCGGCATGGGCACCTTGCGCAATCTTCCGGCTGACGAGATCGTCAGGCGCGCTAGCCAGCGGGCTTGAGACCTCTTGAGCCGCCCCTAACAGCCTGCGCGCAAAACGGTAAGCCAATGTAGCCTTGCCGACGCCTTTGGGTCCTGTGATTAGCCAAGCATGATGCGAGCGTCCGCCTAAAATACTTTCTGCCAGTTCCGCCTCTGCAGCCTCATGGCCGAACAGATCAAACACCTCACGGGGGTGAGGTGAACCAGGTTCTTGATCTGGGGTTGAAGCCTCATCGTTCATGAGAGCTTTAAACGCGAAACCAGGAGGGCCCAAGCAGAGTCTGCCAGCACGTCTGGTGTGGTTGATGCATCTAACACGCCACAACGATCCTTGAAGGTCGCAGCAATCTCCAGATAAGCTGCTCGTAAAGCTGTATGAAAGGCAAAGGCCTTGCCCTCAAACCGATCTTCGGTCCCACGCCGCGCCGCTGCACGCTTAAGACCAACGACTGGATCAATGTCGAGGATGAGCGTCAAATCAGGCTGCGTTTGCGCGACAATTAAGGCATCGAGGGCCTCGACAGCTTCCCGCCCTGCCCCGCCAGCTTGACCCTGATAGGCGCGGGTAGAATCAGAAAAACGGTCGCAGAGGACAATTGCGCCTCGCCGCAAGGCTGGACGGATCTTGCGCTCTAAATGATCTTCACGTGCTGCAAAGAACAAACATAGTTCTGACAAAGCCGTCCAGCGGTCGGCCTCCCCCGTTACCAAAAGAGCTCTAATGGCTTCAGCCCCCGGAGTTCCACCGGGCTCCCGCGTCAGGACAACTTCATGGCCACAAGCTTCCAGCCGCGCTTGAAGCGAGGTGAGCAAGGTGGTCTTTCCGGCCCCCTCGCCGCCTTCCAAGGTGATGAAATGGCCGCCCGTCATGCTTCAAGACCTACAGAATCTCATAGTGCAGACAGAAGTGACCCGCCCGCCTATTCTAGGCAAGGGCCTTGATACAGTTTTGGGCGATCTTTAGTTATGCGACGCCATGAGATGCACACCGCTGACGCCCAGACCAGAAACCGTTTCTGCCAAGGCAATAGCTTTGGACCGGCGCTCAACAGGTCCAATTAGAATTCGGTATAGGCTTGCACCAGAGGCCGACTGGGTTTCCACGATTTGGGCTGGTCCAATGCTAGATACCTGGGTCAGAGCGCGTCCTGCATTGTCTCGACGCGAGAAAGCCCCGGCCTGGACATAGAACCCTGATTGCAGATCATAGGTGGTCATGACGGTGGATTGCACGCTGGGGCCAGATGCTTGGTCCACTTCTCGGGTGAGCGTTGTCGTCAATACAGGTTTTGGCGACGGTTTCGACCATTTTTTCTCGTCAACAGGCGGCGTCAAATTGGCACTGTTGACGAGCGGTTCGCGGTCCGCTGGGCCAACATAACGCACGCGAACTTGGGTTGAGCCCTGTTCGCGATAGCCCAAAAGCTCTGCGCCACGGGCAGAAAGATCGATCAAGCGATTGCCAACAAAGGGACCACGATCATTTACCCGCACAACCATCGAACGGCCATTGGCTAGATTGGTTACTTCCACGAGGCTTGGGATTGGCAAGGTAGGATGGGCTGCGCTGACAATATTCATGTCAAAAACTTCGCCATTAGCGGTTGTTTTGCCATGGAAGTCGCGCCCATACCAAGATGCTATCCCGATTTCATTAAAGTCAGGCTCGTGGGCTGGAATATACCATCGGCCATTTACCTGATAGGGTGCGCCGATCTTTTGGAAAACTTGCACATCTGCCGGGCGTACCGCTGGTGCGGATTCCGGTTCAGACGCGCGGATAGAGATCGGTGTGGCACGGTTGGGCTGATTTAGCAGTACTGCGTCTCTGGATGCGCGCATCGTCGAAGGGGTTAGGGAAGCGAATTGAACCCGCTCTATCGGCAATCCGTTTGAGCTAGGCGCAGCGCCAAGCTTGGTGGTTACAGTCGAAGGTTTTTGCGCCAAAGCGCCAGCTTGGCTATTTGCCTTATTGGCAGGTTGCCTGCTCGCGGCAGCCTCGGTGGACACGGCTTCACTATTGATTGGGGTGGTTAGTGAACGGGCCTTGGAGAGGGCAGCTGCAGGTTGAGCTAAAAAACTGACTGCTACGAAAAGAGCACAGGTCCATAGTGGCCTTGCTCGGTCCGAAACAATAATTTGTTTTTTAAAACAATGCGTAATCACTCGTCTAGCCAACGTCGAACTTCGGACCATTCTGATACCCACAATAATGTCTTGCAGTAGTTTCTGCAGACACTTTATCCGCGCCGGTTGATCCGACTGCACGTTGCACTCTACAAGAGAGGTTTGAAATCAACGCTTGAAAAATAGGTCGAGTTTTATCGATCTTTCTTTTTTGTCAGGCTTGATGTCGAAATGCGGACAGGTGGCCGAGTGGTTTAAGGCAGCGGTCTTGAAAACCGCCGTAGGTGGAAGCCTACCGTGGGTTCGAATCCCACCCTGTCCGCCACTTCCCTGTCGCGGCCCTGCACCACGCAGGCCAAGCGGACGACATAACCTTCGTGTCCACCGCCGACGGGACTTTCCCCGACTGGATGGAGGGCAAACCCCTGCCCTGAGTGGGGGTCCTCCGGCGATAACCGGCCCGTGTCGAGCCCGGCCAGTTAACGCAATAGCAACCCGGCTCTCCTATTGATGCCTCCGTTCATTCCGGAGAGCAGCATGAAGGGCGTCGTTTTCAATCTCCTCGAGGAGACCGTAACACGGAGTTTCGGGGCAAACGTCTGGGATGATCTGATCGAGACGTCCGGAGTGTCCGGAGCCTACACGTCGCTTGGCAACTATCCCGATGAGGAGATCGAAGCACTCGTAGCCGCCGCATCCGCGGCCCTGTCGCTGGACAGGAACGCCGTGCTGCGCTGGTTCGGACACAATGCCATCCCGGTTCTTGCCGAGCTATACCCGTCATTCTTCGTAGGGGTCGCCGACGCGCGGACCTTCGTCGAAGGTGTCAACAACATCATCCATGCGGAAGTCCGCAAACTCTATCCGGGCGCGGCATGCCCGCATTTCCGCCTTCATGCCGCCCCTTCGGGCGATCTCGTGATGGACTATCTGTCGGCCCGCGAGATGTGCGCCCTGGCCCAGGGGTTCGTTGAGGGTGTCGCCGCTTGGTACATGCAA
Organism: Maricaulis salignorans; assembly: GCA_943372135.1. Taxonomy (GTDB): domain Bacteria; phylum Pseudomonadota; class Alphaproteobacteria; order Caulobacterales; family Aquidulcibacteraceae; genus Aquidulcibacter. The sequence goes on along the minus strand of CALRXH020000002.1, from coordinate 238,343 downwards.
CCAGTCGAGTTCCGGCACCTGCAGTGCAAGCAGCATGGGCATGACCACTGCACTTTTACCATGACCTGGGCGGGAGAGGCACAAAGATCGGTGGCTGCGTGATCGGCGATCTACCCGCGGACGCCTTGTCCGAGGAAATTCGTCGCCTGCAGCGTCGACTGCACCGTGAGCGCGCCGCCCGGATCGAGGCGGAAGCGATCGCGGAAGCTGGCACGCTAAGGCTGTTCGAGCACCAGCGGCGTCTCGAGTTGACCCAGGCGATCGCCACAGCCGCCAACAGCATGGAAGATCCGCTTGAAGCGTTCCGCTTCGCCGTTGAGCGCATCTGCGCGCACAGCGGTTTCACCAGCGGACACGTATGGACGGTCGACGAGGCCTCATCGCCCGCCTCGATGACATCCTCCGGAATCTGGTCCACGGCCTCGCCGCCGGATACCGCCTTCGCGCTACAAACTGCCAACTTGCGTATTGGGCACGGAGAAGGGCTGCCCGGTCGGGTGTTTGCCGCCGGTCGCGCCATTTGGACAGAGGATATAACGCAGGAGCCGGACTGCCCGCGCGTTGAGGCTGCACGCCTTGCCGGAATGCGCGCCGGCTTCGCCTTCCCGGCCCTCATCGGCGAGGAACCCGTGGCGGTTCTGGAGTTCTTCCAGAGCCGCACATTGGCGCCGGACGTCGCTCTTCTCGAAATGCTCGACCGGATCGCGGCAATACTGGGCAGGGTCGTCGAACGCCACCTAGCCGCGCTGCGCCTTAAGCGGAACAACGAGCTGGCCGCCCAGCGTGACGCTGCCGAACAGGCCAGCAAGGCAAAATCGGCCTTCCTGGCCACCACCAGCCACGAGGTTCGGACCCCGCTGAACGCGGTCCTCGGCCTCGCCCAGGCACTCAGGCGGGAGCCCCTGACGACCCGTCAGCACGAATTGACTAACGGAATTTTGGATTCGGGCGAGATGTTGTTGCGTCTCCTCAACTCTGTACTGGACATGTCCAAAATCGAGGCCGGAGAGGCGATACCGGTGCTGGCCGATTTCGATCTCACGAAAACGCTCCGCTCCATCGTCTCCATCTGGACGCCCCGCGCCGGCGAACATTGCATCGATCTGGAACTTGAGATGATCGGGCTCGCCCCGGGCCTGGTCCGGTCCGATCGGGGTCGTATTGAGCAAACCTTGGTGAACCTGGTCTCGAACGCTGTCAAATTTACTCCCCCCGGGGCCGCTATCACCGTCCGTGCGACGTCAACCGACGGCGGCGCACGGTTGGAAGTGTTGGATGGCGGGCCAGGCGTGCCCGAGGCAGATCGGGAGCTGATATTCCGGCCATTTGAACAGACCCAGGAGGGCCGGAGGGCCGGAGGGGCCGGGCTGGGCCTTTCCATCTGCGCCGGCAACGCCCGTGTGCTCGGCGGCGAGATCGGCTGCGACAGGGATGAGCTCGGTCGAAGCCGCTTCTGGTTCACCTGCGCGCTTTCACCAAGCCAGGGCGACGCCGACGGTTCCACCGAAACAGTCGAAACCATTAAGGTCCGTCCTGGACTCCGAATCCTCGCGGCCGAGGACAATCCCGCTAATCGTCGCGTGCTACAGGTGCTACTGGGGCCCTCCAAAGTTGACCTCACCTTCGCAGAGGATGGGGCCCAGGCCATCGAGGCCCTTCGGGCCGGGCGGTTTGATTGCATTCTGATGGATGCAAATATGCCGGTGATGGACGGAGTGGAGGCGGTACGCCAGATTCGGGCTGAAGGCCTGGCAGGCGGGGCACCGGTCCACATGCTGACCGCCAACGTCTTTGATGAAGACGTCACCAGATATCTGGCCGCCGGCGCGGACGGAGTCCTGCGCAAGCCGATTCAACTGATCGAATTCTTCCGGGTGCTCGCGTCCGTCCCGGTGCTGGCCAAGGCCGCGCCCTGAGCCCCGGCCTTTAAGATGGCGTGGCTTCCACCCACTCCGGCGCGAGACCAGCGGTGAAATATCAGGGCTTACGGAGACACCACTCATGGCGCAAATCACGCTGCGACAGGCGCTCGATAACGCACCCGGCCGTCACCACAATTGGCTTCGGTCGAAGAACGATCAACGGTAGGATCGCGACGGCAGGCTCGGCAAAACGCGCAACAAGTGCTGTGGCGGAGTTGTGTTTCCCGCGTGCTCGAAAAATCACGTCTCCAGCCCGCACAAAGAAGCGTTCTGCAACGTCGTCGCGCAAGCTCTTCAGGATCGATTTGGCCGTCCCCGGCGATGTCTCCAGCTGGGTCGCAAGCGCGCCTGTACCCTCAGCTGGCTCAAGGCGACTGCGGGCTGTTTAGCCCGTCTGGCTTCAAGAAGCGGCGACAATTTTTTAAGAGCTCAATCCAATGTCCTCAGAATTGGAAGGCTGCCCCTCGGGTGTCCATAATAATTTTACTATGTTCGGTCTGCAGCAGTTTCACAGGCGCTCCGCTCGGCGAGAGTTCGCATTCAGGCTCTCTTCCACCGCCATTTTTCCGAAATCGACACTTATTTTTCTTCAGCAACTGCGGACTAAAAATGAGGTCGCAGGCCCCAAATCACCCCTTGACCCTTTCAGCACAACACCGGATACACAGAGGGCGCAACCGCTGGTGAAGCCGCGTGAGCGAAGAATATCAAAGCGAGCATCCAAAAAACTCGCGCATACACAAATCTGGGGGCGAGATGCACTATCAGGAACTAAAGAGGGCTTGGACTGAACTGACTTCCCCCGGGCAACCCTTCGAAATCGAAGAGATTGAAGTTCGCGGCAACAAAATCCGTAGCTACAAACATGCTCCGCCCGATATCCGCGCCGTGTGGCTTTCGACCGTGGCCTTTAGCGACCGCGATTATCTGGTTTATCAAGACGAGCGCATCACCTATGGCCAAGCTCATGAACAGGTGAATGCCATTGCCGCTTGGCTATGGAGCCAAGGCGTCCGACCGGGCGACAGGGTTGCCCTGGCTATGCGCAACTATCCCGAATGGATGCTGCTCTATTGGGCCTGCGTGTCGATTGGGGTCGCCTGCGTCGGCATGAATGCCTGGTGGATTACAGATGAGCTGGAACATGGGCTGAAGGATTGCGCGCCCAAAGTGCTATTCTGTGATTCTGAACGTTTGGCCCGCGTGATGGAGCGTCCCCAAATGGCCGACGGGATCACGATTGTGGGGGTACGCTGTGACGTCCTCCCCGCTGGTGGTGTGTCCTATGGTGACGTTATTGCCGGCGGTGGCGCGATGCCCGAAGTTGAGATTGATCCAGACGATGATGCCTGCATTTTCTACACCTCTGGCACCACAGGCTTCCCAAAGGGCGCACAGCTGACCCATCGCGGCTGCGTCGCCAATCTGATGAACATGAGCTTTTCGGCGCAAGTCCAAGGCCTCGCGACCATGCGCGCCACGGGCGTCGACCCCTCCAGCGTGCCGCCACCAAACCCGCCCGTTGGATTGATCACGACGCCGCTTTTCCATGTAACCGCCAATAATTGCGCCGCTTATGTTGCCACGGCGAGTGGTGGTACCATGGTCTTGATGTATAAATGGGATGCGGGCGAGGCGCTGCGCCTGATTGAGACAGAAAAAGTAACGGCTATGAGCGGCGTACCCACCATGGCTCGCGAGGTTATTACCCATCCCGATTTTGCCAATACCGACACCTCCAGCCTGTTAACCCTGGGTGGTGGCGGTGCACAGGTGCAACCCGACCTTGTCGCCAAGATTGACGCGTCTGTCCCGACAGCCAGACCCAATACTGGCTATGGCATGACCGAGACTTGCGGCATTATCACAGCCGTCAGCGCTGATTTCTTTGTCGACAAGCCAGCAAGCTGCGGCCCAGCCATGCCGAGCTTCGAAGCACGCTGCGTCGATGACAATGGTGCTTTTCTGCCGAACGGGCAGATGGGTGAGTTGTGGGTCAAGGGTGCGCCGGTCATCAAAGGCTATCTCAACCGACCTGACGCCACCAAAGAGGCTATAACCGATGGTTGGCTTCATACCGGCGATGTCGCGCGCATCGATGAGGACGGCTTCATCTTCTTGGTAGATCGCAAGAAAGACATGGTTCTGCGCGGTGGCGAAAATGTCTATTGCGTGGAGGTGGAAGCAGTCGCCTATCGCCATCCAGCCGTCGCAGAATGTTGTGTATTTGGCGTACCGGACGAACGCCTCGGCGAAGAAGTTGGCGCAGCCATCCTATTAAGTCCCAACGCCAGTTTAACCGGCCAAGAATTGCGGGAGCATTGTATGGCCTTAATGGCTAAGCACAAAGTCCCCCGCTATGTTTGGTTCTTAAACGAGGCCATCCCGCGCAATGCGTCTGGAAAATTCTTGAAGCGGGCGCTGCGGGATAGCCTGAAAGTGGATGACGCTCATTAGGGCAAAATGGCCCCTCACCGCTTCTTTTTGGCAGCCTTTCCCGGTGACTTCGCAGCGGCCTTAGGCTTAGGTGGTGGTGGTTCTGTGCGTATGGCAGTCACAACAATAGGCACGACCGGGGCTTTGCCGGGGAATGGGCCGCCGGTTGGCGTGCGCTCTACTTTGGCCATGGCCTCAACCACCTCCCAGCCTGCAGTCACCCGCCCGAAGACGGCATAGCCTGTGGTGTCGGGTGGGGCTTTGGGATCGGCATTCAAAGACGGATTATCCGCCAGGTCGAAATAGAAGCTGGAGTGGCCCGAATTCAAGGCATCGCCACGGGCGAGCGCAACTGCCCCTTTGACATGCTGATTGGTGGCGGTTTCCAGCTCGACCGGGCTAAGGGGTGGATAGCGCCCTTTGAATTGTGCATCTAAATCCCCGATTTGTATGATAAAGCCGGGTTCAATCCGAAAGAAAGACGCCCCAATGAAGTGGTTAGTTTGAAACATCTTCAACATATGAGCACTGGTCTTGGGTGCACCCAAAGGGTCAAGCGTGATCTCAATCTCGCCCATCGTTGTCGTGAGGAAGACTTTGGGCGCGGGGATCGCGACTGGGCTCGCGGACACGGGCTGCGAGCTCGGCATCGGCGTTTGGGCGAAGGCCGGGCCTGCAACAAGAAGGGCTGTAAAGCTTGCGAAAAAAGTACGACGGATCACCTCGCTCCTCCCTCTTCCTAATGCACGTAAAGCCTAACTCGCTGTCTCACTAAATAGCTCCCGCCCAATCAGCCAACGGCGGATTTCGCTGGTCCCTGCCCCGATTTCATAGAGCTTGGCATCGCGCAGGAGACGGCCTGTCGGATAATCATTGATATAGCCATTGCCGCCCAAGCATTGAATGGCTTCTAAAGCCATCCAGGTTGCCTTCTCAGCGGCATATAGGATTGCACCAGCCGCATCCTTGCGCGTGGTCAGGCCCCGATCACAGGCCTTTGCAACCGCATAAACATAGGCCCTCGTGGTCGACAGCGTCACATACATGTCGGCAATCTTGCCTTGCATCAGCTGGAATTCGCCGATGGCTTGGCCAAATTGTTTTCGTTCATGGATGTATGGAAGCACGACATCGAGGCAGGCTTGCATGATACCAATCGGCCCGGAGGCAAGCACCGCGCGCTCATAATCGAGACCAGACATTAGGACCTGCGCACCCTTGTTGAGGGGCCCCATCAGATTTTCTTCCGGCACTTCGCAATCTTCAAACACCAATTCGCCGGTGGGCGAGCCGCGCATCCCGAGCTTGTCGAGGCTTTGGGCAACCGAGAAGCCCTTAAAGTCCTTCTCAATCAAGAAAGCACTGATGCCGCGTGCGGCGGCTTCGGGCTCGGTTTTGGCATAGACGATCAACGTATCTGCGTGTTTGGCATTGGTGATCCAGAACTTGCCACCATTGAGGACATAGCGGTCACCCTTCTTGTCAGCCCGCAAGCGCATCGAGACCACATCTGAGCCTGAACCACTTTCAGACATGGCGAGCGCGCCAACATGTTGTCCGGAAATCAGCTTGGGTAAATAGCGCGCCTTCTGTTCTGGCGTTCCCCAGCGCCGCAACTGGTTCACACACAGATTGGAGTGCGCTCCATAAGATAGACCAACCGAGGCCGACGCGCGGCTAATTTCTTCCATAGCCACCACATGTTCGAGATAGCCAAGGCCAGAGCCGCCATCGGCCTCATCGACCGTGATGCCTAACAGGCCTAGGTCACCTAGCTTTGGCCAGAGGTCACGGGGGAATGCATCACTGCGGTCAATCTCGGCGGCGCGCGGCGCAATCTCTGCGGCCGCAAAGCGCTCAACGGTTTCACGAATGGCATCTGCAGTTTCGCCGAGGTCGAAATCAAGGCTGGGATAAGAGTTTCTAAGCATGACTTACCATGCGCGACCCCGCCTGTGAGTGCAAGCAAAAGGGTAAGCACTCAGGGCAGCAGGGCTGTCTCGTCACCGCTCTCTTGGCCCCGGGCCAGAGACACTGCAGAGGTCACCACTGCAACAAAACCTAAAGCCGCAGACACCAGCGCCATGATCGCCGATAAACTGATGGTCGTCCTTTCGGGGTCAGGCGTCAGAGCACCCATCAGATGGGCAAACCATAAGCCTCCAGCGAGAAAGACAGTACCGAGCGCTAGCACGACCCATGTCAACACACGCGTTGGTGCGGCTGGCTCAAGGGTTTTGGGCTCGGCGACTGAGACACTGCTAGGGATCGAGGGTTCAGATGCCATCTCCATTTCGGGAGGCCGCGGGCCTAGAGTAGGCTGGCCGTCATTGGCTGGAACAGGCTGACTTTGATCCAATTGATTGGCAGCCACCGCCGCCTCGTTTGGGAAGGGCAACAGAATAGGATCATCTGCCACCCCAATCGGGGCCCGAACTGCGCCTGCTGTCTCAGTTTCGGCTACGATATCGCCGCTTTGCACTTCGGCTGCTGCGGCCTCTGTGGCCTCTGCGCCCGCCTCGCCGCGCAGCTCCGTCAAGCGCATAGCTGCGGCGCGCACCGTTAAGGGTTGGGAGGCCTCGATTGCAGAAGGCTCGGGTCGCACATTGTCTGAGGGATCAGTTGCAATCGTCGCCCCGTCAGCTCCTACACCAAAGGCAACATCGCGCGGATCAGACGCATGCGAAAGCAAGGCTGCAGTGTAATCGATTTCGGGGCTCAAAACCGAACTGGGCGCGGCAGGGCGCGGACCCAAGGGTTCCAAGAATAGCGCAGCTTCAGCTGCCCTGCGGCGTACTAACGCATCAATCACCAGAACGCGACCATTCACACGTGCCCGCCGCCAAGCATGCATGGCAAGTGCGGCTGCAATGGGTTGGCCTTGGTTCAAATAGCGCAACACGTCACAGCTGGCAAAGTTGGAAACGCCGACATTAAATGTAAACGATACCAGCGCGTCAAACTGGTTCTGATTTAAGGGTGTCAAAGCAGACTGGCGGACCATGTCTTCGACGGGACGCAAATCCCAACGCAGTAAGTCTTCCGCTTCAGCACGCGAAACCGACAAGCCCTCGCGTGCTGTAGCGACATGGCCGAAGCCCAACGTCCACCGCCCGTCGGGGGTTTTAGCCGCGCGTGCACGGAAGCCTTCGAAACTGGCGATCAGGTCCAATGCAGCGCGAGAAGCAGTGAGTCTGGACATTTTTCGTTCCAAAAAGAGACGGATTCCGCCCGATGGGGACGCAGCTGCAGGATTGGTGCCGTTTTTGACGAGAAGGGCCGCTCGACAAGTGGGTAGCAATCCTGCACTTTCCATCCATGCTAGATGATCAAGCGAGCAAGGAGCAAACCATGTTAGGCAAGCAAACGTGCCTTTTTCAGCGCGCTTTTGGAATTGGCGCGCTAGCTCTGGCCGCTTGTTCAAGCTCAGCGCTTGCGCAACCAACGCCGCCTGATGCGACAAAACCATGGAGCGCCTTGACCAGCGCAGAACTGATTAGTGCGGCACCACAAGAGGCTTGGCTCAAACTTGATCAAGGCCGCCTGCTCTATCTCTATTTTGAGCCAACCCAAGCAGGCACACAGGCACCTGCGCGGGTAATCATCTTTCTCGCCCCTGACTTTGCGCCCAATCACGTGAGGGCATTGGATGAATTACTGGCGAAAGCCTTCTTCAACGGGCGTGACATCGTGCGTAGTCAGGACAATTATGTTGTCCAATGGGGCGATGGCGCAGCGGCAACCGCGCAAGGTCTAGCTGGTGGTCGCATGGCGGCAGAATTTGACCGCGCCTACGGCGCCGAGTTCACGCCGTTTGAACTGAAAGATGGCGACGTCTATGCCCCTAAAGTTGGCTTCTGGCGCAATTGGCCGGTAGCTTGGGACCCAAAGGTGAAGCGCTATTGGTTGCCCCATTGCTATGGCATGGTGGGAGCAGGTCGCGACGAAGCAGCCGATTCCGGCGGCCCAGCCGAACTCTATGCCGTTAATGGCCACAGCCCGCGTGCATTGGACCGCAATGTCACGCTTCTGGGCCGGGTTGTCGATGGCATGGATCAGTTTGCCACCCTGCCCCGCGGCAGCGAAACCTTGGGTTTTTATGGAGCCAATCAAGCAAAGCCTAGAATCATTAGAGCGGAACTTGGGTCCAGACTACCTGTCTCAGAGCAAGCCAACCTCGAAGCACTTCGCAGCGATCACAAAATTTACACAGAAATTCTGGAAAGCCGCCGGAACCGCCGAGACAGCTGGACCAAGTTCAAGTCTGGGAAGCTAGAGCTGTGCAACGCACCCTTGCCGGTTCGTATCAGCCCTAAAGAATAATCAAGGTCGCAAGGCCCAAGAAGGCCACAAAGCCCACCATGTCGGTGACAAAGGTGACCAGCACACCCGACGACACAGCCGGGTCCTGGCCCATGCGCTTTAGAGTAAGTGGGATTAGGATGCCTGCAAGGCCCGCAACCGACAAATTGAGCAAAATTGCCAAAGCGATGGTGACGGACAACAGCAAGCTTTGGAACCAGAACAGCGCTACACTCGACAATAGAAACGCAAAAACAGCCCCATTGACCAGGCCTGTAATCACCTCCCGCAGGATGATCCGGCCAGAATTGCCAGGCGTAAGTTCCCGCGCTGCCAGAGCGCGAACGGCCACTGCCACGGTTTGTGTCCCCGCGTTTCCCCCCATCGAGGCAACCATCGGCATCATGACGGCAAGCGCGACAATCTTTTCAATTGAGGCTTGAAACTTGCTGATCAGGAAAGAAGCGATCAAAGCTGTCACCAGATTGATCACCAACCACGGCAGACGCGACTTAACCGAAGACCATACCGAGTCTGCAGTTGAGGCATCACGCACACCGGCCAGTGCCAACAAATCTTCCTCGTTCTCGTCTTGAATAACCCGCACGATATCGTCGACCGTGATCATGCCCGTCAAACGACCGCTGCGATCCACCACTGGAGCGGAGATCAAATGGTATTTTTGGAAAGCGTGCGCCACGACTTCTTGGTCCGTCTCGGGATCGACAATGATCTCGGGTACTTCCATCAAGTCTTGCAGCAATATCGTGCGCTTGGCCCGCATCAGCTTGGAAACGGGAATCGCACCGATGGGTTCCATGGCGGGGCTGACAACATAGATATCAAAAAAAAGATCAGGGAGATCCTCACCCGTCTTGCGCATGAAGTCGATAGTTTGCCCGACATCCCAGTGTTCGGGAGCGGCTACAAACTCCCGTTGCATCAAGCGACCAGCCGTTTCCTCTTCAAACGACAGGGCACCTTCAACAGCCACGCGTACATCGTCAGATGCCGCAGCTAATACTTCTGCGCGGTCCTCATCATCTAACTCTGCCACAATCGCGGCAGCGTCGTCGGTATCAAGATCGTCGAGCTTTTGCGCCAGCTTGCTAGCAGGGATGAATTCCAGCGCAAACTCGCGCAGTTCATCTTCCAATTCTGCATAAACTTCCGCATCGAGGTCTTCGCCAATGAGCGTAAAGATCGTGCGCGCGGTTTCTTTTGGCGCATTTTGCAGAATTTCTGCGACGTCGGCGGGGTGCATAGGTAACAACAGACGGCGCAATAAAGGCCCATCATGATCGCCCGCAGCCCCAATGACCTTTACGGTAATCAGCCGATCCGGGTCATGACCTGCTTTAGTGGTATCGAGCGCCGGGACTTGTAGATCGTCCATGACTGTCACTTTCCGTCATGTCGTAAGCCCCTAAAATTGAATGCCTGTATCATCATGCTGGTAGCAGATACAGGCTAGAAAGCGCTCTTTCCGTTGGTGTGCCCAAGAGGACTCGAACCTCCACGGGTCTCCCCACTAGCACCTCAAGCTAGCGCGTCTACCAGTTCCGCCATGAGCACGTTCCGGAAAGAAGGGAGCTATTAGTAGAACACGCCGACATTGTGAAGCCCTTCTGCCAGCATCTTGCCAGTTCCAAACAGTGAAGAACTGCTATGGACCTGCCAGAAAGTCATAAACATCAGCTTGGTCGGTGATTTCAACCGAAATCTTATCGTCATCCAACTGGATGTCGCCGCGAGCCACCGGATGGTTATTGACCAAGACCCACACAGGATCATTCGGCGAAGCCGTCAGCGGAATAACGGCACCACGCCCCATTCGGAGAAGTTGATGCATGGGCAAGGAAGATCGACCGACCAGGACCGAAACTTCGACCAGGACCTTTTCAATCTGCGAGGGGGGGAGTTCACTATTGTCTGCCACCGCACTAGTTAGAGCCTATGAGTGTTGGAACTTGGTTAACGCGCATAAAGATACTGCAAATTTTGGAGATTAAGGTGTGATTGAGTGGGCTGTTTCGGAAAAACCGGTCGATTATGAAGACGCTGTAGCCTTTATGGAGGCGCGCGCGGCTCAAATTGCGGCTGGAAGAGCGAATCAATTGGTCTGGTTGTTAGAGCACCCACCCCTTTATAGCGCTGGTACGAGTGCGAAATCGTCCGATCTATTGCCTGGAGCAAGTTTTCCCGTGTTCAGAAGTGGTCGTGGTGGCCAGTATACCTATCATGGCCCAGGTCAACGTATTGCCTATCTCATGCTCGACCTTCGCCACCACAAGCGTGATGTGCGTGCCTTTGTCCAATCGGTCGAGAATTGGGTGATTGACGCATTGGCGCAGTTTGCCATCAAGGGCGAGTTGCGTTGCGGCCGAGTCGGCGTCTGGGTGGACCGAACCCATCCAGGCTTTGCCCGTCATGAGGATAAGATTGCCGCTGTTGGCTTACGAGTCAAAAAATGGGTCAGCTTCCATGGAATCAGCCTGAATGTGGAGCCTGACCTCTCCCACTTTGATGGGATTATTCCGTGTGGCATCCAAGAAGAAGGTCTAGGCGTCACCTCGCTCGTCGATCTGGGCCATCCTATTACCTTGGCCGAAGTTGATGAGGCCTTGCGCCAAACCTTCATCACCCGCTTTGGCATGGTTTACGCCGTTGCTGCGCCCCTTTGAAAAGCGTGCGCGAAAAGCTATTGACGCAAAAAAGCGTTGGCTGATAAGCCCCCTGCTGATGAACCTCCTGCCCGCCAAACCTCTTCTTCTGTCTGTCGTTTTGGCAGGTCTGCTTATCATGCCCGTGCACGCTCAGACCATACCGAAGGACTATCGTGATTGGAGCGTGAGCTGCAGCAACATCAACACCTGCACAACGGTTTCCATTTCCGGCCTCAATGAAATGGGCGTTAGCGGCCGTCCGCGAGGTATCCCGGCCAACACCGAGATGGGCTGGTTGTGGCTGGAAATCGAAGCAGGTGCGACTGCGAGGCCAAAAGTCATTTATTCCAGCGATACCTTTGCTGATAGGGCACAGCCCGGCACCCGCAGCCTGCGCATCCTCGGCAAGGACGGGAGTCTGATGGCGGGCGGGCAATTCATCCTGACCGCAATGGAGGACCGAACAGGCCAAGTACGTGCAGCCGATTTGGATCGGTTTATCGCCAGCGCCAAGGCAGGGACTGCCGTGGTTTATTCGAGTGGGGCCCGCAGCACAGTTCATTCCTTTGCCAGTCTCTCCGGCTTTGTTGCGGCGCTGCGTGCGATTGAGGTGGTGCAAGGGAGGACAAAGACGGTAGGCGCATGGGTAGATGTCGGGAAGCTTGGCCGCGAACTCATACCCCCTCCCCCTGCAACCCCGCGCATCGACGCGATTGCCTTTACCACGCTAACAAATCGTACCGCCATACCCAAACCTGTGCGCGACCGTCGCAAAGCGGAATGCGACGACAGCGAGCGGTATGACCCCGGCGGACAGGGTATTGCGGGTTTTAACCTGGGCAAAGGTCGCATTCTCTGGTCGGTCCCCTGTGGCGCAGGTGCCTATAATACCTGGTCAAAATTTTACCTGCAGCAGGGTGCCACAAGCGTGATACCTTATCCGTTTCCGGGCCCAGAGCGCGATGCAAAAGATGAAGACGCACACAGCCTCGTAAATGCCAGCATTGATCCAGAAACCGGGCAAATCAGCGCTTTTGCAAAAGGGCGTGGCATCGGCGATTGCGGTACAGCAGCAACCTACACATGGGATGGCACCCGCTTTGTGCTCACCAATTTGATCGAAATGACGGCCTGTGGAGGGCTGAATCTTGATTATTGGCCGCAACGGACCAAGACCGAAGTTGTGTTGCCTTCAAAAGCGAGACGCTAAAGACGCTGGAGCGCTTATAGGCGAAGCTTCGCCTTGATCACCTCATTGATGACAGCGGGGCTGGCTTTGCCGCCCGTGGCCTTCATCAATTGCCCAACCCACCAGCCAAGTGCCTTCGGCTTGGTGCGAGCCTCTTCGACTTTGTCAGGATTGGCCGCGATCAAGGCGTCGACTGTTTCCTCAATCAGGCCCGTATCCGTCTCTTGCTTAAGGCCTTCGCGCTCGACAATGACCACGGGCGCCTCACCCGTTTCAACCATGCGGGGGAAAACGTCTTTCGCGATCTTGCCAGTGATTGTCCCATTGCTTATCAGATCGACCAACTGGCCTAAACGCTCTGCAGAAACAGGGGTTTCAGCCAATGTCTTATCATGCTTATTGAGCCAGCCGAACAATTCAACCGTCATCCAGCTGTTGACCAGCTTAGCATCTCGGCCACGGGCAGCGGTCTCAAAGAAATCTGCGGCGTCCTTATCAGAAACCAACACTGCCGCATCATAAGGCGACAGGCCATAATCAGCTTTAAAGCGCTGTTTCTTGGCATCGGGCAATTCCGGCAGGCTCGCCTTAATTTCATCCACCCACGCCTGATCAAGTTCTAGGGGTAACAGGTCAGGATCCGGGAAATAGCGATAGTCATGCGCGTCTTCTTTAGAGCGCATGGAGCGGGTCTTGCCCGTCTTCACATCATACAGTCGCGTTTCTTGGCTGATTGAGCCGCCATCTTCGAGAATCTCAATTTGGCGACGGGCTTCATAATCCACTGCCAAAGCGACATAGCGGGTGGAGTTCACGTTCTTGATTTCACAGCGCGTACCAAAGGGCGTGCCGGGCTTACGCACCGACACATTAACGTCAGCCCGCATCGAGCCTTCATCCATATTGCCATCGCAGGTTCCCAGATAGCGCACCAGAGCCCGCAGAGCCTTGAAATAATTCGCAGCTTCCTCGCTCGACCGAATATCGGGCTTAGAAACGATTTCCATCAAGGCACAGCCCGAACGGTTCAAATCGACATAAGTAGCGCGTGGGTCGAGATCATGGATCGACTTGCCGGCATCTTGTTCCAAGTGAATGCGCTCAATACGGATAGGAACCGTCTCTCCATTATCGCAATCGACGTTCAATGTACCCTCACCCACGATTGGGTAGGCAAACTGACTAATTTGATAGCCTTGCGGCAAATCAGGATAAAAATAATTCTTTCGATCAAACCGGCTCCACAGGTTGATCTTGGCTCCAAGCCCGAGACCGGTACGCACCGCTTGCTCAACGCATAAGCGGTTCAACACAGGCAACATGCCAGGCATGCCTGCATCAACTAGGCTGACATGGGCATTGGGTGCGCCGCCATAAGAGGCACTAGCACCGGAAAACAGTTTAGACTGCGCACTTACTTGCGCGTGGACTTCAAGGCCCACAATGATTTCCCAATCCCCGGTGGCACCGCCCACAAGCTGGTCGGAACGGGCGGAACGGATATCAAGATCATTAGTCGGAGAGGTCATAATATCTTCATAGCGGGGCAGATCGATTTGGCAAAGAACGCAAAACATCTGGAACTGGCGACCCAAGCAGGGCTCGAACCTGCGACCGTCCGCTTAGAAGGCGGATGCTCTATCCTGCTGAGCTATTGGGCCTAGTGAGACCAAGGTTCACGGCGGTAAAAGGTGAAATTATCGGCATAAGCACGCGGAATTCGCTTCGGTTCCTGCCGATCAATAACCTGAAACGCTAGACTATACCTTTGAGCATAGGCGATGGCCTCATCGCGCGTATCAAAGGCCAAACACACTTGCCCCTGGGTATCAGTAGACGAAGTCCAGCCCATCAAAGGATCAGAGGCGCGCACAGCAGCGGATTCAAACTCCAACAACCAAGCATTGCTCTTAGCCCGGCCCGACTGCATAGCGGTTTTGGCTGGCCGATAGATTCTTGCAAACGTCATGAAAGCCTCGAAACTTGTTGAATCAACATGAGCCTGTTCGGCAAAAATGTAAAAGCCAGCAATGCACTGAACCGGCAAGTCCCGTTTGAGATAATCGACCAAAGTGGTCGGGGAGACAGGATTCGAACCTGCGACCCTCTGGTCCCAAACCAGATGCGCTACCAAACTGCGCTACTCCCCGAAAGCCGCGCGTATAGCGCGACCAGGCCGATTAGGGCAAGCGCTCTGAACAGATTCTACTGAAGTCTCACTTTTTTGCGCGAGCAGGTGCGAAAATACGGTGGGTTACGCGCTGGCCAGCAGCCAGACCCAAACGCCGCGATTCACCAGCGCCAATTTCCAAAACAGCCAATACCGCCCCATCTGAAGGGATCAGAGCGCGCGATAGTGGCGCTGCATTGGCCGCAATATTGGCAATACGTCCATCTGCGCGGATGAATATGAGGTCAAGCGAAACAAGCGTGTTTTCCATCCAGAAGGTTGCCGCCTCCGGCTTCTTGAAGTCAAACAACATGCCGGTGCCGCGTGCCACTTGGGTTCGCCACATCATGCCGATCTCTCTCGAGCGGGGCGTATCCGCCATTTCGACTTTGAAAGACCGGCTGCCTGCGGGCGTCGCAATGGATAGGGTCTCCACCCGGAGACCGCTCTGGGGGCCATCAATCCCTATCGATTGAGCATTCGACGCGGCCGGGAGCGCGACACATAACGTCAGGCCAAGGAAGATAAGGTGAAATAGCTTTATCATGGTCTTCCATAACACGAGGCATTTAGGTCCGCCAAGATGGGATGGATGCGCCATACTCGGTTCTGCTCATCCAGCCTCAAAGTATCAGGCGTGCACGATTGCCCTAGCGACTAGGCGATGTGCCCTGTGCTCAAGGCGCGCAGGCTTGCAATCCCAACACCTTGAATGCCAAGATCGCTAACGGCCATCAATAGGACGATCTCATTGCCTCGCTTTGTGATGGCAGTCGACTATTTTCGCTGCTAGCGAAGACGCGTTGTCGCGCCATTATCCGCGCAACACGGGCAGTCGTGCGCGTCTTTGAGGTGCACAAAGCCAAAATCTTTGACCAGGTCAAACCATTAAAAATGCTCTATACAGAGTACCCAAAAGTTCTCTGCCTATTGCGAGAACAGCTTGCAAGAGGTGGGGTATCACCCCTCTTAATGCCTTCATTCAGATGATTGAAGCGCGAGCCTGGTCATGCGGGACCTCTAGAAAGGGCATTAGGATACCACCGGGGCTGCCCAAGCCCTGAAATTACCGTTATGCTATTCAACCCAAGAGCTTGGGGCAGCGCAAGATGTCCGTGAAGGGAACGTAAGCCCGCGTCAACCAACACAAAGGCTTGACCCACAAGCCGAACAAGAGCCCTTATCAGGTCGCTTTTGTTCGCATCACAATTCAAGGAATCTCTCCGAATGGCTGCCAATGCCGCTCCAAAATCCAGTTTGTTTGATGACTTAGAGCAAACGGGTATATCTGCAGCTACCTCGGGTTATTCCGCCAAGGATATCGAGGTCCTTGAAGGGTTAGAGCCTGTTCGCAAGCGCCCCGGCATGTATATCGGCGGCACCGACGCCCGCGCAATGCACCATTTGTTTGCCGAGGTACTCGATAATGCCATGGACGAGGCCGTTGCCGGCTATGCAACACGGATTGAAGTAACCCTAGAGGCCGATGGAGCCCTCGCCGTCTCAGATAATGGACGAGGTATCCCTATCGACCCGCATCCGAAATATATCGACAAGTCTGCGCTTGAAGTCGTCATGACCGTACTCCATGCAGGCGGGAAATTCTCAGACAAGGCGTATCAGACCTCCGGCGGTCTGCACGGCGTGGGCGTTTCGGTCGTCAACGCGCTCTCCGATCGCCTTGAAGTGGAAGTTGCACGCGACAAGCGGCTTTACCGCATGGCGTTCTCACGCGGCATTCCCCAGGGCCAGATCGAACACTTAGGCCCTGTCCATAATCGTCGTGGGACAGTAGTGCGCTTTCACCCCGATCCAGATATTTTCGGTGAGGGTGCGAGTCTTGATCCAGCCCGCCTATTCCGAATGGCGCGGTCCAAGGCCTATTTGTTTAGGGGTGTTGAGATTCGCTGGAAATGCTCACCCGAGCGGATCCGCTCGGGCGATTCCACACCCCTAGAAGAAGTGTTGTGTTTCCCAAATGGTCTTGCGGATTATCTTCACACTACTATTGGCGAAGCGCCAACAGTCACTACCACCATATTTGCCGGGCGCACCAACCAATCTGGTGGCCATGGGGCGGTTGAATGGGCCATGACTTGGGGTGTGCGTGGTTTTGGCGACCGTGATGGCTTCCTTCTGTCATATTGCAACACCATCCCAACACCAGAGGGCGGCACGCATGAACAAGGCCTGCGCAATGTTATCTCAAAGGGCTTGCGCAATTATGGTGAGTTGGTAGGCGACAAGAAGGCCGCACAAATTACCGCTGAAGACGTTTTTGGCACCGCGGCAGCCCTAATTAGTGTGTTCGTTCGAGAACCAGAGTTTGTTGGCCAGACCAAAGACCGGTTAGCGACAGCAGAAGCAGTCCGCATTGTTGAGAACGCCATCCGCGACCCATTCGATCAATGGTTGGGCGCTAGCCCACGTGAAGCGCGAGGCCTACTCGACTGGGCGATTGCACAGGCCGATGATCGACTGAAGCGACGAAAAGAGAAAGAAGTTCAGCGCCAAAGCGCCACGCGAAAATTACGCTTGCCTGGCAAGCTGGCTGATTGCGCGCGCCAGGACGCGGTGGGCACGGAAATCTTCATCGTCGAAGGCGATTCAGCCGGTGGCAGCGCCAAACAGGCACGTGACCGCAATACCCAAGCCATTCTGCCGCTGCGCGGCAAGATCCTGAACGTAGCCAGCGCTGGTGGTGACAAGCTGGCCGGCAATCAAGAGCTATCTGACCTTGCCCTTGCCCTGGGTGTCGCACCGGGTAGCAAGTTCCGGGTGCAGGATTTGCGCTATGAACGCGTCATAATTATGACTGACGCCGATGTCGATGGGGCTCATATAGCAGCGTTGCTTGCCACCTATTTTTTCCGCGCGATGCCTCAAATGGTGCATGCAGGGCGCTTGTTCGTCGCCTTGCCGCCACTCTATCGTCTCACCCACGGAGGTAAAACCGTCTATGCCAAGAATGACGCGCACAAGGATGAGTTGCTGAAAACTGCCTTCAATCCCCGCGCCAAAGTCGAAATCGGCCGCTTTAAAGGCTTAGGCGAAATGATGCCAGCGCAATTGAAGGTTACCACAATGAATCCGGCCACACGGACTCTCGCGCGACTGGTGATCCCTGAAGGCGATTTGCCAAGTGTTGGCGAATTGGTTGAGACCCTGATGGGGCGCAAGCCCGAACTGCGCTTTAAGTGGCTCCAGGAAAATGCCCGCTACGCAGAAGAGTTGGATGTTTAAGGCGATGCTCGCGTTTAAACCAATTTGGTAGCGCCGCGGTCGCATTGTGCTTGGCGAGACCTGTACCACTCGAAAGCTGGCTTGGCTGTACCCCGTCTGCCAAGGTAATTTGGGGCTGCTCCCGATCGGGCTAAGTCTCGCTCTGGCTCTTTTTCCGAGCCGAACGGAGAGGGTGCTGCTCAAAGCCGCTGCGCCTGCGGAAATGAGCTAAGGCGTTAAAAACTAGCCGATTATGCTCTTGCCCTCACGCGATTTCCGCGCCAAACACGGGGACTGAATTTAGGGAGAGCGGTATGAGCCAGCAATTTGATGTTATCGTATTTGGTGCCTCAGGCTTTACCGGCCGATTGGTCGCTGAGTATCTTGCATCGACCTATCCAGAGGGCGTCAGCTGGGCCATGGGTGGGCGTAACATAGAAAAGCTGGCGCAGGTCCGAGACGACATTGGTGCACCCAAGGATACCCCGCTTATTGTCTGCGATAGTGATGATGCAGAGTCCTTGAAGGCAATGGTAAGCGTAACCAAGGTGGTTCTTTCAACCGTTGGCCCCTATCAACTCTATGGCAATGGCTTGGTTGCCGCATGCGCGATGTATGGCACAGACTATGTTGACTTGTGTGGTGAACCTGCGTGGATGCGCAAGATGATTGATGCACATGAGGCAGCTGCCAAGGCCTCTGGTGCCCGTATCGTATTCTCGTGTGGTTTTGATTCTATCCCGTTCGATCTGGGCGTGCAAATGGCGCAAGAGGCGATGATCGCCAATACTGGCAGTCCTGCGATTAAGGTCAAAGGTCGGGTTCGTAAGATGAAAGGTACCTTCTCGGGGGGCACGGCTGCGAGTTTGAAAGCTACCATGGCCGCCGCCATGAGCGAGCCCGGTGTACTGGACTTGTTGCGCAACCCGTTTGCGCTGACGCCAGGCTTTGACGGCCCAACCCAGCCACATGGCATGAAGCCCTATTTGGATGAAGAAATGGGCGTCTGGGTCGCCCCCTTTGTAATGGCTCCGATCAACACCCGTAATGTGCACCGCACCAATGCCCTACTCGGCCATAAATATGGCGCTGACCTGGTATACGAAGAAATGATGGTGACGGGGCCGGGCGAAAAGGGCGAGGCCATGGCAAATGCCATTGCCGGCGACAAGAGCCTTGGCGGCGAAGGCGGGC
The DNA here is from genome assembly GCA_943372135.1 of Maricaulis salignorans. Taxonomy (GTDB): domain Bacteria; phylum Pseudomonadota; class Alphaproteobacteria; order Caulobacterales; family Aquidulcibacteraceae; genus Aquidulcibacter. Next base: position 219,242 of record CALRXH020000002.1, on the reverse strand, counting down.
CGAAGCCCGGCGAAGGTCCTTCCAGGGAAGAGCGTGAAACCGGCTATTATGATGTGCTGTTTATCGCGCAATCCGATACAGGCGCAGAGGTGCACGTGGTCGTCACTGGCGACCGTGATCCGGGCTATGGCTCGACATCGAAGATGATCGCTGAGTCTGCTTTGTGCCTTATTAACGAGGCAAAGGATGCGTCAGGGGGGATCTGGACGCCAGGAGCCCTGATGGGCCCAGCACTTCGCGCACGCCTTATAAAGAGCGCTGGCCTCACCTTTGATGTGGTAACCGGCTAAAACCTGAAGATGTTAGACGCTGCGGCGTGCTTTCAAGGCCGCCAGCAGCGTGCCGTCGTCCAAATGATCCAACTCTCCGCCCACCGGCACGCCATGGGCAAGTTTGGTGGTATCAATGCCACTATCAGCTAGCAGGTCTGCTAAATAATGGGCTGTGGTTTGGCCTTCAACCGTGGCGGCCAGGGCCAAAACGACTTCAGTAATGCCGCCTTCTTGAAGGCGGGCCATGAGGCTTCCAATGCGCAAATCCTCGGGACGGACGCCATCCAAAGCCGATAGCACCCCGCCCAGGACGTGATATCGGCCTTGATAAGCTCCAGACCTCTCCAGCGCCCAAAGATCACTGACGTCAACGACCACACACAAGGTGCTCTGATCGCGCGCGGAGTCCGTACAGACCGAACAGGGGTCTTGGGTGTCCAGATTGCCACAACGATGGCAGGCCTTAACCTTTTCGGCCGCCTCGGCCATTGCTTGTCCGAGTGGCTGCATCAACACATCGCGCTTTTTCAAGAGATGTAAAGCAGCCCGACGTGCAGAACGCGGCCCAAGCCCGGGTAGCTTCGCCAAAAGCGAGACGAGGCGTTCAATCTCCGGGCTCGCAGTGGCACGTTTGGTACGCACATTCCGATCCGTCATGATTAGAAAGGCATCTTGAAGCCTGGTGGCAAAGGCAGACCACCCATCAAGTCCTTTTCCATCGCGCTGCGGCTGGCTTCCACTTTCTTGCGGGCATCTTCAAAGGCGGCCTTGATCAAGTCCTCCAGGATTTCAACATCCTCGGCCACGCATAGGCTGGGATCAATAGAGATCGAGAGGAGCTTGCCTTCACCATTGCTGGTGATTTTCACCATGCCTGCGCCGGCGCTACCTTCGGCTTCGATTTTTTCCATCTTTTTATGCGCATCTGCAACTTTAGACTGCATCTGCTGCATCGTCTTCATCAATCCGCCAAGGTCTTTCATCGCTCTTGTCCTGTCATGTCGGGATATGATGTTATCCCGGGTTATATGCTAGTCACCAACGCGGCGGCGGTTAAAGTCCACCGACAGGACATTGCTGGTCAAGGTTTCGTCATCCTCGTCACTGTCCTCAGCCACAGCCTCTAAAGCCACTTCCAGCACCGGAGCGGCGCGAACATTGAGAATACGCGCTCCGGGAAAGGCTTTGAGTGCGGCTGCCACCTCCGGGGTCTCCTTGGCAGCATCTACCCGCTCGACCTCCTGGCGTTTGTTGCGCTCGGCAATACTCTCCTGACCACCTGAACCTGATTCAACCAGCCAGTCATCGCCTGTAAGGGCAATTAGCGCTTCCACGGCGCGCTTTTGAAGGTCCAGCGGCGCATTGGGCAAGAGCTCGATCACAAGACGGCCTGGTTCTAGACTGACGGGACGAACAAAGCGCTCCAACTCTGTCACCAATACGATTTCGCGAACATCCTCTAGCGCCTCAAGCAAGCCTTCAAAGCTCAACACCACCTGCATCGAGGACAAGCTAGAGGTCTCGATGGCTTGCGCAGGTAGTCCTGCTTGCGAGGCCCGAAAAGCCTCGGGCCTATTACTAGGCCCCTGCGGAGTCGATGGCACTGCTTGAGCCGTTCCCAGAGGGTGACCAATCAAAAGTCGGGCCAGATCCTCTGGCGGCGGTAACTGCTGGGCCGCGCAGGCGCGTAATAAACACATCTCTGCAGCTTGCACGGGATCGGGTGCGCGGGCCGAGTCCTCAAAGCCCCTTAGGATCAATTGCCACAGCCGCCCTAGAGCGGCAGGCGTTGTGCTGCACGCAAAGGCCTTCATCAGACTGATATGGTCGCTTGCTCCCGCCGGATGCCAATCCGCACCTAAGACTTCGCCGCGCGAGATTTCGTGAGTTAAGTCCATCAAGTCGCGAAGGACAAGACATGGATCAGCCCCCAAATCAAATTGTTCGCGAAAGGCTTGCAACACGCTCTTTGCATCACCCTTTAAAATAGCCCCTAGGAGGTCCATCGTACGGGTGCGATCTGCCAGCCCCAACATGTTGCGAATTGCAGCGCCAGTAACGCCATTGCCCTGATCCTGGACGATGGCTTGATCCAATAGCGATAGACCATCGCGTGCAGAACCTTCAGCTGCCCGTGCAATCAACTCAACACCATCTCTGGCGATCTGTGTGCCTTCACGGTGCGCAATTGAATTCAGATAATCAGCAAGAACCACAGGCTCAATGCGGCGCAAGTCAAAGCGCTGACAGCGCGACAAAATGGTGACAGGGACAGAACGAATCTCTGTTGTCGCGAAGATAAATTTTACATGCGGAGGCGGCTCCTCCAAGGTCTTCAAAAGCGCGTTGAACGCACTCTTAGACAGCATATGCACCTCATCGATGATATAGACCTTATAACGCGCTGCAATCGGCCCATACCGGACGCCGTCTAGCAATTCTCGCATATCGGCAACGCCGGTGCGCGAGGCCGCGTCTAGTTCAAATACATCTGGATGATTACCACGCGTAATCGCCTCGCATTGGCTGCCGAGCGGATCCAGCCGGATTGAGGGCCGGTCAATTGTCGCAGTTTGATAATTAAGCGCGCGAGCAATCAAGCGTGCGGTTGTGGTTTTACCAACGCCACGTACGCCTGTCAGCATGAAGGCATGGGCGATACGATTCGAGGCAAACGCGTTGGTTAAGGTGCGAACCATAGCTTCTTGACCGATAAGATCTTCAAATCTCTGGGGACGGTATTTGCGCGCCAGCACCAAATAGGGCTGCGTGACTTGCCCTGCAACCGGACTTGAGAGGACCTCCCTAGCTTCACCAAACATTGAAAGGGTCAGCGAGTCAGGCTCTGCACCAACTTGGTCGTACCCAGTAGTTGCTCCAGACTGTGGACGATCACCTTCACCGCCAAGATCCGTTTCGTCCATACTGGGGTTCCAAACTGTGGGTGCGCACAGGTACAAGGGTGGAGACCGAACGGCGACCCATAGCAAAACTCGTTGCGGCTGCTTCCTTCCGGACCTGACCGAATTGGCGAGGACTACGTCCACCGCCGATCTCCACACTCCATATCGCAACTCAGACCGCCAGTTTCAAGCGCTAATCGCGGCAATCCTGTGGATGCAGCTGGTGCTAGTCGGTGACAAATCTTGCTTGACCAAAACAGGCGGGCCAGTTCAGGTGCTGTCTATGGCACAATCTCCTTACTTCATCCCCTTCACCGCTTTTCCTCTCGACCGCGCCAGTGCGTTGCGCCGCGATGCCGAAAAGATGGAACACTTACTCAACCACCCAGATACCGATCTGATTCTGCTTCAAGATGGCCGGCCGGTACTCATCGAGCAATCGCCATCATCAGGGGCACGAAAGCTCTTGCGGCTGGCAAGTACGGGTCGATCTTCCTTTCTGCCCCCATCGAGCCCCCAGCCCATCCTGATGGGTTTAGATGAAAAGGGCCGTGCGACCTTTGCAACGACGCTGCCTACGAATTTTGGCTGGAATGATGGGCCATTGCAGGGTCTGGGCGACACCGAAGACATGCGCATGGCAGCCAGCATCTTAGACATGGCCGACCTTGCCATTGCCGGGACCGCTAAAGCACTGTTGGATTGGCACAGCCGCCATCGCTTTTGTGCCAATTGTGGTGAGGCCACCCATATGGCTGAAGCCGGCTGGAAAAGGGCTTGCCCGGCTTGCAAAACTGAACATTTCCCTCGTACAGACCCCGTGGCCATCATGCTGGCGGTCAAAGGCGATCAATGCTTGCTTGGCCGCGGCATCGGCTTTCGGGCAGGATACATCTCAGCACTGGCCGGCTTTATCGAGCCTGGCGAAACGATAGAGGAAGGTTGTGCGCGTGAGCTGTTTGAAGAGGCTGGGGTCAAGATGACCAGTGCACGCATCGTAGCAAACCAACCTTGGCCATTCCCTTCTCAATTGATGATTGGCTTGATTGCAGAAGTCGAGAGTTTCGACCTGAACATTGACACCCATGAGATATCTCAAGCTATCTGGTTCAGCCGCGATGAGGCACGACAACTCTTGTCAGAAGCAGGCTGCACACGCGACGGTGTCACCCTACGCGCGCCGCCTCCTATTGCGATCGCCCATCATCTAATTCGCATCTGGGTCGACACAAGCTTGTAGCGCACGTTTCGATTCCATTAGGTTCGAAGTTGCGCGCACAACAAAATGAGAGCACGTTCTGCTCAAAGCGAAGCAGTCTGATCTGGCGTTACTGTGAGGAGAAGTCTCGCCCGCTCAACCTCTATGGCAGGCCTGAAGATGGTTTGGCCAGAAATCATAAATCACACAAGCTTCACGCACCGACGATATCCTGATCGGCTTGCTCGCGCACGCTATCTGATCCACCGGCCGAGCTGACAACCACCGTATGAACCAATTGCAGGAATGATCCATATTGCTTGAGCCAACGCCGACAATGGTCGCAGATCCCGACTACAGGCGCCATCCAAGGTTCGATTAAAGACAAGTTGTAATCGCTATCTTTCTCCCAAGTTTTTTTATGACAAAATGGCACCTCAAGACGGCCCATGTGCAGTGCCAGCTTTGCCGCTTGTGTCAAAAAGCGCCCTTTCCTTTTTGAGGCGATAACAGGCTTGAGGGCGAAGATCACTCGAGCCCCTGCTCAGCCCATAACATCGGCTAGTGGGTTTTTTTAGCGAATACGTCGACGGGTCGATCGGCTGTTTTGATGGGGGCGGTCCAGATCTGGTCTATCCTGACAATGGATTTATACCTTTACCTGACATCACAGACAGGGTGTCAGGGACTGACTCCAGAAAGTGGAAACACGAATGATAGAACCTGTTTATCGTAGCTTTAGGAGCAATCCATAAAACGTCAGCGGCTAAACGGTATCGCTTCACCATCCTCTATCTACTGTTTACGGTGGAGGACCCGCTTTAGATGGCAATGCTGTTGGCGCAGTCGGCGTGACAGGCAAAACGCCGTCAGATGCTTCGGCCGGAGTCGTGTTAGCCCCTGCTGCTTGCCCACCAATCCCGTTGGTAGCGTTGTTGAAGCCATTCATTTGTAGCAAGCTAGCCGGATCAATCGGCTCAGTCTGGCCTTGGGGTACATTAGGGCCTGGTGCCTCTGTGCCGTCAGGATAGACCCAGCGCGAGGCTCCTCCATCGATGCTGATAGCGACCTTTGGAGCAAATCCTTGGCTGCCGTCATTGAGACGCAACACATACCAAGCAATACCTGAGTTGGTTTGGCCGATAACACGCACCACTTCACCAGGTTGCAGCGCACGGACAATTCGGGAATTGGGCAGAGGTGTAGCTTGTACATTGGCAATCTGGATGGCACGGCCCACAGCCCCGATAGCGGCATTGTCCGCGCCGATCCCGTCATTGCCGCTGACGTCATCATCGGCTGTTGTAAATCGCTGGAGGATATAAACTATCGTGTTACCATCCAGCGGGATCCGCATCCACAACTCGCCCTCGGCCTCGACCGATCCATCAGACACGAGGCGGGTACCGCCGTCGACAGTACCAACAATCTTGCCAGACATGGACGGGGTTTCGCGCAGGTTCAAAAGCGCGGAAGTAACGATGTTGCGTACCCCTCCACTAATCTTGTTGCTCGTGCTAGCCGGCTCAATCTCGCGAAACAAAGCTTTGGGCGCAAATCCTTTTGCACCATCCACAGCGGTCAGGGATAGCCATTCAACACCGGCCTTAACGCCAACACTTTGTGCTGAAACAATGGTTCCTTCCTTTAGAACCAGGGCGATAGCTGCCGCCAGATCCGGCTCCTTTCGCACCTCGGTGCGCCCCAAAGCACTATAGGATTTCGGTCCCTCCAACCTCGGTATCGCGCTCTGTTGGGCCGAAAACATCACCTTAAACCCGTAAAGGGAACCGAGGATCACCAAAGCGGCGATGCCGATCGCGCCCATGATCAGCAAGACCCCGCGTGCTCCTCCCGAGCCACGTGGGCGCATGGTTTGCGATGCCTGAGTCTCTTCTAAAAACATAGACTTAGTTTCCGTATTACGCGGGTTGGGCATTTTGGGCGCAATCAGTGTTGCACGTTGTAGTTTATCAGGACTTGCGTCACCGCAACAGGGGCGAAGTAGCTAGAGCAACAGCGCAAACCCTATTGTTCTGCAAGAAGGGTGCGCCCAGATAACCAGCCCTGAATACCCTTTGGCGACGTGACCTGATACCACGGCATACCGGCAACAATGGTAACATCTTCAACCAACATCAATGTATCCGCTGGCAAGACTTCCAGCTCGGCATCACCCGCCGCCCCAGGCCGTGCCCGCAAACTGGCAGTTGGCGTCTCGACGCGCATCAGGGTCCCAACGCTAACAGCCATCGGTCCAGCGGGAATCTCGGGTTCAGTCTTCGACACAGGCGTTGAGCTCGCTTCGCGATTTGGTTCATTTGCAACGGTTGCAGCTGTTCCTGGGCCTTGTGGGGCAAGCACAGCCGCATTGCCGCTTATCCATCCCGTTTGGCCATTAGTCAGTTGAACCTGATACCAAGACAGCCCCTTTGTCATTTGCTGCGCTACAACCATGACCAGCATACCACTGGCCACTTGACCCATCTGCGGGCTTTCAAATGCAGGGCTTTGATGGATGGATGCCGAAGGCTCCACAATTTGGTAGGTCATCGGTTGAACCAAAGCCATTGCACCAACTTGGACCGGGTTAACTGGCAGGATGGAACCGTTAACAGTATTGCCAGCCAGCGGATCAAGGCTGGAAAAATCGCCGTCGCCTTCGCCCAGTGAGGCTACCATATCCTCGCGGATAAAGCCTGAACGCGAACGATCAGTCGGCAGGGTAATACGCAGCCAAGCAAGTCCACCAATTTGGATGCGTCCAGTGACATCGAGAATTGTGTCAGGGCCCAGCAACATGATAACCGCGCTCCTTGAATCGGGCGACACGCGCGCCTGCGTGGAGATATCGACACGGCGCATCTCGGGTGGCGAAATCTGCTGGATGTCCAGCCCGTCTGTCAGCGCAGATAAGCCGGAACGGTCGACCCCGACATTGGGATCCTGCTCTGGTCCCCAAAGTCGCCAGGTAATGAAACCAGCCAAGACCAGCAATGCAGCAATCACAACCCAACGGGTTAAGCGCATCACGGTGAAACCTGATGATACCCCTAATGCGCGATCCACACGGGACAGATAACGTGGCTCTATTTCTCGTTCTCGAACTGGCTCTGGCAACGCCGCTGTGTGAACCGGTGCGCTTTGTGAAAAGCGCAGGTCTTCTTGGTCTGCAGGCTCTAAACTGGCTACTACCGGGCTGCCACAGCGCGGGCAGACGCTTCCTGCACCTGCATAGGGTAGCTCCATCTGTTGGCGGGCGATCTCGCATGCGTTCGGCTCATTCGAACACCGACCTCTCCCCACCACAACTCTCCTCATCTGCGTCTTTCAGATCAGCCTAATCAACCATTGTGGCTTGGCCAAGCACTTTGCTGCGATTTGGACGGCTAAATTCTGACGATCCTCTGTGAAGTTAAACCACAGACAAAAAAGTCCCGGCCTTTCGACCGGGACTTTCATAAAACGACTAGGGTCTATCCTACTTTATTAGAAGCCATAAAATAAAATAAACAGCTGCGAATTCAATCCCATAGGTGCACATCTTAGTTTACTTCAAACCAGATGTGCACAGGTTCATCGCCTAGCCTTGATTAGCCAATACAGCCAACAAGAGCAAAGCCACAATATTGGTGATTTTGATCATCGGGTTTACTGCAGGGCCGGACGTATCCTTGTAGGGGTCACCGACGGTGTCGCCGGTTACAGAAGCCTTATGGGCATCTGAACCCTTCATGTGCTTGACCCCATCACGGTCCACAAATCCATCTTCAAAGGACTTCTTTGCATTGTCCCATGCACCGCCACCAGAAGTCATGGAGATGGCAACGAACAGACCCGTGACAATCACACCCAACAACATCGCACCAACCGCCGCCAAAGCCTGAGCTTTCCCGGCAATCATGTTAATGGCGAAGAAGAGTACAATTGGTGACAGCACCGGCAGCAAGCTCGGAACGATCATTTCGCGGATCGCTGCTTTGGTCAAAATGTCCACTGCACGGCCATAGTCTGGCTTAGCCGTCCCTTCCATTATCCCGGGAATTTCACGGAACTGGCGACGAACTTCCTGCACCACAGCCTCAGCTGCTCGGCCGACGGCGGTCATAGACCAGCCACCGAACAAGTAAGGCAACAGTCCACCAATCAACAGCCCGACAACCACATAAGGATTTGAGAGGTCAAAGCTGACGTCTACGCCAGCAAAATAAGGATACTCGACCGGGTTGCTGGAGAAGTATTTCAAATCTTCTGTATAGGCGGCAAACAAAACCAGCGCACCCAAACCAGCAGAGCCAATAGCATAGCCTTTGGTCACTGCTTTGGTGGTGTTACCCACCGCATCGAGCGCATCTGTTGTTTTACGGACTTCGGGCGGCAAATTGGCCATTTCAGCGATTCCGCCAGCATTATCTGTTACCGGGCCAAAGGCATCGAGTGCCACAATAATCCCGGCAACCGACAACATGGTCGTGGTCGCAATGGCAATTCCGAACAGGCCTGCCAAGTTGAAGGTGGCAAGAATGCCGCCCACAATGATCAGAGCTGGCAGGGCGGTTGATTCCATCGACACAGCCAAGCCCTGAATAACGTTGGTACCATGGCCAGAAACCGAAGCCTGAGCCACCGACTTCACAGGACGATAGTCAGTGCCAGTGTAATATTCGGTCACCCACACGATTGCAGCGGTCACAACCAAGCCAATAACACCCGACAAGAAGAGGTTCATGGCAGTAATGGTTACGCCACCGCTTGTCGTATAGGTCTGGGTTACAGTGGCTTGAACCACAGCATAGAGCCCCGCCACCGACAGAAGACCTGCAGCAATCAAGCCTTTATAAAGGGCGTTCATGATATTGTTGTCTTTGCCCAACCGGACAAAATAGGTGCCAACAATCGAGGTAACGATCGCCATCGCACCGATGGCTAACGGCAAGGACATCATGACGGCTGCGCCTGCTTCCTTGAAGAAGATAGAGGCCAAAACCATGGTGGCAACCAAAGTCACCGCATAGGTTTCAAACAAGTCTGCCGCCATACCAGCGCAATCGCCAACATTGTCCCCGACATTGTCTGCAATCGTTGCAGGGTTGCGAGGGTCATCTTCTGGGATGCCTGCTTCCACTTTGCCGACCATGTCGCCGCCAACGTCTGCGCCCTTGGTGAAAATACCGCCGCCAAGACGGGCGAAAATGGAGATCAAGGAGGCCCCGAAGCCCAAAGCAACCAACGGATCGATCACCTTGCGGCTCGTTGGCTCAAGTCCCATTATTTGCGTCAGGATGTAATAGTAACCAGCCACGCCGATCAAAGCCAAACCGGCAACCAGCATGCCCGTTACCGCACCAGCGCGGAAGGCCATAGAGAGCCCTGCCGCCAGACTGTTACGCGAAGCCTCGGTCGTGCGTACATTGGCTCGAACAGACACCAGCATCCCTACATAGCCAGCCAGGCCTGAAAGAACGGCACCAACCACAAAGCCAAGTGACGTGGTAATGGTGAATAAGAAAGTTAGAAGGATCGCAATGACCACACCAACGATGGCGATGGTGGTATATTGGCGGTTAAGATATGCATTTGCCCCCTCTTGAATGGCAGCAGCAATCTCTTGCATGCGCGCATTCCCCGGACTTGCTTTTAGAACCTGTTGAACGGTGATGAAGCCGTAAATCAACGCAATGACCCCGGCACCAATTGCCGCGACCACACTCATGACGCTGACATCCATGTTTTACCTCTTTTCGTTTCCCGGTTCATCCGAGGCGGCAGTTTGTCTCCCGCTCTCCGCATGAACCCCCTTTAATGGTCTGCCTTCTTTAGGGGGCGATTGCGCCGCTTGCAATGTGCCGCGCCGGTTTCGCGAAATCCTTGTCAGTAAACTCCAAAAGAGCTTGTGAATTAACTAATCATCGACATTCGTGTGGCAGACAAACCAAATGAACAATTTAACACGCCGAACCAACCTTCTTTTTTGTTTTGCTACTGCCGGCGCTTCGGTACTGGGACCTATTTTACTGCCGCGTAGTGCCCAAGCCGCGAAATCTAAGTCTGAGGAAGGTGGAGAACCACTTGTGGCTGAGCTTACCAATGTTGTGCTGCCGATTGCACGCAACGGGGCCTTAGTGAACTATCTTTTTGTGACGTTGAAAATTCACATGGCGGATATAACGGCTGCGACTTATGTTCGTGAACAGCACTTCCTTGTCCGCGATGGCATTACCCGGGCGACCGGGCGTAAACCGATCCCTGAAGGCAAAGGCCCTAATACGTTTGATCGGGCCGCAACTGTGCAGCTTGTGGCCGCAGTTGTTACTGCCATCAAACCAGGTCTCAGGGTCACGCTCGTATCAATTGAACAAGCCGCATTCATGCATCGCTAAACTGCCAGCCTGTGCGGATAGGCAAAGCAATCGCCTGGCCGCTAAAAGTGAGGTCGACACCATGACCTTCCCGGCAGATGCCAATCTGGGTAATTTTAACCCCCAAGGCCTCAAACTTCGAAACAAAAGCTAAAGCCTTATCTGGTGCGACACAGGCCAAAGTTTGATAATCATCACCACCTGTAACAAGATTTAACAGGCTTTGGAGAGGGTCCGCGGCGTGTTTCAAAGAAGCACTCGCCTCTGAGGAAAGTGGTACTTGCTCAAGGTTAAGTTGCAGCGACAGTTGCGAAGATACCGCGACATGACCAGCGTCGGCCAGAAGTCCATCTGAGATATCGATGCTGGCATGGGCGTGGGTCGCGATGATCGGGGCAACTGTTAATGGCGGTGGCGCGGGGGCCATAGCTGTAGCGACCGCGCCTTCCAGCCCCTTCCCGTCTATCAGACCCAAGCGAACCTGCAGACCCAGATAGGCTTCCCCAATTGTTCCCGTCACAAATATCAGGTCTTCAGGCCGCGCGCCGCTTCGAAGAATGGGCAGCCCTGAAGGCGAAAGCGGCACGCCAATCAGGATAAGGCTAGCCACCAAAGGGCCATTGGTCGAGCTGGTATCGCCGCCAAGAAGCGGGCAAGCTCCCGTCAAATCTGAAAGGTCTTGGCCCAGGCCTTCAGCAAAATCGGCCAATTGCGCGTAACTGCGGTTCTTCGGCCAAGCCAGCGTCAAGAAGGCACCGATGGGCTTGCAGCCTTTGGCGATGATATCCGACAAATTGCGCCGTACCAGACGTTTGGCAACCCAAGCCATAGGATCGCTTGGCAGAAAATGCGTACCTTCAATAACCTGATCACAGGTCACAACATGGCCTAAGGGGGTGCCTGGTATGTGGGCCACATCATCTCTAAGCCCGAATGCCCCTGGGGTAGCGCGGGCAAGTGGAGTCCAGAGCCGTTCAATCAGGTTAAACTCTGGGGATGCTTGTTCCACACTGGACACCACTTGCTCAGGAGGTCAGCTGCCGGAGCTCGTTGACATTAAGCTCACGCGCTAAACGGTCCAGCAACCCATTGGTGAACCCACCTTCGGGACCATCAAAGAAAGCATTTACGATACCAACATATTCATCGATCACAACTGCAACGGGAACATCTGAACGACGCAAAAGTTCGAACGCCGCCGCCCGCACCGCTGCGCGCACAATCGAATCAATACGCTCTAAGCGCCATCCCTTAGCCAGCCGGGACTTGATCGAAGCATCGATTAACGTTTGCTCTGCGACAACGCCTTCGACGAGCGCTTGGAAGAAATCAACGTCTGCCGTCTCAAGGGGACCTGTCTCAGTATCTTTACCCAAGCGATGATCCAAATACTCGCGCACCGTCGACTTCACGCCACCGCCGGACATCTCCATTTGATAGAGCGCTTGCACAGCTGCCAGACGCGCACCACGGCGAGCGTCGGTGATTGACGAGGGCTTGGTACGGTTCATACGCCGCCCATGGTCAAGCGCCGCTTGACAGACAACATGGTAAGGCAAGCTACTACAGCATCCCTGCCCTTGTTTCTTTGATCGCGCTTGGCACGAACGAGAGCTTGAGCTTCGCTTTCGACCGTCAAGATGCCATAGCCAAGCGGCAGGCCTTCGATTGACAGATCCATCAAAGCCCGGGCGCTCTCGCCACAGACGTAGTCATAGTGGGACGTCTCACCGCGAATGACACAGCCCAAAGCGACATATCCGTCATAGTGACGGCCAGCTGGACGATGGGAGGCGCGATCGGCGTGGGCAATAACGGCCGGAATTTCGAAGGCACCTGGCACCTTGATCACATCATAGGTGCCGTTGACGGCCTTTATCGCCTCAGCGGCACCTGCTACCAATTCTTCCGCTATGTTCGCGTAAAAGTCGCCGACAACAATCAGCAGGTGGGGCGGATCGAAAAAAAGTGTCATAGCCAAGTCCCGGGTTGAAGATGGTGAAACAATTGTCAGATTTTACGAGATAGAATGCGTTCCACGTAACGTGCAATCTGATCGGCTTCAAGATTTACACGTGTACCGAACTTTAATCGACCCAATGTTGTCACCCGCCAGGTATGGGGAATGATATTGATGCCAAAAACCAGATCATCTACTGAATTGATCGTCAAAGACACGCCATCGACCGCGATAGAGCCTTTGGACGAAACATATTTGGCCAAGGGCTCAGGTACTTTGATCAAAACCCGGTGGCTCTCGTTCTCCGGTGACACCGCGATGACGGTTCCAATGCCGTCGACATGTCCAGAAACCATATGGCCACCCAATTCATCACCGACTTTGAGGGCCCGTTCAAGATTAACTTGCGTTCCTACCTGCCAATCCTTGGCGCAGGTTACTCCCAGGGTCTCCTGACTGACCTGGACCCGCCAACGTGACCCAATAGGGCTGGGTTCAAAGGAGATCAGGGTCAGGCAGACCCCCTGGTGACTAACCGAAGCTCCAAGGGCCAGACTTGCAGGGTCATAGCCGCTATCGACCGTGAAGATCACATCGGTTTCCGGCCTTTGTTCTCGCGCGATGATAGTGCCAATATCGGTTATTATCCCTGTAAACATCAAACTACCTTCTAAGTTCGGCTAAGGACGTAGCGGTCAAGGACGTCTCGACCAAACTGCTCTTGGCCAATCTGGTCGAGAACCCAAGCTTGTGACAATTCCATGACGTTTAGGCTTTCAAACACAGGCCGTCCATCGCCGCCCAAAAGCAAGGGGGCCCGAAACCATGCGATTTGATCAACCAGCCCTGCCTGCATGAATGCTGTCGACAGGATTGGCCCCGCTTCCACCATCAAAGTCTCTATATTGTAGGTGGCGTTGAGTAGTGCCAACACTTCATGCAGATCCAAACCAGAAGCCCGGGATGTACGCCGCCCAACGAGATGATGGTTGACCAGGCTTAACCCAGCCCGGTTTTCGGTCGGAACAGGCACAGCGGTGAACCAGATTAAACCTACTTTTTCCGCAGTTTGGACCAACTTACTCGATAACGGTAACCGCGCATTCCCGTCGAGGACAACGCGCCAAGGTTGACGTTCAGGCAACGGGTCCAGTCTGGCGGTGAGTTCAGGATCATCGGCCAGCACAGTACCAATACCGGTAAGCACACCATCATGGGCTGCCCGCATGCGATGGACTTCGGCGCGCGATGCCGCGCCGGTGATCCACTGGCTCGCCCCGGTAACCGTGGCAATGCGCGCATCTAGACTGGTCGCCAACTTCAATGTGATGTTAGGGCGACCTTTGGCCACCTTAATCATCACTCACATTACCACGACGCTTGAGGCTTTCCTTCAGCGCACCCAACTCGTCATCGACGAAGCGGTTAAAATCTTCGGCTTCCCGAAAATCGCGATAAACAGAGGCATATCGCACAAAGGCAACTGGATCAGTCTCGCCCAAAGCATCGAGCACGAACTGACCAACCGTACTGGTGGCAATCTCTGTCTCGCCAGAAGTCTCCAAACGCCTTACGATCCCCGAGATCAGATGCTCGATGCGCTCTTCGGGTACTTCGCGTTTTCGTAAGGCAATCGCCACCGACCGGTGAAGCTTGTCGCGATCAAACAATTCACGCGTGCCATCACGTTTGATTACCTTCAACTCACGCAACTGCACGCGCTCAAAAGTTGTGAAGCGACCGCCGCAAGCGGGGCACTGACGGCGACGGCGAATAGAAACTCCATCCTCTGCCGGACGGGAATCCTTGACCTGCGTGTCAGCGAATCCGCAAAATGGGCAACGCATGGACTATCCTTTCGCTCGCATTACAGACGAGGGCTTTTCCTCGCTTCACCTGAGCCTTAGTAGATTGGGAAGCGGCCGCACATGGCTTCAACTTCGCCACGCACGCGGGTTTCCACTTCTGGGTTGCCATCTGGTGTTCCGGCAAGCGCATCCAATACTTCCACGATCTTCGTGCCAATCCAGGTAAATTCCTCGGCACCAAAGCCACGTGTTGTGCCAGCAGGCGATCCAAGCCGCACGCCAGATGTTGTCGCAGGCGGCTTTGGATCGAATGGCACGCCATTCTTGTTACAGGTGAAGCCAGCCCGCTCCAAAGCGGCCTCGCTGGCCTTACCGGTTAGATCTTTCGGCCGCAAATCAACCAAGACAACATGGGTGTCGGTACCTCCTGATACCAGATCAAAACCCCCCATCTTCACCGCTGCCGCCATAGCTTGCGCATTGACAACAACTTGGCGTGCGTAGGCTTGGAATTCAGGCGTCAAAGCTTCGCCGAAGGCCACAGCCTTAGCCGCAATCACATGCATCAAAGGTCCGCCCTGCAAGCCTGGGAACACGGCTGAGTTAAACTTCTTTCCCAGCGCCTCATCATTCGACAATATCATGCCACCACGAGGGCCACGCAACGTCTTATGCGTTGTGGTCGTAACAACATGGGCGTAATTTATCGGGTTTGGATGAGCTCTACCAGCCACCAGGCCTGCAAAGTGGGCCATGTCAACCATGAAATATGCCCCGACTGAATCGGCAATCTCGCGGAAGCGCGCGAAGTCTATTTGACGCGGATAGGCCGACCCGCCCGCAATAATCACCTTTGGCTGGTGTTCTTCTGCTAAAGCCGCTACTTCATCATAATCAATCAAGTGGGTATCTGGACGAACACCATAAGAAATCGCATTGAACCACTTGCCCGACTGGTTAGCTGGTGAGCCATGCGTTAGGTGACCACCACTTGCAAGGTCTAGCCCAAGGAATGTATCGCCTGGCTTCAATAGCGCCATAAAGACAGCTTGGTTGGCTTGCGCACCCGAATGAGGTTGAACATTAGCATAGCTGCAGTCAAATAAAGCCCGTGCGCGGTCAAGCGCCAAATTTTCAGCAACATCGACGAATTCACAGCCGCCATAATAGCGGCGACCGGGATAACCCTCGGCATACTTATTGGTCAGAACTGACCCTTGAGCTTCAAGAACCGCACGAGAGACTATGTTCTCCGAGGCAATCAACTCAATCTGGGTTTGCTGCCTATGGAGCTCCTCCTGAATTGCTGCCGACAATTTAGAATCCTTCGCACCCAGCGAGGCCGAAAAAAAATCCTTTTTTACAGTATCTTGTCGTTCAGCGAGTGAAGTCATTGCAGAAGTTTCTCCATTTAGCCCCGTTCTACATGAACCTAGGCGTCGCATGCAACAGGGCAAGGACCTTTTAAACCTCCAAGGGGCGTATTGCCTCTGAAACTCATTTTTTAGGAACGGTTTTCAAGCCAAATGAACCAATGGGGGGTTGACTATCTGGCTGATCTTTTAAGTCAGAGGTTTCGCTGCTGTAGAAAGTCGGGATGGGTAGCTCATGCTTTTTCGTTCAGGCTTATTGAAAAAAAGAGGGGTGATCAACTCTGGCTCGGTCCTCACAGACCAGCTATTATGCGATCCACTCCCCCCCTGCTATTGGTTTGTTTGAAACCACCAACAGCACCCTCCTTATTGCCGCAAAAGGGCTGGACTGTCGCCAGACAAGCGCGTCTGGTTCAAATTAAACAAGGTTACGCTCTCAACCCCAATTGGAGCAACCGCTTTATCTCTCTATCTGATCAAGATCGTGACGGGTTGCTCTAGGTAAAAATCCCACCCTTTGGTAAAGGGGGGTGTGTGCTTTTGGACACTTCTGCTCCTTTTTCAAACAGGGCACCCGCCGTATGGCCTTGATCATTTAAAACCAGATAACCCTGTGCAATCAGGCAGCGCCCTAACTTACGCAAAGCCAAGCGGTTTTGGTCAAATTGCGCAGCATTCGACGGCGTTGTTACTGCCACTTCTATGCCCGTCGGCCCATCGATTGCACGTATCTGGGCATAAGGCCCACGAAACTGGCGCTCAATATAGATTTCACGAGCTGCCAGTTGCCTTAAAAGTGGGTCTGGCTCCGCATCCCTCGCCATATCTAGGCGACCTGGCTCCGCACCTTGGTGTGCCACACATCCAAGACAGACTGCACCAAAGCTTCACATAGACCATCGTCATGCAACGGGCTGGGGGTAAAGCGCAAACGCTCCGTACCGCGCGCAACCGTCGGGAAGTTAATCGGCTGAACATATACCCCATGGTCCTGGAGCAGGCGATCCGAGATTTCCTTACACTGGACCGCATCACCGACCAAAAGTGGCACGATGTGGGACTTGGAGCTATCCATCACCGGCAAACCCGCTTCTAAAAACAAGCGCTTTAGCAAGTTAGCTTGACGCTGATGGCGCAGCCGTAGCTCCGTGCCCTCCGGACTTTTCAAAATACGGACGCTTTCCAACGCGCCAGCAGCCAGAACTGGTGCCAAGGATGTCGTGAAGATAAAGCCCGGCGCGAAAGAGCGGATCGCATCTACTAAAGCGTGGCTGCCAGCTATATAGCCCCCCATCAACCCAAATGCTTTACCCAGCGTGCCTTCAATAACATCAATCCGATCCAAGGCTCCGTCCCGCTCCGCAATGCCCGCTCCGCGTGCACCATACATGCCGACAGCATGAACCTCATCGAGATAGGTCATGGCATTGTAGCGCTTGGCCAAATCGCAAATCGTGTGGATCGGCGACACATCGCCATCCATGGAATAAACGCTTTCAAAAGCGATTAGCTTCGGCACATCTTCCGGCACACGTGCAAGCAAGCTCTCAAGGTGGGAGACATCATTGTGACGGAACACGCGCTTCTCACAGCCGGAGCGACGAATGCCTTCGATCATCGAAGCATGGTTTTTCTCATCAGAAAATATAGTGCAGCCAGGCAAGATGCGTGCCATGGTCGACAGGGTGGCATCATTTGCAACATAACCAGAGGTAAAGAGAAGCGCAGCTTCCTTGTGGTGCAAATCGGCCAACTCAAACTCCAAGTCGACATGGAAACTGGTGGTGCCGGAGATGTTACGCGTTCCACCCGAACCTGCACCAACATCGTCTATCGCCCCGGTCATGGCTGCGAGAACTCGGGGGTGTTGCCCTTGGCCTAGATAGTCATTGGAGCACCAGATCACGATCTCTTGTGAGCCAGACCCTATCCGGCGGCGTGCACGGGGGAACTGGCCCTGGACGCGCTTAACATCGGCAAAAACCCGATACCGACCTTCATTGTGAACTTCCGCTACGGCCCTTTCGAAGGCTCTTTCGTAATTCATAGCAAGCCGGGCCTTGCGACCCCCTCATCGTAAGAGTTGTTCCATTATGTCCTTCCGCTTCAAGTAGACGAAAGTGGACACAAAGCCATAGGCAATATGTCGCATCCAACAGATCAAACCTTCACTTCGACACAAAAAAGCCGCTACCGTAACCCCGATAGCGGCAATTTGATTGAGAAAGCTATGCGGCGCTTACAAACGAAACCGGATTTGATCGGCCCAGAAGCGCTCTAACCGGGACAGCGTCTTGTTCGAAGCAACCAAATCCGGGCTCTCGACACCGCCGACCGGGCTCAAGGTTGCCGCGTGGCGTTGGAACATCATATCCAACTGTCTGCGAAGCTCGCCGCCGGCCTGGGTGAGACGCAATCGGATTTGACGCTTGTCGTGCACAGACTTATCGCTCTCGACATAGCCGAGCTCATGGAGTTTCTTCAAATTATATGAAACGTTGGAGCCAAGATAGAAGCCACGAGACTTCAATTCACCCGCAGACCATTCCGCATCACCAATGTTGAAAATCAAAAGCGCCTGAACCGGGGTCAAATCAACATGACCCGCACGATCCAAGTCGTCCTTGACGACATCTAGCAACTGACGATGTAGCCGCTCTACCAATGACAGCGAACGACGATATTCTGTTAAGCTCGATTCCTCGATCAGTACGCTAACTGAATTTTGTAGTGATTGACCCGCCATATTTTTTTCTCCCGCCGTATTCTTCGACGTTTGAAACGAGCTTAAGGCAAAGTCGCTAATATCTTGTTAAAATGAAACTTACTTGTTGCGAAGCATATCTATAACGCCAGAAAAGTCACGATTGGGTCTATACTTAACGATGTATTCACTATAAATTTCCTCTGATTTTAAAGCCAAGGCTGGAGTCATGCCGACCGAGTGAATTGCGTCCAATGCCAGTCTTAAATCTTTCAACATGAGCTCTCCAGCAAATCCGTTAGCAAAGTCTCGGTTTGATGGGGCTTGAGGCACCAATCCCGGCACCGGCGCATAACTCGTCATCGACCAACTCTGACCTGAGGATTGAGAGGCGATTTCAAAGAAGGCTTTGGCGTCCAAACCAAGCCTTTCGGCGAGCACAAAGGCTTCACATGTCCCGATCATAGAGATCGCGAGCAGCATATTGTTGCAAATCTTAGCCGCCTGCCCTGCCCCCGATTGGCCTGCATGGATGACGGCCTTGCCCATCGCTTGCAGGATAGGCTGGGCGTTTTTAAATTCGTCTGCCGTGCCGCCAACCATGAAAGTCAGGGTACCAGCAGCAGCAGCAGCCACCCCACCCGATACGGGCGCATCACACATCAAAAAGCCGCGCGCACGGGCAAGTTCCCCAACAGTGCGGGCGTCTGCCACCGAAATGGTCGAACAATCGATAAAAACCGCATCGGGGTTTGCATGGGCCAATACGCCTTCGCCATTGTGATAGACATCCAGCACATGCGCCCCGGTTGGCAACATGGTCACCACAAAGGCTGCACCGGCAACGGCTTCGCCGACAGAGGCTGCAGCCTCACATCCGGCGGCTACTGCCGCTTCTAGTGAGGCTGGTATCAGGTCATAGGCGCGCACGCGATGATCCGCTTTAGCCAAATTGGCTGCCATGCCCGAGCCCATGGCCCCTAGGCCGATAAATGCGATGTCTACCATGTGATTGGCTCCCATTCTGTGCCTTCCCCCGCTTCTAGGGGGGCAAAAATCGCATCCAGCAAGGTGTCATCAACCTCTGCCAAGGTCGCAGGCTGCCATTTTGGTGTTTGATCCTTATCGATAATGACGGCGCGAACCCCTTCGAGGAAATCATGTCGCCGTACAACGCGCGCGGCAATGCGATATTCCATCGCCATATGGGTCGCAAAATTGGTTGCAGCCCGGCCGTGCCGCAACTGGCGGAAAGCGACTTTCAAGGTCTGGGGCGATTTTTGACCAAGCATGCGGGCTTGTTCCTTTGCCCAATCGCTCTCGTCGGTCGACAAAGCCTCCATGATCGCCGCGACACTGTTGCGGTTAAAACAGCGATTGATAGTGGCGATTGTGTCAGGCGTGAGATGCTGCAGTCTGCCTGCCTCTTCCTCTAAAGCGGCCAGCCCTGACTTAAGCGCAGACAGAGGCATATGGGTCGACATCGCGCCCGCCACCTGTGCTTTTGCGGCATCAAGCAACTCGCTCGGCACAAAATGGGTTAAGATACCTGCGGCAACGCAATCAGCGGCCTTCAAGCGGGTGCCCGTTAGCGCGAGCCACATCCCGATCTCGCCCGCCAGCCGCGGCAGGAACCAACCGCCCCCAACATCCGGGAAGAGGCCGATGCCCGTCTCTGGCATGGCAAATAATGTCCGCTCCGTACCAATCCGAAAAGGCCCATGCACCGAAATGCCAACCCCGCCCCCCATCGTGACGCCATCTAGGATCGCGACATAAGGCTTTGGATAATTGGCAATCAGATGGTTTAGCCGATATTCGTGATAGAAGAAGGCACGCGCTTCTAGCCCATCCCTCGCCCCGCTCTCGGCCAACATACGTATGTCGCCGCCTGCACAAAACCCGCGAGCCCCCGCATGATCGACCATGACGCCTGCAACCGCAGGGTCAGTAGACCAAGCCAATAAAGCTTCGGTCATGATCTTGACCATCTCACCATCGAGCGCGTGCAGTGCGTCTGGACGATTTAAGGTCAAAACGCCCAAATTACCCTGCGTTGAAACCAATACAGGCGGGGCAGCAGCTTCACTCATCGGGTCGCCCGAGCGTCAACGGCAATGCCTGGAAAGTCGGAAAAGACCCCATCTACATTGACAGCCATAAAGGCCTGAATTTCGGCGATCAGGTTGCCATGTTGGGCCAAATAGGTTGGGTCGGCACTTTTGCCTCTGCGGTAGTCTTCCGTCAAAAAATAATTCTCGGCCCGGAATGTCCAAGGATGCACGACGAGACCCGCGCCATGAGCATCGGTCACAAAACTTGTAGGGCTTAGGCTTTTATTGTTGGCCTCGCGCGGCAGGATCAGGGTTTTTTCCGGTCCCACGCCACTAGCATAGGTGGATATCTCTTTCAGGCCAGCGGCAGTCGCCATGCTGGCATAAGTGACGCCTGCCTTATCCAGATCAAACGGGCCGCCATCCTTTGCCATGAGTTGCACCAATGGTGCTTTGGTTTTGCCCCGCAAGCGCTTGAGATTGGTAACTTCGAAGCTTTGGATGAAGATGGGTGCATCCGCAGCGTCCAATCCAAAGCGCCGGATAAGGGTGAGCAGAGGCGCGTCAAACGATAGGTTCAGGCCCTCAAACCACGTGGGGTGCTTGGTTTCGGGATAAACACCAATCGTGCGGCCGGTCCGCGCGCTTTGCTGTTTGGCAAGCTCGAGCACTTCTTCAAAGGTCGGCACCTCGAACTGGCCGTCATAGGCCATATTGCCGGGCCGCAATTGCGGTAGCCGCTCTTTACAGCGCAGGGTCTTGATCTCGGCTAAGGTGAAATCTTCGGTGAACCAGCCTTCATAGCGTTCCCCGTCAATCACATACACCTTCTTCCGGTCAGCAAATTCAGGGCGCGTGCTGACATCCGTGGTGCCGCCAATTTCATTCTCGTGCCGGCAAATCAACTGACCGTCCTTGGTTAGAACCAAATCTGGCTCGATAAAGTCCGCACCTTGGTCAATGGCGAGTTGGTAGGCGGCCAAGGTGTGTTCGGGGCGAAAGCCAGAGGCACCACGATGGGCGATGATGATGGGCTTGGTCATAGACCGACCTCTTTCTGCTTGGGGGCTAACGACTGGGACAGCCTGCCCCGAAGCGCAAGCTGAAACCAAGCCTGTCCCCAAGGCAGAACCCATACCGATTAACAGGGCACGACGACCAAACTGAGCATTAAAAACCACGATCTATTTCCCTTGCGATGATCACGCGCATGACCTCATTGGTGCCTTCAAGGATTTGATGCACCCGCAAGTCCCGAACGATGCGCTCCACCTCATAGTCTTTGAGATAGCCGTACCCGCCATGGATCTGCAGCGCCTGATTGGCGACATGAAAGCCCATATCTGTGACAAATCGTTTCGCCATGGCGCATAATTTTGTTGCTTCCGGGCTTTTGGCATCTAATGCGGCGGCTGAATGGCGCAGGAATACACGTGCTGCCTCTAATTCCGTTGCCATATCGGCGAGCTTGAATTGCGTGGTTTGGAAGTTCCACAAGGCTTGGCCAAATTGTTTGCGGTCGTGGGCATAGGCAAAGGCGCGCTCCAGCGCATCGCTAGCACCGCCCAAGGAACAAGCGGCAATATTCAGCCGTCCGCCATCCAAGCCTTTCATGGCAAAGGTGAAGCCTTGGCCTTCGTCGCCCAAGCGATTGGCCACAGGGACACGACAATCTTCGAAAATAACTTGTGCGGTCGGCTGGGCTTGCCAGCCCATCTTCTTCTCATTTTTGCCAAACGACAGACCGGGCGCATCCTTTGGCACCAACAGGGTGGAAATCCCCCGTGGACCTGCCTCGCCTGTGCGGACCATCACGACATAAAGATCAGAAAAGCCCGCGCCTGAGATAAAGGCCTTGGTACCATTGACGACATAATACTCGCCGTCACGTCGCGCTGTGGTGGTTAAGGACGCAGCGTCAGAGCCTGCGCCCGGCTCTGTCAAACAATAGCTGGCGATCAAGTCCATATTGGTCAAAGCGGGCAGAAAGCGTTGGCGCTGATCTTCTGAGCCAAACGTATCAATCATCCAACTAGCCATGTTGTGTATCGATAGGAAAGCAGCGTGGGAAACATCCCCGCGCGACAATTCCTCAAAAATAATCGCCGCGTCCAAGCGCGTGAGGCCCGAACCGCCAACATCATCGCGCACATAAATGCCCGCAAAGCCCAATTCTGCCAGCGCCCGTAAAGTCGCGCGATCGAGGGTGCCTGCCTCCTCCCACGCCATCGCATGGGGGGCGAGTGAGTCTTTCGCAAAGCGGCGCGCGGTTGCGATAATCAGATTTTGGTCTTCGGTTGTGTCGTAGGCCATAGCGGGAATCCTGTGATGCGGGGCAGCGTAGCCGTTTCGCAATTATGGCGCTACACATACTTCCATGACGACACATCTGCCCCCCGCCGCCTTCCCCGCCACCCGTATGCGCCGCAATCGTTTGACCGATTGGCGACGCAGGCTGACCCGTGAAACCCAATTAAGCGTCAATGACTTAATCTTGGCGATGGTGGTTCACGACGGAACCGAAAGCCGCATTCCGGTGACTTCTATGCCCGGCACCTTCCGCTATAGCCGAACCGAGGCTGTCGCGGTGGCCCAAGAGGCAGAAAGCCTTGGCATCGCGATGATCGCGGTGTTTCCCTTCATCGATCCGGCACTCAAAAATGGGGAGGGTACAGAGGCCTTTAATCCGAAAGGTTTGGTACCCGAAGTGATTGCCGCCATGAAGAGAGCAGCGCCCAATGTGGGCCTGATGACGGATGTGGCGCTCGATCCCTTTACAGACCATGGCCATGACGGTCTGATCGATGAGGCGGGCACCATGCTGAACGATCCAACCATTGAAGCTTTGGTGCGCCAAGCGGTGTTGGAAGCCCAATCCGGGGCCGATGTGGTCGCCCCTTCGGACATGACAGACGGTCGAATTGGGGCCATTCGGGCGGGCTTGGATGCTTCTGGGTTCCATGATGTGGCCATCATGTCCTATGCAGCCAAATATGCGTCAGCCTTTTACGGTCCGTACCGCGATGCGATTGGGTCTAAAGGCGCACTAAAGGGCGACAAAAAGACCTATCAGATGGACCCGGGCAATAGTGACGAGGCCCTTCGCGAAGTGGCGCTCGATATTGCTGAAGGTGCTGACATGGTCATGGTCAAGCCCGGCATGCCCTATTTGGATATTGTTCGCCGCGTCAAAGAAAGCTTTGGCGTTCCCACCTATGCATTCCAAGTTTCTGGCGAATACGCGATGATGGAAGCGGCCATTGCCAATGGCTGGCTCGATGGCGAACGCGTGCGGCTGGAGGCCCTGTCCTGCTTCAAGCGAGCAGGTGCTGATGGCATCATCACCTATTGGGCCATGGAAGCTGCAAGACGGCTGCGCACGACGTAGACCTCAGCGCTGCAGGTCTTTGGGTGCCACTTCTCGCGCCATAGCAGGGCCAGTTTTTGTGGCTGGCTCGGGCGGAAGTTCAACAGGCCCCAAAACCAAAAGCTCGGGCCGACGCTTATCTGACACATCGGGCAAAACCACCATCGAGATCTGATAAAATGGTTCTTTCGCTCCGCCTGAAAAGGCGATTGACGGGGTTGAACCAAAATCATCGCTGCGTCGCGTTAGCTTCTTATTTTTCAAGCATTTTACGACTTCGTCGGAGAAATCGCCCAAGGCCTTCTCCAGAGCAGCCTCATCGGCCTCATCCACCACGGGGGTGGCATAACAGGCCAATGAGATCGACGCATTATAGACAAACCGACAATCGACCAAACCTTCCAGCGGCTTCACAACCGTCACCGGTCGGTTTTCGACGGTCAGCACGCCTTGCGCGTTGCGCACCCGCGCCGGGCGGGAGTCGGTTGCCACCAAAGACTTAAATGCAAGCGGCCGGTCCAAGGTGGCCAATTCGATCTTGGCAATACCATCACACAAATTTGTCGGCTTATGAGGGGTCGGGGTCTCAGCAATGGCTGCCATCATCAAAAGGGAAAACATCAGTCAGGCTTTCTCAAAGAGGTCAAACGTTTCGCCAAACTGGAAGTATCAAGACGGCCACCACCATCGGCTTGGATTTCGGCATAATAGCCATCGACCATCTGGGTCAAGGCAAGATCGAGCCCCTTGGCTTGGGCAGCATCTAGAACGATCCGCAAATCCTTCCGCATCCAGTCGACAGCGAAGCCAAAGTTGTAACGATCTTCCACCATGGTAACCCAGCGATTTTCCATCTGCCAAGAACCCGCAGCGCCTTTGGAAATCGCCTCGAGGACTGCGTCGGTATCGAGGTCTTGTGCTTTGGCAAAAGTAACCGCTTCGGCAAGCCCTTGCAGGACACCGGCGATAGCGATCTGATTGACCATTTTGGCCAGTTGGCCTGCCCCTGCCCCACCAATCCGGACAATAGTGCCGCAATAAGCCGACAAGACAGGCTTTGCGCGCTCAAAAACATCAAGGCTCGCACCGCACATAGCTGTGAGACGACCATTGATTGCACCAGCTTGACCACCCGAAACCGGCGCATCTAGCCACTCTAAGCCGGCTTTGGCCGCGGCCCCTGCCAACTCTCTCGACAGATCGGCAGACGTCGTAGTGTGATCGATATAGACAGCGCCTGGCTTCATGGCGACATAAGCTTCAAGGGCAACAGCGCGCGCGTCACGATCATCGCCAACACAAGCCATCACAAAGTCGGCACCAGCCACGGCCCCAGCGATGGATGCTGCCACTTCACCGGGATAGGACTGCGCCCAAGCTTCAGCTTTCACGGCAGTTCTGTTCCAGACCCGAACCGGATAACCGTTCTTGGCTACCCAGCCAGCCATCGGGCCACCCATGACGCCGAGTCCCAAGAAGGCAAGTGTCGGCTGGATCATGACTTTACCAAGGCAGAAGTCGAGGCGAACTGGCCGCGGAAATAAGCCAAGCCCTGGCCCTCATGGCGTCGATACGCCATGGTTTGGCCAATCAAGATCAAATGGTCCCCGGCCTCAACACGCTGAACTACTTTGGTGTCGAAGGCAGCGATTGTGTCGCGCAGAACAGGGCTACCCGTCTCCAGGGCTGCATATTCGCCCGCAGCCAGCTTTTGGTCGCCCTTACCGGCAAAGCGCATCGCTAAATCGCCCTGCTGGTCGGCAAGAATATTGATCGCGTAAGCATCACACTTCGAGAATAGTTCAAAGGAATCGGATTTATTGCCCAGACACCAGAGCACGAGAGGTGGCTCAAGTGATACTGACGCAAAGCTATTGACCGTCAAGCCATGGCCATTTCCTTTAGAATCCAAGGCAGTTACGATTGTAACGCCCGTGGCAAAGCTGGCCAAGGCAGATCGATAGTCTCTTAGGTCAAATGTCATTTGTTCATTCCTGCAAACCTGCTCTTAACCGACATCGTGCATACTTCTCAACACTATCACTGTGAGAAGCACATCATGTCGTCCAATCGGCCAATAATTATCAAAAGAATCAAAAAAATAGCGGGCGGACATCATGGTGGTGCCTGGAAAGTGGCTTATGCCGACTTTGTGACCGCTATGATGGCCTTCTTCTTATTGATGTGGCTGATCAACACCTCCTCACCCGAGCAAAAGCGCGGGATTGCTGATTATTTCGCGCCTGCCAGTGTATCCGCTTCGACATCAGGCTCCGGCGGGATTTTAGGCGGCACGGCACTGGGCGAGGAAGGCGCGATGCAGAAGGGGGCAACACCGATTTTTGAATCATCCGCACCAGCAAGTGAACCTTCAAGCCAATCAGGCGAAAGCAATGGGCAAGGGGCCGCTGATGCAGATGATAAAGCCGTCGAAGACGCCATTGCGAAACGCGAGGAAGCAGAGTTCATGCAAGCGGAAATGAGCTTGCGTCAAGCTTTGCAAGATATGCCAGAGCTGGCCGAGTTGTCGCGCAACATAATTGTCGACCAAACGCCAGAGGGGCTGCGAATTCAATTGGTAGACCAAGAAGGCCGCCCGATGTTTGAGCCCGGCTCAACAGTACCAAATGATCGCGCGCGCAAGATCTTGCAAGCGGCGGCCAGTATTATCGAGTTGCTACCCAATCGTGTCAGCATCTCAGGCCACACCGATGCGGCACCAAATCCAGATAAGCGCAATTCCAACTGGGAACTGTCTTCGGCCCGGGCAAATTCAGCCCGGCGGGTGTTAACAGCGGCAGGTTTGAGTGACGACCGGATTGCGCAAGTTGCGGGTAAGGCCGGGTCTGACCCCCTCTTTCCTGACGACCCCTATCAGGCAGCCAACAGACGCATCGCAATTGTGCTGCAACGTGCAGCATCGCCCCTTCCTGCAGATAGTGGATTGTAGAAACTTCCGCAGACTTAATGAAGTTTTGGCCATTCCAGTGTTGGCCAAAGACTTGGAAGGTTGTTAAACTCATCCCAAATGAGTACGGACCCGATTTCACCTGCAGGAAGGATTTCCGCTTCCAAGAATATCAGGTTTTACCTGACTGCTGCACAGCCTTGCCCGTATCTGGAGGGGCGGCGAGAACGTAAAGTTTTTGCCGCCCTCGATGGACACGATGCAATTGAGCTGAATGATAGCCTAACCCATGCCGGATTTCGTCGATCACAAAATATTGCCTACCGGCCCGCCTGCGATATGTGCGCAGCCTGCGTCTCCGTTAGGGTTCCAGCCGCGCAATTTGTCTTCTCAAAACGGTGGCGGCGGGTTCTTGCACATAATCAAGACATCGTATCGTGCTTGGTGCCCGCTCATGCAACCTATGAGCAATATGCCCTGCTTCTATCTTATCTAAGGGATCGCCATTTCGGGGCTGGCATGTCGGACATGTCACTATTCGATTATTCAGCAATGGTGGAAGAAACGTCTGTTCGGACCCACATCATTGAGTATCGACTTGATAGCGAGCAAGGCCGTCTGGTCGGGTGTGCGTTGGTCGATGCATTGGCAGACGGACTATCGATGGTTTACACGTTTTTTGATCCGCGCGAAGCAGATCGTAGCCTAGGCAGTTTCATGATCCTCGATCATCTGCGCCAAGCACAGGATGACAATTACCCTTATGTATACTTGGGCTATTGGGTCCGTGGCTCCCGCAAAATGGCCTATAAGACCAACTTCCGACCTATTGAAGCATTAGGCTCTTCGGGGTGGACTGATTTGAGTCCATTACTTGATTAAGCCTAGGAATTGTTGAAGCATTTGCCAGCAGTTAAGGCGAATGAACGCATCGAGTTAGAAAACGTTAAGCATTACGCACCACAATCAAAATAGCGAGTTTTTGCGAGTGGAGTCATCTGTTATGCGCTTGTCCTATGTTGTTCCTGCACTTGCTTTGTTAAGCAGCCCGGTACTGGCAGATTCCCCGTTCTCTTTTGGTGGTTCGATTGGGTATGAGTTTCCCGTCAGCGGCAAGATCATCGACGAAACATCGAGCGCGAACCTTAATCTGACGACCCTGAATCCAGGTCTTTCCGGGACGGGTATTTTGCGGCTTCGCGGGACATACTTCAAAGACAGCTCAGACGCCCCTTTGAAGGCCACCTATGAGGTGCGCTATGCCTTGACACAGACTTCTGAAATGTTTGGCGCAATCACCTACAGCCAAGCAGAGGGAAAGAGCGCCAACATTGGCTGCGTGGAAACGATTGGCGCTGGCGGGCCAGTTTGTTTGACCCCACTGACCGCTACCTTCAGCGACTTCAAGCAAGTTGGCGTTGAATTGGGCTATCGCCAATGGCTCGAAGGCCAATTTATGGGCGGCCGCTTGTTCCCCTATTACACTCTGCGTGCAGGGGCGACGCAAACGGACGCGCTCTCCGCCACAATTGTTGCATCGACAGCCCTTGTCCCCAATGCCGCACTTGGCACTTGGAATTTGTATGATGACAAGGTCACTTACGTAGTTGGTGCGGATGTAGGTGCGACCTATCTGTTTGCGCCTTTTGCCGAAATTGGTGCAGAAGTGGGCGTGCGGTATAATTCTAAACTGTCTGAAATCGATACCGGCCTAACCGCATTGGGCTTGGCTGCGGCCAACGATAAGTCAGACCGTATTTCGATCCCGGTTTCGGTTCGCTTGAACGCAGCCTTTTAGGGACCCACACGGCAGGATAATGCTGGAAGGGCTCTTGGGCGGAAAAACACCATTTTGGCTGCGCAGCCGCTTCTGGCTTAGCCGTGAAACTTGCCCGAGCGTGAGAAGCCACGTGGGACCATGCGTCCGGCGGCAGCGCGCTTGGCGACATAATCTTTCCAGTCAGGCACATCGCGCCGACGACCAGCCGTATCGAGCCAAGCCAGTCCTTCTTCAGCCTTGAAGGTTAATGCATCCAGTAACCCACCATCCTTATAGGCTTGCAGCTTCACGCCTTTGCCCCGGCCCATACGCGGCAATTCTTCGGTTTGGAAGACAACCAATTTGCGGTTCTCGCCGACCACAGCCACCATGTCGCCCTGGATGGGCGCGACCACCGCTGTCTTGGCCCCATCGTCTAGGTTCAAGACTTGCTTGCCAGACCGCCGCATTGCTGCACATTCTTCATCACTGACCACAAAGCCATAACCAGAGCTTGCCGCAATCAAACGCTCCCCATCGGGCCTGGGCAGGAACATGGCCAGAATGTCGTGCTCTTCCCCAAGATCAATCGAGAGGCGCACCGGTTCACCAAGCCCACGGCCACCGGGTAGTTTATCGCCAGCTAAGGCAAAGGCGCGACCATCGGTGGCAAATAGGACGATCCGGTCCGTTGTCTCGGCATGGAGCGAGAGGTAATAGCCGTCCCCATCCTTGTATTTCACGGTCGAGAGGTCATCTATCTTGCCCTTCAGCGCCCGGATCCAGCCTTTTTGCGACAATACCACCGTAATGGGTTCGCGCGTCACAAAGGCCTCGGCACTTAAAGACAAGGCTACAGGGGCGTCTGCAAAGGTCGTGCGGCGCGCACCGAGTGGTGTATCTTTGGAGAATGCCGATTGGATTTCGCGCAATTCTTCTGATGCTTGCGCCCATTGCAAAGCAGGCGACGCAATCATCGCCATGAGGCCTTCACGTTCGGCTTTTAGGTCTTCATTCTCTTGACGAATTTCCATCTCTTCCAGCTTGCGCAAATTGCGCAAACGCGTGTCGAGAATGGCGTTGGCTTGGACGTCGGTTAGGTCAAACGTCTTGATCAGGACTTGCTTGGGCTCATCCTCATAGCGAATGATGCGGATGACTTCGTCGAGATTGAGGTAAGCGACCAGCAAACCAGCCAGAATTTCCAAGCGTGCCTCGATCTTACGCAGCCGCCAATTGGCGCGAGCGACAATGACTTCACGCTTATGATCGAGAAACGCCTTCAAACACTCAATCAGGTCCATCACACGGGGCGCACCCTTGGCGTCCAACACATTTAGGTTCATCGAGAATCGGCTTTCAAGATCGGTGAGCTTGAACAGGCTCTCCATCAATTGCTCGGGCTCAACCGTACGCGCACGGGGTTCGAGAACAAGGCGAATATCCTCCGCACTCTCATCTCGCACGTCACCCAATAGCGGGGCCTTCTTGTTTTCAATCAGCTCTGCCAAGCGCTCGACAATCTTGGACTTTTGGACCTGATAGGGCGTCTGGGTAACTATGATGCGCCACGTCCCCCGACCGGTATCCTCCACGTGCCAGCGCGCACGGGTTCTAAAGCCACCCTTGCCGGTGGCATAGGCTTCGCGGATGGCGGCGCGCGATTCAATGCAAATCCCACCAGTCGGGAAATCTGGACCGGGTACCAGAGTCAAAATTTCATCCAGATCCGCTTCAGGCCTATCGATCAGCAATAGGCAGGCATCGATCAGCTCAGCCGCATTATGGGGCGGGATCGACGTCGCCATCCCCACCGCAATGCCCATCGAGCCATTGGCCAAAAGGTTTGGATAGCCCGCGGGCAGTACCGCAGGCTCGCTGTCTTCCTGGCTATAGGTCTCGCGGAAAAGGACGGAATCCTCATCAACCCCTTCCATCAATAAGGCACCAATGGCCGTGAGACGCGCTTCGGTATACCGATAGGCGGCTGCAGAATCACCGTCGATATTGCCGAAATTACCTTGACCATCGACCAAGGGATAGCGAACGGAGAAATCTTGTGCCAATCGCACCAAGGCATCGTAAATCGCACTGTCGCCATGGGGATGATACTTACCCATCACATCACCGACGATCTTTGCGCACTTCTTGAAATTGCTTGCTGGATCAAGACCCAGCTCACCCATGGCATGAACGATGCGTCGCTGAACAGGCTTTAGACCATCGCGCACATCCGGCAGCGCACGGCTGGTAATGGTCGACAAAGCATAAACAAGGTAGCGGCTCTCAAGCGCGCGATCGAAAGGCTCGTTGATAATGTTGCCGCTGTCGCCGCCACTCCCATCTAATTCCACTAAATCGCCCATAGAGTCTCTATCCTTCGAATCAGGCGACCATCATGGCAGCGAGTGCGGGCAAGTGCGACGCTAAGCGACAGCGACTTGTGGACAAGTGCTGGAACGATGTGCCGAATTTTTAGAAGATTAGCTGAACTGAAGTGGCAGCTCCTACGGGAGTCGAACCCGTCTTTCCTGATTGAAAATCAGGCGTCCTAACCGATAGACGAAGGAGCCACAACACATGCAGTTTACACGCGAGGCGCGCTCTATACAAAGACCGGTGCCAACACGCAAGCAGCCATTGCTGCTAAGATGCAGGACTTGCATCGATAATCTCACAATCGATCGCGTCTCCGCCGCGCCAATCGTCCTTTCTAAGCCGGACCACGACATGCAAGGGCTCGCGTCCCATCAACGCGTCGCCCAATGGGGTGTTCAGTGCGCGAAACGCAATCGCCTTGATTTTTTTCCCCAAACCATCCTCCAGCAGGAGGCGTACATGGCCGGTTCCGACCTGGGCAGCTGCAAAAGGACGCACGTCCGCAAAAACAAAGACAGGATCGGGCCAGCCGGCACCATAAGGGCCAACGTCGCGCATGGCATCGAGTAGTTCGGGCGTTACCGCGCCTAGTCCAACAAGCGCATCGATGGCCAGATCGCGGCTGGTCCCCGTTATAACGGACTCTGTTTGCAATCGGCGGGCCAAATCCTGATGGACCGACTTCAGATCACTGAATGTCATGGTAAGGCCAGCTGCCATGGCATGCCCACCCCCAGCCAGAATTACGCCATCACGTGCTGCCGCCGAAACAGCCGCTCCCAAATTGATACCTGGTACTGATCGGCCAGACCCCTTTGCCTGGGGATCATCTAGATCAGCGGAACCGACAACAATCACTGGCCGATGGAAACGGTCCTTCAAGCGCCCGGCTACAATACCGATAATGCCAGGATGCCAACCTGGTGCTCCTAACATCAACAGTGGCCCATCCAGCGGTCCAGCCTCTCCGCTTTCAACCCGCGCAACGGCTTCTTCGAGTACATTTGACTCAATGGCGCGACGCTCGGCGTTCAGGACTTCTAATTCCTCTGCAATTTGCGACGCTTCTTCTGCATTGTCGGTCGACAATAGTCGCACCGCCAGCGAGGAGTCCCCCACACGCCCCCCGGCGTTCAAGCGAGGACCAAACACCCATCCTGACGCATAGACGCTTCCCGGGTCTTTAAGTTTCGAAGTCACCGCCAAAGCAGCAAGGCCTGGATTGGTCAACCTTTCTTGAACCTTCAAGCCTTGGGCCACCAGGGCACGATTGAGGCCTGTTAACGGCGCCACATCGCAAATCGTTCCAAGCGCTGCCAAGTCTAGCCGGCTTAACAGATCATAGTCACAACCAGAGCAGAGCCCTTGCTGACGCGCGGCACGATTGAGGGCAACCAACGCCACAAAGACCACACCTGCGGCGGTTAAATGACCTAAGCCAGAGCGATCGTCTTGCCGATTAGGATTGACGACAGCCAAGGCAGGCGGCGGCGCGTCGTGCATCAAATGATGGTCAAACACCACGACATCTAAGCCAATTCGGGCTGCTTCTTCGAGCGCTGCATAGGCGGCCGCCCCACAATCGACTGTAATCAGAAGATCCGTGCCGCCGGACTTGATCTTGTTGACAATCTTTGGGCTCGGACCATAGCCGTCCAAAATACGGTCAGGCACAAACACATTGGCGCGCGCGCCAATCGCTTTGAACCAACTCAGAAGCAAAGCCCCTGACGTCCCGCCATCGACATCATAGTCTGCTAGAATGGTGATGGCCCTCTGGCCCTGTATAGCGGCAAGGATGGCCTCAACCGCCTTCTCCATGTCTTGCAGGGTGAAGGGCTCAGGCAGTTCGTTTTTGAGCTTGGGTGATAAGATGCGCAGCGCGGTGTCAGGCACCGCCCCGCGCGCAACCAGAAGCTTGGCTTGCATCGCTCCAATGCCAAGACGACGCACGCCTTCTTCCAAAATACCACACTCAGCTTCAGACTGACCATCCGGCAAACGCTGAAGCCATCTCCGACCGGTTAGGCTCGACTCTATTGCGAGAAACGAGCCATGCATCCGCCTAACCTAGGTGCTGGGTGCGGACCACACGGGCGGTCTTCGCAGCAGAGTCCAAAACCAAAGTCTCGGTCACAAAGCCCTTGGAAGTTGCTTTCACGCCTGCAACCAGCGCACCATTGGTCACGCCTGTCGCGGAGAAGACCACGTCGGTAGAGACCAATTCGTCCAATTGGTAGGTGCGATTAAAGTCGGTGATGCCAATCCGACGAGCCCGGCCTTTTTCATCCTCATTGCGGAAAACCAAACGACCTTGGAATTGACCGCCGACGCACTTGAGTGCTGCAGCAGCCAACACGCCCTCGGGCGCGCCACCCTGACCTAAATAAAGGTCGATCCCGGTCTCAGGGTCCGTGGTGTAGATCACGCCTGCAACATCACCATCGGTGATCAGATGAATGCGGGCCCCAACAGAGCGAAGACTCTCAATAATGCTGCTATGACGTGGCCGGTCGAGGACACAGACGCCAATTTCTTGTGGCTGAACGCCCTTGGCCTTCGCCAAAGCAATGACGTTTTCAGCAGGCGTGCGATCAATATCGACAACGCCAGCTGGCAGGCCTGGCCCGACCGCAATTTTGTCCATATAGGTATCTGGGGCATATAAAAGCCCGCCTTTGGGTGCAATGGCCAAAACGGCTAAGGCGTTGGGCATCGCTTTCGCTGTCAGGGTTGTGCCTTCAAGTGGATCCAGCGCGATATCAAACTCTGCGCCTTCTCCGGTCCCAACTTCTTCCCCGATATAAAGCATCGGCGCTTCATCGCGCTCGCCCTCACCAATGACCACACGGCCCTTCATAGCGATGGCATTCAGACCCGTGCGCATCGCGTCAACAGCCAATTGATCGGCGGCCTTTTCATCGCCTCGGCCAATGCCCTGATAGGAAGCGATTGCAGCGGCCTCGGTAGCTGCCAAAGCACCTGCGGCGATATCAGGGGGAAGGTTTGCAGTCATAAAAGGTCCAACTTTACTAGAGATCATAAACGAGCCAACAGGCCGTAATTAGTCTTCCAGAGGCATCAAGACTGGAGCCTCAACAAGGACCTCCAGTCGAGAAAGCTCACCCAAGGCGTCCAACAAATCCTGCTCTGCCATGGGCTGGGTGGTCAGCACGATCGGTACACGGGATGCATCCTCGGGGGGCTTTTGCAGGAAGCTTTCGATGGAAACAAGGTGCTTTGCCAGCGTATCGGTGATTTTCGCGATGGTTCCAGCCCGATCGGGGACGCGCAAACGAACATAGAATTTCGATGAAACCAAAAGCCCACCCGTGGCTGCGGTCAATTGGTTGGCTTGACCGGGACCGGAAAACACGGGCCGCGAATCCTCGTGCGACAGATCGATCAAATCGCCAGCAACGGCCGAAGCTGTCGGCCCAGCCCCTGCCCCTGCCCCGACGAGAGACAAGCGACCGACTGGGTCTGCATCGATCACAACCGCATTGAGGGGGCCATTAACCCGCGCGATTGGGTGATCTTGCGCCAATAGAGTTGGGCGTACAGATTGAACAACGCTGTCGCCCACACGGGCCGCTTTCGCCAATAGCTTTACGCGGCGACCGAGAAATCTAGCGCTCTCCAAATCAATTGGTTCAATGGTTTGGATACCTTCAAGGCGCAAAGCCTGAAAATTAGGTGCGCCACCAAAGGCAATCGCGGACAAAATGGCCAGCTTATGCCCAGCATCAGCGCCAGAGACATCAAGTGTCGGATCGGCTTCCGCATAGCCGAGACGCTGCGCATCGGCGAGAACATCGCCAAAGCTGCGCCCTGTGAGGTCCATTTCGGTGAGGATATAATTGCAGGTACCGTTTAGGATGCCACTAACGGCAGAGATGTGATTGGCCGCCAAGCCCTCACGCAAGGCTTTGATTACGGGAATACCGCCTGCCACCGCAGCCTCGTAGCGAATTTCCGTACCATGCTTGACTGCAAGGGCTGCGAGCGCCGCCCCATGCTCTGCCAGCAGCGCTTTATTGGCTGTGACAACATGCTTGCCGGCCGAAATAGCGGCCTCAACAGCGGCTTTTGCAGAGCCTTCCTGGCCGCCCATCAACTCCACAAACACGTCAATGTCAGGGCTGGTGGCCAGCGCGACAGGATCATCGAACCAGGCAATGCCAGAAATATCGACCTCGCGCGTGCGGCCCTTGGTGCGGGCCGAAACCCCTGTCACTTTCACGGTCGACGCCAAAGGCCCTTGCCCGTAAGCCAGCTTTAGAAGGCCGCCACCGACTGTACCGAGGCCGGCAATCCCAATTCTCAAGACACCCATGTAACTCTCTCTATCAGGCATAACGGCCCGTTGATTACCACTAGATCGGATTGTGGGTCTAAAGCGACCCACTCTCCTCGGTCAAAAACTTCCGCACGGCACGCGCGGCCTGGCGAATTCTTTGCTCGTTCTCAACCAGAGCAATGCGCACATATTCATCGCCATACTCGCCAAAGCCTGCCCCAGGGGCGACAGCGACGCCAGCCTTTTCCACCAATCGCTTGGAGAATTCAACTGAACCGAGTCCTCTGAACTTTTCAGGGATCAAGGACCAAGCAAACATCGAAGCCTGAGGCTCTGGAACATCCCAGCCAGCCCGCGAGAAGGAGTCAATCAGTGCGTCACGACGCGCCTTATAAATCGTCCGCATCTCTGTCACACAATCCTGTGGTCCGTTCAGGGCTTCGACCGCTGCGACCTGAACAGGTGTATAGGCCCCATAGTCCAAATAGGACTTTACCCTTGCGAGTGCAGCAATCACCCGCTCATTGCCCAAAGCGAAGCCTACGCGAAATCCTGCCATCGAATAGGTTTTCGACAAGGTGTTAACTTCAACCACCACGTCCTTGGCACCCTCAACTTGCAGAATACTTGGAGGAGGCTTAGTTTCATCAAAATAGATTTCCGAATAGGCCATATCGGAGATCACAAGCATATTGTGCTTTTTAGCGAGCGCTACGACCTCTTTATAATAGTCGATTTCTACCACTTGAGCGGTTGGATTGGCGGGATAGCACACAATCATTGCAATCGGTGGCGGCACCGAATGGCGCACAGCCCGGCTGATACCTGCCAAATATTGCTCTGGGCTATGGGCTTCGACGGAGCGAATAACGCCACCCGCCATGATAAATCCAAACGCATGGATTGGGTAGGAAGGATTTGGTGCAATAACCACATCGCCCGGCGCACAAATGGCTTGTGCCAAATTGGCAAAGCCTTCCTTTGACCCCAAAGTCGCAACAATTTCCGTGTCTGGATTTAGCTTGACGCCAAACCGGCGCTCATAATAGCCCGCCATGGCCCGGCGGAGCCCCGGAATACCGCGCGATGCTGAATAGCGGTTGCTACGTGGCTTACGCGCCGTCTCAATCAACTTCTCCACAATATGTTCCGGCACCGGCAGGTCCGGATTACCCATACCAAAGTCAATGATGTCGGTTCCGTTTGCCCGCAAACGGGCTTTCAGTTTGTTGACTTCCTCAAACACATAAGGAGGCAGGCGCTTAATCTTGTAAAATTCGCCGATCATGGCGGAATACCTTTATATTATCTGGGGCGCAGTAGCCCTGTTCCAACAGAGTAGATGCTCGATCGCGCAAAACTAGGTTGGAGGCAGACGCGCGAGATCCGCCTCCATTTTAGCTCGCGCAACCGCAGCCCACGCGTCAGACTCAGCGTCAGTTTGCATGGTTTGTGCCGAGGCGGAGTTCGATTCAATTGCCTGCTTCTCTGCCCTTGCCCACGTCTGATCAATTTCACCGGCGGCAATTGGCTTGGAACCGGGATTGGCTTGAACAATCTTGGCGTCAGCTTGCAAACTAGCCTGCAGGTCTGCCCACGTCTTCTCTGTCGGCAAATCCTTAGGAGTATCAGGTATTTTGCTTAAATCTGGATAATCCCCAGGCTTCAGGACGGCGCTGGCAGAGCGGATCGTGTCTAGCAGAAAACCTTCCTCCTGACCAAGCGTTTGACACGCGCTGAGCGGCACAAAGAAAAGCCCCAGCGCAAGCGTCACCGGCGCGCGAAACAAGCGGCGCCTGCGTTGGACATGGGCTGGTGTCTCTTCAACCGGCATCGCCGCAGCACTTTCCTAGGTCACATCAAGGGCAGCGGCAGGCACATCACGATTCAAACGCGTCATGGTGCCGCTCAAGGTTTAGAGCCATAAGCAGTGGAAGTTCCAACCGCAAATCACTACAGTGTTTTATTGCGCCGCTGCGGTGTTTGCTGCAAGTCAACGAGTGCATAAAATCATGATAATCGTGGCGAATTGGCAGAAGTGACGAGGCAAGAATAATGGCTAAACAGAAATCGGATGGCCAAGATGCTAAGAAGGCCCGTCAAAAGTCTGGGTCTGAGCTGCCACCCTCCAAATCGGGCGAAGCTGAGAGCTTGATGGATGCCCTGCAAGCCCAAAATTTCGACTCCCTCGAAGCCCTGGCAAGGAACTTAGGCGATGCGGTGTCCCGGATGGGCGCACTGGGTGCAACTGCCGTTGACGGGGTTATGGCTGAGGGGGCCCGCCCACTGCGGGCCGACCCTTATGGCCTTGCGCCTTATGCTGCAGATGTGGCGACGCGCCTTGCGGGCAATCCCGAGAAGCTGATGGCAGCTCATCAAGAGCTGTGGCAGGGCTTTGCCGAAATTTGGGCGGACTCCATTAAGTCCAGTTTGAACGATGGCACGACAGAGGCCAAACCAGACCCGAAATATGCCGACAAGCGCTTTGCTGATCCCGATTGGCACAAGCTACCGATGTTCAATCTTTTACAAAAAACCTATTTGCACACGGCCAGTTGGTTCACCGGCCTGATCGATCATGTAGACGGCATCGACGATATGACGCGCCGCAAGGCGACCTTCTTCAATAAGCAATATGCAGATGCGTTTGCGCCGTCAAACTTCTTGATGACCAATCCAGTCGCGCTGCGCGAAGCTCTGCGCACGGGCGGGCAAAGTGTGTTGCGCGGCCTAACCAATCTCGAACAAGACCTCAAACGCGGTCAAGGGCGCCTCACCCCGGCACAGGTAGATGAACGGCCTTTCAAGATTGGCGAGAATATTGCCATCACTCCGGGAAAAGTTATTCATCGCGGTGAAATCTTGGAGATTATCCAATATAATCCGGTGACACCCACGGTGTTTGCGACGCCAATTCTATTCTTCCCGCCTTGGATCAATAAATTCTATATTCTGGACATGCGCCAGGATAATTCCATGGTGAAATGGCTGACCGAGCAGGGTCATAGCGTGTTTGTGGTTTCTTGGCTTAATCCGGGCGTCGAACATGCTGAAAAGACGTTTGAAGATTATTCCCGTCTGGGCATTTATGAAGCACTCGACGTAGTCACACAGGCGACAGGTCAGGACAAAATCAACACGGTCGGCTATTGTATCGGCGGCACGCTTTTGGCCTCCACCATGGCGGTTATGGCCCAGACCGGTGACAAGCGGGTCAATTCCGCCACCTTCTTTGCCTCCCAGTCTGATTTTGAAGAAGCTGGCGACCTCAAGGTCTTCACCGATGATGCGGCCATCCAATATATCAAGGATGAGATTGAGCATGCGGGTGGCGTGCTCGATGCCACCGTGATGGGCGAGACCTTCAATTTCCTGCGCGCTAATGACCTTGTGTGGTCCTTTGTGGTCAATAATTATCTGATGGGTAAGGACCCGAAGCCCTTTGACCTCTTATTCTGGAACGCGGACCAGACGCGCATGCCCAAAGCGCTCCACCTTTATTATCTGGACAATTTCTACCGGCAGAACCGCTTGGGGAGAGGCGAAATGACTCTTTCGGGCTATCGCTTGAACCTGAAAGACGTTGAAACGCCCATTTACATGCAAAGCTCCAAGGAAGACCATATTGCGCCCTGGCGGTCTATCTATCGCGGGGCGAAACTGTTTGGCGGCCCTGTTCGCATGATCCTCGCTGGGTCTGGCCATATTGCCGGGGTGATCAATCACCCCGAGGCAAAAAAATATCAACATTGGTTGCCGCCGGAAACGATGAAGGATCTGCCAGAAACTTCTGACCAATGGCAGGCGAAACTGGTCGAACATAAAGGCTCTTGGTGGCCAGATTGGGCGTCATGGTTGGGCGAACGCTCCGGCGAGCAAGTACCCGCCCGCGTGCCTGGCGATCATGGCGTGGCGGTTATTGGCGATGCGCCTGGGACCTATGTGTTGGTAAAGTCGTCTGATCAACTTGCCGATATCGCCTGACCTCGTCTTGAACAGCCCCCAGCAATCCGGCCCCATGCTTGCGACGTAGAGAGTATCATGCAATCTGCCCTCTCCGGCCCTTCCCCTGCTGCGCGCCCCTCTCTCGTGTGGTTTCGCGAAGACTTACGGATTGATGACCATCCAGCTTTGGCTGCAGCTGCCCAGTCCGGCCCCGTCTGCGCAGTCTATATTTTGGAAACTGGCGAGCACTTGGGCAGACCACTTGGCGGTGCGTTGAAGTGGTGGCTGCACCACAGCCTGAACAGCCTGCAGGCGAACCTTGCCAGGAACGGGATTGGCTTGATTCTACAAAAGGGCGACTCCCGGCAATTGATACCTGCTTTAGCAAGGTCCTTGGGTGCCCGCTCTGTTCATTGGAACAGACGCTATTATGCCTGGTCGCGCCCTGTGGATGCCTTAATCAAGGCGGAACTGACAGCATTGGGTATCGATGTAGGCAGCCACAAGGCGCAAGTCCTTAGCGAACCCTGGGAAGTGAAGACAGGAGCAGGCGGCAACTTTAAGGTCTTCACGCCATTCTTTCGGGCAGCGAAACCCCTGTGTGATGCTTGGGCAGAGCTTGCATCCCCTGCCCCAACCCTCATAGGCCATACCGACCCAAATATCCGCACAGACCCTTTAGATGACTGGGCTTTACTTCCTAAAGCGCCTGATTGGTCGACCGGATTGGCCGAGACGTGGGAGCCCGGTGAAGAAGGTGCGAATAAACGACTGAACACCTTCATCGACAAGGTAATTTCCGGTTATGGTGAGGCCCGCAATGTCCCAAGTAAGCCGGCCACCTCTTATCTGTCGCCGCACCTCCACTTTGGAGAGCTTTCCATCCGCCGAGTTTGGAATGGCGTGCGGGCAGCGATGCAAGCCAATCCTGCCCTTCAACGGGACGGTCAAGTTTTTCTCTCTGAACTGGGATGGCGCGAGTTCTCCACCCAGCTGATCTATCACTACGAGGACTTCCCGCACGAAAGCTGGAAAGAGCCATTCCGGAGGTTCCCCTGGAGAAACGATCCATCCGCGCTGCGGGCATGGCAACGCGGACAAACAGGTTACCCCATTGTCGACGCTGGCATGCGTCAATTATGGAAGACCGGCTGGATGCATAATCGTGTGCGCATGATTGTCGCTTCGTTCTTGGTGAAACATCTTTTGGAAGATTGGCGCGCGGGTGAAGCTTGGTTCTGGGACACACTCGTGGATGCAGACATTGCTAACAACGCAGCCGGTTGGCAGTGGGTTGCCGGCTGTGGGGCGGATGCAGCACCCTATTTCCGCATCTTCAATCCCATGTCTCAAGGGGAAAAATTCGACCCAGATGGTCTTTATGTCCGGGCCTGGGTGCCTGAACTGGCGAAACTGCCCAATAAATATCTTCACCGTCCCTTCGACTGTCCGACCGAAACGCTTCACATGGCAGGTGTTCATCTGGGGCGAACTTACCCCCTGCCCATTGTCAATCATGAAAAAGGCCGCAAGCGTGCTTTGGATGCCCTAGCAGGCCTCAAGCAGACTAGTTTTGGAGACCTAGGATGAAAATCGCGATCATTGGCACAGGAATTACCGGTCTCTCTGCGGCTTGGGCCCTGAAAGATCGGCACGAAGTGACCGTGTTTGAAAAGGAGGCGCGGTTAGGCGGACATTCAAACACCGTAACCGTCGATTATGATGGCAAGCAGCTTGATGTCGATACCGGCTTTATCGTCTATAATGCCCTTAACTATCCAAATTTAATCGCCTTGTTTGAAGCCTTGAATGTCGCGACCCAACAGTCCGACATGAGCTTTTCGGTGCGCGATGGCCGCCCTGGCAGTGAATGGGGTTCTGATGGTGCGCCTGGTTATTTTGCCTGGAAACGCAACGCTTTTGACCTCAATCATTGGGCGCTTCTTGCCGACATGTTGCGCTTTAATGTGCAGGCCCAGAGGGGTCTTGAAGATCCAAGCCTGCAAACCATGAGCTTAGGGGACTATAGCGCCAAATTGGGGCTGTCTCGGCGCTTCCTGGAACGATATCTGGTGCCAATGGGGGCAGCTATCTGGTCAACACCTGAGCGAGGCATGCTGGAATATCCAGCGGCAAGCTTTGTCCGCTTTTTTAATAATCATCGCCTCGTCCATTTTGAACGTCCAAACTGGCGCACGGTCACGGGCGGTTCGCGCCGATATGTCGAGAAGTTTGCAGAAGCTCTGGGAGACCGCATCCACTTGCGAGCTGCCGTCACCCAAATTCGCCGCGATGCTGGCGGCGTTGATGTGGTGGTAAACGGGATTACCCATCGGTTCGATGAAGTCATCCTAGCCTGCCATTCTGATGAGGCCCTAGCCCTCTTGGCGGATGCAACGCCTCAAGAAACCGCCATTCTGGGTGCTGTCCGCTACGCACCCAATGAGGCGGTACTACACCGCGATGCCAGCTATATGCCGTCTCGAAAAGCGGCGTGGGCGAGCTGGAATGTGTCGCGCGGCAATCCTGATGCGCCCATCGAGCTCACCTACTGGATGAACCGCCTGCAAGGCCAAGAAGCGACTTGCCCATTGTTTGTGACCCTGAACCCCGCAACTCCCATTGATCCAACCAAAGTGTTTGCACGCTTCGATTATGCCCATCCCCAGTTTGATGCCCTTGCGGCACAAGCCCAAAGGCAAATTTTGTCGATTCAAGGCGTCCAGAAAACCTGGTTTGCCGGCGCTTGGCAGGGATACGGCTTCCACGAAGATGGATTGCGGGCCGGTCTCAGGGTTGCGCTGAAACTAGGCGGTCAAATCCCCTGGACATTCGTGGATGACGATATTGTGCGCGAGCCGCCAACGCGATCAACTTCGTTTTTGACGAACCAGGATCAAACGGTGCGTGAGACAGAAGTGGCATTGTGACCGATAGGACGAACCTTGGACTCATGCGAGGTCGGACCATTCATGTCCGCTTTCAGCCGTTTGAGCACCGCTTGGAGTATGTACTATATCAGGTTTTGATCGATGTGGATGACCCCGGCGCACAGTTTCAAGGCCTTAAGTGGATGGCGCACAATCGGTTTGCGCCGCTCGCGTTTTATGACAAGGATCATGGCGATCGCACTGGTGCGCCCCTGCGCGCTTGGGTTGAGGCCCGATTGAACGGGGCAAAAATCGCCTATGACGGCGGACCGATCCATTTATTGACCTTCCCGCGTGTTCTTGGATTTGTGTTCAATCCGATATCGGTTTTCCTAGTCTATCATTGCGATCGTAGTTTGGCGGCGGTGATTTATGAGGTAAACAATACCTTTGGCGAGACCCATAGCTATATCGCTCCCGCTAGAGGAGACCTAGTTGAGCACCAAGAGGCAAACAAAATCTTTCACGTTTCACCCTTCTTTGATGTTTCAGGCCAATATGCGTTTACCCTGAGAACGAGCGGCGAGACGTTCTCCTTGACGATCAACAAGTACTCTGATGCAGTTCGAGATCATCTGGCCACACTTAAATTGCGGAGAGAGGCCCTGAGCGACAAAAATTTGGCCCGAGCATTTTTTGCTATACCGTTCTTGACGTTCAAAGTTGTCTTAGGCATTCATTGGGAAGCCCTGAAATTATTTATAAAAGGCGCTCGATATCATGACAAACCAGAGCCGCCTGTACCCGCCAGTGTTGCCAGATTAAGCAGGATTTCATCGCCCCATGAGTGACCATCAAAGCGCTAATACCCCGATCATGACGCCAAGGCTGGCGCGTAAGCTTCGTCAGGTTCCCATGGCCTTCAAAATGGCTGCCGTGGCGATGAGCAATATTGTGGAAGGGGAAATTCGGGTGTGGCTGCCTGATGGGCGCAAGCTGACCTTCCAGGGCGAGAAGCCCGGGAAATGTGCGATCCTTGAAATAAAGAACTTCGGTTTTATTAATCGTGTAGCAGCCCAAGGTGACATTGGTTTTGCGGAAGGTTTGATGGCCGGAGAATGGGATACTCCTGATCTCGCTGTTTTGCTGGAAGTCTTCTCGTC
Source organism: Maricaulis salignorans (assembly GCA_943372135.1). Lineage (GTDB taxonomy): Bacteria > Pseudomonadota > Alphaproteobacteria > Caulobacterales > Aquidulcibacteraceae > Aquidulcibacter. The sequence goes on along the minus strand of CALRXH020000002.1, from coordinate 175,920 downwards.
CAACCTCGATCTGATGCCTAAGCTATTAATCGGTGGTCCGTTGTGGGCGGTGATCAATAATTTTCGTCACAAGTTTTTGAAGCGGAATACCAAGGCTGGCTCGAAGAAGAATATTCTCGCCCACTATGATCTCGGCAATAATTTCTATTCCCGCTGGCTTGATCCCAGCATGACCTATTCCTCGGCCGTCTATGAAAAAGACGGCCAGGATTTGACCAGCGCACAGATGAACAAGTATCGCGCGCTAGCCGAACAAGTCTGTCTGAAGACCGGACAACATGTGCTGGAAATTGGTTGCGGCTGGGGTGGCTTTGCCGAATTCGCCGCCCGCGAGTACGGCGCGCGGGTGACAGGCGTCACAATATCGGAAGAACAATTTAAATATGCAACCGAACGGTTGGCCAAAGCCGACCTCAGTGATTTGGCCGACATCCAACTTATGGATTATCGCGATATCACAGGCCAGTTTGATGCCGTCGTTTCGATCGAAATGTTCGAAGCGGTGGGTGAGCAATATTGGTCGACCTATTTCGACAAGGTCAATTCGGTGCTCAAGCCCGGTGGTAAAGCGGGCCTGCAAATCATCACGATTGATGAGCGCCTATTTGAAGAATACCGCAGTCGCGCAGACTTCATCCAGAGCTATGTCTTCCCAGGTGGCATGTTACCCAGCGTACCCCGCCTCAAGTTGGAAGTCGCACGGGCCGGCTTGGTCTGGCAGAGCACGGCCGCTTTTGGTCTTTCCTATGCCGACACCTTGGCCGCTTGGGCGAAAACCTTTCTGGCAGAGTGGATCCACATCAAAGATATGGGCTTTGATGAGCGGTTTAAGCAATTATGGCGCTTTTACTTAGCCTATTGCGAAGCGGGGTTCCGCACGGGCCGCATCGATGTTGGCCATTTCTCGATGGTTAAACCATAAGCCCCATGCGACTTTAACAAGAAAAAGGCGCGAGACCCTAGGTCCCGCGCCTGTTTTTTGACCATCGATATCGTTTATTAGCGCTTGATTTGACCGCCAATATAGTCGCGCACAGCCTTGCCATAGGGCGGACGCAAAGCCTTCATTGGCCCCAAATCCTTCTTCAACTGGCTATAGACCGAGCGGGCGTGGCTGAACTCCTTAAAGCCGTCATGGCCATGGTAAGACCCCATGCCGGAAGGGCCGATGCCGCCGAAAGGCAAATCTTCCATAGCGACATGGAAAATCACGTCATTGACCGTGACCCCGCCCGAGGTCGTGTTGGTCACTACATATTCCTGTTCACTGGGGTCAGCACCAAAATAATAGAGGCCGAGCGGGCGATCATTCGCGTTCACATAGCCGACCGCTTCTTTGACATCAGAATAGGTCTTGATCGGAAGCACAGGACCAAAGATTTCTTCCTGCATGATGCTCATGTCTTCGGTGGGATCGAGCACCAAGGTTGGCGGAATTTTACGGCCATTTTGGGTCGAGAAGTCTTCACCAGCCGGATTAATCTCTACAATCGTGGCACCCTTGGCCTTGGCATCGGTCAGCAAAGCCTGGATGCGGTCAAAATGGCGCGGCGAAATAATGGCCGTATAATCAGGATTATCCCGCAATTTCGGATACATTGCGGTGACTGACTTTTTCATCGCCCCCACCAACTCATCACGCCTTTCAGCTGGTACCAACAAGTAGTCGGGTGCCAAACAAATCTGGCCTGCGTTCAAGGTTTTGCCAGCCATTATCCGGTCCGCAGTCGTCACGACATCGGCGGAGCGCGACACAATCACCGGGCTTTTCCCACCCAATTCCAGCGTAACAGGCACGAGATTTTCCGACGCGGCGCGCATGATGTGACGGCCAATGGAAGTTCCGCCTGTAAAGATCATGTGGTCAAAGGCCAGACGTGAGAAGGCTTGGCCAACGTCGGGCCCGCCTGTTACCACCGCGATTTCTTCTTCCGAAAAGGCTTTGGCGAACATTTGGCGCATTAATTCTGAGGTTGCCGGGGTCAATTCTGACGGCTTGATCATAGCGCGATTACCAGCTGCCAAAATCTGAGCCAGCGGCCCAAATGTTAGATTAACCGGGAAATTCCATGGCGCGATGATACCAACTACCCCTTTGGGCTGATAACGGACTTCCGCCTTCGCACCCAATAAGCCCAAAAGAGAGGGTGAGGTCTTGCGTTTTTCGGGTCGCATCCATCTGGCCAAAAGCGCTTTGGCATCTTTGAGGGGGCCTAGCGAACCCGCCACATCGGTGATCAGGCTGGTCTCACGCGCCCGACATGAAAAATCTTCCGACAACGCATCCGCGATTTGTTCAGCATGATCTACTAGCAAACCAATACAGCGATCAATTCGGTTGATCCGCACCTCTGCAGAGGGAATGCCATCACGCAACTGGGCCGCCTTCTGCGTGGCTAAAATCTGGTTCAATCTGGCAATAGTCTCGCCGTCTCCACGTACCGAGAAGGTCATGTCGTTCATGATGCTGGCTCCCTAGGTTTTTTCCTTGCGTCGCATAGTACTTTTACGGGTGTAAGTATGCGCATGAATTGCAGTTTTTTCCAAGCCTGCAAGCAAAACTGGTCTCTGCGTTTACAATTTCTCCATACCGACACCGCTATAATACTCGGGATTAAAGTGTAAGTGGTGGAAAATGGTTGAAAACCTAGTCGGTGAACAAGGAATGGCGTCAGCTGAAGCTGCACTGAAATCGCTCAAAGAGCGCAACATCACGCCGTCTCCGGAGAATTACGCGGTTTGGCTCGCCTATCACTGCGGCTCTCACGTCGCCCTTCGAAGCGAACTCGATCTGATGATCGCCGGCAAGCGCGTGATTGACGACCGAATTTGTGACCAGTTCTACATGAATTTTTTTGAAGACGTTGCGATTGGCTCTCGCATGATGAAGGCTGGTGGCAAAATTGCTGCCGAGATGGAAGATGTACGCAGGGACCTGTTGAACGCGGGCATCAAGTCCAAGGCCTATAGCGAGCAGTTGGAAGCAACCAAACAAGAACTTGCCAAAACGGACAACCCCCTCACCACCCGAGACTTGGTTGATAGTCTGGTCGGTGCCACCAATGAAATGGCGAGCCAGTCTAAGCATCTTGAATCCAAGCTTGTTGAGTCCAGCGTCGAGATCGAAGCCCTGCGCTTCCAGCTGGAAAAAGCCCGGCATGAAGCGGCGACGGATTCATTAACCGGCCTTGCAAACCGCAAGGAGTTTGACGGCCGTCTTGTTGAAATGTGCGCCGCATCTGATCGTGGATTTGGTCCCGTGACAGTCATTTTGGCTGATATCGACTTCTTCAAGCGCATCAATGACACGTTCGGGCACCAAACTGGCGATCAGGTTATCCGGTTTGTTGCCAGCGTTATGGACCGAGCAAAGCCTAAGGGCGGGATAGTGGCCCGCCTAGGCGGGGAAGAATTTGCGTTGATCGCGCCTATGACGGATCGGAAGTCAGGCATGGTGCTCGCGGAAAAAATCCGTAAAGCTGTCGAAGGTAAACGTCTGGTGCGGCGCGCTTCAAACGAAGACCTCGGCAAAATCACCATTTCGCTGGGTGTTTCTGAACGCCGCTCCGGAGAGAAGCCAGGCAATATGGTCGAGCGAGCCGATGCTGCACTCTACGCTTCAAAGCGCAATGGACGCAATCGGGTCAGTCAAGAAGAGTTAACGCAAGCCAATGCAGCCTAAGTTGCCTTCACAGCCTGCCGGTTTTTCCTAAGGCGAAGATTAGTCGCGCGCGCGCCTCTGGCATAGACTTTCCATCAGGGTTCAGCAATTCACGCTCGATGAAGTGCCCTGTTAGCGCAAAGCCGTCCGCTACATCCCCACGTAGCTGTCTATTCTGTCCACCCAACAAGAATGACGGCAGGACAAGTAACTTTTCGGCGAAGGGTTCACCTGCTGCACGCGACGCCGCTCGACCGGTCTTTGGGCTGACCCAAGCAAGGTCATCATGCGATCCTGTCAGGGCGCATTGGGTCAGATCTAGTCCATAGCCCATTTCGGCTAGAAGTCCCAGTTCCCAACGAATATAGAGGGCGGGCCACCCCTGGTTGCCGCCGAGGGCTTGGAGTAGAATCTCTGTGGCTTCAAATAACCCAAGACACGGCTGCCGCTCTGGGGCAACTTCCAAAAGGAGTGTAGCAACACAAGAAAGGGCGGCAAGAGCCGCTGTATCGTCCATCACATCCCCAGGACCACCGCCCCTGCCCTCGATGCCGTCAAAGAACCCCAACTGATCCTCGCCACGAGCTTTCCAAGCAAGATGCAGGCGCGTTCCAGGCTCAATCAAGGCACGCTTGCGCTTGCCCGCTCCACCATAAACGAGGCCCGAGGCACGACCGACCTGGTCGCTCAAGACATGCAGAATGACGTCATTTTCTCTGAATCGTCGCGCCGATAAGACGATACCATGGCCTGCCCACCCGCTCATCGATAGCCTCTAGGCATCAAAATCGAGGCCCAGAGCGGTATAATGCGCACGCTCTTCGATCCAATTCTCGCGCACTTTCACATGCAGGAACAAGTGGACCGGTCTATCAATGGCCTCAGCAATATCTTTCCGGGCGTTCTGCGAAATCCATTTCAAGGTCTCGCCACCTTTGCCAATGGCAATGCCCTTATGACCTTCACGCATGACATAGAGGGTCTGGTCGATGCGAACCGAGCCATCCTTCTTCTCTGTCCAAGCTTCGGTTTCCACAGTCGCATGATAAGGTAATTCCTCATGCAGGCGGAGGAAGACTTTCTCGCGTGTAATTTCGGCTGCCATCAAGCGCATCGGCGTGTCAGCCACTTGTTCTTCCGGGTAAAGCCAAGGCCCTAAGGGCATGCGCTCGGCCAGGAAATCAGTCAGGCGCCTTAGGCCGGATAACTTCAAGGCCGAAATCATCACGACTTCATCATAAACACCCTTCTCAAAAAAGGTTTGCGACAAGTCAAGCAACTTCGCGCGCTCAAGGACGTCGACTTTATTCAGAGCCAATATTGCCTTGCGCCCCTGCTTCTGGAGACCTTCGACGACTTGCTGCACATCTTCATGCGTGCGTTTGTCGCTGCCATCGCCACGACCTTCGTTAATCCGACTGGCAGCTGGAGCATCCACCACATGGACCAAAGCATCCGCATCGGCCGCCCCACCCCAAGCAGAAGCCACCATCGCGCGATCGAGGCGACGCTTTGGCGTAAAGACGCCCGGCGTATCGATCAAAATAATTTGCGCATCACCATGAATAGCGACCCCGCGTACTGGAAAGCGCGTTGTTTGAACCTTCTGGGTAACTATTGAAATTTTCTGCCCGACTAGAGCGTTGACCAAGGTTGATTTGCCAGCATTTGGTGCACCTAAGATGGCAGCAAAGCCACATCGAGCCTGTGTTGGCCCCGCTGTTGAGGGTGTATTTTCACGATTCTCAGACACGCAATCCGCCTTGCTTCAGAAGCACTTGGGCCGCAGCCCGCTCTGCATTTTGTTTCGAAGATCCCTCTGCTCTCGCAACATGGGCCCCTGCTGTGACCTCTATCACAAAACGAGGCGCATGGTCAGGACCATCGCGTTCGAGCACCTGATAGACTGGCGTTGGAAATCCCCGCTTTTGCGCCCATTCTTGGAGCGCACTTTTGGGATTGCGATGAAGACCTGAGTGTTCTTGCTGACCGGCCTCCCAGGCAAGCTCAAAGAGGCCTTGAACTGCAGGTCGTCCGCCGTCTAGCCAAAGGGCTGCCATCAGCGCCTCAAACGCATCACCCAAAATGGAATCATTTTCCGCAACCGCATCGGCACTAAAGCCGCGCGAGACCACCATAAGTTCTGCCATGCCAATGCTGCGCGCCGCATCCGCGCAATTCTTACCCGATACGATGGCGTTGAATTGACGGGTTAGCTCGCCCTCTGCGGCGCGAGCGTGACGTTCAAATAGCCGCTCAGCGGCCATGAGACCCAATACCCGGTCCCCCAACCATTCCAACCGCTCGTTATGGTCAAAGCCTGGCTGGCCATCGCCCCGCGACTTATGCGTAAGGGCACGCTCCAGTAAGGATCGGTCCGAGAATTGATACCCGATCTTCTCTTGCAGCGCGAGGAGCTTAGCATCTTGCATCATCGAATAGGGACGGCGAGCCGATCCCATCGCAGACCCGTGAACCACGTCCAGGGCAGATAGAAACGGGTAGTCTCATCAAACGAAAGCAGCACAATACGCCCACGGCCTACCAGATTTTCAGCCGGCACAAAGCCAACACCAGACTGCAGGAACGGATCGGCACGGCTATCGGTCGAATTGTCGCGGTTATCGCCCATCATGAAGTAATGCCCCTCAGGCACGACAAAGACTTGAGTATCGTCAAACATACCATTGGTTTCAAAGTCATAGGTCACATAGGTGCGGCCGTTTGAGAGGGTTTCACGAAAGCGGGTTGCGGTGCGAACATTGCCATTCTGTTCAGTAATGCTCTCTGGCTCCAGCATCTCTTGTTTGATAGGCGTACCATTCAAAATGACCTGACCGCCGACGACCTGGATCCGGTCACCTGGCATGCCAATCAAGCGCTTGATGTAATCTTGTCGGGGGTCTGAAGGCAGCTTGAACACCACGACGTCGCCACGTTCAGGCCCACGTCCAAGGACACGACCGTTAAGGATATTCGGCGAGAACGGAATGGAGGCATTGCTATAGCCATAGTCCCATTTCGACGTCCAAAGATAGTCGCCCACGAGCAGGCCGGGACGCATCGATTCAGAAGGAATGTTAAAGGGTTGAAACAAGAAAATCCGCAGGAAGAGCGCAATACTCAAGGCCATCACAATGGTCTTGATGCTTTCGATCAGGCTGTCACCCTTTGGCGCTGGTGTCACCGTCTTGCTCGAAGCGGCCTTTGAGTTCGTTGTTTCAACCATGCTATTTGTTTTCTTTTCAGTTTGGTTCAAGGGGCCGCATACCGATCACCACAAAAGCCATAGCCAGTGGGTGGTCATCGGTCAGACTTAGATGAATGTCAGCAGCAAAGCCCGCTGGTGTAAGTTCTTGCAACCGCTTTAGCGCGCCGCCCGTCAAACTTAAAGTCGGTCTGCCAGTTGGCAGATTGACGACCTCCATGTCGCGCCAAGCGACACCGTGACGCATGCCCGTTCCCAAAGCTTTCGAACAAGCCTCTTTCGCGGCAAAACGCTTGGCGTAGGTATCCGCCCGCTTCGCTGGACGTCGATTGGCACGGGCTTGCTCGCCTGGCGTGAAGCAGCGTGCTTCAAAGCGGCTGCCAAAACGCATCAAAGTCTCCTCTATCCGGTCGATCCGGCACAAGTCTGAGCCAATACCGATAATCATGTGCGCGCGTCATCCATGAGGCGACGCATACGGGAAATCGCATCCTCAAGGCCAATGAAGATCGCTTCACCTATGATAAAGTGACCGATGTTCAATTCAACCAGTTCTGGGATGGCCGCAATTGGTTTCACATTATCAAAGGTAAGTCCGTGGCCAGCGTGGACTTCAAGGCCGCGCGCGGTGCCTACTCGCGCAGCTTCAGCCAGCGTCACGACAATCTGTTGGGCTTCCTCGTGATGCCCCTCGAGCGCGGCTTCCGCATATGCGCCGGTATGAAGCTCGACCACTTGGGCACCCATGGCCTCCGCGACGGCCAATTGGATCGGATCTGGCTCGATAAATAGCGAAACGCGACGACCTGCAGCGGCAAGTTTGCGAACCATGGGCGCGATCGAATTATGCAGGCGGGCCACGTCAAGCCCGCCTTCGGTGGTTCGCTCTTCGCGCTTTTCAGGCACAATGCACACCGCATGTGTGGGGTGGCGCAAGGCAATATCGAGCATTTCCTCGGTGGCGGCCAGTTCGAGATTAATGGGCAACTCGACTTGTGCAATGAATTTCTCAAGATCTTCATCGCGAATATGGCGGCGGTCTTCACGCAAGTGAAGCGTAATGCCATCCGCCCCGGCTTTGGCCGCCATTTGGGCCGCGCGCAGCGGATCAGGATGGGGACCACCCCGCGCATTTCGAATGGTTGCTACGTGATCAATATTGATCCCAAGACGCAGGCGATGGTCAAAACTCATGAGGATACGCTTTGTGAAAGCGCCCGGCTGCCAGGCTTAATCGCAGGAATAGCTTTCAGATCATCTGGAATTTCATCAGGGGCGAAGCTTTCGACTTCAATGGACGCCAAGGCCACCAACTCACAGCCCACATCGGCCCTGCCAGCGCTGCGGTCCACAATCACGGCCGCACCGAGAATAACACAGGGCGCATCCTTGATCGCTTCGAGTGTTTCGCGCACCGAGATGCCCGTCGATACGATGTCCTCGACAATCACGACGCGGGCCTCAGCGGGCAACGTAAAGCCCCGACGCAAGCGGAACTTACCGTCTTCACGCTCCACATAGACAGCCTTCGCTCCCAAATGCCGTGCGGTCTCATAGCCAGGAATGACCGCACCGACCGCAGGCGATACCACATAGTCAATGTGCCCCCACCGGTCCTTGATCTTGTTAGCCAAGGCCTGGCAGAGCGATTGGGTTGCAGGCGGGTCCATGAACACAAAGGCCTTTTGTAAGAAGGTGCGGCTGTGACGGCCTGAAGTTAGAATGAAGTGGCCCTCAAGCAGGCCACCGGCCGACTTGAAGATGGAAAGAACGTCGTCATTGGTCATGGGTGCGTATTATCACTTTCTAAGTTGGTTTCACCAGTTCTGCATGTGGCCGGTTCAGTCCATAAAGCGACCTGTGGCTGACAGATGCGGGTCCTCGGTGCCGACCCTCGTGTCAATGTCGGCCCCCAACCCCGCCCATATCGGTGCGGACCCAGACGGGGTGTCTCGCAACAATGGCGATGCCATAACGCTTCAGGTCGTGTGCAACTGTCTGCACGAGTTTGTTTGAGGATGCCTTAGACGCTCGATTGGCCTTGCTGCCTTCAAGAAAATCATCGGGTGCAGAAACGGATAAGTCCCGAAAGCGTGGGCCAAACACACCCGAATTTTGAACCAAGGCATCAAACGGCGCTTGCCCGACGGGGGCCATGCCAATTACTGTGTGGCCACCCGCCAACACACCTTTGGCCAACACACTGCCTATCCCGCGGTCGACCTCAGTCACCAAATAGGCTGCCATCGCCACGTCCCTCGCAGTCCGCTCAACCCCGCAATCGCTTGACATCAACCACAACGGGTAAAGCCCGTAGCGATGCCGCGATCACGTTCAAATGCTTTGAGTCCGCGACTTCGACATCGACCAAAAGGTCGATAAAGTCTTCGCGGCGATTTTGGGCCCGCACATTGGTGATATTGCCGTCACATTCAGAGATGATTTTACCAACTTGGGCGAACACGCCCTTGGTGTTTTCACAACTCATAACCAGGCGACCCAAAGCCAACCCGTTGCGTTTGGCTTCATCCGTCCAAGCCAGATCGATCCATTGATCTTCGTTGGCATCATGCTCTGCGAGATGGTCACAGTCGATGGTGTGTACCTCCACACCTCGATCAGGCACGTGAACCCCGACAATCCGATCGCCTGGCAACGGCGAACAACAAGGCATGAAATGCAGCGCCACGCCGATCATCAAATCCGAGCCGCGGACAAAGTCGCTCGCGTGATCATTATCGATCATGAACCTTGGCTCGCCCAACACACTTTTGCGCACAAAGCCGGGCACAGCGGCTTCTGCCAGGCTCGCCCCGGTCAGGCGTCCTCGGCCAATGGCGGCATAAAGCTCATCCATTGTATCGTAATTTAGGCGCTGGCGCGCATCTTCAAGATTGATGTCCTCCGGATTGAGCCCAACGCGCCGTAACGCATGCCCTGCTAGTCGGCGCCCCAGGGTCGCAAATTCCTCGCGCTCACTTTCCCGCACCAAACGACGGATGGCAGAACGAGCTTTACCTGTTACCGCAACCGATTCCCAATCCACCACCGGCTTGCGCATCTCTGAGCGTAAAATCTCCACGACGTCACCATTGGAAAGTGCCATCCGTAGCGGACGTTCTTCCCCATTTATCCTTGCACCAACCGTCGTATCCCCAATGCGGGTATGAACAGCATAGGCAAAATCTAGCGGGGTGGCCCCATAGGGTAACACAATCAGATCACCCTTTGGTGTGAACGCAAAAACCTGATCCTGGAACATTTCCAGTTTGGCATTTTCCAGAAACTCTTCAGGATCGCCCCCATGTTCGAGGATTTCAACCAAGTTTCGCAAGGGTGCTAAAGGATCAGACTGCTTGGTGTCGGTGGGATGGTAGCCATAGGTGCTATTTTTATAGCGCCAGTGCGCAGCAACCCCGTCTTCGGCAATCCTGTTCATTTCTTCCGAGCGAATCTGAATGTCAACCGAGGTCGCGCTCGGCCCGACAACCCCGGTGTGAATCGAACGGTAGCCGTTGGGCTTTGGTACCGAGATAAAGTCCTTAAACCGGCCGGGCACGCAGGACCAAGCCTCGTGGATTACGCCAAGAGCGGCATAGCATCGAGCGGTATCATTCACCACTACACGGAACCCATAAAGATCTGACACATCAGAAAACGAGATCGACTTACGCTCGAGCTTTTTCCAGACCGAATAGGCACGCTTTTCACGACCTACCACGCGGGCCTCGATGCCAGCTACTTCGAGTGCCTCACTGATTTTCTGCGTGACGGCTGCCACCGCGCCGGATCGTTCTGCCCGTAGATTGGCCAATTGCTCGTTTATGGTCTTACAGGCCTCTGGATGGAGGTGCTGAAAGGCCAGCTCTTCAAGCTCGCCGGAAAAACGTTGGATCCCCATGCGCCGCGCCAAAGGTGCATAGATATCAGCAGTTTCGCGGGCAATCCGCTCGCGCTTCTCGCGTTTCTTGATGAAGTGTAAGGTACGCATATTGTGCAAGCGGTCAGCCAATTTTACCAACAGGACCCGCACGTCTTTTGACAAAGCGAGGATGAATTTTTGAAGGTTCTCGGCTTGCTTGGTGCGATTTGAATTGAGCTCGAGCTGTGAAAGCTTCGTTACCCCATCGACCAATTGGGCAACTTCATCGCCAAAGAGCTTGCCAATTTCCGCCGTCGTTGCGGTGGTGTCCTCAACGGTATCGTGTAGAAGGCCTGTGATGATGGAGGCGGCATCGAGACGCAACTCGGTCAGAATACCGGCTACTTCGATTGGATGGGCAAAGTAAGGATCGCCGGATGCCCGCAACTGGCTCCCGTGACGCTGCATCGCGAACACATAAGCGCGGTTGATTGCATCCTCGTTTACATGGGGGTCATAAACCCGGATACGATCAATCAACTCGTATTGACGCAAAATACGACCCCGACTGGGAGGGCGAACAATTTGCGCCGGGAAGGGCAATTCCCCAGATAATTCTAGCGTCTTAGAGGCCCTGCCATCGTCCATCTTAAACCCTTAAAATCAATAGGGGTCTTCGCGGACTGCTTCTTGCTCTTGCTGCAAGGCGCGCAGCACATCGTCTTCGGTTGCAAGCACAGGCGCTTCAAGGGCCAAGAGATCGCTCTCCTCCTCCTCTCGAACAGCATGTGGGCGAACTTCGCGAAGCGAAGCTACTAAGCCATCGCGCAAATCTTCCGTTTCTACCGTAGCATCTGCGATTTCACGCAAAGCCACCACAGGATCCTTATCTCGATCGCGGTCGAGCGTCAGGGCTGCACCACCAGATATCTGGCGGGCGCGATGGGCTGCGAACAAAACCAGAGAGAATCTATTTGGGACGCGTTCAACGCAGTCCTCTACCGTCACGCGGGCCATATATCTAATCCTGTCGGAAAGTGAGCAGTCTCTTTACGGGAAGTCTTGTCGTTTCTCAACCATGGCACGCAGATAAACCCGCAAGTCCTTGATGCATCGAGGCGCACCCCCTGATGCTCAGTCCAGCCGGACGCAATTGTTGATGTTTCCTGACCTGTGCACCTGATTCAATAAAACCTGACCAGCTATGCCGGAGACAGGATGGCGCCAGTCGGGCGCAATCTCCAAGAGTGGCAGCAACACAAAATCTCGTTCTGCCAATCGTGGATGTGGTAGTGTTAAAACGCTGCAATTTGCCTGAATTTTGCCATTGTAATCGATAATGTCTAAGTCCAATGTTCTATTCGCCCAACGATCATCTGGGGAACGAACACGGTTCATCCGCGCTTCTATTTCCTGACAACGTTGAAAGAGGGCCAAAGGGTCTTCATCAGTGGGTTTTATGCGACAAACCGCATTTATATAGTCGGGTTTTCCGAGATTTGGCGGCCAGGCTTGGGTTGCCCATAACGATGACAAAATGATGACATGGTCACCAGTTTGTGATAACATCTCAAACGCGGCGAGGAGGATTTCTCGGGGCGTTATAGAGTCTAAGCCTAGATTTGACCCTAGGCCAATATAAATTCCGGAAGGCTCTAAAAGCATTTTTGGATGTAATTGTTGAGAGGAAGGCCGCGTCACTATGACTTTTTATCCCAATGAGCGAATCGCTCTGTTTATCGATGGTGCAAACTTCTACGCAGCCGCTCGCACCTTGGGTTTCGACGTTGATTATCGCAAGCTTCTTGAAGAGTTCAAGAAGCGCGGCCGTCTCGTTCGCGCCAGCTATTACACGGCTATCTTGGAAGATGTCGAATATAGCCCCGTGCGCCCCTTGGCTGACTGGCTGGATTATAATGGCTTCAACGTCATCACCAAGCCTGCAAAAGAATTTACTGACACCTTGGGCCGCCGTCGTGTCAAAGGTGACATGGATATTGAGATTGCCATCGATATGATGGAGCTCGCATCCCATGTTGATCATATCGTCCTGTTCTCTGGTGATGGTGACTTCCGTGTTCTGGTCGAAGCTGTTCAGCGTCGTGGCCCTCGGGTGTCAGTAGTTTCCTCGATCAAAACCCAGCCACCAATGATCGCAGACGAGCTGCGTCGCCAAGCCGATACTTTCATCGACCTGGCTGATTTGTCCTCTCTGATTGGTCGTCCACCGCGTCCAGATGGCTTTGAGAACCCGCGTGCTAATCTGCGCCCAGCACGCGCTGTCGAGGGCGATGCGTTAGTCGACGAGTTCGACGATGAACTTGAAGGCATGGAAGACGAGTTCGAAGGCGAGATCGAAGCCTAACTAGTTAGGGGAAGCCCAGCTGTGCAACCTGCGCGCGAGTGCCCGCTGTGCCCCAGATTGGTTGCTTATCGGTCGGCCAACCGGCTCGAGAATCCAGACTGGTACAACGGCCCTGCCCCTTCGTTTGGTGACACTTCCGCATGGCTGCTGATCGTTGGCTTGGCCCCAGGCCGGACCGGAGCCAATCGAACAGGGCGCCCATTTACGGGTGATTGGGCCGGTGACCTACTTTATCAGACCTTAGCGCGCTTTGATTTGTCAGAAGGTGTTTATGCAGCGCACACAGGCGATGGCCTGTCTCTGAGGGGCGTGATGATCACCAATGCGGTCCAGTGTGCGCCGCCTGCCAATAAGCCAGAACCGTCCGAGATCACCCAATGTGCGCCCTTCCTGAAGGCACAAATTGCAGCCCTTGCAAACCTCACCAGCCTCATCTGTCTCGGTAAGATTAGCCATGACGCAACCGTGCGTGCGCTAAGCGGCAAGCCTTCGGCCTACAAGTTCGCGCACGGGGCTGTCCATCAAATTGGCGATAAGACCTTGTACGACAGCTATCACTGCAGCCGCTACAACACCAACACCGGGCGGCTGACCACACAGATGTTTGAGGATGTGTTTGCTAAGGCCTGCCTCGACGCCCGCTAGTTTTCCTTCGCCGGCGGGAATTCCCGATACTTTCCAAGCAGCAGCAACAAGGCCGATCCGATGATTAGGATGATGGCTGCATTGTGGAAGACTGCGAACGTCTCGATATCGCCCTTGCGAATTGCGGCAGCAAACACCGCTGGGCCAAAGCCAGCACCTAATGCAAAGAAGCCGTACAACATACCATAAATAGCACCGTAGGCTTTGGTTCCAAAGTATCGAGCAACCAAATATGCCATAAAATCATACTCTACTCCGGCACCAAAACCGACCATAAAGATGGCGATCATCGCTTGATTGCGAGATATATCGGGCGCGCCAAGCATCCATAAGGCTAGTGCTGGCAATGCAAGGAAAACAAATGCAATCCCGGGTGCCCAAAATCGATCGATCAGATAGCCCCCCACCAAACGACCGGCGATCACTGCAACCCCCATCAAAGAAGCAAGACCGACTGCGTCAGCTTTAGAAAAATCCTTCGCCTGCAAAGCAAGTTCTATGTTTGGAATGGGCCCGCCAATCGCATAGGAGATTGGGATAAATGCAATAGCCAAAAGCCAAAACCGCCAATCCAAAATCGCTTGCTTTGCCGTTAAACCGCTACCTGCCGCTCGTTTTGACGCGGTTGACCCACCTTGATAGCTCGTGTCTCGCACATTTCCAAACAGCAGCATGAAGGCCGGGACTGGACCAACGAGCGCAAATACAAAGGCAGCCAACAGTTCAGGTCGCAAACCTTTTTGCGTCAGTTCAGGTACGACGAAGGCGAGTGCTGCCGCCGACATCGCGATCGAGGCCAGAACGGCTATCAGACTCAGCAGGACCTTCAATCCAGCGACTTTAGACTTGGCTGGTGATTGATCCGAAATGTCTCTAAATCCGACGAGCGCAATTGGAAAAGAAATGAGGAGCGGTAACAGGGCAACCGCCGCATAACCAACACGCCAATTGAAAACAGTGGTGACCTCTTGCGCGAGAAGCTTGGCCAATGTCCCGAACAGGCCTGTTGCAATGAGGGCGATGCCTAAGGCAAGCCCGCGCCGCTCAAAAAACCAATTATTCACGGCCCGTGTAAACGTAATGGGCAGCGTTCCAGCGCCAGCCACTGCCATCAATGCCCAGGTCGCCGCGTAGAGTGGAAAAGAGCCATTGTTTAAGCCGAGCGCCACCAGTGAAATGGCGAACAAGACGATGGAACTTAAGGCGACTTTTCTAACGCCGACTCGATCAGACAGGAAGCCAATGATTGGGCTCATGACCAGTGCCCCAATCGTATAGATCGGCAGCGCCAACATCACTTGCTCAGGCGTAAAGCCTAACCCGCCCTTTTCGATAGGCTGTATCATTGGGCCAACAAAGACGCCAATAGTGTAAAACGGCAGCGGCGATAACCCCATCCCGATGCCAACTGCAGACGCCAGAACAACAGGCCACCCATTTTTAAATTCACCGGCACCAACCTTATTGTCCGTAGGTGTCGTTTCGAGGTTGGCTGTCATTTATTGTCTCTCCAGATCGTCCGATAGTATCAGCAACCCCAACATTGATATATCTTTTCAAAGAAGCAAATGAAAAGAACGCGACCCATGTCCAAAACACTGCAATCAAACGCCCCGCCCGCTTCCTTACTCGCTTTAGCAGGCGTTAGAGTGCTTGATCTATCCCGTGTATTAGCAGGGCCTTGGGCCACCCAAACGCTGGGTGACCTTGGGGCAGAGGTTCTTAAAATTGAGAAACCCGGGGTCGGTGATGATACGCGCAGGTGGGGTCCGCCATTCCTGATCGAGGAAGGCGGTACCTTTGGCGATGCAGCCTATTATACCTGCGCCAATCGCAACAAAGCCTCTGTGACTTTAGACTTTACCACGCCTGAGGGCGGCGAGATTTTGCGCGCGCTGATCCCTCACCACGATGTTTTGGTGGAAAATTTCAAAACCGGCGGTTTAGCGAAATATGGCCTTGATTATGAGAGTGTCGCCAAGCTCAATCCAAAAATGGTCTATTGCTCCATCACGGGGTTTGGCCAGACGGGTCCTTATGCACAGCGCGCCGGCTATGATTATTTGGTGCAAGCCGCGGGCGGCTTGATGAGCGTGACGGGCCAAGCCGACGGAACGGCGGGGGCAGAGCCATTGAAGGTGGGCGTGGCGGTCGCTGACCTCTTCACCGGCCTTTATGCCACCATCGCCATTTTGGCCGCCTTGCGCCATGCAGAGGCCACGGGTCAAGGCCAGCATATTGATATGGCTTTGCTCGATTGTCAGACGGCTGTGCTCGCAAATCAGGCGGCTAATTTTCTGGTCTCGGGTCAAGCGCCCAAGCGCTTGGGCAATGCCCATCCCAACATTGCGCCCTATCAGGTGTTTCCAAGCAAAGACGGGCATATTGTGCTGGCGGTTGGCAATGATGGCCAGTGGCAGCAATTTTGTGCGGCAGCTGGTCAAACCGACATGGCCGAAGAGGCACGCTACAAGACCAATGCGCAAAGGGTGGCGCATCGTGACAACTTGATCGCCAGCCTCCTCCCCGTCATGGCAAGCAAGACCAGTGCTGAATGGATTGACGTCTTGGAACAAGCTGGCGTGCCGTGCGGCCCGATCCACACAATCGATCAAGTCTTTCAAGACCCCCAAGTGATCGCACGGGGGATGCAACAGGAACTGTCCCGCGCCGATGGTAACAGCATCCCGTTAGTGGCCAATCCGATCAAAATGAGCCTAACCCCTCCTAACCCTGGCCGCGCGCCACCCGCTCTCGGCGCGGACACGGAGGCCGAACTCAAAAGCCTCTTGGGCTTGAGCGATGCACAGATTAAAGATCTAAGGGCAAAGGGGATTATTTAGCGGGCATTAATCGCTGCCATCCCCGATGGCGATAGTCAAACGGGGATCCTTTCCGGCAAAGTCCTTGGGGTCCCCACGCACCGCTTTCTCTTTGGCGGGGATAACATGGGAGTCCCCTACTCTGCCTTCTTAGAATGACTGTCATACCAGCCAATCGTACTCAAGATTGCAGCCAGCCATTGGCTGGGCCGGCCAAAGCCGTGGCCGGCTTCTGGCAGGCGCACCAACGCGCTTGCTACGCCTTGTAATTGAAGGGCTTGGAAGTATTGCTCGCTGTCACTCATGGGTGTGCGGTAATCGCTTTCGCCGGTGATGATCAGAGTTGGCGTCCGCACCTTGCCGACCAAGGATAAGGGCGAGCGAGCCCAATATTTCTCAGGCTCTTCCCAAGGCTTCTTCTCAAACCAATAGCTGCTGATAACCGCGCCAATATCGCTGGTCAAAGCTTCTGAAGTCCAGTTGATCACCGGGCGCTTGACCGCGGCCGCGGCAAACCGGTTGGTCTTACCAATTGCCCAAGACGACAGCACACCACCGCCAGAGCCTCCGCCAATATAGAGGCGATTGGTGTCGATAAAGCCGCGCGCGATGACGGCATCGACGCTGCTCATCAAATCATCGTGGTCCTGACAGGGGTAGCAAAGATTGATCAGGTTAGCGAATTCCTCGCCATAACCAATGGAGCCGCGCGGATTGGTGAAAATCGTCACATAGCCCGCCGCCGCATAGAGGTGATGGGTGATGGAGAACATGGGTCCATAGTCGGTATGAGGCCCGCCATGAATATCCATCGCGAGGGGATATTTTTTGCTTGGGTCGAAATTGGGTGGATAGAGGATCCAACCATGCACTTTTCGACCATCTGCCGACGAAGGTGTCCAAATCTCCTCTAGCTTACCAATGGATTTACCCGCCCGCCACGCTGCGTTCATGTCCCAGAGGATGGTCTCTTTGCCTTGCGACCAGAGCGCCAAGGCGGCAGGGCGATCGGCCTCGACACTCGGATAGACCGTCTTCATGCCATCGGTGGAATAGCTGCCACCAGATGAAGGCAGAAGAAGGCGTGTGTTCCCGACCTCTGGAGTTTCGACACTCATTGCACCATCGAGGGACACAAAGCCGACGCGGCTGATTCCAACATCCTGATAGAGGAAATTCACCCCGCGGCCATCCTTGCGCCACGTGATCTGGCTGGCCGAACGATCTAGTTTCAGGGTCAGATTGCGTGCTTGGGTGATTGTGCCAGCTGCAGGCAGATTGGCAGCAAACACATCGGTGCGCTGAAACGAGGTCTGCCGGTTGCGCCAGCCAACATAGGCTAAGCTTTTACCATCTGGGCTTATGGCTGGGCTGTTCTCAAACCCATCATCGGCTGTAAGTTGACGGGGCTTGCCGCCACCTGCTGCTGGCCAAGCATAGAGGTCTGACTGGACAGGTTTTAGATGGGCATCTGGGGCAGGATTACCACTGACGACTACGAATTGCCCATCAGGCGTCCAGGCGGGCTGGCCATCTTCGCGGCCCCAATCGCCCTTCCCGCTGGTAATTTGCGTGACAGCCCCGGTCGTCACGTCGAGGGCAAAGACTTGATAGTCGCCTGGCGTCAGCCAGCCTTCAGGATCAGTGCGGTAGGGAAAGGTGCGCACGAAGCGCGCAGGTGCTGCCCAAGTCGCACCCTCTGGCTTTTCCGGTAGCTTGTATATAGCCTCAGACTTTTCTTCGACCAGATTCACAAAGGCGATTTTCTTGCCGTCTGGCGACCATGACAAAGCGCTAGGTGAAGATTTAACACTGGTGCGTGGCTTGGCAATGCCATCTTTCAAATCGAGCACTAAGATTTGCGACTTAGTGCCATCCTTGCCGACAAAGGCAATAGCGCTGCCATCAGGCGACCAGCGAACCGTTGAAGGCGCGCGATCGGCCCCAACCAATAGCCGCCGCACATCGGATGCACCGCTATCAGGCACAGGAACTAGCCAAAGGTCTGTCTGGACGCGGTCGGTCTGAATATCGCGGGTTTGACGCAGAACAGCTACTTGCTTGCCATTTGGCGACAATTGCGGGTCAATTGGCTGCTCAAGGCGATACAAGTCGAGCGCTTCAACCGGCTTAGCCGCCTCCGCCCAAGCAGGGCTTGCAAACACGACCGCCAACCCGACCAATCCTGAAAAAACCCTCATGACATCCCCCGCCAAAAAATGATTTGCGCGCAGATGTAACAAGAGATGCAGGGAAGTCGAGCGCGCCGGCGGCATAAACGGAAAAGCCCTGCCAGCTGGCAGGGCTTTTCCACAAGAAATGATCGGAAAGACTTAGTCTTCCTTTGGGGTCAGAACCTGACGGCCACGATACATGCCAGTCTTCAGATCAATATGATGTGGACGACGAAGTTCGCCCGAATCCTTGTCTTCGACATAGGAGTTCACGCCCAACGCATCGTGCGAACGACGCATACCGCGGCGAGAAGGAGTGGTTTTACGCTTAGGCACTGCCATGATGCAGGTTCCATTTCAAAAGATAAGGCGGCCCCGGTAAGAGCCGCCAGAAAAACTGAAGCGCGTATCTACGCGCGCTCTTCTCCAAATGCAAGACACTAGGTCAGTGGGAATTGAACTTATCCTACCTCAACTCGGTTGTGGTATTGTCAGCACTTCCCAAGTCGTGGATTCCACTGGGGTCCCAACACGCGGGTGCAAAAACCAGATGGTGCGGAGTGCGGCGGCGGCCATGGAACCTAGAGCCCAAACCAAGGTTTCGATTCCACTTGCCAGATACGGCAAAAGGGCTTGGTCATAATCATTCAACGGTGCGGCGGCCTCAAGCCCGCTCTGAAGTGCCCAAAATGGCAGCCAAAGAACAACCAGCAAGAAAAAGGATTGCCAAAGACGCCATTCACAACTCGCCACACCCTTGTAAGAGCATGAAAAATTCAGTCGTCCATCCACCAAAACCTGAGCGCATAAGCAGAAGGTAGAGTTCACATAACCTACAACAAAGGCGAACATCGCAAACGAGGCCAGTGCCTTCAAGGTGGGATGGACAATATAGGCCAAGAGTTCTGTGACGCCTGACATAAATACGTAAAACCCTATGTCGAGGGCAAGGAACACGATAGCCGTTTTGGCTCTGGTTCGCTAACTTGTCTCCAACCCGGCGGATGACAAGAGCAAGTTAGTCAGGCCAACCACCATTGCAGCCGTGACAATGGTTTCAATGGGCTCATCCAAAATCAAACCCTCAAGCTGTTAAGGTACCGCCTCGCCAACTATAACAGCGTAAAGTGTTAGCGGGACTCTTACCCAACCTTGGTGCCATATCAGCCGCAATACAGCCCGAAAAGCTCATTTCCAATCATGCAATGGTTCAATGTTATATTCTGACATCTCAAACCTCATCTATGCGCCATAGAATGCCAAATTGCAGACGACAGATCTAAACTAACCGGTTCTGAACCAAGGCGGCTCGCACAAAGTCCGCAAACAGAGGATGAGGCTCAAATGGGCGGGACTTCAGTTCGGGGTGATACTGCACGCCCACGAACCAAGGATGGTCGCCTCGCTCAACAATTTCGGGCAAAACGCCATCGGGTGACACGCCAGAGAAGATCAGGCCTTGGGATTCCAGGGCCTCTCGATAGGCCATATTCACCTCATAGCGATGGCGGTGGCGCTCTTGAATATTCAGCGCCCCGCCATAGGCCTGCGAGACAACGGAGTCAGGCTTCAGAACGGCTGGGTAGGCCCCAAGCCGCATGGAGCCGCCGAGATCTGTCTCTTCACCGCGAAGCTGGCGCTCATTGCCTTTTACCCATTCAGTCATCAGCCCGACAACCGGCTCTGAGGTTGGCCCAAATTCGGTGGAGGAGGCTTGAGCTATGCCTGCGAGGTTGCGAGCAGCCTCCACACAGGCCATCTGCATACCAAAGCAAATGCCAAAAAATGGGATCTGACGTTCGCGGGCAAACTGAACGGCCTTGATCTTCCCTTCCGCGCCAGAATCGCCAAAGGCACCAGGGACCAAAATAGCGTCGACCCCTTCAAGCTCGGCCGTCAACATGTCCTGATCGGCGTCAAAAGCGCGCGCATCGACCCAATTGATATTAACCTTCACATCATTGGCCAAACCACCGTGATGCAAGGCTTCAATCAGAGACTTATAGGCATCCTTCATGGCAGTATATTTGCCGACGACTGCAATCGTCACATCACCATCAGGTGCCCTTAGGCGTTTGGAGATGGCTTCCCACTTGGTCAGATCAGGCTCTGGCGCATTCACAATGCCAAAGCGGCGCAGCACTTCGCGGTCTAAGCCTTCGGTGTGATAATCCATTGGCACTTCATAAATATGGGCAGAATCGAGGGCTTGGATCACCGCACTAGCACGCACATTGGTGAAGAGTGCGATCTTGCGCTTTTCATCTTCCGGGATCGGGCGGTCGCAGCGACATATCAGAATGTCGGGCTGGATGCCGATCGAGCGTAATTCCTTCACGCTATGCTGAGTTGGCTTGGTTTTCATTTCGCCAGCCGTGTGAATGTATGGCAGAAGCGTCAGGTGAATATAGACCGCTTGGTGAGGGTCTAATTGCTGGCCGATCTGTCGGATGGCTTCAAAAAACGGCAGGCCCTCGATGTCGCCAACTGTGCCACCGATCTCGCATAGCACAAAGTCCGCATCGCCGGCATCGGACAAGACAAAGTCTTTGATCGCATTGGTAACGTGGGGAATGACTTGGATGGTCGCACCCAAGAACTCACCCTTGCGTTCCTTGGCGATAATCTCTTGATAGATGCGACCTGTGGTGATGTTGTCGGCCTTAGCAGCAGAAACGCCGGTAAACCGCTCATAATGGCCCAAATCCAGATCGGTCTCTGCGCCATCATCGGTTACAAAGACTTCACCATGCTGATACGGGCTCATCGTGCCAGGATCAACATTTAGATAAGGATCGAGTTTACGCAGCCTCACTTTGTAACCACGAGCTTGAAGCAGCGCGCCTAACGCGGCTGAAGCTATGCCTTTTCCGAGCGAGGAAACCACGCCCCCAGTGATGAACACATAACGGGTCATGGGAGATCGTTCTAAGCCGCAACGCCTGCAAAAGGGAAGAGGCGCAACTGGAAAGAAATGGGGGTTAACCGCTTATTTTTCTTCTGCCGCTCCTGGTCCATTAACTGGCGGAACCGGTACGGGCGGGAAAAGAGGTGCCGGCTGGGGCACCGTTGGTGCCGAAGCAGGTATTGCGCCAGTTGGGGCAGCAGGAACTGGATCCATCGCATTAACAGGAACCGCTGGCACAGAAAGATCGATTCCCTTAGTCGGCAGGCCGTCCTTGGTGCGGCCGTCCTGCATCAAGGAATCAGCGGGCTTGGTCGCGGATTTGTTCATGATGGTAAGCGTCAAACTGGTCAGCAAAAACGCCGCACCTAGCAAAGTCGTTGTACGCGTCATGAAGTTTGCGGCAGAGCGCCCTGACATCATGGAGGAAGGACCGCCGCCCATACCCAAGGCCCCGCCACCTTCCGAACGCTGCAGCAAAATGGCCCCAATCAGCGCCAGACAGATCAGCAGGTGGAGAATAAGAATAGCTTGGATGAACATGGAACGGGCCTAAAAGTGAATGGACGAGGAGCAAAACCTTACGCTCGAGGCTGCTATGTCGCTCTTTCGGCTCCGAACTTCAAGAGACCAACGACAGCGCCAAGTTATGACGGCGTTTGGCACGCTCTTTTGCCTTCTCCAAACGATCCCGGACCATTTCCAAAGTTGTATCCAACTCCGCTTTGAACGCATCCGCATTTTCATCCGCGTAAGCGACGTAGAGGGCGAGGGCGAGCTGACGTGTTAGATTGGCGTTTTCAACACGCTCCGGGCCCGGTGCACTGGTTCGGGCAGCCACATTTTCCAGCACCATTGCAATTTCCTGCACCTCATCAATATCTAGACGTTTTGCAGCCCGAACAAGTTCAGCGGAGCTTTCCAGCAAATCGACAACAAAACCTGTATTTGCATCCCCTTGCCCTTGGGCTTGGATAATGACTTCAGCGGCCATAGCAATACGACGGGCAAGCTTTGCCAAACGATCTTGATCGACCCTACGGCGGGCGTTGGTCAGGACTTCTGATTGTGCCACCGGATCATAATTGCTTATCAATACGCGATCGCGCAGCGTGTTGGGGGGATCAAAAGTCTCAGGTGCCATTTGGTTCTTAGATGAAAGGCCGCGATCTGGCCCCACATAATCGGAAGTCACAACAAATTGCTTGCGAGCAAAAATGATTGCACGCGCCCGCTCAAGGGTTTGTATCTGAGAAAAGGGCCGCAAGAGCACATCATCGCAGCCGACATTCATCAAGTCAGCTACCAGATCGGTCTCTCCAGCCCAGAGAGTTGCAATAATGGGGATAAATGGATTGACGCCCAATTCGCCAAGACGCTGGGCGCGCACTAGGTCCACAACTTCGCTGTGATACTCAGTTGCCTCAATGACCAGAAGAGAAAGGTCGACGTTGCGCAAACGAGAGGACAGTTCACGCAGCGATGTCATCCCCTCGATGCGACGGAAGCCAATCCCATGCAGAGCAGAACGTGTCACCAGCATATTGCCGCGCACTGGATCAAAAATCAGCACGGGCGCTGCTGCGAGTCTTTGCTGTTCCAAAGGACTTTTACCCCATTATCCTGGCCAGCTTTTTGTCAAACGAATGTTTCCAAGACGTTACGATTACTGTCAAATTATTCAATTGGGCCAGAAAATTTTTGCAATGCTTGATAAATTCTCAAAAATCCATCTGCTGTAAGGCTAGCCCCACCAACCAATGCCCCGTCGACATGAGCCAGGTGAAGCAAGTCAGCGGCATTGTCGCCATTGACCGACCCACCGTATAGAATTCGAATGCTCGCTCCCAAAGCACCAAAGCGAAGGACCAAACTCTTGTGAATGGCACCGTGCATCGCCAAGACATCATCAGCACAAGGGACCAATCCCGTCCCGATCGCCCAAACAGGTTCGTAGGCAATAACCAGCCGGCCTTCAGGAAAAATCTCTGGGATCGAAGCCTCAACCTGGGCCAGAACCACGCCAAGGGCGTGGCCAGATTCGCGTTCATCACGGGTCTCGCCTACACAAATAATGGGGACTAGCCCCGCCTCCAAAGCTGCCTGTGCTTTGCCGCGGACCTGTTGGCTGGTCTCCCCGTGATCGGCTCGGCGCTCAGAATGGCCGACAATCACAAATTGACCGCCTGCATCTTTGACCATGGCGGCAGAGATATCGCCTGTATGGGCACCAGAGGCCTTGGCATGGCAGTCCTGGGCTCCGGTCAAAAGCCCGGTGCCCGCCGTTGTGTCACTTAAACTTGCTAACAATGTGGCCGGCGGACAAATGGCTAGTTGAATGGGCCGGTTCTGCGCAGCCTTAGCTGCAGAGGCAATCAGGACTGCCTCGTGCAAAGCCGACTTCAACCCATTCATTTTCCAGTTTCCAACCAATAGCTTCGTCACAATTCTCTCCATAATTGGCAAAAGCCGATACCCTTGTTTCGGGATCATTTCCACCCTGGAATAGGCAGGTGACTCAAACTTTGCAAATCACCAGACCGAGACCTGTATTCCAAAAACCACGCTGTGCAGACCTCGCCTTGCTCCCACTTCCAACGATCCTTATGCTAAGCTCAGTTTTGATCAGGATCTGCCATGCTCACCGCGTTTCGAAAATTTGCCCGTTCATGGGTCTCCGGCATCATCATTGGCCTTTTGGTAATCTCGTTCGGGATCTGGGGGATCAACGATATATTCACCCAGGGCAGCCCTGATGCGGTTGCTAAGGTGGCGGGCAAGTCAATCACCCAAGACGAGTATCGCAAGGAATTTGATCGTCTGTTGAAGCGCGCTAAAGCCGATGCGAAACGCGATATCTCAACCGAAGAGGCGCGAGCTCAAGGCCTTGACAGTGCAGTGTTGGAGCAAATGGTCGCGAGCCGCGCCTTTGCAGCCATGACTGAAGGCCTTGGGGTGAAGGCTGCCAATTCGGTTGTTCAGGCTGAGATTGCGAAGATACCTGCTTTCCAGGACCAATTCACCCGCCGCTTTAGTCAGGAGGCCTACCAAATAGCCTTGCGCGACAATGGCTTTACGCCGGTTGAGTTCGAAAGCAGCGTGCGTTCCGACCTGACCCGCCAAAGTCTGACCTTGGCCGCAAGCTCTGGTTTGCGTGCCCCACGCGTTTTTGCCAGCCAAACCCTGGCCTATGGTACAGAGCGGCGGATGGTCACCATCATTCCGGTTCCTGCAGGCTTTGTCGGTGGGCCACGCCAACCAAGCGATGCGCAGCTCAGGGGGCTCTATGATGAAAGTCGGACCCAATTGATGCGACCTGAGACGCGCAATCTTACCATGGTTGTCGCTAGCCTTGCAGATTTCGAAACCCGGGTGAAGGTGGATGAAGCTCAGGCACAAGAAATTTTTGGCCGCAATAAAGAGCGGCTATCAACGCCAGCCAAGCGTGGCTTGGTCCAGTTGGTAACATCCGATCGCGCGAAAGCTGATCAAGCTGCTGCCCGCTTGCGCACGGGTGAAGACCCTGCGGCGATTGCCAAAGCGCTTGGTCTAACCGTGCCGGTTGTGTTGTCAAATGTGACCATCGGCGGCATTCCCGATCAGAATGTGGCTAAAGCTGCCTTCGACATGAAACAGGGCGATGTACAAGTTGTGGTGGCCAAGCTGCAGCCCTTCGCAGCGATCAAAGTCACCGAATCTGTGGCAGCAAAAGAAGCCAAATATGAAGAGTCGGCTGACGAGATTCGCACACAATTGCGCCAGACCGAAGCAGGAGAACTCCTGACCGATGCAACCGAAGCCTACGACAAGGCCATCACTGAAGGTGCATCATTGGAAGCCGCTGCCGCTAAGGCCGGCTTCCAATTCGTGCAGATCAAAGACGTGATGGCTGACGGGAATTTGGCCACGACTGGCCAGCCTGCCCCTGAATTTGCGGAGGCTCCCGCGGTTCTGAAAGATGCTTTCACCAGTGGTAAAGGCGACACGACGGACCTCGCCCCTATCCCTGGTGATCGTTATGTTGCGGTCCGTATTGATGCAATTAATGTTGCAGCCCCACCGCCATTTGACACCATCCGCAACGAACTTACCAATGAATGGGTTCGTCGCGATCTTCGCGCACGCGCGGAAATCAAAGCCAAGGAGATTTTGGCAGAAGCCAAAAAAACCAATATGGAAGCCGCGGCTGCGAAGTATAAATTACCCGTCGCCAAGCAGACCCAACCGCTCTTGCGGGGCCAGGGCGGCCAGGAGCTAAGTAAAGCTGTGTTTGCCGCAAAAAAGGGAGACTTGGTCTTGGCGCCAACCGCCAATGGCGTTGAGTATACCGTCGTGCGGATCGACGACATCCTCAAGGATGACGAAAGCATTGTTCCAGATCGTCTGGTTCAGGCCGAGACTGCGGTTCGCGCCTCGATCCAGCGCGACCTCATCGCGTCTTTAGAACGGGTCGCCCGCGATCGCGCGAAAACACAACTCTTCACCAAAATGATGGGCCGCGCCTTAGGCGATACAGAAGAAACCGTCGCCGCCAACAAAGCCGGCGCGCCGGCCAAAAAACCTTAGACGACCGTGCTTGAGATCGAACCTGGTTTTGAGATATTCGAGGCCGCCTACCGGCAAGGCCGGGGAGTACCTTTGCGTGCCAAGCGGATCGATGATCTTGAGACCCCCGTCTCGGCCATCGCGAAACTAGGCGCAGACCGGCTGGGTTCATGCTTGTTTGAGAGTGTGGAAGGCGGCGAAACCCGCGGGCGCTACTCGATAGTTGCCTGTGACCCGGACCTCATTTACCGGGTCGATCAAACAGGGGCTTCTAAGGCGTTAATCGATGAAGCAGGCCATGTAGGAGACTATGTTCCTTGTGGCGAAGAGCCTCTGGCCGCTTTGCGCACCTTGTTAGCCGACAGTGAGCTCGACTTCCTGAGTGACTTGCCACCACCCGCTGCAGGCCTCTTCGGCTATCTGGCCTATGAAACCGTGCGCCGTGTCGAGCAGCTCCCCGAGACAGTTCCAGACCCAATTGGCGTGCCCGAGGCCTTGCTGGTTCGCCCGCGGCTCGTGATCGTGTTTGACGGGGTGAAGCAGGAATTGCTTTTGGTGACGCCCGTGCGCCCGAAAGCGGGTATATCTGCCCATGATGCCTATAAAGAGGGCCGCACACGTCTCGAGAAAGCCTGGGCGACATTGGATGGCCCCTCGCCCTTGCGCGTGCCGTCTTACGCCGCCAAGCCGAGCCCCTTGGGCGAGGCAATTCCGAACATGAGTCCCGAAGCCTATATGGCAAAGGTGGAAAGGGCAAAAGATTATATTCGCGCTGGCGATATCTTCCAAGTGGTTCCAAGCCAGCGCTTTTCAGCGCCCTTCTCTGGTTCTGCGATTTCGCTATATCGGTCACTCAGACGCACCAACCCATCCCCCTTCCTGTTTCTGCTCAGGATGGATGGCTTTGATATTGTTGGCTCCAGCCCGGAAATATTAGTCCGCCTGAGAAATGGCACTGTGACCATGCGGCCAATAGCGGGAACTAAGCCGCGCGGTTCAACACCTGCCCTTGATGAGGCCCTGGGGGAAGAGCTTTTGAATGATCCAAAGGAACGGGCGGAGCATTTGATGTTGCTAGACCTTGGCCGCAACGACGTCGGCCGTGTCTCGCGCTCCAAGCCTGCTGGCAACCATGGCTCAGTCGGCATCGACCGTGGTGGGGTTCGCGTCACAGAGAGCTTCAAGGTCGAGCGCTATAGCCACGTCATGCACATTGTCTCAAATGTAGAGGGTAGCTTGAAGCCCGGCCTCGACGCCCTAGACGCGTTGCTTGCCGGCTTCCCAGCTGGCACGGTCTCTGGCGCGCCCAAAGTACGCGCTATGGAGATCATCGCAGAACTTGAGCCACATGGTCGAGGCGTTTATGCTGGCGGCGTTGGCTATTTCTCTGCTGGCGGCGACATGGACTTATGCATCGCATTACGCACGGGCGTCTTGAAGGACGGCGTCCTGCATGCCCAAGCGGGTGCCGGTGTCGTGCTCGATTCCATTGCGTTGAGTGAGCACAATGAATGCGTCAATAAGGCGAAGGCCTTATTGCGCGCCGCCGAAGATGCGGGTCGCTATGACGAGAAGGCCGCCCGCTCATGAAAATCCTGCTCATCGATAATTACGACAGCTTTACCTATAATCTCGTCCATTATGTCGAGGAATTGGGTGCCGAAACCTATGTTGTGCGCAATGATCGTATCAGCGTGGAAGAGGCTATCGCCCAAGCCGGTGACGGCATTATTATTTCGCCCGGCCCCTGCACCCCGAATGAGGCCGGCATCTGCCTTGACCTGATAAAGGCCCTGCCTGACGACATTCCGCTTCTTGGCGTTTGCCTAGGCCATCAGGCGATAGGCCAAGCTTACGGCGGCAAGGTCTTGCGCGCCAAAACCATTATGCATGGCAAGACCTCCAGCATCACCCATGCCAATACGGGCCTGTTTGAAGGCTTGCCTGAGCAGTTTGAAGTGACGCGTTATCACTCTTTGTCAGTCGAACGCGAAAGCCTGCCCAAATCCTTGCGCGTCGATGCTTGGACAGCTGATGGTGAGATCATGGGGATGAGCCATGTGGCAAAGCCGATCTTTGGCGTGCAATTCCATCCTGAAAGCATCGCTTCCGAGCATGGCCACGCGCTGCTTCAGCGCTTCTTGAATTCAACCAAAGTCAGCCAGTCGTGAGTGAGGCAATCAAACCAGCTTTGGCCCTGTTGCGGGATGGCGACGCGCCCCCCCCTGCCATGCTGGACCAAGCCTTTGCCGCCATTTTGAGTGGGGAAGCCTCACAAGCCCAGATTGGGGCGTTCCTGATGGGACTAGAGCGCCTGACTTTAACCAGCGACATGATTGCCTCTGGCGCGCAGGCGATGCGCGAGGCCATGACACGGGTCGGCACAACCCACGCCTGCGTCGATGTCTGCGGGACAGGTGGCGATGGCTCGCACACGCTCAACATCTCGACCGCCGTATCCTTTGTACTAGCGGGGGCCGGACAAAAGGTTGCCAAGCATGGCAATCGCGCCATGAGTTCAAAGTCTGGAGCCGCAGACGTCCTAGAAGCATTGGGCGTCAAGCTAGAGCTCTCGCCAGAGCAATGCGCGGTGGCGCTTGATGAAGTGGGCATCGTATTCCTATTTGCCCAAGCCCATCACCCGGCCATGCGCCATGCAGGTCCTGCCCGGCGCGAACTGGCTTTCCGTTCTATTTTCAACCTGTTAGGGCCACTTTCTAATCCGGCAGGAGCACAGCGTCAGTTGGTTGGCGTCTTTGCCGATGACAAGCGCCGCCCCATCGCCGAAGCGCTGGTGAGCCTTGGGTGCAAGAGCGCTTGGGTTGTTCACGGCCATGGTGGTTTGGATGAGCTGTCCTTGTCGGGCCCCACAAAAGTCACGGCTCTGAAAGACAAAACCCTGTCCGAGCTTGAGATTCATCCAAATGACCTGGGTCTGTCCATCGCGCCACTAGATGCCCTGAAAGGCGGCGGCGCAGATCACAATGCACTGGCGTTGCGCGCACTTTTGCAGGGACAGTCTGGTCCTTACCGCGATGTTGTGCTGTTGAATGCCGCCGCCGCCCTAGTGGCCACGGCCGCAGCCGCCGACCTGTCAGGAGGTTTGGCGCGCGCGACGGCAAGTCTCGACTCTCAAGCTGCGCTCGCTAAACTGGATCAGTTGATCGCTTTTACCAATAAGACGCCGTCATGAGCGACACCCTTTCGAAGATTATAGCCTATAAGCGCGATGAAGTGGCCGCACGTAAGCCGCATCTATCCATCGCGGCACTTGATGCATTGGTAGCCGAGCAGACCGCGCCACGTGGCTTTACAGCCACCCTCAAGAGGGCAGCAGAGACGCGCCCTGCCCTCATCGCCGAAATCAAGAAGGCCAGCCCTTCCAAGGGCCTGATCCGC
The DNA here is from genome assembly GCA_943372135.1 of Maricaulis salignorans. Taxonomy (GTDB): domain Bacteria; phylum Pseudomonadota; class Alphaproteobacteria; order Caulobacterales; family Aquidulcibacteraceae; genus Aquidulcibacter. The sequence continues at coordinate 146,334 of CALRXH020000002.1, read as the reverse complement.
GCAGACTTCGTACCCGCCCAATTGGCCCAAGCCTATGAGCAAGGGGGGGCAGCATGCTTGTCCGTCCTCACCGATGCGCCAAGCTTTCAAGGTCATGAGAGCTTTCTGGTCGCTGCGCGTTCTGCCACCAGCCTGCCCTGCCTGCGGAAGGACTTCATGGTCGACGCATGGCAAATCACCGAAAGCCGCGCCTATGGCGCTGATGCGATCCTTGTCATCATGGCAGCGGTTGATGATGAGCTCGCCGCTGATCTGGTCGCCGCGGCCAAACATTATGGCATGGATGCACTGATTGAGACCCATGATGAAGCCGAGATGGAACGCGCGCTGAAGCTGGATGCCGACCTCATTGGCGTCAACAATCGTAACCTCAAGACCTTTGTCACAGACCTGTCCACCACCGCGCGCCTGGCGGCCTCCATCCCGCCGTCTCGCCTCTTGGTGGCCGAGAGTGGCATCAACACACCCACCGACATCGCCCGATTGCAGGCGGCAGGCGCGAAAGCATTCTTGATTGGCGAAAGCCTGATGCGGCAGGAAGATGTCTGCGCGGCGACGCGCGAGATTTTGGCTGTGGGTTGAGGGGAGCGCGCAGCATCAACAGCGCATGTCGACATGTTTGTCTCCTCATCATTAGCTCGGGCTGTTGGTGCAGACTCGCCCTCACAGCCCCTTATAAAATAATATCTTCGTCGGCTCGCCAAGGGTCACATCAAGGCCTGCGACCATAAAGCCGGCTTTCAGATTAAGAATGGCCATGGCCTGGTTGGGCTGGCGGGTAGCGGTCTCTAGCCCGCGAAAGCCTGCTTCTTTTGCCCAAGCATGCTGGGCCTCCATCAAGGCGGCCGCAATGCCTTGGCCGCGCACCTCTGGCGCTACGCCGCCCATCCAGGAGTTAAACACGCCGCGATTGCGCTCATAGCCAAGTTTAAGGCCGATCAACCTGCCCTCAACGCCTAAAGCAACATGCGCAGACAAACTGCGTCGCCCTTCCAGCTTTTCGGCAAAGTTCGACCAGTCGTCGGGCAGAATTACATCCAGAAAAGCAGCCAAAACTTCTGCTTGCGCGATACAGCGTGGGCCATCCCAGCGTTCGATTCGATGTGCTAGCACCATTTTCAACCCCCACCTCGACATGGCCCCACCAGCGCGTTAGACCACATCAAAATCACTATGAGGGATCCCTTAGCATGACCAAGACCACCACATTTGCCACGATTGCAGACCTTGCCGGCCAAGAAGTTGGCGCTTCAGATTGGCTGCTGATCGATCAGGACCGCGTCAATTTGTTTGCTGACGCAACTGGCGATCATCAATGGATCCATGTGGACGTGCCCCGCGCCACCGCCGAAATGGGTGGCCCCATCGCACATGGATTTCTGACCCTGTCGTTGATTCCATTTTTGGGCAAAGATATCATGAAGGTCGAAGGCGTGAGCCGAGGCATAAATTACGGACTAAACAAAGTTCGCTTCACCAATATGGTGCGTGTTGGCTCGAAAGTCCGCGCCGTGCAAAAACTGTTAAGCGTGGAGCCTAAGTCGGGTGGCCTGATGCTGACCAGCGAAGTCACGATTGAAATCGAAGGCGAGGCCCGCCCAGCATGTGTGGCTGAAACCGTCAGCATGTTGTTCGCTTAATCGATAGAGGTAGTACCATGTCTCGCATTGAAGCTCGCCTGCAGGAACTCGGCATCACTTTGCCAAACCCACCCGCCCCGGTGGCCAGCTATGTGCCGCACACACGTGTGGGCGGCTTGGTCCATATCTCGGGCCAAGTCTCGCGCGCGGCCGATGGCGACCATTTAGGCCGGCTGGGTGGCAATCTGACACTCGAGCAGGGCCAAGCCGCTGCCCGTGTCTGTGGCCTTAACTTGCTGGCGCAATTGAAGGCAGCTTGCGAGGGTGACCTTGATCGTCTGGTGCAAGTGGTAAAGCTCAATGGCTTTGTGAACGTGACGCCGGAATTTGATCCCATTCCCCAAGTGATGAACGGCTGTTCGGACCTGATGGTGGAAGTGCTGGGTGACGCGGGCAAACATGCCCGCTCTGCCGTGGGCGTTGCCAATCTGCCAATGGGCTTTGCCGTTGAAGTCGACGGTGTGTTTGAAATCGCCTGAGTCCTATTTGGCAAGCGGGCTGCTTCAATTATGAGGTGCCCTGCTGGCCAATAATTCTGCCCGCACCCGCAAGGATTTTCGAGCGTACGATATCTCAATCAAGAATGAGATCAGCCCGCCGATGAGGGAGGCCATGGTGGCAATAAACAGAAGTGCCACAACGCGCGACAAATCAATCGCGATCAACTCCACAGAAAATAAGGCCACAATTAATAAGCAAACCAACAGGATCGCCGTTGTCGAAAGGGTGATAGCATTGTGAATCCAGCTCATGCGCTGATCCAGCACCCGGAGTTCGGCTAAATGTCGATTGGTGTGCAAGCCAGAGCCGACTGGCGAATCCAAGTCTTGCTCGATGACGCGGCCACGATCCACAACCCGCGCCAAGCGAGAAGTCAGGACGTTGAGCAAGGTCCCTATGCCTGCGATCAAGAAAACCGGCGCGATGGACAGTTGGATGATCTGAACTATCTCGTGAGATGATGCGATTGGCATGAGCCCACTCTAAGCGCCGTTTAGAAAAAGGTCGATGGCATTAGAATGGATCAAACAGCAAATGGCCTTTGCACCGCCACCTTCCTCGACTAGCTAAAGATCATCATGACGCGAAAGACTCAGTCCCCAACCAGCGAGCCGGAGTTTACGATCAAAATCGTGAATCATATCGCGGACGTGGCGCGTGAGACGTGGGACGGGCTGGCTAATCCACCGGGCGTGGCGTTCGACCCTTTCCTGTCTTGGGATTTTCTGCAAGCTTTGGAAGAAAGCGGCTGTGCGACAAGCTATACGGGCTGGGGTGGACGGCATCTTCTCTGTTTGGATGGCGCGCAGAATGTTGTTGGTCTGGTTCCGCTTTGGCTTAAGTCGCACTCCCAAGGCGAGTACATTTTCGATCATAATTTCGCCGAAGCTTGGCAGCGCGCAGGCGGGCGCTGGTATCCTAAACTAACCAGCGCGGTGCCCTTTACACCGGTCCCCGGCCGCAGGCTTCTGGTGAAGCCCAACGAGGATGCAGGCCTTATCCGTGTGGCCCTAATATCTGCGCTGGAGCAAATTGGTGCCCAAAGCGGACTTGCCACCGTACAGGTGAATTTCGCCAAGGAGGAAGACTTGGCTGCCTTAGTCTCCTGCAAATGGCTGTTGCGCGAGGATCGGCAATTTCATTTCTTCAATCCAGGTTATCAGAGCTTTGACGATTTTCTCGCTGAGCTTTCTTCAGATAAGCGGAAGAATTTGCGCAAAGAACGCGCCAAAGCCAAAGAAGGTATCGAGATTTTGAGGCTGACTGGACCAGAAATCCAAGAGGCGCATTGGGATCATTTCTTTGAGTGCTATGAGGATACCGGTGCTCGGAAATGGGGCACGCCCTATCTCAACCGCCGCTTCTTCTCGCTGCTTGGCGCGCGCATGGCGGATAGACTGGTGCTGGTGTTAGCCAAAGAGGGCAACAGATTAATCGCCTCCGCCCTCAACTTCGTAGGCTCTGACACGATTTTTGGCCGCTGGTGGGGGCGGGTAGAGGATCGGCCCTTCCTGCACTTTGAGCTTTGCTATTATCAAGCCATCGATGAAGCCATCGAACGCGGCCTCGCCCGGGTTGAGGCAGGCGCACAAGGTGGCCACAAACTGGCGCGCGGCTACGTGCCAGTCTCGACCTGGCAAGCAAGCTGGATCTCAGACCCTGGACTTCGGTCCGCTATTGCCGATTATCTGCAGCGTGAACGGGTAGCTATTGCTGATGATACCCATTGGCTGAAGGAAAGAAGCCCGTTCAGGCACGTCGTTCAACAGGTGGACAGACCCTAGGCAATACTTTTGTTTAGCTTTCAAAACTATCGACGCATGTTAGCTTCACACGTCTTTAGTAAACCATTACAATGATCGTGAGTAGAAATGGGAGTTTATCATCAGGATTTCGAAACTGCGCTTGCTGGCGATGAGCTTGCGCGCCAGACTTTTAGCTGGCTTGCGCCCAGCCACCGCCTCGACTTTTTTAGCTGGATAGAGGCCGCTGTGGCAGAGCATGATCGCCTCAGTCGTATTCAAGCCGCAGTTGATATCCTGGCAGGGCGTGAAATCGTCGGCCGCAATTAATCCAGATTATCTCCAGCAATCGGTTTGGTTGCATTTAGGCTTCTCGTGGAATCGCACGCAATTGCCTGTGAAAGGTCAATCCAATGCAATTGTTGACCCCCTATGATCCTCAGAACATTTTTGCAAAGATTTTGCGCGGCGAAATGCCTTGCCTTAAAGTTTACGAAGACACGGCTTGCCTGGCCTTTCTGGACATTTTTCCGCAGGGTCCCGGCCACACGTTGGTGATCCCCAAGGTCGCCGCAACCAATCTTTTGACCATGCCAGCCGAAGCATTGGGGCCTTATGTGGCCGGGGTCCAAAGGGTTGCACAAGCAGTCCAAAAAGCCTTTCAAGCAGAGGGCATCACCGTGCTTCAGTTCAATGGGGCCGCTGGTGGGCAAACCGTCTTCCACCTGCACTTCCACCTTATTCCCAGGCAAGAAGGGGTGGGCCTCATCGGGCATGGGCAGGCTGGCAAAGCCTCCGAAGAAGACCTTATCTCGCATCAGGCAGCTATCCGAGCGGCCTTTTAGGCCCCCTGGCCGATGGTCTACCGCACCATTGACGCGCAAGTGGTTTTGCAGACGTTGTAAAAACCGGGTCTGCGCATTGATGAACGTTTCCCGAAAGCAAACCTCGGCAAGGTCTGTGCCGACCTCGCGCTCTTGGCGACAGATACCCAATCGCGCAGAACCGAAGTCGCCAAGCCCATGATCTGGATCGGGGCTGGCGTCGGCTTGGTCTTGGCGGCTGGAGCAGGTCTGGCGGTCTATGGCATCCACGCCATGGGCTTTAGATCGCGTGAGACAAAGAGGCTCTCTTTCGTCTCGGCGCTCGAGTCAGCACTCAACCTCTTGCTGGTGGTTGGTGCTGGAGCTTTCTCTCTGACAAGCCCTGAAGCGCGCTTCAAGCGCCACACCGCAATACGGGCCCTGGATGAGACCCGTTCCATCATTCATGTGATTGACATGCACCAATTAACCAAAGACCAGGTATTGTTGGGAGCCAAACGCACCAAAGCAAGCCCAAGCCAAAAGCTCTCGCCGTTCGAACTGGTGCGTTATCTCGATTATTGTTCTGAGATGCTTTCCTTATCCGGGAAGCTCGCCGCTCTTTATGCAAAGGTTTTCAGCGACCCTGATGTGATCGACGCGGCTTCGGACATCGAGCAGTTGACCACCAATCTGTCGCAGAAAGTCTGGCAAAAGATCAAAATTGTCCAAGCCAGCAGTCCAGTCTTGGCTGGCAGGGATAGCGTATCCTAAGCGGTGTTCGGCCGCCGAGGCTATCCATTTAGGTAATCGTAACGCCACCTGGGCCATAAAGTGTCGATAACAGGAGTGTTCTTTATGGTGAACTGGGTAAGTCGGGCGCTAGCAGACATAGAATCACAGACCCAAAGCGCGTCTGGCGTCGCAGCGCTGCGGGCTGCCATGATGCTGGATGGTGTGATTGAGCAACGAGAAGCGCGCATCTTGATCGCCATTCATCGCGCTGGCAAACCACCCTCCGATGAGGCAGGCTGGGCCGACCTCTTTGTCGAAGCGATGACCGACTATTATGCCTTGTCGCGCGAAGTGCCACCTTACCAACAAGACGAACTCAAGCCCAATTGGGGCAACGGCATGCTCCGTACACTCGATGCTTTGGCCTTTGATGCTCTACCTGATGTTCCAGCGGAGCCAACCTATCGCGAACGCCTCGCGGCCTTGGGCGTGACAGAGGCCGACACCCAAGTTCTGATTGATGCCTTTTCCATCGATGGTTTGATCCTAGACGCCACCGAGATGCGCGTCCTGTCCGCTCTGTTTTCCCGCGCCCAAATTTATCCTGCGAACTTGCGCACCTTTGCATGGCGTGCGGTACAATCCAGCGTTTTAGCCGACAACTCGATCCAAGCCCATGAGGTCAATCTTATCCGGTCCATGGTCATGGGCCCGGCCAGCCTGTCCGGCATCGCGGTGGACCGGGTCGAAGCGGATATGTTGTGTGCGCTCGACCAAGCAGTCTCAGACAGCCAGAAGGACCCAAGCTGGGCGAGCTTATTTGCGCAAGGTATTGGCGCTCATGTGTTGTTTGCCGATGGCACCCCGGGCCAAGTGGATGAGCAAGAACGCCTCTGGCTCCAGGAAAAGCTCAGCCATGGGCCCACGGCTGCAACAAAAGCTTTAGAAGCCTTTGTTGCAGCCGAAGTCGGATCAAACGCCTAACGCCAGAGCTTTAACTACCTGAATCGGCATCCTCAGCCTCGGGTTGAGCCGCACCCTTCTTGCCGGGCTTTGGCAGCGTGGGTTCGAAGAAGAAGGTGAGTTGTTCTGCCTTCTCGCCATCCACATCGACGCGCACAAGACCCCCCTTCTTCAACTTGCCAAACAGCAATTCATCGGCCAGGGGCTTCTTAATATATTCTTGGATCAAACGGCCGAGTGGACGCGCGCCCATCGCAGGATCATAGCCGCGCACGGCGAGCCAGCTGCGGGCTGCATCGGTTAGCTCAATCTCAACCTGACGGTCTGCCAATTGCGCTTCCAATTGTAGCACGAACTTATCGACCACATTGGCAACAATCTCTTGCGTCAGAGCCTTGAAATGAATGACCGCATCGAGCCGGTTGCGGAATTCAGGCGTGAACAACCGTTTGATTGCTTCGCTCTCTTCATCATCCTTCTTACCGCGACCAAACCCAATGCCGTCCTTAGCGGCATCAGAAGCGCCCGCATTGGTCGTCATAATCAGAACCACATTTCGGAAGTCAACTTTCTTGCCATTGGCATCAGTCAGCGCACCATGATCCATAACCTGCAACAAGATGTTGTAGAGGTCTGGATGTGCCTTTTCGATTTCATCCAACAAGAGGACGCAATGGGGATGCTGGTCGATCCCGTCGGTCAAAAGACCACCTTGGTCAAAACCAACATAGCCTGGAGGCGCGCCAATCAAGCGGCTGACAGAGTGTCGTTCCATGTATTCGGACATGTCAAACCGTAGCATCTCAACTCCCATCGTATTGGCCAACTGCTTAGCCGCCTCCGTCTTACCCACCCCAGTAGGACCAGAGAATAGGTAAGAGCCGATGGGTTTGTTTGGATCACGCAAACCCGCACGAGCCAACTTGATCGATGCTGCCAAGGCCGTCAGCGCGGCATCTTGGCCAAACACTACACGGCGTAGATCGGTTTCCAAGGTACGCAAAGCTTCAGTATCAGATTTGGTAACAGATTTTGAAGGAATGCGGGCGATCTTGGCAACAACAGCCTCGATCTCCTTTACGCCAATCGTCTTTTTCCGTTTGTTCTCAGGCAACAGCATTTGGCTTGCCCCGGTTTCATCAATCACATCAATCGCTTTATCGGGCAATTTGCGGTCGCCGATATATTTGGCCGACAATTCCACGGCAGCCTTGATAGCTTCTGCCGTGAACCGTACCTTGTGATGCTCTTCATAAGCTGACTTGAGGCCTAAAAGGATTTTCACTGTATCCGGGATCGAAGGCTCCACAACGTCGATCTTTTGGAAGCGACGCACCAAAGCTCGGTCCTTCTCGAAATGCTGACGATACTCTTTGTAGGTAGTTGACCCCATGCAGCGCATGGTGCCTGACTGAAGTGCGGGTTTTAAAAGGTTCGAGGCATCCATAGCTCCACCACTGGTGGCACCTGCCCCTATGACAGTGTGGATTTCGTCTATGAAGAGGATAGCATTGGGATGGGCTTCGAGTTCCTTTACGACTTGCTTCAAGCGCTCCTCAAAGTCACCGCGATAGCGCGTGCCAGCCAGAAGCGCACCCATGTCGAGCGAGAAGATCGTCGATTCTGAAAGAATGTCTGGCACATCGCCTTCGACGATCCGTCGCGCCAAGCCTTCAGCGATTGCCGTCTTACCAACGCCGGGATCGCCAACCAATAACGGATTGTTCTTCTGGCGGCGGCACAGGATCTGGATGGCGCGTTCCACTTCATCCACGCGACCAATCAAAGGATCGACCCGACCCTTGCGCGACTTTTCATTCAAGTCGACGCAGTAAGTCGCCAAAGCTTCACCCGTGCTGGGCTTTTCCTTCGTGGTCGCAGCTTCTTCTTGGCGCTCTTCGGTAGCTCCTTTGACACGCTTCTGCTCCGTCATGCCGGGGCGCTTGGCCACACCATGGGAAATAAAATTCACCGCATCATAGCGGGTCATGTCTTGTTCCTGCAGGAAGTAAGCCGCATGGCTCTCCCGCTCCGAGAACAAGGCAACCAAGACATTGGCTCCGGTCACTTCGGTACGACCAGAACTTTCGACATGGATGACAGCGCGTTGGATGACGCGTTGGAAGCCGGCGGTCGGCCGCGCTTCGCTCTCACCAGCGACGATCAAATTTTTGAGTTCGCCTTCGATATAGCCGATCAAGTCTGCCTTAAGGCGATCTACATCGACATTGCAGGCTTTAAGAACATGGGCCGCATCATCATCCTCAATCAGAGCGAACAGCAAATGTTCAAGGGTTGCATATTCATGCTTATGCTCATTAGCGAAAGCGATAGCACGGTGGAGCGATTGTTCTAGGCCGCGGGAGAATGAGGGCACGTTCTACTCCTTTTCCATGGTACATTGCAGGGGATGTTGGTTGCGTCGCGCCAAATCTAGGACTTGGGCCACTTTGGTCTCGGCAACTTCGTAGGAATAAATGCCACACACACCGACTCCCGATTGATGCACATGCAACATGATACGTGTTGCACTCTCGCGAGTTTTATTGAAGAACCGCTCTAAAACATAAACCACAAACTCCATCGGCGTGTAGTCATCATTCAAAACCAACACCCGATAGAGGGAAGGCTTTTTTGTCTTTGGTTTCGCACGCGCAACGACGGCCGTACTGCGGCCGCCACCAGGGATGTCCCCATCGGTGCCAAAACCGTCATCGTCCATATCGTCACCGCGTTCGTCGCTCATCTGAACTACCATTTCATGACGCCTGCGCTTGCAGACACTATGCTTGGGCTTCTTTGGGAAACTCAATCACTCTTTATAGATAAGTGCTTCGCGACGTTCTGGAAGCCTAAAACATGTGCAAGGGCTGGATAAGATCGCAGCAACCCTTGGCTCCCGGACATTAAGGCACAAAAAAGGGCCCGAGGCATGCTCGGACCCCTTTAATTCTGGAGGCTATCCGCTTAGCGGGCAGATTGAATCGAAGACCAAGCGGCGCTGGTGCGCTCACTGATTGGCTTAAATGACTCTTTCATGGCACCCAGCATCACATCGGACACTTTGGTGAACTCTGCGAAATAGCTGCTCATTGCCGATTTGGCATAATCAGCTTGAATTTCAACGGCTTCCTGCAGCGATTTCACGCCGCCCAACGATTTGGCAGTTTCAGTCGCAAGTGCGGCAGAAGACTGGAGGTAGGCCATGGAGATTTCAGAAGCCTGCTTCATGCCTTCAGCCGCGATCTTTGCAGCAGCGGTCATGGCTTCCACATTGGCCTTGCTGTGAACGAAAGCATCGCCAAAGCTGGTTTGCAGTTTTTCATAACCGGCTTGGAAAGCTTCGGCAGTTGGGGTTATCACGGATTCGATCTTGTCGGACATGGTCAGTCTCTCCTCTTGGATTGGGTCGGGGATGTTTATAGTTTCTGAAATTGCAGATGGGGAGGTTTCAGCCACCGCTTGTTTGGACACGCTAGAGCTCGCAGCACGTTTCTTTGTGGTCGTCATCGTGTCTCTCCGCGATAAAGAATGACAGTGCGAATAAGGCCAGATTCGTAGCCCCTCATCGTTTCATCTCGCGCTCGCAACATGCACCTTCGCACTTGCAGCGTCAAGCGTTTCTTGAGCAGTTTGCATCAATTTTGCGCAAATTCTTGGCCATTAACGCCATCAAACTGGTGTTTGCACCCGAACCCATTGCCCATGGGAAACCCGCAATAATAACTACCCGTGGGGACCTGCCGTTAACCTCAAACGCTAGGATGACAGGTTCGTGTGGGAGAGCTTAATTGACATAGATCAAAAGAATGCTCAAAAAAGCGGCGGCTTTCAATGTGCCCGCCCCAAAACGTAGTCCAGCCTTGCGCTGGTCTGCTGCGTTAAGCCTAAGTAAACCATAAGGTTCCTAGGCTAGCCTCAAGTGCTCGGAGACTAACATGGCAAGTCACGTTTTTTCGCTCAAGCTCCTCACTGCGTCGGCAATAGTAGCAGTGGTGTCTTTAGCATCAACGTCGGCTTCGGCCCAAGCGAACCAACGATTTGCACAGATCGTTGTGGATGCCGACACCCATGAAGTGATCTTTGAAGAGAACGCACAAGCCCTGCGCCGTCCTGCCTCGATTACCAAAGTCATGACGCTTTATCTTTTGTTTGATGCGTTACAATCGGGCAAACTCTCGTGGAATGACCAGATCGTCTTCTCCCGTTATGCGAGCGGCCAAGCGCCAACCAAATTAGGTATCGCGGCGGGCAATTCGATTTCGGTTCAGACGGCCGTTGAAGCTCTGGTTGTTCGCTCAGCCAACGATGTTGCCGCAGCTGTCGCCGAAACCTTGGGCGGATCAGAGGCGAATTTTGCGGTAATGATGACCACTAAGGCCCGCGCCCTCGGTATGGTGAACACAACATTCGCCAACGCCTCAGGTCTGCCAAGTGACCGCCAAGTGACGACTGCCGAAGATCTTGCCCGTCTGGCCATCGCCATCCGCCGTGACTTCCCAGAACAGTATCATTGGTTTTCAACCCCGCAGATGGTTTATAATGGTCAAATCACCAAGAACCACAATCATCTCATGGCCCGTGTGGAAGGCATGGATGGTCTGAAGACCGGTTTCACGCGCAGTTCAGGCTTTAATCTGGCTGCAACAACTGAACGCAATGGACGACGTATCGTAACGGTTGTTCTGGGGGGGCGCACACGCTTTTCACGCGATGATTTCGTCGAATTACTAACCGAATCCGCCTTCAAAGAATTGGGTACCGGTACCAATCTTGTCGCAGACCAAGCCACGCCCTATCAATTTAGCTTTCAAGACCCCCGCGATGGTGCCGATGCCGAGGCACTGGTGATGTCGATCGCCGGCAAAGCACCACAGCCCACCGCAGCGATAACTCTGGCGCTGGTACGAACGGAACGAACCCGTGGCTTTGACCAGGGCAAACCTTCGATCCTGACGGCCAACACTTCACAACTCAATCAATCTGCTCGCTTGACCAATAGTGGTGTGCCAACCGCTTCACTCAATCAGTCCAACGTCGCGGATGAGGATCAAGCCGAAGCTGAGAGCCTGCAAACAGCGGCGGATGTCAGGGTGCCAATTCTGCCGCGCGCCACCACACATTATGAGGCTTACGCCCTAGTGCAGCCTACCGCGCTGCGCCCAGTCATGGATTTGCCAACAAAGAATGGAGCTGGAACCGAGCCCACGGCCCAGGATGCCGGGGCGGTTGAAGTTGCCGCCGTTGCGGAAGAGCAAATCCGCCTGCAGGAAGCGCGTGCCCAAGTGGTACGTCAGGCCAATGAGCGCCGCGCTGCGGAACGTGCCGCAGCAGATGCGCGCACGAAAGTCATAGCAGAGCGCGAGGAACGGACACGTCAACAATCAGCCCGCACTTCGGCAGCCAAGAAGGAAAATGACCGACAATTGATCGCCGGGCGTGCCCGTGGCGATGCGATTGTGCAAGTCGGGGCCTTCAGGAACCAAAGAGATGCGAAAGCGGCCTTAGCCCAATTCTCCCGTCATTTTCCCTCTTTCGCCAGCCGCGAAGTCAGCAGCGTGAAGCACTCAGACGGGGTATGGTATCGTGCCCGTTTTTCCGGTCTCGGGGCCAGCGTTGCTCGTGAAGCCTGTCGGATCGTCTCCGGCCGCGGTGGCACCTGCCAGATTATTGCGGATTAGGGCTTTATAGCTGACGACCTAGAGAGCCCTACTCCCACTCAATCGTGCCAGGTGGCTTGGATGTAACGTCATAGACGACGCGGTTGATGCCTTTGACTTCATTGACGATGCGGGTCGCGATCCGGCCCAGAAAGGCCATGTCAAAGGGGAAGAAGTCCGCTGTCATGCCGTCGGTTGAGGTGACAGCGCGCAACGCACAGACGTGATCATAGGTTCGATAGTCGCCCATCACGCCAACGGTCTTGACTGGCAAAAGAACGGCAAAGGCCTGCCAGATCGTATCATAGAGGCCATTATTGCGTAATTCTTCCAGATAGATGGCATCGGCCTTGCGCAAGATATCAGCCTTTTCTTGCGTGATCTCACCGGGGATGCGGATAGCAAGGCCAGGCCCTGGGAAAGGATGGCGGCCGACAAAGGCTTCATTTAGGCCTAATTCTCGGCCCAACGCGCGCACTTCGTCTTTGAACAATTCACGCAAGGGCTCCACAAGCTTCAAATTCATCCGTTCAGGCAGACCGCCGACATTGTGGTGGCTCTTGATCGTGACCGAAGGACCGCCATCGAACGAGACACTTTCGATCACATCGGGATAGAGCGTACCTTGTGCCAAAAACTCTGCCCCGCCCACGAGGCGCGCTTTTTCTTCAAACACATCGATGAAGAGCTTGCCGATGGTTTTACGCTTGGTTTCAGGATCGCTGACCCCGGCCAGCGCGTCCAAGAAACGCGCACCCTCATCGGCATGGATCAGCGGAATATTGTAATAATCGCGGAAGAGCGAGACGACTTGATCACTTTCGCCCGCGCGCATCAGGCCATGATCGACATAGACGCAGGTCAATTGATCACCAATCGCTTCATGGATAAGAACGGCGGCCACTGAGCTATCCACCCCGCCTGATAGGCCGCAAATGACTTTGGCAGTGCCCACCTGGGTGCGGATCCGCTCAATGGCTTCCTCGCGGAAGGCCGCCATGGTCCAATCGCCACGCAAGCCTGCAATCTTGCGGACGAAATTATGAATCAGCTTAGAGCCATCCGGGGTGTGCACCACTTCTGGGTGGAACATGACTGAATAGAAGCGCCGCGCCTCATCGGTGGCAACTGCAAAGGGCGCATTCTCGCTGGTAGCCTTGACGCTGAATCCTTCGGGCAATTGCGTCACGCGGTCGCCATGACTCATCCAAACCGGATAACGGCCACCCAGTGCCCAAACACCCTCAAACAAGGCGCTTGGGGCTAAAATCTCCACATCGGCACGACCAAACTCGGCCGCATGGCCACTTTCAACAACCCCTCCCAACTGGGTCGCCAAAGTCTGCTGACCATAGCAGATTGCCAGAATAGGAATGCCAAGATCAAACACGGCTTGTGGCGCGCGGGGAGAGCCCGCATCACACACACTGGCCGGCCCGCCCGATAGAATGATCGCCTTGGGATCAAACCCCGCATCCAGCATCGCTTTGGCGCGATTATAGGGATGGACTTCACAATAGACACCCGCCTCTCGCACACGTCGTGCGATCAACTGCGTAACTTGTGAACCGAAATCGATGATGAGGATGTGTTCGTGGGTCGCGTGCGTCATCGGGGCGGTTTAGCGGGATGCGCGCGCAGGGGAAAGTCCCCCACGCGGGGTGCCAACAGTGCTGAAGGCTTACGACCCTGCATGGCCGCCCTGCGGAAGGGATCAAAGCGGGCTGCCCCGGCATCGATATCGATATTTGCGCCATGGGCAATTTTCCTGCCGTCCGCCTATTTGATATAAACCAAGGTCATCCGGCTTTCATGGGTTGGAGCAATTTCTCCGCTGGGAGTCTTAAGGGCATCCAAGTGTCACTGCACCACCGCGACCACAACTCCCGGAGCTACAGGCGTTAGGCATTGCACTGCCAACAGCCTTTGTTGAACGCCTTTGGGCATGAAGTCGACATGGCTGCGGTGGGCTACGTCAACTTCCTCAAAGCCCTGCCAACGCATGGCCTTCACATTCACACAATGCACATTGGGGGCATAGAGCCCGCCCATTTCATCCAGATCGCTATGTTCCAGAGGGTTTCACAAGCAGGAATTGCGGTGCGGATCGCCGCTTCATCGCTTGCTGACAAGGTCAGCGTTGCCGCCAGTGCTGTTTGTGTCATCGCCATTCCTCCAACTGCGCCCATAAGTGCCAAGAGATTTCGTCTAAGCATGATGTGCCTCCAAGATGTGGCACCTGTTTAGACGCATGTCAGATCGCGCCCTTGAACAAATCGGACCTTTCAGGACCAAAAACAGCAAGCGTTGAAATCGCTTCCCTCTTTGCGGCAAAGGTCTGGGTCGTCATACCTCTCAGGGCGCACGCTTGCGTGACAAATGCGCTTCATCGGCATAACCGGCTTCGGCGGCAATCTGGGCCAAGGTTTGCTCTAGCTGCCTGCTTTGCGTCGCCAATGCTGCATCAAAACGTGTGAGCCGGCGGTGAAACTTGGGCGTCACCCCAACATCGCATATAAACCGCCGCTGGAGTTGCCGGGCGCTCAATCCGGCCCGATCTGCCAAGCGGCTCACGCTGACCTTAGCAATCCGCAGATAAAGAAGCCGTCCGTGCCTGTGGCCAAGGGCGTCATCTGCAAACCAGGCCCTGCCTTATGGCAATGGGCCAACAGGCCCGCCAGTCCCGCATCGGATACCAAAATCGCTGGATTGACCGACGCAAAGGCTGGATTAGCGGCGAGGAAGCGATTGATACTGTCTTCATTTTCTTCTGGCAGGATCGAACAGGTCACATACATGAGCCGGCCGCCAGGTTTCACAAGGGGTGCACCCAGTGCGAGGGCTAAGGCCTGCTCTTGTTGACGCTTTTCCAAAGCGCCCGGTCGCAAACGCCATTTTGAATCAGGTGCGCGACGCCATGTGCCCGATCCAGTGCAAGGCGCATCGATGAAAACAATATCCATTAGGCCTTGGAGGTCGCTCAGGACATCTTGATCGCGCTTGGGCGTGCGGACTTGGCAATTGCGCACACCTGCCCGCTCAAGTCGCTCGTGGCAATTGGCGAGGCGTCGGCTATCGACATCATAGGCGTAGAGCTGGCCTTTATTCTCCATCAGTGCGGCGAGAGCCAAGGTTTTACCACCGCCACCGGCGCACACGTCCGCAATCTGCATCGCGGGCTTTGCACCCGACAGACGGGCCGCAAGCTGGCTACCTTCATCTTGGACTTCAAATCCCCCCTTTACGAAAGCCTCTTCCTTCGCCCAAGGAAACGTTCGGCCTTGTTGCCACGGAATACGAACACCATCAGGCGACCATGGGGATTTGAAAGCTGAAGGGCTGCCGTCGTCGCGCACCTTCAGCTGCGTCGATGATAACAAGTTCTCCAGCACGGTCTCAGGTTTGGCTTTCAGGCGATTGACACGCAAGTCGAGCGGCGCAGGTGCCGCCAAAGCGGCTCCTTCGGCAGCGCGCTCTTCGCCCAATACACGGGCAAAGCTCGCATCGAGCCACTCGGGATAATCGCCGCGCACATGGTCGGGTGCGCCTTCTAAAGTCGCTTCGGCAAGGGCTTTGCGTTCTGCCTCGGTTAGCGGGCTATAGGCATGGGTTTCTTCATAGGCGTCTTTTTCTAGGCTTTCCGCCGTGCGTCCAAAGCCCCAACGCAGCGCACCCAGGACCCAGGCACGGGGATCATCCATCCCCATCCGAAAGGCACTCGATGCTTTCCAGCGCAAAGCGCCAAACACAATGTCGCCAATTTGTGCCCGGTCGCCCGAGCCTGCAAATCGATGGCTTACGCCCCACTCCTTCAGAACGTCGGCAGGGGGACGTTTACGGGCTTCGACATCTGTTAAAACTTCAATGGCGGCTTGGGCGCGGGCACCGGGGCGCATAACTTCAATCTTTCAGGGCGCGCGACAGATAGGTCACGCTTTTGCCGTTGGACAAAGTCGCTTGTCCAACGGGAGCAAAGCCAAGAGCGGCATGGAATTGGTCGGAAACCGGGTTAGGCGGATCAGAGTTGACCTCGCAGACGACCTGTTCATACCCTTCAGCCCGGGCGGTTGCAAACAGGCCTTCATAAAAGCGCCTTGCAATACCCTGCCCGCGCGCCTGGGCCGCCACAACAATGCGGTCAACATAAACAAACTTGTCTATCCGCTCGACAAACCAGACAAAATTCGGGCTGTCATAGGCCGACGTGGGGATAAAGCTGATCAGAAAGCCCAAATCCGGCCGCGCAACTTGGCTGAGGTAGGAAGCCTCCACCAAGCTCGTCAGACGGGCTTCATCCAAAGGTCCGGTTTCCACCTGATTGGCATTACCAAGCGCAATGACCCACGCAAAATCCTCGCGTGACAGGGCGTCAATGGACACGAAGCTTAACCCCCGACAGGATAGTTGGGGGCTTCGCGGGTGATGGAAACGTCGTGCACATGGCTTTCGCGCAAGCCTGCGCTGGTCAATTTCACAAAACGAGCTTTGGACTGGAAATCTGTGATGGTTGCAGCGCCGGTATAGCCCATAGCTGCGCGCAGGCCTCCCACCAATTGATGCAAGATTGGCGCGACCGAGCCCTTGTACGGCACTTGGCCTTCAATACCTTCAGGCACCAGCTTTAGAGCGTCGCTTACGTCTTTTTGGAAATAGCGGTCTGCCGAGCCGCGCGCCATAGCACCCAAGGAGCCCATGCCACGATAGGATTTGTAAGACCGGCCCTGATAGAGGAAAACCTCGCCTGGAGCTTCATCAGTGCCTGCAAACAGGCCGCCCAACATCGCTACATTGGCACCGGCTGCGATGGCCTTGGCCAAATCACCCGAAAACTTAATCCCGCCATCTGCGATAACCGGTGTACCGGTCGCATAGGCCGCATCGACGCAATCCATAATCGCAGTCAGCTGCGGCACGCCCACGCCAGCAACAATACGCGTCGTACAGATCGAGCCGGGGCCAATCCCCACTTTGATGGCGTCTGCGCCCGCATCGATCAAAGCCAGGGTCGCCTCGCGCGTCGCGACATTGCCAGCAATCACTTGTACGCGGTTGGACAAATGCTTGATGCGTTGCACCGCGTCCAGCACCGAACGAGAGTGACCATGTGCAGTATCAACCACAATCACATCGCAGCCTGCGTCCAATAGGAATTCCGACCTCTCAAAACCTGCATCACCGACGGTTGTCGCAGCACCAACGCGCAAGCGACCTTGGTCGTCCTTGCAGGCACTCGGGAAGGCCTGCGCCTTTTCCATGTCCTTGACCGTTACCAAGCCTACGCAGCGACCATCATCGTCGACCACGATCAAGCGCTCAACCCGGTGCTTGTGTAAGAGCTGACGGGCGGTATCCTTGTCAGTCCCTTCGCGCACGGTGTACAATTTCTCGCGCGTCATAACGTCTGAGACTTTGTCTGTGTCATCGGCGAAACGAACATCGCGATTGGTGACAATGCCAACGAGGCGACCAGCCTTGCCTTCTGGCCCACGCTCAACCACCGGAAAACCAGACACGCCACGCGCCGCTTTAATGGCCTTCACTTCGCCCACCGAAATATCAGGATAGACCGTGATCGGATTGATGACCATGCCACTTTCAAAGCGTTTAACTTGACGAACTTGCTCGGCTTGCTCTTCGTTCGACAGATTACGGTGGATGATACCAAGACCGCCTGCTTGGGCCATGGCAATGGCGAGGCGCGCTTCGGTGACAGTATCCATAGCCGAAGAAATCAGCGGAATGTTCAGCGCAATTCCGCGCGTTAATTGGGTCCGAACGTCAACCTGGCCTGGCATCACTTCCGATGCGCCTGGCTCCAGCAGCACGTCATCAAACGTTACTGCATCTCTTATCGGCGGGGCAACGCGGGGCGGTTTAGAGATAGGATTGGACATGGCGGCTGATAGAGTAAGCGTGGCCAATCTGTCAACGCTGTTGCTGTAGGTTCACAAATGAAAACGCCTGCCGCCCCATAGGGACAGCAGGCTTTCGCATAATAACTCTCAATCAATTGATTTAGCGGCCGCTAGGCAAATCCTTGAAGGCGACATCCTTATCCACACGAACATCCCCAGGCAGACCCAAGATGCGTTCGGCAATGATGTTCTTCAGGATTTCGTCGGTTCCCCCCGCAATACGCAAACCCGCAGCCCACATGTGGCTCTGCTGGAACACACCTTCAGAAGGGGCATAGGCCGGATCAGTGATGATACCGAAATGGTCCATAGCCTCCATCGCATTGTGGGTGATGTCTTGGAGCTGATTGGCGGTGATAATCTTACCAATCGAGCTTTCAGGCCCGGGTGTCTGCCCTTTGGACAATGCCGTCATGGTGCGGAACTTCGCCAATTTATAACCTTCAGCCCGCACGAACCAATCTGCCACTTTCTGACGAAAGCTTTGGTCTTCAGCCAAAGTGCCACCATCTTGGCCAGGCATGGTTTTTGCCCATTCAAAGATCTCTTTATAGTCAGGACCCGGGCTGCCGCCAACTGCCAAGCGCTCGTTCATCAAGGTGACCAAAGCCACGGACCAACCATTGCCTTCCCCACCCAGCATCTGAGCGTTGGGCACACGCACATCGGTGAAATAGACTTCGTTGAAGTTGGACCCACCCGACATTTGGTGAATCGGGCGAACTTCAATGCCGGGGCTCTTCATGTCTATAAAGAACATAGACAAGCCCTTGTGTTTGGCTTTGTCTGCATTGGTGCGCACAAGCACAATGCCCCAGTCCGAATAGTGCGCGCCTGAGGTCCACACCTTCTGACCATTAATAACCCAGTCATCACCATCGCGGACAGCTTTAGTTTTGAGGCCCGCGACATCTGACCCGGCAGAGGGTTCGGAAAATAACTGGCACCAGATTTCTTCACCCCGCAAAGCGGGTCCTACGTGCCGATCTTTTTGGGCGTCGGTTGCAAACGCGATCACTGTGGGTACGCACATGCCAAGGCCAATGGTAAAGGGCCCGGCAGGCGCGTCAAACTTGCCCTCTTCCTGGCCAAAGATCACAGAGAAGATCGGCGCGAGGCCCTGGCCGCCCTGCTCTTTCGGCCAAGTTATGCCGGCAAAGCCATTGTCCGCTTTGGCCTTTTGGTAGGCTTTGGCAGCGAGCATATATTCCTTGTCGGACAGGCGCTTTTGCAGACTCTCCGTTTGGCCGGCTCTGGGCTCAACTTGGCTAGTTAAGAAGGCCTGGGCACGTTGACGGAAAGCTGCTTCTTCTGGGGTGTCATTGAAGTCCATAAGTATCTCCATCCATCCAAAGTTTAGGCCGCATTGCGCATTTCAAGGCGGCGAACGAGTTTTTCTTTCCACAGAGATGGCGCGCCAGCCTGCACCGCCAAGAGCTTGGCGCGGCGATAATACAGGTGGCAATCTACGTCCCATGTAAAGCCCATACCGCCATGAGTCTGGATGTTCTCCTTAGACGCCAAATAATAGGCATCACAGGCTGCTATGCGGGCCGCTGCAGCTGCCAGCGGCAGTTCCGGTGCGTCGCTACTGAGCGCCCACGCACCATAAAACGCGTTTGAGCGGGCAATTTCGAGCGCAACATACATGTCGGCCAATTTGTGCTTGATCGCCTGGAAGCTCCCGATCTGGCGGGAGAAGGCATATCGCCCCTTCGCGTAATCGGTGGCCATATCCAAACAGGCCTGGCTGCCGCCGATCTGCTCAAATGCCAATAAAACCGCAGCACGATCGTAAATCCGCTGCAACAGGGCCTCGCCCTCGCCAGCCTCACCCAAGAGCTGGGCTGGCGCTTTGGTGAAAGTTAGGGACGCGTGCGAGCGGGTTGGGTCAAAAGTCTTGATTGACTTGGCTGCAGTCCCTGCCCCGGTCAGATCCACCATCACCAAAGAGGTTCCATCATGATGCTTAGCAAGCACCAATGCATGTGTGGCACAATCACCGTCGGTAACAGGCACTTTCATGCCCGTCACGCTGGAACCGTCAAAGACAGTCTTAAGGTTGTCTGCGCGCGGTTCGCCAGGACCCTCAGACGCGGCGACGCACCCAATGACACCCCCTTCAGCGAGCTTCGGAAGTATTGCTGCCTTCTGTGCGGCAGTGCCGGCAATCTTGATGCCTTCAGCAAAGAAATAAACCGTTGACGCCCACGGCACAGGAGCCAGAGACCGACCCATTTCCTCAGCCAGAACGCAGAGTTCGAGTTCTCCCAGGCCCAAACCACCAAACTCCTCTGGAATGGCAGCGCCCAGCCAGCCCATCTCGCCAATGGCTTTCCACAAACCAGCGTCATGGGATTTTTTCTCGTCATTCAACACCGCGCGAACTACCGCCATGCTGGACTGCTCGGACAAAAACTTACGGGCTTGTTCTTTTAAATATTTTTGATCGTCAGAAAAATCGAAATTCATGTGACGTTTGCCTCCCAAGGTCGCGACAGCAGCTTACCTGCCGCCATCTGTTTCTTCGATGACAGCATAAGCAAGTTTACGTCAACCCAAAGCCGTCACCTCAGGGAATATAGCGCAATTGTGCGCATTATCTGCAGCCTGATTAGGTACGCAACACTGTTGCTGGGCGCGGCAATGGTGAGCCTGCGGTAGTTGTCGGCTGACGCAGTCCAGCAGCCGCACCGGCAGCAGCAGCTAATTTCTGCTGCGACGATGCTTCAACCAGAACGGTTGACTGAAGTGGCTTCTCCAAATCACGCAACCCACGCAGGCGCGTAGCAATCATGCGTGGGTCCGCTTCGCCACTCTTAGGGGCTTTGGCGCGCAGATCGGCGATAACTGTCCCTGCCGCACGTGGCTGTTTTTCTGGTTCTTGATGGGTGAACTTGAAGCGCATGGTGGTCGCCACCGCTTCCCCGGATACAAGAGCTTCGGCATTATCCAATGCCGACAAGAACGAAATCGTTGAGCCGCTGGAATCGGCGATGGCGGAGCGGATGATATCTTGGTCTCGTTCGTTAGCTAGACGCATTGCGAAGATAGTCGAGCATTGAGACAGGATGGTTGGGTCAAGTTCACTCGGGCGCTGCGTTACCACGGCGATGGAGCAACCATACTTCCGACCTTCTTTCGCAATCCGAGCAATTGCCCGCCGAGTCGGGCCAAAGCCTGCATTGGGGTCTTGCGGCACATAGCGGTGGGCTTCTTCGCAGACCAACAATACATGCAATTGGCCTTCAGAGGCATAGGCTACGTCAAAGCACAGACGCGCCAGAACCGACACGACTGCATTAGTAACGTCCGATGGGAGCCCGGAGAGATTCATGATGGAAACAGGCTTGCCTTCGGCAGGCAGGCGAAACAAGCGCGCCAAAAGCGGTGCAAAATTATCTTCTGCGCCTCCTTTGGTGAACATGAAACCGTACCGAGGATCATTGACCAAGGCGTCCAGTCGAACGCGCAAGGACTTTAAATGATGGCGATCGTGGCGTGGGCTCAGCAAACCAAGATTTTCATCGATGAGCTTGAACAATTCCGACATGCGATAGGGCATGGGGCTATCAGCATTTAACCCGCCAACATCTAGGGCTTTACGCACTAACCCAGCAGCGGTGGCACCCGTCTTCTCATTCTGAAAACTGGTTTTGGCTTGCGCCAAAACTTCCCGCAATATCTCTGCCTCTTCCGGGATAGCCTTGCCGCGAAAGATCACATCTTCAAGTTCTTCGAAACGAAACAACCAAAAGGGCAACTCAAGCGTTGTTGAGTCAAATACTTCGGCGATTGGCCCAAGCGCCTCGGCGAATTCGTTATGCGGATCCAAAAGGATCACACGCAGTTCAGGCGTCACGCGCAAACACTGACGAAGCAAGAGCGTCAATGAGACCGATTTACCGACCCCGGTCGTCCCCACAACAGCAAAGTGACGGGTTAAGAGGTCAGGCACGCTAATGGACGCAGCAATGTCGGCATTTTGAGACAACCGCCCAATTTCCACAGATTTGCGGTCACCAAGGTCATGCATGACTTCGAGGTCGCTCGCCCGAATCTTGTGGGCGACCGCCCCAACCTGTGGATAACGCGACACACCGCGCCGAAAGCAGGTATGGCCATAGGAATCCTGGGAAAGCTCGCCCTTCAGCTCGACTTGGATGCTGACCGCATTAGCAGAATTCATGTCCCAGATAGGACGATCGGTGCATATTTCATAAACAAGCGCAACCACCCGGACTTTACCGACAGTGATCGAGATCAGTCGACCCACCGACCAGAAGTCCTCGGATGATTCGCTTAGATTATCAGCCATGGTTGAGATGGTCGCGCGGGCACCATTACAAAAGGTCACCCGACCGATCATACGCTCGCTCGGCTGCTCCATTTCGCGACGCTCGAATAGTTTGCGTTTGGCCCCAACAAGGTCGCTTTCCACGTCGCGAGCAACCACCCCGCCCTGCACTTGCGCAAAGAGTTCTGCCGCATGGGTTGGATTGAGCGGCAGAGAGCTCACAGCCGTTGGCATTTGTGCGAGCGACGGCGAAGTAGCTTGGGCGCGCGGACTAGCGGATACAGGTTTAGGCGATCCTACTGATAGCCCTGGGTCGTGATCGAGCGCCATGATAACCTCGTTTGTGCATTCTAAAACGTGAGGAACCATCCTTAATGTTCCAAAGTTAATTTGGTGTTTTTTCAGCCTGTCTAGTTTTATAGGTTCCTTGGGAAAGCCATCAAAACCCACCGCGTCACTGTGTAACTTGGTCTGGACAAAAAAGTTTTGGACAAGCCGGCCGTGAGCGGTCTAAACCCGATCGATGCGCACTCAAAATCACATCCCCGTCCATCTGCAGGACTATCGCCCTTATCCCTTTTCGATCTCCCATGTATCGCTGGTGTTTGACCTCCACCCTACGCGAACAATTGTGACATCGCGCCTGATCATTGATCGTAAACCCCATGAATGGGCCAAAGGCGAAGTGCTAAGTTTAGATGGCGTGGGACTTGAACTCTTGTCGGTGGAAATCAATGGCCAGCCAGTATCGGCGCAGGATTATCGACAAGATGAAAACGGCTTGACGCTCAAGAGCGTGCCGGATTCTTTCAAGCTGGAAACAAAGGTTGTGATCGACCCGGCGGCCAATACGGCCTTGTCAGGCCTTTATATGTCCGCCGGGCGCTTCTGCACACAGTGCGAGGCAGAAGGCTTTCGTCACATCACTTTCTGGCCAGATCGCCCCGATGTGATGAGCCGTTTCCATGTCCGGGTTGAGGCACCGGAGGCCAATTTTCCATCACTTTTGTCCAACGGCAATCGCGTCGCCATTGGCCGTTACGAAGACGGCCGGCATTGGGCTGCCTGGGATGATCCGCATTTGAAACCATCCTACTTGTTTGCTTTGGTTGCTGGCGGCTTCGATACGCTGGAGGATCAATTTGTGACCTGCTCTGGTAGGCAGGTTGATCTATGCATCTATGTTGACAAGGGCGCGGCCTCGCGTGCCATTTACGCCATGGACGCGCTCAAGAGAGCTATGACATGGGACGAAGAGGTTTTTGGCCGCGAGTATGATTTGGATGTGTTCAACATCGTGGCCGTTTCAGATTTCAATTTCGGGGCGATGGAAAACAAAGGCCTCAATATCTTCAATTCCGCACTTCTGCTAGCAGATGAAGCCACCGCGACAGACGCAGATTTCGAAGCCATTGAAGCGGTCGTAGGGCACGAATATTTCCACAATTGGTCAGGCAACCGGGTCACCTGTCGCGATTGGTTCCAATTGTCTCTGAAAGAAGGTTTCACCGTTTTCCGGGATCAGGAATTTTCCGCCGATCAACGGTCCCGCGCCGTCAAGCGTATCAAGGATGTCAAAGCGCTTCGGGCGCGCCAGTTCCCCGAAGATTCGGGTCCCCTCGCCCATCCAGTTCGCCCCAAGAGCTATGTGAAAATCGATAATTTCTATACCGCGACCATTTATGAAAAAGGCGCAGAGATCATCCGCGTCTTGCAGACATTGGTTGGCCCGGATGCCTTCCTCAAAGGAGCCAACTTCTATTTCGAGGAAAACGATGGCACAGCGGCCACGATTGAAGACTGGTTGCACGCGATGCGCTCGACAACTGGCAACCAACTTTATGGTATCGAGCGGTGGTATGATCAGGCAGGCACCCCCTGTTTGGAGGCAATCAGCGACTATGATGCGGCAAACCAGAAGCTGATAATTCGCTTCAAGCAGTCCACCCCCAATACGCCGGGTCAAACCTCGAAATCCTGGGTGCCGTTGCCCATCTCCATGGCATTTTTTGGTCCAGATGGCGCGCCTCTACAGCTACAGCTAGCCGACACCGAGGTCGCAGCAGACGATTGGTTGATCCCAATGGCTAGTTCCACTTTGGAACTTCAGTTTGAAGGCGTTAAAAGCCGTCCTATTGTTTCCTATTTGCGCGGTTTTTCAGCTCCCGTTCACTTGGTTACCAACCATAGTGATGCCGATTTGGCGCTTTTGGCGGCCTGCGATACCGACCCGTTTGTGCGCTGGGAATCGACGCAGACCATTGCGCGCAGAACCTTACTTGCGGTGTCCCGAGCCCTTGTGGCAGGTCAAGAACCCGAAGTGCCGCCCGATCTCGCCCGCGCATTTAAAGGTGCTTTGAACGACGCCGGGGAAGATCCAGCCTTCGCTGCCCTGTTGTTGCGTTTGCCGGATGTGAATGAATTGATGCAGCTTCAGCCTTTGTGCGACCCGTCCAATTTATTGGCGGGTCGGGCATTTGTGCGCAGCCTATTGGCTGAGCAGCTCGACGCAGAACTGAGTGCATGTTTTGCGATTTATGACCCGGCTCAATCCTTTTCGGCCAGTGCGCAAGCCGCAGGTCAACGCGCCTTGATGGCCGCTTGTCTCGACCTTTTGTGCGCGAGCGGGACAGACCGGGCTGCCATGCGCGCCGAGAACACTTTCTTTGCCGCACGCAACATGACTGACATGATGAATGCGCTGGACGGACTTTCCCAATTTGGCGGGCCACGCTATCATGAAGCGCTGTCTGCTTTCAAAGCACGATTTTCCGACAATGCTTTGGTCATGGACAAATGGTTTCGGGTGCAGGCTATGGCCGTGTGCGAAGATCCACTGTCGACCTTCAAGAGCCTGCGTGCAGACCCTGGGTTCACACTCCTCAATCCCAACCGGGTTCGCGCGTTGGGTGGGGCATTCGCAAGCGGAAATCCGGCTGCTTTCCATCGTGGAGACGGCGCAGGCTATCAGGCGATTGCTGGCTTAATTTCCGACGTCGATATTACGAATGGTGCCCTCGCGGCACGATTGGGGACTGTATTTGAGGCCTGTTCTCGGGTTAATGAGCCCCGGCAGAAATTGGCGCGACAGACTTTACAATCCCTGCTGGACCGCAATTCCCTATCGGCCAACACGCGAGAGATTTTATCAAAAATCTATGACGGTCTGATCGCCTGATCAGCGACCAAGCGCCAACGTGACGCAAGCTTCCGCTGCCCAGGCGGCGAACGGTGCGGCCTGTGTGATGGCCTGCAAATTTTTACGTATGGTTCACAGGAAGCTGACCCTCGGCCCTAGACGTCACGTTAAGAACTCCTTTACGCTTTAGTCGAGTGATGGTGAGATCACTCTGATTCGGGTAGGTAAATGGCCAAAGTGGCAGCTAAAGACGACGAGATGAGCGGCCAGTGGCCGGTTGCCATCACGCTTGTCCTGTGCGCCCTTTTCGCTTCGGTCATCTTGCTTTTGGCCAAGCGCGATTATGACCGCTTACACCGAGATGCAACCCATGAGGCTGCCTCCGAAGCTCGCCTGATTGCATCAAAAATAGATGCTTCAATCCTTGAGGCGAAGGCCAGCCTTATGGCCGTAAGTGGTCTTGGCATGTCCAATGGCGTGACCATTGCTGCTACCGTTCCAAGCCTGCAAGCGGTCGCAAGCTTTGACAGCAAGGGCGTTATGGTGTCGCAGGGCTCTGCCTCTTCCAGCGATATTGGGGCCTTAGCTGCTGCAGCCCAAATGGCAAAAACAGATGGATGGAGTGGTGCGGTTGCCTTGGGTGGCGGTCGTTATTCGCCAGCCATTTCGGTTCGTACCGTCGACGGTGGCGCATTGGCAGCTTTCATAACCTTCAAGGGCCTTGATGCTCTTGGACCTGGGCGACGCGTTGGTGTTGGTGAGCCGGGTGGCAACCTGATTTCTGTTCAGCCCTCCTTTAAAGTAGTTTCCACGCAAGGAGCCTTGCAGGCGTTTGGGCTTAACTCTCTGCCCGCTGCCGGCTCGGCCTTAGGTTTCTATGCCAAAGATATAGATGGCCAAACCATTGTTCTTGGAACAGCAGTTGCCGAAAATGGTTTGACCGCATTTGTGTCGCGAGATCGTGCCCCCATAGAAGCAGCTTGGCTACGCAGTGCCATCATGTTTGGTCTTTTGTTTTTAGGCCCAGTTCTAGCTGCGGCGGGTATCTGGTTCTTGGTTCAAGGCCAGTCGGAGCGCTTTGCTGCTGCACGCGTACAGATGCGCGATGCGGAACGGCGGTTACGTGTCGCGATTGAAGGTGCTCGGTGTGGTGTCTGGGATTGGGACATTACCAATGACCGAGTCTACTTGACCCAACGTCTTGCGGAGGACTTTGGTCTCACTGGTGCTGGGCGATTTGATACCTATGAAGTCTTGCAGGCTTTGAGCGCTGAAGATCAAGCACGTCTAAGAGCTGCATTGGCCTCGGCAGCCCAGAGCGGAATGCTGGATATAGTTGTCAAGATCACCCGCGCTGCAACGGTGACCCATGTCCAGTTACGCGGTCGCGCTGCAGTAGACCGCCAGCGGCCCGATATCATTCGCGCGATAGGCGTGTCGATCGATGTCTCGGAAGAACGCAACTCAGAAGCGCGCGTTACCGCGGCTGAACGCCGCCTCCGCGATGCGATCGACTCCATCTCGGGCCCGTTTGCACTCTGGTCCAAGGAGCGGCGCTTGATTTTGTGGAATGGCGGCTTTGCCAAAACTTTTGGGTTGGATGGCTCGATCCTGCATACTGGCGCATCCTATAATGTGGTGTCTGCCGCCGCAGCCAAAAGCGTTAAGTCGCAACAGCCCGACAGGTATGATGAACTGGCCCAAGAGATTGAGCTGGATAATGGGGTTTGGATCCAATTGGTTGAACGAGAGACTTCTGACGGTGGCTTAGTGTCTGTGGGTATTGATATCTCGCCGCTCAAAGAGACAGAAGAAAGTATCAAGCGATCTGAGCGCCAGATGCGCTCGGTCGTGGTCGAGCTTGAGCGTTCCGAGCACAAAGCCTCGGAACTGGCAGAAAAATACCGGCTCGAACGCCAACGGGCTGAAGAGGCCTCCAGTGCGAAAAGTGGCTTCTTGGCCAATATGAGCCATGAGCTGCGCACCCCGCTAAATGCCATCAATGGCTTCTCCGAGATCATGGTCCAGCAGCTCTATGGTCCCCTGGGTGATCGGCGGTACCTCACCTATGCGACTGACATTCTCAATAGCGGAAAGCACCTCTTGGATCTGATCAACGACGTGCTCGACATGGCAAAGCTAGAAGCTGGCAAATTCAAAATCTATCCCAAGCCGATGGATTTGCAGGAAACGATTGAGCAGGCGATGCGGCTTGTGCGAGGTCGGGCGGAAGAAAAAAATATTGCCCTGGTTGGTGAGCTTAATGAGGCGGGCGATGTGACAGGCGACGCACGTGCTATCAAGCAGATTATGATCAACCTTTTGTCCAACGCGATTAAATTCACTCCGCAGAATGGTAAAATTCTGGTTCAGGTTAAGAACAATTTGGACACAGTGATCATTCGCGTGATCGACAATGGTATCGGCATAAGTGCCGAAGATTTGCCGCGTTTGGCCCGTCCGTTTGAGCAAGTTGAGAATGAGCATGCGCGCGCTAACCAAGGCAGTGGCCTAGGCCTTGCCTTGTCACGTTCCTTCGCGCAGATGCACGGTGGCTCTTTAACTATCGCCTCAGAGGTCGGGGTCGGGACCATGGTGATTGTGTCCCTCCCCCGTTTGGCGGTCATCCAACAAGAAGCGGCCTAGAGAAGATTTTTTGCCGCTCTCTATGACACGCACAGCGGATACGCCAGTGCTTAGATCTGGGAAAAACGCACTTTAGGCCACCCGCCTCGAATGGCCTACCCAATAGGGTTCGCGCAATTCACGCCGGAGAATCTTGCCCGATGGATTGCGCGGCAGCTCTGCGATGAAGTCGATACTCTTGGGCACTTTATAGCCAGCTATGCGCGCTCTAGTCCAAGAGATAATGTCGGCGGGCTCGGCGGTTTCACCCGGTTTCAGCACCACAATAGCTTTTACCGCCTCGCCCCATTTCTCATCCGGCACGCCAACAACGGCAACATCAGCCACTGCTGGATGGCCGAATACGGCATTTTCGACTTCGGCTGGATAGACATTCTCGCCACCAGTCACGATCATGTCCTTCACACGGTCATGAATATAGAGATAGCCCTCTTCGTCAAAGAAGCCGGCATCCCCCGTATAAAGCCAGCCATCCTTCACAGTCGCAGCTGTTGCCTCAGGTCGATTAAAATAGCCCTTCATGATCGTGGTCGAGCGCATGGCAATCTCACCCACTTCACCGACAGCGCAGGCACTGCCATCTTCACGACGACACTCAATCTCGAATCCAGGCCACGCAATGCCACAAGAGCGCAGTTTGCCACGCGCAGGATCATGCGCCTCTGGTGGAAGATAGGTACCAGCGCCCAAGCTTTCTGTCATGCCGTACAATTGGGTGAAGGAGCATCCAAATGTAGCTTGGGCCTGAATCAGCAAATCCTCGGCAATTGGAGACGCGCCATAATACATCCGCCGCAAGGCTGAGAAATCGGTCGGCATCTTGGCATTGACCTGGATCAGGATATTGATCACGGCAGGCACCACAAAGGCGTGTGCGATCTTCTCAACTGCAATCAGGCGAAGGATTTCGACCGGATCGACTTGCTCCAGTACGACAGCCTTGGCCCCTTGGGCGAGGCTTAAGATCGCGCTGTTGATCCCGGCCACATGGAACATAGGCATAGCGATCAAAACCGCTTCACCTGCATCATAATTCGCCCATTCCGCGCCAATGCCAAACTCAAAGAAGGCCATATAGTTTTGGTTGGTGATCTGCACGCCTTTAGGCAGCCCCGTGGTGCCTGAGGTATAAAGCTGGATCACATCATCATCGGGCAAGCATGGCAGACCAGGGTCTTCGGGTGAAGCTGCCCCATACCAGTCTTGATAGCTGCTCCAACTGGCATGCTCACCATCAAGGGCCAAAGCCGCAGGCTTGTTGGTTGCGTGATCCAGGGCTGCTGCTGCTGCCTCATAGAAGTGGCTACCGACCAGAAAGACCTTTGCCTGACTATCATCGAGCACATAGGCCACTTCAGGCGGTGCCAAGCGTGCATTGACCCCCACAAGGGTAGCCCGCGCCTTCACGCAGCCAAAGAATAAGGCGATATAATGATCCGAATTTGCACCATAAACAGCTACCCGATCATCCGGCTTTACGCCCAGATTGATCAGGGCATTGGCGATCTGACTGGCTATTGCATCGAGTTGCCCAAATGTTGTTAGGCGATCTTTGAACGAAATGGCAATGGCGTCAGGACGTGTTGCCGCCTGCACACGCGTTATGTCGGCAACCGATTTTGTGGCCTCAAAGTCGAACATATCTCCCCCTCACTCGATTTTATTCCGCAACAATTTATGATTTTTGACCTTATGTAACGTGCCTGACTGCATTTGTCGCGTCGCATTTTGGTGAAGGACTGGTTCAATACATTTGGCTCGTTAAAAGGAAGCCAACACATGCGCGAGTCGCTTGCTGAAGGATGTAATCATGGCCGATGCCGATAGTCTGATCTTGCACCATTTCAAAGCGTCGCCATTTTCGGAGAAAATTCGTTTGGTCATGGGCCTCAAAGGGCTGAAATGGGTCTCGGTAATGATCCCGTCCATCATGCCGAAACCAGATTTGACGCCACTGACGGGTGGCTATCGGCGCACTCCTGTGCTGCAGATCGGGGCCGACATTTATTGCGACACGCAATTGATCCTGCGCGAGATAGAGCGACGTTATCAAAGTCCGACTCTCTATCCCAATGGTGAAGCAGGGCTTTCGTGGATGATTGCCATGTGGGCGGATCGCGCCTTCTTTCAGGCAAGTGTGCCGATAATCTTTGGTGCAGATGGCTTCAATGTCCCTGAAGCATTCAAGCGTGACCGCGAGCAATTGTCTGGCAGACCGTTTGATACCGAACAAATGCGTGCCGCCGCGCCAATGATGCGTGATCAGTGGCGCGGCCATGCGGCTTGGGTTGAAGAAACCCTCGAGGCGTCAAAGGGCGACTGGCTATTTGGTAACAAACCTGGCTTGGGCGACATCTCCGCCCATATGAACTTCTGGTTCCTTCGCAACGCTTACCGCCCTGGGTACGATAGTTTGATGGCTCCATTTGAAAGAACGCGCGACTGGGTCGAGCGGGTAGATGGCATTGGTCATGGCACGGTTGAGACCTTAAGCTCGCAAGAAGCTATCGCTCTGGCCCGAGAAAGTACTCCAATCACTCGCACTGGTGTGGATGAGCAAGAACCCCAAGGCCTACGCGAGGGTGATTTTGTCTCTGTCTCGCCTGACGATTACGGGCGTGATCCGGTTGCGGGCAAACTTGTCTATTCAGACACCAGAGAAATTGCGCTGGAGCGCGAGGTGCCGGGTCTTGGCACCTTGGTGGTGCACTTCCCGCGTGTTGGCTATACAGCCCGACGCAGCTAAGCTTTAGCCGCGTCATGGGCAGCCTAGACGAACAAAACGTCACTATCGTCTTGGGTTCGGCTCGCAGGACTGCCATGTACCATGCCGTCTAGCTTCAAGATAGCAGACCACAGCGAGTTGGTGATCTTGGCGATAAAGTAGGCCATGGGTGAGCCTTCTTGGATCGACCGTTCAACCTGGTTGATGGACTGCTGGAGCAAGTCGCACGTCCCATGACCGAGGGCGTCAAACCGACCTGTGTTCGCAGGGTCCCCATTCCGATAGGCCAGAATTGCAAAATTCTTGGCCTGAAAGCCAGAGCGAGCAAAATGCCGTTCATCGCTCAATGGTTCCCAATTACTAGTTCCTCGAACATGTCGGGCACGTCGTTCAAAGGGCCAAACAGCATCACGGCTTGTTTGAATACATTCACAAAGTTAGTCGCAAGCCCGTCGCAGGCATAATATCGGCTTTCATCGCAACATCGCTGCTCCGCCAAGCAAGCGCTACCACCGTTTCCCTACTACCCTGCACAGCGCGCAAGCGACCGATTTTAGTCTGTAGTTGTCAGTATATTCCTTTTAAGCCATCAATATCTGATCTGCCCGAGTTGAAAGGCTTCATAAACCTCAGCGGTAAGAGGCTCGTAGAGGCAAGTAGTGGGATTCATCCAGACCATGGGATCGGTGATCTTTGCAGGGTCAAATCCGGCCTTGACCAAATCCACCTTACGATATTTAAACGTGCCGGTAATTTCCATTTCGGTTTGGAAGCGCAAGAAGAGCGGCACAGCATAGCTGGGCAATTCACTCCGCACGTGGGCCGAAAGGGCCTCCAGATCGAGAACCGCAGGCGCAA
This sequence comes from Maricaulis salignorans, assembly GCA_943372135.1. Lineage (GTDB taxonomy): Bacteria > Pseudomonadota > Alphaproteobacteria > Caulobacterales > Aquidulcibacteraceae > Aquidulcibacter. The sequence goes on along the minus strand of CALRXH020000002.1, from coordinate 114,710 downwards.
TAATCACGGCCATCCCAGCGCGACCATCCGCATGGGGTACGTCGACACCATAGACATTGGCCTGCTCAATCCCAGGAAAAATACACAAGGCCTCACCCACTTCATTGGTCGAGACATTCTCAGACTTCCAGCGATAGGTATCGCCGATGCGGTCAACGAAATAAAAGTAGCCGAGCTTGTCTTGCTTCAAGAGGTCGCCGGTGCGGAACCACAAATCGCCCTGTTCAAAAACGTCTCGCAAAAGCTTCTTTTCAGACGCCACCTTGTCGTTTGCATAGCCATCAAAGCGGGCGCGCACATTGGTCGTGTCAATTTTGCCAATAGCCTCACCCACTTCATCAAATGCGCATTTCTCGCACATGCCTTCTTCATTGCGGATCGGCTTTTCTTCTTCTATATCAAAGCGAACTAACTCGACATTGAAGCGCTTCTTGAGATAACCAGGAATGCGGCCAACGGCCCCCTGCTTACCTTCCACATTAATGAAGCTGACATTGCCCTCGGTTGACCCATAGAACTCGACAATGAGCGGGATCTTGAAACGCTCTTCAGCACGTGCCCAAACATCAGGCCGCAAACCGTTTCCAAAACAGGATTTGAGCTTGTGCGCCTGCTCTTTTGGGTGCGCAGGCAGGCTGACCAGATAGCGGAACAATTCGCCAATATAGGCAAAGACCGTGCACTCGTGATCGACAATATCATCCCAGAATTGTGTGGCGGAAAACTTGCGACGCAACACCAAAGTAGCCCCAGTGTTGAGCGCAAGGCCCACACCGCAAATCCCGCCAGTGCCGTGATAGAGCGGCAGCGGACAATAAATCCGGTCTGCAGGGACGGTCTTTGTTGCCGCGATGAAAGAACGGCTCATTCCTTGGGTCCGCATATGCGACAGGGTGGCCGCTTTTGGATTACCCGTTGTGCCCGAAGTATAAACATAGAGGCACGGATCTTTGGCCGTCAACATCTCCCTATAGGCGCGCGATGGCCGCTTATTGCTCTGAGCATTCAAAGCCCGATCCAAGTCATTGGCGTTGGGTATCAGCCCGCCCGATGCCCAAACCGAAATACCGGTAAGTTGCCCATCAATGGTTTTCCACAGTTCAGCCTGCTCAACACCGACAATTGCCGCCTTGGACTTTGCAATGGTGACGCAATGGAGAAGTGATGGACCTTGAAGATTATGGTTGATCAAGGCGACAATCACGCCGACCTTGGTAAGCCCATACCAAGCCGACAAATAATCAGGGCGATTTTGCATGAAAAGAGACACCACGTCGCCGGCTTTCAAGCCAATCGATAATGCCCAATGCGCATAAAGGTTCGCCCGCCCATCAAATTGCCCATAGGTCCAGCTCTTACCTTCAAAGATGATAGCAGGCTTGGCATTGAATTGGTCGCAAATCGCTTCCCAATTGTCCGGCAGCAAAACTTGGCTTTCCGGGGACAAGTCCTTCATCCAATTATTGGTGCGACTCATGGCCGAAAAAAAAGTTACCTCGCGCTTGATGCTGTCAATTAGGCCCATGGAATGCGTTTCCTCTTTTCTCCTTTATGGACTGACTTGAGCGTGCTTCAAGCGGCAGAGCTGATATGAAGAGCGGTTTTCGCAATAAGTTGAACGCACTGATGCACAAGTGCATCAGGCTTGGATTCACGGACGTACGGGCCAATCTTTTTGGTGATACGCACTGTCCCAGAACGCCCACTCATGTTGAGCACAGCGCAGGAAAGCTGCCTGCATGCGGGCGCGCTCTGTCTCTCCCGCTGACTCTGCCGCGGTATTGACGATCGCCTTCATGCGCTCGTTCGCCGCAGCAAAATTCTCATCCGCATACGTATCAATCCAAGCCTGATAGAAATTTTCCGGCCTAGCCTGCTTGGCAATGGTGGTACCAACATCGTGATAGAGCCAGAAGCAAGGCAGCACCGCGGCGGCCAAAACGGCAAAACTATCTGTCACCGCCGTTGCCAGCATGAAATTGACATAAGCCTCGCATGCTGGCGTCGCGGCTGCGGTTTCCGCAGAGCGTGGGTCAATGCCGAATTGCTCAAGGTAATGCGCATGCAGCGTGCGCTCCACCAAGATGGCAACTTCGGCCGCCTTCGAGAATTCCAGAATTTCATCCGCCGCTGGCGCTTTGGCTGCCCCCAAAGCCAACACCCGCGCATAGCCCTGCAGATACAGACTGTCTTGAAGCATATAATGACAGAAAGCTTCGCGAGCCAAAGTACCCGCCGCCAATTCCGTGTTGAAGGGATGAGCATGCACCGCCCCCCGTAGCTTACTCGCGGCAAGCCAGACATCATCGGTAAAAGCCATGTTCTAGAATTCCCTTCGTAAGCTGAAAGTGACCTTGCGCCCACGGTTGATGGTGAAGGTATCAAACGGGCCGCCGGGGCCTAGACCTGCAAGCAGGCCCGTCATGCCCTGACCGAAGGCGGAAATGGCCCAGCGCTCATCGGTTAGGTTTTGCGCCTGAAGGGTTGCGGTCCATTGGTCGCGCTTGGCGCTGAAGGTCAAATCGCTCCACCAACGGGCTGGCGAATAAAGCACATTGTCGATTTCATAAAAGGTCTTACCCGCATAATTGGCGTCGATCCGGCCAGTTAGAAGAACCTCATCAAGGTTCAATCTATAATTTGCCGACACTTTGCCCGTATCCTTTGGCGCGTTGGGGATGGCCTTGCCGCTATAGTTACGCGTAGCAGGTGACCCTAAAAGTGGATCGGTCGCGATGAAGCGATCAATCTTGGTATCGGCCAAGGCATAGCTTGCCGAAAGGTCGAGGCCATCAATGGGCTGCAGGAAAATGCTGGCTTCAAGGCCCTTTACCGTCACTTTGTCCACGTTCAAGGTCACAGACTGATTGTCGATGAACGTGTAATTCTGATAGTCCTCCGCCTTATTGGAGAAGACATTCAACTCCAGCCGACCAGACAGTGACGGCAAGCGCTGCTTCCAGCCCAATTCCAACGACGTCGTGATCTCTGGCCGATAGGTGGCTTTCCAGATCGAGCTGGCAGCAGGCGTCGGGTTGAAACCACCGGGGCGATACGCCTCTCCATAGGTGAGGAAAAGATTGGTGTCATTGTTCAGATATTGCGCCGTCACACGGGGCTGAAAGCGTTCAAACGTCCCTTCGCGCCGGGAAATCACTGGTCCCCCAACTTGGCTCAAGGTCGTTTGAGACCGCTCGTCGCGATCAAGTCGGCCTTGTGCTTCAAGTTTGAATTGATCCGTAATCCGATAGCCAAGCCCGCCAAACACGGATGTCTGGTGGGACCGAGTTAAATAACGTGGAGCCGGACCGCCGAACAGGAGAGGGCCAAAATCATCGGTGCGGTCCTTACCGGTGTCCTGAAGAAACATGCCCCATTGCTGGGTCAGGGCCTGATTATCGCTAGATACCCAGCGCACCTCTGCCGTGCTCGTGCGCAGATCAATGGGCTGGCGAATGGGCTGAATACCATTTGGGAAGGCCGGAAAACCAAAAAAAGTCAACGGCCCCGGGCGATAATCCAATTCCTCATCCCAGCGCTTGGCATAAGAATCCCGCGCGACATAGCCAGACAATCTGCCCCCTGCGAACGGGCGTGAAGCCTTCGCCAGCCCCTGCCCCCAGCGCCGCTTGGATTGGCCCGGATAATCGCCGATTGGATTGATCAGAACTTGGCCAGACAGCCGCCCTGCGTTCTTACCCGTCACATTGTTAGAGCTCGCCCAAGCCGCCCCGCCCTCATCTTCCAGATATTGAAGCTTGAAGTCGAAGTCCCAGCCTAAGGCGGGACCTGTTAGGCGCAAGCGACCACTACGCGTCTCAATTCCATCAACCAATCGATTGAGCGTCGTGTTCTTGATCCAGCCATCGGCGGACGACCACAGGCCAGCCGCCCGCAAGTTCCAGTAAGGATTAAGCGAGAAAGTGTGGGCACCTTCAATCTCGCCCAAACCACCATTGCCCACGATGGCTTGACGATATGATACACCTTGGCCGGTGCGAATACCGATCACTCCGCCAGAAGCATTCTTGCCAAACAACGCCCCTTGTGGACCTTTGAGAACTTCAATCGCGCGAACATCATAGAGGCGCGGCGTGAAAAGCTCTGTATCGGCCAGCGGCACACCGTCAAGCACCATGGCAACGGCGGCCTGTTGCAAGCGATCCGTCGTTGCACCCCGGATAGAGAGAACATTGGTTCCAGGGTCCTGGTCATTGACCATCCAGACGCCCGGAACTGCTGTGGCCACATCGTCTACGGTCGTGATACCTTCGCCAGAGAAGGACACCGCAGCAACGGGAGACTGAAACCGTGATTCCCAGCGTCCTCGAACAGTTATCACCTCAGTGACCGAGGGCGCATAATCGGCGAAAATTATTACCTGCTGCTCTGATTGAGGCACAGGTTGCGCAGATTGCGCCGCGGCGAGAATAACCAGTGATGGAAACATGCAATCCCCTCCCTTCGCCGGCATGATCCGGAGCAGGTTCTACGGGTCGCCACACGACAATCCTGTTGGACTGTTGATGGCCTCTCAGCCCCTCATCGTGGGGCTCCCCGGTGTGTGGGCGGGGTAGGCCCGTCCTCCAAAAGCGTCAAGACATTGACGCACTTGCGCGCTAGATTAGGCCTGCCAGTGGGCTCGATGGATCAGCATAACGTTTGCGCCCCATCCGCCCGGCCAAATAAGCGTCGCGTCCGGCAAGGACCGCATGCTTCATAGCGCGGGCCATGCGCACGGGGTCTTTGGCTTCGGCAATGGCGGTATTCATCAAGACCCCATCACAGCCTAATTCCATCGCGATGGCGGCGTCGGAGGCCGTGCCAACGCCTGCATCGACCAGGACCGGCACGCGGGCTGCTTCCACGATCAATCGAATATTGACCGGATTTTGGATACCAAGGCCGGACCCGATAGGCGCACCTAAAGGCATAATGGCGCAAGCACCAGCATCTTCTAGCCGGCGCGCAAAAACAGGATCGTCAGTGCAATAGACCATCACATCAAAGCCCTCTTTCACCAGAATTTTGGTGGCTTCGAGCGTTTCGATCATATCTGGATAAAGTGTCTTTTGGTCCGATAAAACTTCCAGCTTCACCAAGCCCCAGCCACCAGCCTCACGGGCAAGCCTTAACGTTCGCAGAGCATCTTCTGCCGTGAAACAGCCTGCCGTGTTGGGCAAATAGGTATAGCGCCTAGGGTCAACAAAGTCGGTCAACCGCGGCTGGCTGGGGTCGGATAAATTTACCCGGCGCACTGCAACCGTGACAATTTCCGAACCGGCAGCTTCTGCGGCTGCAGCATTCTGGGCATAATCACGGTACTTGCCCGTGCCGATGATCAAGCGCGAGGAGAAGGTGCGCCCTGCAACGGTCCAGTTATCATTGTGACTGAGGTCTAAAGCTGTATCGATCAAACCCTCATCCCCCACCGACAAATTGTACAAATTCCAATTGGTCGCCATCAGCCAGAATGGTTTCATCCCATTGCGACTTAACCACGATCGTCAAGTTACGTTCGATGGCGACGCCGCGGGGATCACCAACAAGGCGAGAAACCAGTGCGGTCAAGCTCGTGCCTGGTTCAACTTGGTGTTCTTCACCATTGAGAAAGATAATCATCGCGCCCTCATTGGCGGCAGATATGGGCGGGCTTGGTCGGTTTGATCAAGGTGGTTGTGCAGGAATGCGGTCAAAAGATGCAACCAATTCAGCAAGTCCACCTTCCCCTTTACCCAAAGCGAGGTTAAACCTATTCCATGGAAAAAGCGATCTTTGTGCTCAATGGGCCAAACCTCAACTTGTTGGGCACGCGCGAACCTGAGATTTACGGGACCGATACACTGGCGGACATCGAAGCCGTCTGTTCAGTACTGGCCGAAAACTTTGGGATGAGACTTGTCTTCCGTCAATCCAATAGCGAGGGAGAACTGGTTGGCTGGCTGCAAGAAGCCCGTGAGCATGGTGGGGGTGTTTTGCTCAATGCCGGGGCCCTCACTCATACGTCCATTGCGATCTATGACGCGATTAAGGCAATGAGCATTCCCGTCATCGAAATCCATTTGTCGAACCCGTTGCGGCGCGAAGCGTTTCGTCATCATTCCTATGTCGGTTTGGCAGCAACCGGCACGATTGCAGGATTCGGTCTGCACTCTTATGCGCTGGGTATGGAAGCCCTATCGAAAAAACTGTTGGGTAAAAGCGGAGACTTTGCCCCAAAAACCAAGGTCTCAAGATAGACCTGTAGGAGAGACAGATGAGCCAATCAGGATTCGACACAAAACTAGTCAAGGATCTTGCGCGTATCCTGCGCGATACGGACCTGAGCGAGATTGAAGTAGAAAACGAAGGGGTTCGTGTGCGGGTTGTGCGTCAATCCAATATCGCGCCCCAACTGGTTCATGCCCAGGTGCCAATGGCGCACGCGCCAATGGCGATGCCACCCTCCACAACACCTTCGCCACCCGCAACCTCCGCCGCCCCTGCGGCTGATCCGGCCAAACATCCAGGTGCCGTCGCTTCACCCATGGTTGGCACCGTCTACACGCAGCCCGAACCTGGCGCTTCGGCCTTTATCAAGGTTGGCGACACGGTGAAGGAGGGCCAGCAGCTCTTCATCATCGAAGCGATGAAAACCATGAACCCTGTACCCTCGCCACGCGCCGGCACTGTAACGGCTATTCTGGTCCATGATGCACAACCCGTTGAATATGGCGAAGCGCTCTGCGTGATCGAGTAATCAGGAGACACACAGGTGTTTGATAAAGTTCTGATCGCCAACCGCGGCGAGATCGCCCTGCGGATTCACCGCGCCTGCAAAGAGATGGGCATTACTACCGTGGCGGTCCATTCAACGGCCGATGCAGACGCGATGCATGTGCGCCTAGCCGATGAAAGTGTTTGCTTGGGGCCGCCGGCTGCCGCAAAATCCTACTTGAATATCCCGGCATTGATAGCAGCGTGCGAGATTACCGGGGCCCAAGCGATCCATCCTGGCTATGGATTCTTGTCCGAGAACGCCCGCTTTGCGGAAATCATCGACGCACACGGCTTAATCTTTATCGGGCCCCGCGCCGAACATATCCGCATGATGGGCGACAAGATTGCCGCCAAGGCTGCCGTGAAGGCGGCTGGAATCCCTGTGGTGCCGGGCTCAGACGGTGGGATTTCTGACGATGAGACTGCCTTAGCTGTCGCCGACGAGATTGGTTATCCCGTTCTGGTGAAGGCCTCGGCGGGTGGCGGTGGTCGCGGCATGAAAGTCGCCCACTCGAAGGATGAGTTGTCGGTCGCATTGTCAATGGCACGTTCGGAAGCCAAAAACGCGTTTGGTGATGACACGGTCTATTTGGAGAAATATCTCGGCAAGCCACGCCACATCGAAATCCAAGTGATTGCCGATGAGTTTGGCAATGTGGTTCATTTGGGCGAGCGCGATTGCTCGCTGCAGCGCCGCCATCAAAAAGTCTGGGAGGAAGCCCCCTCGCCCGCTCTGAATGCCGGGGAACGGGCCGAAATCGGCGATATCGTCGTGAAGGCCATCAAGTCGCTGGGCTATCTGGGCGTTGGCACCATCGAATTCCTCTATGAAGAAGGCCGCTTCTATTTTATCGAAATGAACACTCGCCTTCAGGTAGAACACCCGGTTACCGAGATGATCACAGGGGTTGATTTGGTGCGCGAACAAATTCGGATCGCAGCCGGGATGCCGCTCTCCTTCACCCAAGAAGAAGTGGTGTTTGAAGGGGTGGCGATTGAATGCCGGGTAAATGCCGAAGACCCCGTTTCCTTTGTGCCATCGCCTGGCACCATCACGGATTTCCATGCCCCGGGTGGCTTGGGAGTGCGTTTGGATTCTGCCATCTATACAGGGTACAAGATTCCGCCATATTATGACAGTTTGATCGGTAAGTTGATCGTACATGGTCGCAACCGAAACGAATGCTTGATGCGTTTGCGACGCTCGCTCGCTGAAATGGTGGTTGGTGGCGTAAAGACCACGATCCCGCTGTTCCTGCGTCTGGTCCAGGAGCGCGACATCATCGATGGCGACTATAACATCCACTGGCTCGAAAAGTGGTTGGCCGAACAAGCTGAGGATACGCGTGCATGAGCCAGGGCTTTGGCCCGGACGAGCTTTTGGCATGCTATTCGCGCGGGACCTTCCCGATGGCAGATGGGCGTGATGATCCCCGACTTTTTCTGGTTGATCCAGACCAGCGCGGAATTCTGCCGCTTGATCAGGTCCATATCCCTCGCCGCCTCAAACGCACGGTTCGTTCCACCCCCTATGCCGTTACGATCAACCAAGCCTTTCGCGAAGTCGTGGAATTGTGCGCAGCACCGATTGGCGAACGGACTGAAACTTGGATCAATCAGCCGATTTTGGAACTCTATGACGGCCTGCACCGCCGTGGTCACGGCTTTAGCTTCGAAACTTGGCACGAAGGTCACTTGGTAGGTGGGCTTTATGGCGTACGCCTTGGAGCGGCATTCTTTGGCGAGAGTATGTTTTCGCGCGCGCGTGACGCGAGCAAAATTGCCCTCGTTCATCTGGTCGCGCATCTGATTGCGGGCGGGTTCCGCCTGCTGGACACCCAGTTCTTAACCGAACATTTAACGCAATTCGGCACCATCGAGGTTAACCGAAAATCCTATCACATGCTCCTCGCCGAAGCGATTACGTGCCCTTCAATTTTCCCTGTACCGGGGCTGCTGGTGCGGGAGGCGCAGAACCTGTCCGAGGCTCAGACTCACCAGAATCTGCCTCGGGAGCAACGGGTAGTGATGTTGCGGAAGCCGGGTTTACTCCAAGATCCTTATCTTCAGAGCGCGGGCGCGCTTTGTTTAGAGACGATTGAGCAGCGCTTGGCGGTGCCACTGCCCCCTCGCAACTAACCAGCCAAATATCGTAATTCGGATGATCGATCGGGGTTACCGCGGGACTGGAAGCAATAATCCATCCTTTGCGTAAAACGCGTTCCCTTTTGGCTTCACGCATGTCGCGACGGTTCCGTTGAGGCAGTACAGCCAATTGATTGGTATTCTGTCGGCCCATATCTACGACTTCGACGTAGGCCCAAGACTCAATGGGGTCCTCAGGATTGGACGCATAGCAGGCGGAGAGTCTCATCCGCAAAGACCCGTAGGTAACCTGGCTTCCAACAGGAACGCGTACACGGACATTGGTCGCTCTTTCACGGTCCAAAGCCCCAATCATAACCCCAGTGCCACGGATTTCGCGCACTGGTCTAGGCCCGGTCTCGAGGGCTTCAGGAGGAAACAAAAGTTCAAGCGGCACAAGGGGAATATTCGGTCCAGCCAAGCGGGGCATTACCAAGCCGCTCGCTGCCAAAGCTTGTTGCTCGGCTTCTGCTTGACTTAAAGCGTCGCGGCGAATACGCGCGCGCATTTCATCCTCAGGGCTCATCCAATTTCCGGCACCGTTCTGACGAAAAGCCGGAGCAACATCGCCTTCTTCAGGCTCCGCAATCGGGCCAAGCTCGGGATCAATGCCGCCGCTTGTCGACGCAGGACTGGCTGATTTTGTAAACTTAGCTGGATCACTCGCAACACCGCCATTCATAACAGGTGATAACCCAGTCGAATTGGCAGCTGGATTTGCGGTCTGTGCAATCACGGCGCCACTGCCTAGGGCAATGCAAGCCGAACCCATTGCCAGCCAGCTAAGTTTCTTTGCGTCGAATATGGCTTTGGAAGGTGCCCGTTTCATTATTTGGGCGACCAAGACTCATAGTCGCTAGATGACTTTGCGCGCTCACCCGCACCTGCTAAGCTGCCCTTTGGCCGATAGGCAAAGACAGTTCCCGTCAAATTTGGAAGATGAGGCTTCTCCCATGTCTTCAACTCGAAGGGCTCAATCGTCGGGGGATGCTCAAAGGTGTGGTGTAGCCATCCGTGCCAATCAACAGGCACTCGGGAAGGCTCCGCATAGCCCTTATAGAGCACATATCGGCGCTTTCGCCCTTCGAGGGTAGCCTGACGCTCTTCAAAGTAGCGATTGCCTTGGTCATCCTCGCCCACCAAAGTTGCGCGCTTTGCGATATCGAAAAGCGCACCAATCGTTGCACCATTCCACCACGTAAAGATTTTTGTGAGCACAGGCATTTTCCTTTTCCCCTCATTATGCCCCGCCCCGCTGCTGGCATCAAGTCGAAGCGGCATGCCTGAGCATGCGTAGACATCGCTTATCATCGCGCGCCGACTTCTTTTTATACATGGCAGCGCGGTTGATGCAGATTTTCTCCAATCAGGACTAGGCGGATGCTGACTTCAGGCAGATGATCTCCAAGGTGATTCGCGATGGGGCAGCAGTGAGCTTTGATTCCGCTTTTTTTGGTCAGGAGCGCTTGGACGCGCAGCCTGATATGCTGCGCGAGGTTGGTCCCGACGCAGGCCCTTTTTATGCCCCCGCGAGCTGGAGTTTGGACAATGTTTTGGCCTTCGGCGAAGCCGCAGACCTGCCAGACGGGACCTCCATTTCCGATGTCATCCTTGATTTGGCCGGCCGTATCGGCAGCTTAGCTTGGAGTGCAGGCATTCTTGCTGATGCTGAGGCGCGTGACCATTTTGAGGCATTGCTGGCCAACAGCCTGCTTAACCGCCAAGTATTACTGGATGCGGGCTATCTGCGCGCTTTAGGCCTGAAGGGGACCGCCGCACGCGGCTTTGTCTTGAACCTTGAAGATAGGTCGACAGAGATTGAAATGGGTCTGCCTCCTGTATGGCTGGAAGAAGAGTTCCAACCTCGCATTGTGCCCTGGACACAGGCGGAGACGATTGTGCATCGTCGCCGCCAAAGCCAGTTTGACTCCGCCGCTTTGTCGATGGGACGCATGCAACTTCGCGATGCCTTGGCGCGTGTCAGCGAAGCCGTCGGCCGGGCTGAAGGCGTAGGTCATGACGACCCGCGCGACAATCCGGTTCTGGCCCAGGCCGTTGCTGCAGCATTTCGCATCGGGGCACCCGCTGGGGCAATTCTGGAATCCATTGAGGACGCCAGACAGGGCATATTCGACGCTACAGCCCATGGCGGGTTGCTTGATACACCTTTGTTGGAACCAACGACAATTCTTGTTCCGACCGCACAAGCACCGGACGGCGACTTGCTGTTAAAGGCTGCCCGCACAGGCTGTGCGTTTGCGTTTGGCAATGCGGCTTTCGCTGCTTCGGGCCCATCTGCAGTCTTTTCAATCTCCGCTTTTTATCAAGACACAGACTTCAGCCAGCTAGAACGGGTGGCTGCTGCGTGGCGCATTGCGCTTGATTGCCTGGGCGCGGCGACCGCGTTTCCAACTAAATCGGCGGCATCGAACTGGGCCAAAGAGCGCGCTGCGGTTTTTAGCTATTGCGATGGTGCAGGCCTGTTGATGGCGCGCGGGAAGTCTTATGCCTCACCTAAAGATCATCAGATCGTTCGTGATGCGCTTAACGCTCTTGCAACAGGTGCTGCCAAGTCTAGTACTATGCTGGCCGACGCTTTCGCAGCAACAGGCAAAACCGTTCAGCCCAGCTTTGAAACCACCTTGAAGCCCCAAGAGCAGGGCTTGGCTCTGATAGCACTTGGGGCAGATGCGCCTGGTATCGCACCAATTCCCAGCCCTGCCATTGAGATAACGTTATCGGGCGAAAAGACTGGTTTTTCGATGCGCCCCAGCGTTCTGCGTGGTCTCAAAGCACTCGGGCTAGATGACCGGGATGTAACGCTTCAATTGCTCGGTACCCGTACCTTGGTGGGTGCGCCGGGTGTCTCCTATGACGCGCTAGCGAGCCGCGGCGTCGATGAAGACGGCCTAGCCGCGATTGGGGAAGCCCTGATCAGTGCGCGCTCGCTGCGCCAAACTATTACACCTTGGCTCTTAGGGCCTGAAGAAACCGCGCATTGGTGTGGTTGCAGTTTGGATGAAGTCTTGCAGCCCGGCTTTGATGTCCTATTGGCACTGGGCTTTACCTCACAGGATATCTCCGCTGCCCAGAAATGGGCCTTGGGCCAACCGGATCAGTGGGGCGTTCTGCCCGATCAGGATGTGTTCGCCCCCGCCACACGCGAAGAAGTCGTTCGTTTTGCTGCTGCTCAAGACGAGGCAATCCGCCAGTATATGACGCTGCAGCTACCTGTTTCGCGCACCGAAAACGGTCGGGCGGTGGCGAGCGAACTTGCCAAGATACTGGGCGAGGCAGGCTTTGCGGGCTTTAAGCTCACATTGTCTGAGCCCAGATTTGAAGCACCCAGTTTTGACCTCAGCCATTATGAAAATCTTGCCGAGGAGGTTAAGGTCGAACGCGTTGAAGTGCTGGTTGAACGTGTTGTGGAGCGACTGATCCCACAACCTGCTGCACGCCGACGTCTGCCAGATCGCCGCAAAGGCTACATCCAGAAGGCCTCTGTCGGAGGTCATAAGGTCTATTTGCACACTGGTGAATTTGATGATGGCGAAATCGGGGAAATCTTTATCGACATGCATAAGGAAGGGGCGGCATTCCGTTCCTTGATGAATAATTTCGCCATCGCGACCTCAATCGGCCTGCAATATGGTGTGCCACTGGAGGAGTTTGTCGACGCCTTCGTCGGCACGCGCTTTGAACCAGCCGGCGACGTCGAGGGCAATGATTCGATCTTACGAGCGACCTCTATTCTGGACTATTTGTTCCGCGAACTGGCTGTTTCCTATTTGGGGCGCGATGATTTGGCGGAATTGGCAGAGGACCGCTTTGAAGGGTCCGTGACAGACGCAGGCCCTCCTGAAGCCGCAGACCCTGTCCGCTTTATATCCAAAGGATTTTCGCGCGGCAGCTTCCCGGATAATCTGGTGCGCCTTCCCAGCGCAGCTGAACGCGCCAACCGCGGGGCCAATCCACTACAAGAGCGGCCAATCCAAGCAACGTTGATTCAAGCCCGCAATGCCACCCCCAGTGCGCGCTACGAAGGTGACCCCTGCCCCGACTGTGGCCATTTTACGTTAAAGGCTGATGCCTCTGGCTATGCCTGCGATGCATGTGGCTGGGCTGGGCCACGCCAAGTGGAAGGCAGCGCCTAGCTCGCGTTTCTAACCATGGCACCATTCCTGCATAGCGGGGAATGAACTTCTGTTGAGCCCGCTGGAGCGTCCAAAAATGAAACGTCTTGCCAATGCCATCCTCGTAGCAGCCGCGTGTTTCTCATCTGCCTATGCGCAGGATGGAGGTCAGATTGCCTCGGTTAAGGCAGGAAAATCATGCGCGAAGTGCAATCTGTTTCAAGCAGACCTGAGCTATTCGGACCTGTCGCGGAAAACCTATGCCGGTTCGCGACTGCGTCAGTCGGAATTGTCGCTGGCGACTGCAGATGGTACCAATTTCACCCGCACGGATCTCTCGATGGCCAACCTTTACGGCGTACGTGCAACCGGGGCAAACTTTGCAGGTGCCAATCTTGAACGCGCGGTTTTAGTGGGTGGCTATTTCTCCAGCGCAAATTTTTCAGGTGCCAATCTGGCCAATGCCAATCTGTCCGGAGCAGAACTTGCAGGCGCACGTGGCCTAACCCAACCGCAATTAAACAAAGCCTGCGGCGATGCCGAAACCACTTTGCCGCGGGGCCTGACGGTTGCTGTTTGTAAATAAGACCCTGTTTGCAATGATGTCACTACCAATTGTTACAGCCATTTAAGTGGCAGTCTTGGGCTGAAGCGATATAAGGCATGCATGATGTCAAAAGCTGTGCCTCTCCTAATTGCTTTCGCGCTCGCGCCAATTGCTCAGCCAGTCATGGCTTTCACATGGGATCAACGCGGCAAGCCATCCACGGTTACCTTCACCGGCAGGTTCTCAGGATTATGCGCAGGCTGTGACTTGTCCAATCGGCGGATGGACAATGCCCGTATGTCGTCCGGCAATTTTTCCGGGTCAAACTTCTCTGGCTCTTACCTGCGTCGGGCTGAAATGACCACTGGCAATTTTGCCGGCACCCGCTTTGACCGTGGCGACCTCACCAGCGCGGAGATGAATGGCTCGAACTTCCGCGGTGCCAGCTTTGTTGGAACGGGCCTTCGTGGCGTTGAAGCAGCGGGTGCCAATTTCAGCGGCTCTGACTTTGCCGGGGCGGACCTTTCCAATGCTGGATTGATCGCTGCCAATCTGACGGGTGCGAAGTTTGGCGGCACTCGTGGCACAAGTCCCGATTTCAGCGGTGCCAATATGACCGGTGCCATGGTCATGGGGGCAGTCTTCGTCAATGCGGACTTTACCGGGGCCATCATGACGCGTGCCAATATTGAAGGTGCTGATTTGTCCGGCGCTGATTTGACGGGCGTGATCCTGCGTGATGCGCGTATCAGCCGCACGCGCTTACAAGGCGCTGATTTCAAAGGAGCAAATCTGTCTGGTGCCGATCTGTCGACCGCTACCGGTCTCTCCTCTCGCCAGTTCGAAGAGGCCTGCGGAGACGAAGCGACGGCCCTGCCAGCGGGTGTAACCATTCGCGCTTGTAAGACGCGCCGTCCGCGCTAAACTAGGCCTAGGAATGAGGGGCCGGTAATGGTGGAAATCACCGAAGAAGATATGATCGCCATTACGCGTCGCACCGACGAAGAGAGCAAAGCCCCCTTTCAAGCCTATGTCCTGTGGTTCTTCCTAGGCTGGCTTGGTGCCCACCGCTTTTATGTCGGGCACAGCAAGTCTGGCCTCGCCATGCTCCTCTTGAGCATCAGCTTGGTTGGCTTTCCCATCTCCTTCTTCTGGTGGCTATTCGATTCCGTGCGGCTGGGTGGACTCCTACAAGAAGACCGCGACCTGGTCCGCGACCGCATTGCGCGCGAGATACTGGAGCTGCGCCAATCGTACTAGGGTTATGGACAGTTTCCCTTGGAGCCCCACGACGTTCATTGCGCGGGCTGGAGAGTCACAGGGGACGCTGCACGCCAACAATCATCCTAACCCTTTGCCAAGGTGTAGGATGGAGCAAAGACACTCCAGTTGAGAAACCCTTGGAAGTATGGGGCAACCCTATGGTTGCACTCCAATTAGAAATTCTTTCGAGGTCTACCCAAGACCGCTTTGGGGTCCCACCTTGTTCAACACATCTGGAAAACGGCCTAACTTCCTTTACGCTCAGCAATATATTCGTCAACGATCCTTGGAAGGATCGTTAGAGGCACAGAGCTACTATTGAGAATAGCGTCATTAAATCCCTTGATTTCGAACTTCTCGCCAAGTACGGACTTTGCGCGGTCACGTTGTTCCAATAGAGCCTTCATCCCAAGTTTATAGGCACAGGCTTGGCCAGGCATTACCATGTAGCGTTCGATTTCGCGGGTTACATCCGTTTCGCTCATGCCGGTTGCGGCAACCATATAGCCAATAGCCTGCCTGTGGGTCCATCCTTTTGCGTGCAAGCCAGTATCGACCACCAAGCGCGCGGCGCGGAAGATTTCGGCTTGTAACCGCCCAAGGTCACCCAAGGGGTCATTTTCATACATGCCCATATCCTTGGCCAGGCTTTCAGCATACAGAGCCCAACCCTCCGCGTAGGCACCATACAGGGTTTGCTGACGTATAATGGGCAGACCAGAAAGTTTTTGGGCAACGCTGATTTGATGAAAATGCCCTGGAATCCCCTCGTGATAAGCGAGAGTCTTCATGCTCCAGGTGGGGGTTTCTTTGACATTGCGTAGATTGGCAAAAAACCGGCCAGGTCGCGAACCGTCAAGTGCTGCTGGTTCGAAATAAGCGCCAGCAGAACCTGCTTCGGCGAAAACTGGCACGCGCACAACTTCAAGTTCTTGCTTGGGAATGATACCAAAATATTGCGGCATCTTCTTTTGTACGTCTGCTAGAATAGCAGTGTAATCGGCCAGGATTTTCTCGCGACCTTTATCGCTATCCTCATAGAGATAGCGTGAGTCTTCACCCAATTGGATCATGCGCGTGCCAACGGTACCAGCAGTGAAGCCTTGGGACTTTAAGATGATATCCATTTCAGCGGTCAAGCGCGCCACTTCAGAAAGGCCATATTGATGGACTTGGTCCGCTGTCAAATCGGTAGTCGTTTGTTGTTGAAGCATCAAATCATAATAGGCCGCACCATTGGGCAGCCGGGCTACGCCCGCCGCAAGGTTCTTTGAAGCTTGGGGGCGGATCTGGGAAAGCACCGCGGCAATGCGATCATAGGCTGGGTAAACTTGATCTTTTACCGCAGCCCTGGCTCGGTCCAATAAAGCCTTTTTCTTCTTCGCATCGAGATGCTCCAGTGCATCAAGCTTTTTGGCGAACTCAGTTACCAAAGAATGCGCCTCGGGTGCGGGCTTTAAAAAGTCTGCGATGGTTTCTTGAGTGCGATCAATAACTTCAACAGGCGGTGTGGCACCCAGCCTGGCCTGACGGCGCACTTCTGCTACGCCTTGATCCATCACGCGGGCCAAGGCCTCAAGGCGCTCCACATAGGTCTTAGCCGTCTTCGCATTTCTTATTGTATGAGACGATTGCAAAAAACTTGGCAATTGGGTCTGCAGGCCTGTCATCTGGTTAAACGGATAAGGCCCTGAAACAGTGAGCCATTCAAATGGCTTAAACTTCCCGCTCGACCCGAATTGATCAATCAGAATGTCGTAGGTGATCTGGTCTTGGAACGAGAGTTTATTTTTATCCCAATGCTGGACTTCTTCTAAGTATCTATTAGCTTGGGCATAATCCTCATTGCGTTTGGCAATTGTCACCTCCGACAATTTGCCCGAATGCGTGTCTAGGAACGTTCCGTCGATCAGTCCAAGGGATGTGAAGATTTCAGGGTTCTTAATGACGAAAGCAATCGCCTGACGATTGGCAAGTTGGTTCATCGAGAATGGCTTGCCCCAGCCGATTTTGTAGACACCAAACAACCCAATCACAAGGGCGCCCAGCAACACCCATTTCATTATGCTCCAGATCGCTTTGAACATGCCTTCACCATCGTTAACCCTGAGCGACTCCAAACACATCTGGGATCCATCGACAAGTCAATTCCTTCAGGGTCTTGGCACCTAATAGTTAAAGTGGAGACACGGGTATATTCCATCAAAATGCACCTAAAGGCCAATATGCACCCTCATCCAACCCTTAAGTATCCTCGCGCATCAGCCCCTGCACAAAGCTACCCATCCAGGGCTGACGGGCGCGACGCATGCGCTCGGCTTCAAGGATGGTTTTCAAGCGCGCATAGCTTTGCTCTAGATCCCCATTGACCAGAACATAGTCGAAGTTTTCCCAGCGGCTGATCTCGCCGTAAGCATTCGTCATGCGCTTCTTGATCACGTCGGGACTGTCCTGACCGCGCGAGATGAGGCGCCGTTTGAGTTCTGCCATGCTGGGCGGCAGGATAAAGACTTTCACCACATCTTCAGGCGCTGATGTCCGCAATTGTAGCGCGCCCTGCCAGTCGACATCGAACATCAAGTCGTGGCCCGATTGCAAAGTGGCAAACGCGCTTTCGCGTGGGCTGCCATAATAATGGTCATGCACTTCCGCCCATTCCAGAAACCCGTCTTGGGCGCGGTGGGCTCGGAATTGGTCCTTATCAACAAAATGGTAATGGACCCCATCGCTTTCACCAGGCCGGGGCGCACGCGTTGTCCAAGAAACCGACAAAGCAATATCTGGGTCTTCCTCCACAAGGCGACGTGACAAAGTAGTTTTGCCAGCTCCCGAAGGGCTGACCAGGGCCAACATCAAGCCGCGGCGATTTGAAAGATATGGCTTATTCGACATTGGCTGCCTGTTCTTTCAATTGATCCACGATGGCTTTGAGGTCGAGGCCTGCACGCGTGAGTTCCAATGCCGCAGATTTGGCGGTTAATGTATTGGACTCACGATGAAATTCCTGAGCGAGAAAATCAAGCTTGCGACCAATATCGCCGCCTTGCTGAAGTAGGCTGCGCGCTTCGCCACTATGGGCGCGCAACCGGTCCAGCTCCTCGCGCACGTCGGCCTTCAAAGCCAATGCTGCCGCCTCTTGCATCAGGCGCTGTTGGTCACAGGGCACATCGCCCAAAAGCTCTCCCGCCCGCTTTTGCACGCGGTCACGAATTGCAACGACTTGGGCTTCTGCCGCGGCTGCGGCCTGTTGGGTGATTATTTCAATGCGTGTCAGCAAAGTCTCAAACAAAACGTGCAGCCCCTCGCCTTCGCGTTGACGCGCAGCGAACAGCATATCGAGCGCACAATCCAGGCCGCGGGTCAAAGCTGCCTCCCGCGCCGCCTTCACGGCATCGGGCTCAATAAAGTCAGCGGTTTCCAATACACCGCGCAATTGCAATAGTCCGTCGAGGCTGGGTCGCCCTACAAGACCCTTTTCAATCAGGGCATTACCTTCAGCGAGATAATAGTCGATCATCTCATGATTGACCCGCACCATAGGACCAATGGCGGTGGTGTCGCGCTTGGTGGCCAAGGAAACTTGGATCGACCCGCGCTTGAATCGCTTGGCACACCCTTCCCGTATCTTGGTCTCGAAAGCTTCATAGCCGGGCGGCAGCTTGAACTTCACGTCCAGATTACGACCGTTGACGCTGCGGGCCTCCCAAGCCCACGCTACATCTCCGGCTTGACCTTCCATGCGGCCAAAGCCCGTCATACCCAAAAGAGGTGTCACCGGCATCATTCTCCGCCTCCCATAAGGTTTTGACTCTTTTTTTCTTGCTCCGCCCGCCATTCGCGCCAGCGCTGCACATTGCGATTATGCTCGCCATAGGTCTCTGCGAATACGTGCCCGCCCGTGCCGTCGGCGACGAAGAAGATTTCGCGGGTGCGCGGCGGGTTCAGCACAGCGGCTAATGCATCCTTACCCGGATTGGCAATGGGCGTCGGGGGTAGACCCTGGATAACATAGGTGTTCCAAGGATGAGGATTCTCGATATCGCTTCGAAAGATCTTCCGACGCAGGGGTGCACCCTTGGTGATGCCGTAAATGATGGTCGGGTCAGACTGCAACTTCATGCCGAGACGCAGCCGATTAACAAAGACTGCGGCCACGCGCGGCCGCTCTTCGGCAATCCCAGTCTCTTTTTCAACGATCGACGCTAAGGTGATGGCTTCTTGCTTGGTAGCAATCGGTAGATCTGGCGCGCGGTTTAACCACAACCCATCAATGAGAGCCTGATGGCTCTGACGCATCCGCTTCACAACACTCGCGCGCGTATCGCCACGTTGAATCGGATAGGTGTCGGGATTCAAAGTCCCTTCAGGGGGTGGTGGCGGCAATTTGCCGGTCAAAAAGCGATTTGCTTCCAAGCGCGCATAAATCTGGCTTACGCTCCAGCCTTCAGGCACGACCACAACGCGCTTGACTCCTTCGCCACTAGCCAGAATTTTGGCGATGCGGGCGGGAGTGGCACCCGAGGGTATTTCATATTCGGCGATTTTTAGAGCCCCAGCTGAGCCATCGATCGCAACCGCTAAGCGGAACCCGAGCGCGGAGCGCACGAGGCCTTCTTTCTGGAGGCGCACCGCGACAATGCTCGCCGAATCGCCTTCTTGCACTATGAAAAAGCTGCCCCCCCCCTCGTTGGCCTTAGGGCCCGGACCCAAAAGAAACAGGCCCGCACCAAACACAAATAGAATGGCAGCAAGGCCAAGCCCGATCCGGATGCGATGCCACATTGCTTTCGCCTGTGCCGCCTTTTTGCCGCGTACTTTGGCAACGGGATCGGTCATTAGACCGCTTTCAGGACAAGTGCCGCATTGGTGCCGCCAAAGCCAAATGAGTTAGACAATACAGCCTTGGCAACCACTTTCTTCGCCTCAAGCGGGACAAGATCAATCTGGGTCTCCACAGAGGGATTACGCAGATTTAGAGTGGGAGGCGCGATCTGATCGCGCAGGACAAGAAGCGAGAAAATCGCCTCAACAGAGCCTGCGGCTCCCAAAAGGTGGCCAATCGCGGATTTGGTCGACGACATGGTCAAGCCTTTGGCATCGGCACCAAACAAACGCTCGACCGCGCGCAATTCGATCTCGTCGCCCAAGGGCGTCGAGGTACCATGTGCATTGACATAGCCAATATCCGACGTGGTGAGGCCTGCATCCTTCAAGGCCGAACGCATGGCGCGAAAACCACCATTTCCATCTTCTGAAGGTGCGGTGATGTGATACGCATCACCCGACATGCCATAGCCGGCGACTTCACCATAAATCTTGGCCCCGCGGGCTTTGGCATGCCCATATTCTTCCAAGACAACAACGCCAGCGCCTTCCCCCAGCACAAAGCCGTCACGGTCTTTGTCATAGGGGCGCGATGCACAGGTTGGATCGTCATTAAAGCCACTCGACAGCGCGCGGGCTGCAGCAAAGCCTGCAATACCGATCTTGCACACCGCAGCCTCACAGCCGCCTGCAACCATCACATCGGCGTCGCCATACTTGATGATGCGCGCCGCGTCACCAATGGCGTGGGCTCCGGTTGCACAAGCTGTCACCACGGAATGGTTCGGACCTCGAAAACTGTGCTTGATCGACACGTGGCCAGAGGTCAGATTAATCAGTGCGGAGGGAACGAAGAACGGGCTGATCTTCCGGTAGCCTTCCTTCGCGAGCAACAGCGCATTGTCGGCAATGGTGGAAAGTCCGCCAATGCCGGAACCGATCATCACGCCCGTGCGTTCCTGCTGTTCCTGCGATACTGCAACCCAGCCTGAATCTGCGATCGCCTCGTTTGCGGCCGCGACCCCGTACAGAATAAACTCATCGACGCGCCGGCGGTCCCGCGAGGACATCGCAGTTTCAGGGTCAAAACACCCTGCCACATCAGCACCGCCCCCACCGCGCCCGGACGTCCATGGGACTTCGCAAGCATAGTGGACTGGAAGCTCAGACGCATCAAAAGCACTGATGATGCCTGCCCCGTTAGCACCAGACAACAGACTTTTCCAAACGAAATCGGCCCCGACCCCGATTGGGGTGACGAGGCCGATTCCCGTCACGACAACGCGACGCATGTGCTGATCAGCCAGCGTTGGCCGAAATGAACTTCACCGCGTCGCCGACGGTTTGGATCTTTTCAGCAGCATCATCTGGGATCTCAACGCCAAACTCTTCTTCAAAAGCCATAACGAGTTCCACTGTGTCGAGGCTGTCTGCGCCCAAGTCATCAATGAAGCTCGCATTTTCAACGACTTTATCCGCATCAGCGTCCAAGTGTTCAATTACGATCTTTTTTACGCGGTCGAAAACGTCAGACATTGTTGGTCCTCGATTCCTGCCGAAATCCCTTCGGCGTTGTTATAGTTATCGTTTTGCCACAATGGCACCACGGGAGTTGAACGAATTAGCACCTTTGGCTCGAGGCCGCTAGCGTCAAAACAGTACCTAAATCATCGCCATTCCGCCATTGACGTGCAAAGTCTGCCCCGTCACATAGCTGGCTTGATCAGACGCTAGATAGACAACCGCAGCGGCAATGTCATCAGGCTGGCCAAGTCGAGCGGCAGGAATAGACTTCGTTATAGCCTCTTTCTGAGCCTCATTGAGCGCATCAGTCATCGGCGAGACGATAAACCCTGGAGCGATGCAATTGGCTGTAATGCCGCGTGAAGCCAGCTCTTGTGCAATGGACTTGGTAAAGCCGATCATGCCTGCTTTTGAGGCCGCATAATTGGCTTGCCCCGGATTGCCGGTCACGCCCACCACGGAAGTTATTGCAATTATTCGACCAAAGCGACGCTTCATCATGCCCTTGGCAGCGGCGCGTGCGAGCCGGAAATAGGAACCTAGATTCACATCGAGCACCCGCTCAAAATCCTCGTCCTTCATGCGCAAGAGCAAGCCGTCCTTGGTGATCCCGGCATTGGCAACCAATATATCCAATCCGCCAAGCGTTTCTTCGGCTCGACCAATCAAGCTATCCGTCTGTGCGGGATCGGACAGATTGCAGGCCAGAGCCACACTTCCTGGCAATTCTACAGTCAGGGCGTCCAGCGCTTCTTGACGCGTACCCGACAAAGCGACCTGTGCACCAGCGCTGTGCAGGGCCCGCGCAATGGCCCCGCCAATGCCCCCGGTAGCACCAGTCACTAATGCTTTTTTGCCTGTTAGATCAAACATCTGCGTTTCCTCTTTCGTCTTTAGCTCAAAGAAGCGGCAAAGGCCGCAATTTCGTCGGCACCAGTCAGCGCAAGGGAGGTGGCTTCTGGAGCGATGCGCTTGGACATTCCGGTCAGCACGCTGCCTGCCCCTAGCTCCACAAACTGGGTAGCGCCTTGCGCAGCAAACCAGCCAATCGATTCCCGCCATCTCACCCGGCCTGTGACTTGCTCGACCAGCAGTTTGGCTATGGTGTTGGGGTCTTGCGTCGGCTCTACTGTCACATTGGACAAAATTGGGACGATGGGAGTGTGAATTGTGGTAGCAGCCAAAGCAGCTGCCATCTCTTTGGCTGCAGGGGCCATCAATGGACAATGGAATGGTGCTGATACGGAAAGCGGGATCGCTCGTGCTCCCATCTCTTTGGCCGCAGCGATGGCGGCATCCACACTCTCTTTCGTACCCGAAATCACGATGTTTCCGGCATTGTTGTCGTTGGCCACCACGCACACACCCACTTTGGCGCCAACCGCTGCTGCAGCCTCTGCCAAGGCCAAATCCACCTTCGGGCCAATCAAACTCGCCATTGCCCCGATACCTGGTGCCACGGCCCGTTGCATAGCCTGGCCGCGCAAGCGCAATAGGCGGGCTGCGTCGCCAATAGAAAATGCACCAGCCGCTGTCAGCGCCGAATACTCGCCTAGCGAATGGCCGGCGACAAAAGCTGACCTGTCAACACCCAAGCCAAAATCACGGCGCAAGACGGTCGCAACAGCCAGACTGACAGCCATCAAAGCGGGTTGAGCATTTTCCGTCAATGTGAGTGTTTCGATCGGACCCTCTGCCATCAGGCTCGAGAGCTTTTGCCCGAGCGCGTCATCAATCTCTGCAAAGACCTGCTTTGCGGCGGGGAACGCTTCGGCAAGGGCGACACCCATACCGACGCTTTGGCTACCTTGGCCGGGAAATTGGAAAATAAGCATGATCTGCCGTTAGCCGCGCAGGCCCGATTAGGCAAGTAGGTGGGAGGATAGGGGTTAAACGGGATGGGCCAATCCATCCCAAGCCAGCCAAGCGGCAATGACCAATAGGGCGGTGGTGAAAAAGATGTTCAAATAGGTACGTCGATACCCCTCCCCAAGCCAAGGTCGCAGGCCACCCGCCGCCAGAACAATGGCGAGGTGAACGCTGGTTGCGACGGCAATGTGGGTGAGGCCCAACCACAGACTTTGCAGCGATATTTGGTTAGCGCCATCATCTACGAAGCGAGGCAACAGGGTCACGTAAAAGAGGGCGGCTTTTGGGTTCAAGATATTGAGCGTGAGGCCTTGAAGAAAATGCCTTCCAGCTTGCGCTGACAATCTAGAATCTGCGCCTACGTCGGCGTGGGCGGTCTTCTGGCTGCGCTCCAGCCAGGGCTCTATCGCGAGGTACATCAGGTAAAGGACGCCCAACCAGCGCAAGCCCGCCAAGAGCTGGGGCTGACTGGCCATCAAAGCACCCAGACCCGCGATGGCAGCAACAAGATAAAGGCATAGGCCCAAGGCAATACCCAAGATTGCCTGAAAGCCGGCTGCCTTGCCCTTGTCGAGGGTTAAAGTCCCAAGCCACGCCATATTTGGCCCGGGCGTCAGCTCCAGAAGGACCACGACAAGCAAAAACTCCATCCAGCCGGGTCCCACGCGTGCCGCCACCTTCTCTAGTTGCCCTAAATGGCCAGGCGGATATCTTCGCCGTCACGTAACGTTTCCGCAAGGCTGATTTTGGTTGACTTACTGCGCGCCACCTCTTCCCTTTCATACATAAAAGTGCTTTACGCGCCGCTTCACTGATTGCGGTCCGCCCGCATGAGCAACCTCGTGTGCTTAAATGAGCACTTCGGCACGGGGAAGCTGCGACGCGGAACCATCAGGTGGTTTAGTACCCGCTGAACCATTTGCCGCAATCCTCATGGGGCGCATCTAACGGAAATGGTTTCTCATGCCGTTCTACGAACATATTATCATTTCGCGGCCAGATATCTCGCCGCAACAAGTTGACGAGCTGGTTGAAGGCATCACTACCTTGATCACCGAAAAGGGCGGTAAGGTCGGTAAGGTCGAATATTGGGGCCTGCGGAACTTGGCGTACCGGATCAACAAAACCCGAAAGGGCCACTATTCTTTGATCAACATCGATGCTCCAGCGGCAGCTGTCCATGAAATGGAACGCCTGCAGCGCATCAACGAAAATGTGATGCGCTACATGACCATCGCCGTTGACGAGCTGGAAGAAGGGCCTTCGCCTATTTTGGCTCGCCGCGAACGCGACGAAAAAAAACAACGCGCTCGCACTGAAACCAACGGGATGGATTACTGATCATGACTTCAAAATTCACCATCTCTAATCTTCCGTCGCGTCGTCCGTTTGCACGCCGCCGTAAAGTATGTCCGTTCTCTGGCGATCAAGCGCCAAAGATCGACTTCAAAGACGTGAAGCTATTGCAGCGTTATTTGTCAGAAAAGGGCAAGATCGTGCCGTCGCGTATCACCGCCGTCAGCCAAAAGAAGCAACGCGAACTCGCCAAAGCGATCAAGCGCGCCCGCGTCCTGGCTCTTCTTCCCTATCACGTCGTTTAAGGAGACGCCGACATGGACATCATCCTGCTCGAACGCGTCGGCCGTCTTGGCGGCATTGGCGACATCGTTTCGGTAAAGCCCGGCTATGCACGCAACTATTTGTTGCCCCAGAAGAAAGCTCTTCGCGCTACTGAATCCAACAAAAAGCTTTTTGACCTGCAGCGCGCGGCTCTCGAGACCCGCAACGCTGAAGCCCGTTCAACGGCGGAAGCTGCCTCTGCAGGTTTGGCAGGTCAGGCGTTTGTGCTGATCCGCGCTGCTGGCGAAAGTGGTCAATTATACGGTTCGGTTGCCGCTCGCGATATCGCAGAAGCAGCCAATGCCGCTGGCTTTCACGTCGCTCGCAACCAGGTCCAGCTCGATACGCCAATCAAGACGATCGGCTATCAGACAGTAAAGATTCGCCTTCACCCTGAAGTCGAAGTTGAGGTTTTCATCAACGTAGCTCGCACGCCAGATGAAGCTGAACGTCAAGCCAAAGGCGAAAACGTTATTAATTCACAGTTTGACGAAGATCGCGTCGCAGCTGCAGAACAAGCCGCTGAAATTGCCGAGAACGCTGTGCAATTGGACGGCTACGAAGCCTAGAGCGTCGGCTGGACGTCAAATCCCCAGCGTAAGCCCCGCAGGTTCGCCTGCGGGGCTTTTGTTTTGCCTAGTCAGAAGCGCATAGATGGGTCAACCAACAAGCAGCGAAAGTATAAGGAGAATTTAAGACAATCGGGGTAAAGATTCATCATGAGCGATCCGCGTGCAGCCACCAAAAGTATGAAGAATGCCGAAATGGTCGCCATCTACGCCCCATTGGCGCGTGCCTATGCCCTGACTTTGGCTATTTATTATATTCTATTGACAGTTGGCCACCTTATAGTCCTGAAAGGCACCCTCGCCCTTGTTATGGCGTGCCTGGCAACCACCTCTGCTATTTTAATCCTAACGTTGCGCTTCACACTGCTGTCTGCAGTCAAGACTCTTAATCTCGTGGGGCTGAGTATCCTTCTCTTAAACATAATCGCTGTCTGCAATGTTGTTACGCATGCAAGTTATGCCGGTGACGAGATTCAGTTTGTCTATTTGCTGATGCTGGCCTTTGCCAGCGCGATTTTTGGCCCCACTCTTGGCGTGGTCGGTGCCAGCCTGTCTTGTATCGCGTTAGGCGCTGCCTTCCTGACCATCACTGGCACTGAAGATATGATTGTTAACAAGATTTTCATGGGGGTGACGGCGGTAGTTGGCAGTCTTGCTGCCGCCATCTTCCTGCACCGCATGGTTCGGTCACAAGTCGATTTCCGCGTCCAGTCTCAAGACTTGCTGGAAATCGTCGAGCGCGAGCGGCTTCGGGCTCAAACCCTGGCGGATGAAGCAGACTTCGCCAATCGTGCCAAGACAGATTTTCTAGCCAATATGAGCCACGAACTGCGTACGCCGCTCAATGGCGTCGTCAGCGTTGCCAACACTTTGGCGACCACCGACCTTGATACACAACAAAAGGAAATGGTCGAGCTGATCGATGCCTCGGGCCGAACCCTGGCGCGCCTCTTGTCTGATATTCTCGACTTTTCGAAAATCGAGGCCGGTAAAATCCAGATAGAGCGGACCCCCTTTGATCTGCGGGCCGAACTTGATGCGGCAGTGCTTCTGCTGCAAACCTATGCTGCCGACAAGAAGCTGCAGTACGGGGTGACCTATGGCGAACATGCCGGCGGCTGGTTCTATGGCGACGCCACACGGATCAAACAGATTCTTGCCAATCTGGTTTCAAATGCCGTCAAGTTTACTGATCGCGGCGAGGTCCATGTCTTCATTAATTGGTCAGAGGATTCAGAAATCCTTGAGATTCAAGTCTGTGACACGGGAATTGGTTTCGATAAGGAAACGGGACAGCGGCTGTTTCAGCGCTTCATCCAAGCTGATACCTCGATCACACGGCGCTTTGGTGGCACCGGCCTTGGCTTGGCCATCTGTAGAGGCCTGATTGAGTCCATGGGCGGCGGTTTAAATTGGGAGTCAGAACCTGGCGAAGGTTCAACATTCATTGTGCGCATTCCGCTGGAGCGCGAAGTTGCCCCAAGCCTGACAGTTTCGACCGACTCTTTGCTCGACCCGGCCGCTCAAGTCCAAGGTACACCACTTCGGATTTTGGCAGCGGAAGATCACCCTACGAACCAAAAAGTTCTGCGTCTGATCCTGGAGCCGCTGGGTATCAGCCTGATCATCTGCGCGGACGGTATGAAGGCGCTCGAAGAATATAGGTCATCCCATTTTGATTTGATCTTGATGGATATGCAAATGCCCGTCATGGATGGCTTAACAGCTACCAAAGCCATTCGCGAGCATGAGCAAGCTCATCAGCTAACTCCTACCCCTATCGTTATGGTGACTGCAAACGCCATGCGCCAACACCGCGATCAAGCGATTGAAGCTGGTGCCAACAGCCATTTGGCCAAGCCTTTCACCCCGGTTTCGCTCATAAATGCCATTAAGGCAGCTATTGCAGAAATGCCCGTTGCCGACCCGGCCGATGGCATTACGTCAAAAACGGTCGGAATGAATGAACCAGGGCATCTATCCACAGATGAAAAAAAGCTGGGGATGTTCTAGCCTCGACCTGCGTCGCAAAGGTGATTCGCTGCGCGACACCTGAAAGAATGCATGATGGCCGATGGAAACCTAACCCCACTTGATCCGACACGTGTGTTGCGCACGGCACCACATAATTTGGACGCTGAACAAGCCTTGATCGGCGCTATTCTGGTGGATAACCAAGTCACCAGTCGCATCGGCGACATGCTCAAGCCATCGCACTTCTATGACCCGGTTCATGGACGGATATACGACACCATCACCCGGATGATCCAAAAGGGGTCTCTGGCGGATGGGATCACTTTGCATGCTAAATTTAGCCAAGACGGTGCTTTAAAAGATATTGGTGGCGCAGCCTACCTCGCGACACTGGTCGATGCAGCCGCAGACCCGGCGGCGGCGGCTGACTATGGCAAATTGATCTTTGACCTGGCCATGCGGCGCGATCTCATCCGCATCGGCTCTGAGATGATGGCCGACGCCACAGATCATGACGACGGCATGGAGGGCGGAGCTCGCCTCATAGAAGCGGCGGAAAAGAAGCTCTATTCTCTCGCCGAGACCGGGCAACTTAATCAAGGTTTCAGAAGCTTTGCGGCATCTCTTGCTGCGACGATCGACATCACGGCAGCAGCTTTCAAGCGCGATGGCCAGCTGATCGGGGTGCCAACGGGCCTTAATGAAATCGACCGGATGCTAGGCGGCATGCACAAGTCGGACTTGTTGATCCTCGCCGGGCGACCTTCGATGGGTAAAACGGCGCTGGCCACCAATATCGCCTTCAATGCAGCCAAGCGCTACAAGCGCGAGGCAAGACCTGATGGGTCGTTCCAGACGGTTGATGGCGGTGTAGTTGCTTTCTACTCGCTCGAAATGTCGGCCGAACAACTAACCATGCGTCTACTTGCCGATTATACGGCCATTGGCTCTGACCGGATGCGGCGCGGAGATCTTGATAAAGATGAATATGCCAAGCTGCGCGAGGCGGCGATCGATCTGCAAAGCCTACCGCTCTATATTGACGACACGGGCGGCCTTTCGATTTCAGCCCTCGCGGCACGTGCTCGACGGCTACAGCGCCAGCATGGCCTGGATCTAATCGTGGTGGACTATTTGCAACTTGTAACAACCAATGGTTCGAAACGGTCCGAAAACAGGGTGCAAGAAGTTAGCGAAATCACTCAAGGGCTAAAAGCACTTGCCAAAGAGTTGCAGGTACCAATCATCGCGCTATCACAGCTGTCACGGCAAGTGGAGAACCGGGAGGATAAGCGGCCTCAATTGGCCGACTTAAGGGAATCCGGCTCGATTGAACAAGACGCCGACGTGGTAATGTTCGTTTATCGACATTCCTATTATCTGGAGCGCCAGGAACCCAAGCCCGGCACGACCGAGCATTTCCAATGGCAAGAAGAAGTCAGCGAAACGCGCAATATTGCTGAGGTCATTATCGGCAAGCAACGCCATGGTCCGATTGGAAAAATCCGTGTTGGCTTCCAAGCCGAACTGACCAAGTTCACAAATCTGGATTCCACAGGACGTTACGAGCGCTTGGATGACTGATCCTGTCACGAGGCTTTGTCGCCATAGCCAGCTTAAGATTGATCTAGGTGCCTTGGTCCGCAATTGGGCTTTCTTTGCCGCAAATGCGCAAGGGGCGGAGTGTGCGGCTGTGGTTAAAGCCAATGGTTATGGTTTAGGACTAGCAGAGGTGGCGCAAAGCTTTGCAGACGCTGGTTGCAAAACCTTCTTTGTTGCACACGCCGTCGAAGGGGAAAAAGCGCGCCTTGCTTTAGGCCCTGATCCCGTCATCTATGTCCTAAATGGCCTAATGGCCAACGAAGTTTCGGGTTTCTTGATGAGCAACCTCCGCCCGGTTCTCAATGACATGGATCAAGTCGCTCTTTGGGCTGAAGCGGGTTTAGGGCTGCCTGCAGCCTTGCATATCGACACAGGCATGAACCGTTTGGGTTTGAGCGAGGAAGATATTGACCGGGCTGAAGCGACAATCTTCACGTTGAACCTTGCCTTGATCATGAGCCATTTGGCCTGTGCCTCTGATCCCCAGCACCCAAAGAATGGGATGCAACGCGATGCTTTTGTGTCGCTTGCAGCCCGCCTGCCAGCTGCCCCTCTTTCCCTTGCCGCGTCTGCCGGCATTTTATTGGAAGGCGATTATTGCTTCGATTTGGTACGTCCTGGCATTGGCCTATATGGCGGCTCCCCGTTTGACCAAGACCCTGTGCCCCTAGAGCCTGTTGCCACTTTAGAAGCGCCCATCATTCAACTGCGCAGTGTCGGGCCGGGTGACACCATCGGCTATGGCGCAACGTGGCAAGCCGATCGTCGTCGAACCATCGCAACTGTTGCCTTGGGCTATGCAGACGGATTTCTACGTTCGGGTTCTAACCGGGGCTTTGCGATTGTGGGTGGAGCAGTTTGCCCAATCGTCGGGCGGGTCTCGATGGACTTAATCACTTTGGATGTTTCAGCTGCGGGCCCTGCTGCCAAAGTTGGGGCGATGGCACAATTCCTAGGACGCGCAGCCCCCCTTGACGCTCAAGCCCAAGCTCTCGACACCATCCCTTATGAAATTCTGACCAGGTTGGGAGATCGCCTTGAGCGCTCCTATCTGGAAGGCTGATTAGCGATGGCGAAAACCCAATCTGTCTTCACGTGTCAGACCTGCGGGGCGGTGCATGCGCGCTGGCAAGGCAGGTGCGAAGCTTGTGGGGCGTGGAACACGATCGTCGAAGAAGCGTATGAAAGCCCACAAGCTGTCAGCAAATCGGCACGGTCGCGCGGTAAAGGCGCGGGTCTGGCATTTCACGCCTTGGACGGCGTCGCCCAAGCCCCTCCGCGGCTCGCAACCGGCATTGGGGAATTCGACCGTGTCTGCGGCGGCGGCTTGGTGGAAGCCTCAGCCATTCTGGTCGGAGGTGACCCTGGCATTGGTAAGTCGACCCTTTTGTTGCAAGCTGTGGCAGGTGCTGCTTCCCACGCCATCAAGTCTGTCTATGTCTCTGGCGAGGAGGCCATCGCGCAAATCCAAGACCGCGCCCGCCGCATGGGGATTGAGAAGGCACCGGTGCAATTGGCTGCCGAAACACGGCTTGAAACCATTCTCGAGGCTTTAAAGCACGAGAAGCCGCAGCTCGCAATTATCGACTCAATTCAAACCTTGTGGACAGAAACGCTCACCGCGGCTCCTGGCACCGTCGCTCAGGTGCGTGCCTGTGCCCATGAATTGGTGCGCTATGCCAAGAAGGCTGGTACAGCTATCATTCTGGTGGGCCATGTAACCAAGGACGGCCAGATCGCCGGGCCGCGCGTGGTAGAGCATCTGGTAGATGCCGTCCTGCAGTTTGAGGGTGAGCGCGGCCATCACTTCCGAATCCTGCGGGGCCTTAAAAATCGGTTCGGCCCAACTGACGAAATCGGCGTGTTTGAAATGGGTGACGCTGGCTTGCGTGAAGTGACTAATCCCAGTCAGCTATTTCTCGATAATCGCGGCCATGCCCGCCCGGGCAGCGTCGTGTTTGCTGGCATTGAGGGCACGCGTCCGCTTCTGGTTGAAATTCAGGCACTCGCCTCTAGCACAGCTTTTGGCGCGCCAAGACGGGCTGTCGTGGGCTGGGACACCACGCGCCTTTCGATGATCCTTGCCGTGCTTGAAACCCGTTGTGGTTTGGCCTTTGGCGGTCGAGATGTCTATCTGAACGTGGCAGGTGGCCTAAAGATCAGCGAGCCTGCCGCCGACCTTGCTGTCGCCGCTGCTTTGGTTTCGGCCTTGTTTGACCAAGCTTTACCGGAGGATTGCGTTGTCTTTGGCGAGATTGCTTTGTCTGGCGATGTACGACCTGTCAGCCGGGCAGATGCCCGCCTAAAGGAAGCCGAGAAGTTAGGCTTTACGCAGGCCTTCCTTCCCCGGGCAGTTTCGTCTAACACCACCGCAACGATTTCAAGCCAAGCACGCCGACTCGTGGCAGGCCAATCAGGGGTAAGACATCGTATCATTGCCACGGCAGCCGATCTTGTCGCGACCATCACAGGACAAGATTATCCCGAGACGCCTTAGTCTTTTTTGGAGCAGTGTGTATGAACGGATTTGATATCGTCATTCTGGGGATTGTGGCGATTTCAGCTCTTTTGGCGTTTGCTCGCGGGTTCGTCCGCGAGGCTTTGTCGATGGCCGCCATGTTTATTGCTATCTTGGCGGTGCTCTGGGGCTTCCCAGTGTTTCGAGAACCGATGCGAGGCATCATTGATACGGGTTGGCTGGCAGATGCGGTCACGGTCGGGGGTATCTTCATTTTAGTTTATATTGCAGTGCGCGTCACGACCGGGCGCATTCATGAATGGATCCACGACTCTGAACCTTTGGGGATTTTGGACCGCACGGCGGGTTTGTTGTTTGGCGTTGCGCGCGGATTTGCTCTGGTGGGCGTTGCCTGTTTGGTCGTGACCTCTATTGCCCCGCCCAGCATGTTGCCTAAGTCTTTTCAGTCGGCCAAATTCTATCCAATGGTGATGCTGACTGCCGACGCACTCAAACATTTGGCACCGCAGGCTGGACAAGCCGCAACGAATATGGCCCGCGGTGCCGCTTCGGCGGGTGAAGATCTAGCTCATTCGCGCAAAGGTGATACAGCAAATATGCTGGATTCATCCGTAGACGGCGAGCCCGTAAAGGCTCAGAAGTCCCCCACGTGGACGCTCCGTTCAACCAATTCAACGACCCCCGACCCGGAGAGCAAATAATGAACCCTCAGTGCTATGGGCAAGATGCGCTAGCTGGTGCGATCGGCGTGGGTGGTGACATTGAAGTTTGGCTGGACCCGCATGAAGATCGGCTTCGCGAAGAGTGTGGCGTCTTTGGTATCGCCCATAATGCAGAAGCGGCGGTTCTTACCGCACTCGGCTTGCACGCCCTTCAACACCGCGGCCAAGAAGGCTGCGGGATTGTCACCTTTGACGGGGCCCTGTTTCACAACGAACGCCACATGGGCTTGGTCGGCGACCATTTCACTGGCAATGATTTGATGAAGCGCTTACCCGGACAAAACGCGATCGGCCATGTACGCTATGCGACACAAGGCGGGACCATCCTGCGCAATATCCAACCTTTGTTTGCCGACCTATCTGGCGGAGGAATCGGTGTGGCGCATAATGGCAATTTGACAAATGCACGTAAGTTACGAGAGCAATTGGTTGAAAACGGCGCGATTTTCCAATCCACTTCCGATACCGAAGTAATTTTGCAATTAATCGCGCGGTCACGTGCGCCACGCATGATTGAGCGGTTTGTTGATGCCCTGCATCAGATCGAGGGAGCCTATGCGCTGGTTGCGTTGACCAATAAGAAGCTAATTGGTGCCCGTGATCCTTTGGGCATTCGTCCTTTGGTTCTGGGTGACCTCAATGGTTCACCTGTTTTAGCTTCCGAAACGTGCGCGCTGGACATGATTGGCGCGACCTTTGTGCGCGAAATCGAAAATGGGGAAGTAGTCGTTTGCTCTGAAAGCGGTGTGGAAAGCATCAAGCCATTTGGCCATCGTGCGTCTCGGCCTTGCGTGTTTGAATTTGTCTATTTCTCGCGCCCGGATTCCGTTGTCGACGGCAAGTCAGTCTATGATGTCCGCAAGCGCATGGGCATGCGCTTGGCACAAGAAACCAAGGTTGAGGCCGACGTTGTTGTCCCCGTTCCAGATTCGGGCGTTCCAGCAGCTTTAGGCTATTCGGAAGCCTCAGGAATTCCCTACGAGCTCGGCATCATACGCAACCATTATGTCGGACGCACTTTCATTGAGCCGACCCAGCAAATTCGTACACTCGGCGTGCGACGCAAACATTCAGCTAACCGGGGCGTCTTGGAAGGCAAGCGAGTTGTTTTGGTTGATGATTCAATAGTACGTGGCACCACATCGCGTAAGATCGTGCAAATGGTACGCGATGCAGGGGCTAAAGAGGTGCATTTGCGCTCGGCTTCTCCTGCCATCCAGTGGCCAGACTTTTATGGTATTGATATGCCCGACCGGGACCAATTGATTGCCGGTCACAAGAGCGTCGCTGATATGGCTGAAATCCTGGGCGTCGACTCCTTGGGCTTTTTGTCAGTAGACGGGCTCTATTGGGCACTCGGTGAAGCCACGCGCAACCCGCATGCCCCACGCTACTCCGACCATTGCTTCACGGGAGACTATCCGACGCGACTGGTAGATTTCGACCGATCGCAATCAGATAAGGATCATCAACTATCCTTCTTGGTTGACGCCTAAGCACCCAGAGCGAGAAAATCTATGACCAATGCAAAAGTCGTCCTTATAACCGGGGCAAGTCGGGGCATAGGTCGCGCCGCAGCCATCGCCTGCGCCCGTGCGGGTATGCAGGTTGTCGCCACCGGCCGTGCACAGAAAGCGCTAGAAAACCTCGATGACGATATCCGCAAAGCTGGTGGCTTGCCGGCTACCATCGTGCCGATGGATTTAACTGACTTCGATGCGATTGATCGCTTGGGGGGAGCGTTGTTCCAACGCTATGGCCGCTTGGACAGTCTGATTCATGCCGCGGCACACTTGGGCGAACTAACCCCTGTCGCCCACGCCACACCAAGAATGGGCGAACAGATGATTGCGACCAATTTGACGGCGAGTTGGCGCTTGATCCGCTCGATGGAGCCTTTGTTGATCCAGGCACCCGCTGCTCGGGTGATTTTTTTCACGTCTGGTGTTGCCCATCACCCGCGCGCTCACTGGGGGCTTTATGCGGCAACCAAGGCCGGTGTCGAGGCGATGGCGAAGTGCTGGGCGGATGAGATTGAGTTTAAAAAAGTGGTCGTGAGCGTGCTCAATCCAGGCGGTGTGGCAACCATGATGCGCAAAAATGCATTTCCCGGCGAAGATCAGTCCACCTTGCCCCAGCCTGAGCATCTCTCCAGTATGATCCTCGAATTGATAAGCGAAAGCCATACACAAACCGGAATCACCGTACATTTCCGCGAGACTGAGCACTTTAAGGCTTGGCAGGCCGCCCATCAGCCAACTACCTAGCTTCAGCACGAACTTACCCGGCCGAAGATAGCCCGGTAGTTGCCAGCACAGGTGCCGCCATCACGAGCGCGGCGCTCGCCATTAAAGGTCAATAGCGCAAAAAATATCTCAAGCCATCGACCACAAGGATCGAGGCTGGATCATAGGCTAAGCTATTTTTAGCGCGAAACACAGGCGCGTGACTACGCCTGGCAGACGTGCAGCAGAAAAGCGGTCTTCAGAGCAACACCCAGTCTATCTGATCCAGCTCCAGCGGATAAGCTATTGCTTCACTTAAGATTTAGCCCGCAACCCGATTAGTTTTATACCAGACGCGCTATAGACTAGGTCTACTCGACTTGCCGCGCAGATGGTAGATCATCGCCTCATGCCCATAAATGATACGATAGCCCCATTCGAGGAGACACTGGAACAGATCATTGTCTTCAACGAACAAAAAACCTTGAGATCAAAGCGACCCAAATTTTTTAAAGTT
Source organism: Maricaulis salignorans (assembly GCA_943372135.1). Classification (GTDB taxonomy): domain Bacteria; phylum Pseudomonadota; class Alphaproteobacteria; order Caulobacterales; family Aquidulcibacteraceae; genus Aquidulcibacter. The sequence continues at coordinate 79,938 of CALRXH020000002.1, read as the reverse complement.
CCCGCCGCACGAGCAGGCGGGCCCCGAATACCGCCGGCGCACAAAAATTCCCACTCTGCACAGTCTTGCTTCTTAATTGGCTCGTGAAATAGGGCGCCAGCAGAGAGCGCGAGTGGAAAAGTGAGCGCCGTCTTCTTCCAGGGTTTTTGGTCCATACAGACCTGATCCGCGAGGGTGCTCCATTGTATCTAAGAAGTGCTCAATGGCACCAGCATGGACCACTGCATCTGGGTTTATAAACAACTGCCATTAGGGCTGAACAGCTTCTGCGCCGAGATTATTGGCGACACCAAAGCGAAGATTGGCAGCGCAAGCCAAGAGCGTCGCGCCCTTAGCGCCGGCGGTAGATCAGATCTGGTCATGGCTCGCAGTGTCGAAAACCAAAGTCGCCGCCCCTTGCGCCTGTAAGGCCTCAACGAAGGGCCCTATAACAGCCTCGCTGTTGAAGTTGACGATGATCGCTCTCTTGCTTGAAGGCGTTGGACTCATGGCACACACTCAATTGGCGGTTGGCACCCATAATGGCAATCTGGTCACCAAGAAGTCAGATAAACTTTGTTTTGGAGCAAAATAACCGACTAACGTATCTTTGTTTTGGCGCGCGCGGCATTCTTGCCCAGCTTCCTGCCACCGGTTGGGATGCGGGCCTTGGGAGCAAAAGTTGCGCTTTTTGGTTTAACCGGTTTAAGCTTTTCAACCGGCTTTGGCGCACGGTCAGAGGATTGGGCGTGCTTGGCCCCAGCCTCGCGATTTTTGCGTGATAAAACGGGTCGCCCGCTCTCGTCACCTGCATAGGGATTTTTGGGCGCGCGCACCAGGAAGCGGATTGGTACCGCTGGCAAATCAAACGCCTTACGAATACCGTTGACCAGGTAGCGCACGTAAGTATCCGGCAATTGTGCCGCGCGGCTAGCCAGCAACACAAACGTAGGAGGACGAGCCTTGATTTGGGCAATATAGCGCGGCTTGACCCGGCGACCGTCGACAGCAGGAGGTGGCTGTTTGGTGACCACCTCCTTGAGCCAATCGTTAAGATCGCGCGTCTTTACCCGGGCGTTCCAGTCTTCGTGCACATCCAGCACAGCTGGCATGAGCCGATCAAGACCGCGACCAGACAAAGACGATATCGGCACGAGTGGTGCTCCACGCGTCTGTGGCAGCACTTTATCAGCGCGCTCCTGTAGCGTGATTAAGCGGGCTTGGGTGTCTTCAACCCGGTCCCATTTGGCCAGTACATAGACAAGACCACGGCCCTCGCGCGCCACCAAATCTGCGATCTGCAGATCTTGCTTCTCAAAGGCTTCGTCCGAATCCATAACCAATAGGCAAATTTCTGCAAAGCGAATAGCCCGCAACGTATCGGCGACCGACAGCGTTTCCAGCTTTTCCTGAACCTTGGCCTTGCGGCGCATTCCCGCTGTATCAACCAGGCGCACAGGCCGTCCGTCCCATACCCAGTCCACGCCAATGGAGTCGCGCGTGATACCTGCCTCCGGGCCCGTCAGGAGGCGCTCCTCCCCAATCAGCGCATTCACAAGGGTGGACTTGCCCGCATTAGGACGACCGATTACCGCGATGCGCAGAGGCAGATTGTTCTCGCTTACCGGAACAGCGGTAAAGCCCAAGCCTGCAAGACCATTATCGTCTTCGACAAACTCGCCAGTTTGCAGCACCTCATCTGCTGCCTCATTCTCATCATCAAACTCATCTGCAAACGCAGGTGCTGCGGCCCGATCCCCCATCAAGGAGATAATAGCGGCGTAAAGATCAGACATCCCCTCGCCATGCTCGCCCGACATGGGGATTGGCTCACCAAGTCCCAACCCATAGGCTTCAATCACGCCCGCGTCCGCCAGTTTACCTTCGGCCTTATTTGCCGCCAAAATGACCGGCTTACCAGAACGACGCAAAATGTCGGCAAAGACCTGATCAATGGGTGTGATCCCTACCCGCGCATCGATCAAGAAAAGACACAAGTCAGAGTCCTGAATACCTGCTTCTGTCTGAACCCGCATGCGCGCTTCGAGGCTTTCATCGGCTGCTGTTTCAAAACCTGCGGTGTCGATCAAGGTCAAGTCTAAATCACCCAGCCGACCGCTGGCTTCGCGACGATCGCGGGTCACGCCTGGCGTGTCATCGACAATAGCCAGTTTGCGCCCCGCCAAACGATTGAACAGGGTGGACTTACCGACATTAGGTCGACCAACGACCGCAATTTTAAGGGGTACGGCCACGACCTATCGGAGCGCCACAACTACGCCGTCATGGGAATAGTAATACAAAGTCCCGTTTGCAATGGCTGGAGGCACGAATATGGGTGCCTTGGCGTCACGAGTGAAGAGCGTCGTGCCGTCCTCGGCCTTGAGTACCTCAACCTTACCCAGAGAAGAGGCCAGAACCAAACGTCCACCTATCATCACGGGGCCAGTCCAAGAAATAAGGTTTTTCTTCTTCTTCTCGTTTCGATAACTTGGCAATTGGCGAGTCCATTTGATCCCGCCCGTTTTGATATCCATCGCAACCAACTCGCCCGTGGTTGAGACGAGATAGACAAAATCTCCCGCAACCCAAGGCGTCTGGATCGAGGCGATCGGCTTTTCCCAGATCCTCGTCCCCGTCCGCAATTCGATGGCGGCGAAGGTACCGGACTGGCTGGCCGCAAACACGATGCCGCCTGCAACAACTGGTCGCCCCGCAATGTCGTTGATGGTGGAGAGGGAATTGGATGAGCCTGCGCGGGTTAAAGCTTCAGACCAAAGCCTGCGACCGTTCCCTGCGAGATAGGCAATCACCTCTCCCGATGCGAATGGGGCGACAAGAGTTTCACCAACCAAAGCAGGGCTCGGGCTTGAGAGCATGCGGGCAGGCTCTGCGATGGCCGACTGGGTCCACTGGATTCTACCGGTGGCTGCTTCAACTGCAAACAATTCACTGTCATTACTGGTTACGAAAACCCGGCCGCCACCTGCCAAGGGCGCGGCATGAATGGGCGAACCTGCATCGATGCGCCAGGCTTCCTGACCTGTGTCCGCATCGAGTGCGACAAGATTGCCAAACCCTGTTGCCGCATAAACCCTGCCATCCCCAAACGCGATGCCACCGCCAATGGCCGTGCTCTCGTCGCGACTAAAGAAGCGTCCACGCGACTTGGCGGCCGGCACGAGCGACTTGCGCCAAATTTCGCGGCCATTGGACTGATCTACCGCATGAACTGTGCTCTTGGAGTCGAAAACAAACAGCTTACCCCCTGCGACAATGGGGGATGCAGTGATCGCACCGCGGGCCCCAGCCCCTTGGCCAATCTTCTTGCGCCAGATAATCCCCAACGGACCAGAGCCTGCTACGTTTTGAGGCGCATTGCTGGCTACACCACCTGCATTTGGCCAAGACTCCAAGTCTTGCGCCTCCGGCACGGCTATTGCCACACTTTCAAGCGCCGGATCCTTAGTGAGTTGTTCTTCAAGGCCCAGAACCGAAATACGTTCTTTGTCTTCGGCAACCGCGGTCTTTTCCCGATCCCCGCCAAAGGGCCACAGGCTCGAGACCCGATCTGGCAAAGAGGCACAGCCCGTTACCAAAACCAAGGCGCTGGTTGTGGCGAGGCCAAGCGTGCGTAGACGGTTCGACATAAACGTCATAGACCATCTCCGGACTTTGGTTGTTCAGCAGCTGGCACCGCAACTGGCTCACCTGCTGAAGCCGCGAGGTTCTTTTCAATCTCTTTGATCTGGCGCTGTTGGGCTTCTGTAGTAGCCCTTTGACGGGCCATGCTGGCCTGTCGCTCACGCTCGATCTGCGCCAGGAGTTCTGGGGAGACCCCCCCGCCCGCCTGTTGCCCAGCTGGCAAGGGAGTTTCGATTACGCGCACATTGGGCGGAATTTTGGTACCCGGTGGCAGTTTAACACCGGGTGGCAAACGCACGATACGCGGGTTCTCAGGGGTTCCTTCACCACTGGCTTGGCCCTGTGCTGCCTGAGCTTGCGCTTGAGCAGCTTGCATTTGCGCTATTTGCTCGGGCGTCATACCACCTTCGCCTTGCCCGGATTGTTGGGGAACAACCATTGGGATCTTTGAAGCAGTTGCTCCGGCATCAATAACGCCAAGTGCTTGACCAGCACGGGCGCGAATGCCTTGTGGCACAAGAGGGTCCATTTGCAGCAAAGCGTAGCTAGCCCGCGCACCGGAGGCATCGCCCGTTGTCCAAGCGATCGCTGCAGCCAATTCACGCGCCAAAGGTGCAAATGCGCCTTTACGGTCAATGATGGGCTTCAGACGTGCAGTCATCTGATCCTTGGTCTCACTATCGGCAGCGATATAAGCTGCGCGCAGACGCGCCAGATCCGCCAGATCAACATCGGCAATCTTTTTGGCGGCATCTTCATAAGCCACGCGCGCTTCGGCGGCTTTGGACTGCTCTTGCAAAACAGCTGCACGCTGCAACATGGCTTGTGCGGCAAACCCGCTGGGCCCTGTCTTTGCAATCTCGGCTAGGCTTTGGGCACCCCCGTTCAAATCGCCAGCTTGCAGTTTTGCCATCGCAGCATCATAGGCCACGCCTGCCTGATCAATTGCTTTCGCCTGCTCGCCCTGCCAAAATTGCCAGCCGGCGCTGCTGGCTAGTCCCAAAACAATAGCCCCGATAACAAAAGGAGCTGCCCGCTTCGCAAGATTTTCCGCGGTCTCTTTGCGCAGCTCTTCTTCGGCTTCGCGAAATAAATCAGACACGCTCACTTCTCCATCGATTTTAAAGGCGTCCCATACAAGAGACTTAGTAGGATAACCTGTTGACGCTAAAGGTCGCGGTCAAACAGAGCAAGGTTTGGGCTCGCGCGAAACTGCGACGATTTGAGGGCAAAAGCACTTACGGGGTGCGTTTTAGCACATAGGTCTCCGCTTCGTCGGGAAATGTCCGCTCCCGCACGTCTTTGGCATAATGGGCCGCAGCCTGATCAATGACCGCTCCAAGATCCGCATAACGGCGAACAAATTTCGGTGTCCATGGGAACATGCCAAGCATATCATCTGTAACGAGGATCTGACCGTCACATTGGGCAGAAGCCCCAATCCCGATGGTCGGTGCACGCACCAGAGAGCTGAGCTCGGCTGCAATATCTTCGGCAACCCCTTCCACCACGATTGCAAACGCGCCGGCACGGTCTGCCGCCAGGGCTTCGCGCAGCACGCGGTCACGCTCTGCTTGTGTTCGGCCTTTTGCGCGAAACCCGCCATCTACATTCATGGCCTGCGGGCGTAAGCCCACATGCCCCATCACCGGGATGCCACGGTCGACCAGGAAGGCAATCGTGTCCGCGATGCCTTCGCCACTTTCGACTTTGACTGCTTGACAGCCGGTTTCCATCATCACGCGGCTAGCCGAACGCCAGGCGACTTCATGTCCTTCCTCATAAGAGCCGAAAGGCAGATCGACAACGACCAAAGCCTGACGAGAGCCACGCATCACCGCGCGGCCATGCAAGATCATCATGTCGAGGGTTACCCCAACCGTGGAAGTCAGGCCGTGGACAACCATCCCCAGACTATCGCCAACCAAAATCACGTCAGCATGTGGGTCCAACAGGCGCGCCATGGGCGCTGTATAGGCCGTCAAACAGACGACCGGGGCCTTGCCCTTACTGGAGGCGATGTCGCGCACAGTCTTGCGTTTGGTGGGATCGATTTGAGCACTCATGACCGTGTCTCTACACCGAGGCGCGCGCAGGCTAAAGGGGCCACGGATGATCTGCTGCATTTGTCATGCGAGCCAGGTAGGGCTGCCTGCCATATCGCTAGATATGAATTGCGCGGCCGTAAGCGTCCAACACCGCCTCATGCATCATTTCCGACAAGGTTGGATGCGGGAAAATGGTTTCCATCAATTGCGCCTCGGTGGTTTCCAAAGTCATGGCGATGCCATAGCCTTGGATCAACTCGGTCACTTCGGTGCCGACCATATGCGCCCCCAAGAGCTCCCCCGTTTTCTTATCAAACACAGTCTTAACCATGCCTTCAGGCTCCCCCAGTGCGATGGCCTTGCCGTTGCCGCTGAACGGGAATCTGCCCACACGGACTTCATAGCCTGCAGCCTTGGCCTTGTCCTCGGTCATGCCAATGCTGGCAATTTGAGGGTTGGAATAGGTACAGCCCGGGATACGCGCTACATTGAGGCCGTGGGGGTGAAGACCTGCAATTGCCTCGACGCAGGAAACACCCTCATGGCTTGCTTTATGGGCAAGCCATGGGGCTCCAGTCAAATCGCCAATCGCATAGAGGCCCTTTACATTAGTGCGGCCCATAGCGTCGGTTACCACATGGGTGCGGTCGACTGTAACGCCGAGGTCTTCCAGACCCAGATTCTCAACATTGCCGACAATACCAACGGCCAATATGGCACGATCAACCACGATAGTTTCGGTCTTGCCGCCGCTTTCGATGGTGGCGGTTACGGTTGCGTTACCAGGCTTCAACTCCTTTACAGAGGCACCGGTGATTAAGCGGATTCCGCGCTTTTGGAACGCCTTGGCTGCGAAGCCTGAAATCTCCGCGTCTTCCACGGGCAAAATCCGGTCAAGGGCCTCTAACACCGTGACTTCTGAACCCAGAGAGCGGAAGAAACTGGCAAATTCAATGCCAATCGCGCCCGATCCGATCACAAGCAGGCGCTTGGGCATGGTGTCGGGCACCAGCGCTTCACGGTAAGTCCAGATCAGCTTGCCATCTGGCACGAGGCCGGCGGCAGGAATGGTGCGAGCCCTCGCACCGGTTGCCAGAATGACGTGCTTGGCTTGTATGGTGCGGGTGCCGCCAGCGGCGAGATCGATTGTGACCCCCGGTGCCCCTGTCCCCTTGGTTAGACTTGCGGTACCGGCGATCACCTCGATTTTGTTCTTTTTCATCAAAAAAGTGACGCCGCCGGACAATTGTTTGGCTACCTTGCGTGAGCGATCAACAATCTTGGACAAATCAAAGCTCGCGCCAGTCACCGACAGGCCATAGGCTTCTGCATGCTTGATGTTCTCGTAAACATCGGCAGAACGCAAAAGGGCCTTGGTGGGGATACAACCCCAATTAAGACAGATGCCACCCAAACTCTCTCGTTCTACGATGGCAGTCTTAAAGCCCAGTTGGCCTGCTCGTATAGCGGCGACGTAGCCCCCGGGACCTGACCCGATTACAACGACATCCATGGTATCATTGGCCATCTAAAACTCCTGCTCCCAGAGTGCAACTTTGATCTGCCTCGATCAAAGTTGCACACCAATTGTTGATTGGAGTTACGCCCGGTCTCTCTGATTGAGATAGAACGTACGTTGCTCCAGACCGCACGTGTCTCTAGCCTGCTTTCGCTTCCTCTTGGAAGACCCTGAGCTAGCCGATACCGAATGCTCCCTTCACACCATCGACGATGAACTGTGCGGCCAAGGCTGCCAGAATAATGCCGAAAATGCGCGTGATCATGGCTGCAACGGTCGCACCCATTATTCTTGTGAGAGGGCCAGCGAGGAGAAATCCAAGCAAGCACAAGAGAAGGTTAACACCCGCACCGGCCAAAACCATGCCTTGCTCGGCAAGATCCTTCGACTGGGCGAACAACAACATAATGGAGGCAATCGCCCCCGGTCCTGAAATCAAAGGAATGGCAAGAGGGAATACGGATACATCCTCAAACCGCTCTGGATGTTTTTGGGCTTCGGCTAACACCTTTTCATTGCGCTCTTCGCGCCGCTCGGTACGCTTTTCAAACAGCATATCTACGGCGATCAAGAACAGAAGTACGCCCCCAGCCAAACGAAACGCGTCGAGCGAAACGTGCAACTTGCCCAACAGCCATTGGCCGCCAAAAGCAAACCCGACCAGCACCAAAGTTGCCACCCCGACGGACTTTAATGCCATCTTATTCTGCCATGCACGTGAGGTGTGCTGGGTCAAAGTGGCAAACATGGGTGCAACACCTGGCGGGTCGATCACAACAAAGAAGGTGACAAATGCGGCGAGAAAAAGTTCGAGCATAAGCGCTCTCTAAACCGGTTTGGGTTTGGGGTCATCCTCTGGCAAACAGTTATCGCCCGATCATTTCAGCGGCCCAGGTGATCAATCGCCTCTTCTATCTCTTTTAAGTGGCTTTCAATGGAAGAAAGGCGCCGGCGGGCCCGTCGCCTCAAAAATGAGACAGGCGACGGGCTTGCCAGCTATCCATTTGAGGACGTCCTGAAGCCTTTTGGCGTGTTCTCACCTTGGCGGTGATCGCCCCCCGGATGAAGGAGCACGTCGAGACTAACTTTCGAAACATAGATGCCGATGGTAATCTCTGTTATCTTTCCTGCCCCTGCTTGTCATACTGGCCTCAAAGCCTCTGTATCTGTTCAGGCCGATGAGAAAGACGAGGGTGATCAAACTCTCGCTCGAAGCGTAAAACCTCCTGCAACGCGACGATCCATCCCTCGCCGTCGGCCGGGAGCTGTCGCTCCCGGCGGAGGTGCCAGTATCTTCCAATAGGTGCGAAAAGTCATAAGACACGGAAAGCCCGTTCTATCTGATCCAGATAGAACGGGCTTGGCCCTGCTTTAGATTTAGCATGTAAGCTTATTCAATTTAAAGTAGTATTTAAATATAAGCTATTAAAAATAGCAGTAAAAAATGTTGCAAAACCACTCTTGACCCGACACCTGATGAGGGTGTCATATCCGCCAAGAATGCAGCGAAGCAGTCAGACTATTCATGCCCTTGGGAGGAGTTTTTACCATGTCGAAATTCGAGACTTATGAAGCCAAAGATGGCTTTCGTTGGCGCTTCAAGGCTACCAACGGCAATATTCTGGCCGATTCCAGTGAGGGCTATTCCTCGAAAGCCTCTCGCGATAATGGTATCGAACTCTGCCGCAAAGGTGATCTCAAGTATGAGGTCTTCGAATCCAAGGGCCAATATTACTGGCGCGCCAAGTCAAAGAACGGTAATATCATTGCCGATGGCAATGAAGGCTATAAGGCCAAAGCAAGTTGCGAAAACGGTATGGAATCCTTCCGACGCCAAGCGCCAGAAGCACCGGTCGTCGAAGTCTGAAAGCTGTTTGGAACGCGTGTGAAAGGCCTGTCCCGCCTCACAACATCAAGCCGATTGGCTCTTCAATAAGATACCTGAAAGCTGCGAGCCAGGCAGAGCCAATTGAGCCATCCACCACGCGGTGATCGCAGGTCAGCGTCACACTCATTACTGTTGCAATGGCCAGCGCGCCATTTTTGACAACGGGGCGCGGTTCACCGGCTCCAACGGACAAGATACAGCCTTGGGGCTCGTTTATTATGCTCATAAAACTCTTGATCCCCATCATTCCCAAATTGGAGATGGAGAACGTGCCGCCAGCATAGTCTTCGGGCGTAAGTTTTCGGTTGCGGGCTTTATCGGCCAAACTCTTCATCTCGTCCGAGATGGCCGCAAGGCCCTTGGTTTCAGCCTTTCGGATCACCGGCGTGATCAAGCCGCCATCAATTGCAACGGCCACAGCAATATCTGCATTGTGATGGATCAAGATCCCGTCTGGCGTGTAAGATGCATTCGCCGCCGGTACGCGCTTACACGCCAAAGCGGCTGCCTTAATCACCAGATCATTGACCGACACTTTGGAATTTTGGGCTGCACCTACCTGATTGAGTTGCTTGCGCAATTCCAACAATTTGTCGATTTCCAGATCTACGTTCAGCGGGAAATGTGGCACATCACGGAAGCTTTCGGTCATACGGCGCGCAATCGTCCGGCGCATGCCATCCAAGGGCACAACGTCATAAGTCCCTGCCGCATAGGGGAGAGGGCTTGGCGCGCGGGATGCAGCAGCTGGTGCTGGTGCGGCGGCGGGCACTGCGCTCGCAGCGGGATGGGGTGATTGCCCGCGTGCGGCTTCCACATCGGCCTTGACGATCCGGCCATGGGGACCTGTGCCGGTGACGTTGGCGAGGTTAATCCCGACAGCGTCGGCAATGCGCTTGGCTAAGGGCGAAGCTATGATGCGACTAGCATCAGGAGTTACCAGTGCGCCGCCAACGGAAGCAACAGACGTGGGCTCAGGAATGGGTGCCACGTCGGACAGGGCTGGCACGGGAGAGGCGGGGGCCGCAGAAAGGGCATGGCCCTCCCCTTCAATCCGCGCAATCACTGCATTGACCTTTACACCCTGACTACCTTCGGGAACCAAAATCTCGAGAACTTTGCCCTCATCAACAGCTTCAACTTCCATCGTGGCTTTGTCAGTTTCGATCTCGCACATCACGTCGCCAGACTTAAGCACGTCACCAACTTTAATATGCCACTTCGCCAGCACACCCTCTTCCATAGTCGGGGATAAAGCAGGCATCAAAATGTCGATAGCCATGGGCAGGTTCCTCAGCGATTGGTGACGGCGCGAGCGGCCGCCACGATATCTGCCGCATTCGGCAAGGATAACTTTTCAAGATTAGCCGCGTAAGGCAGCGGCGTGTCTTTTTGGTGGACCCGCACAGGGGGTGCATCAAGCCAGTCAAAAGCACCGTCGATGACGCATGCAATCACTTCAGCGCCGACGCCCATCGGGCCCCACCCTTCTTCCGCAGTAACGAGACGATTGGTCTTTTTGACCGAGGCAATGATGGTTTCAGTATCGAGCGGGCGCAAGGTGCGCAGGTCGATCACTTCGGCAGAAATGCCCAACGTCGCCAATTCCTCGGCCGCCTGAAGTGCGAAGCCGACCATGCGCGAATGAGCCGTGATGGTCAGGTCCGTCCCCTCGAGACGAACCTTAGCCTTGCCAATCGGCACGAGCCAGTCATCGCCCGCCGGGACATCAAACTCAATGCCATAAAGAAGCTCGTGCTCTAGGAAAACCACTGGATTGGGATCGCGGATGGCAGCCTTTAACAAGCCCTTCGCATCGGCTGCATCGTAAGGCGCAATCACCTTTAGGCCGGGCACATTGCCATACCAGCTCGAATAATCGTGCGAGTGCTGAGCACCCACGCGCGAGGCCGCACCATTGGGGCCCCGGAAGACGATGGGCGCACTAATCTGCCCACCAGACATATAATGCACTTTAGCTGCCGAATTGATAATGTGGTCAATCGCTTGCATGGCAAAGTTCATGGTCATGAACTCCACAATCGGCTTGAGCCCGGCCATCGCTGCACCAACACCCATGCCGGCAAAGCCATGCTCGGTAATCGGCGTATCGATCACGCGCCGGTCGCCAAACTCCTCTAGAAGACCGCGGCTAACCTTGTAGGCACCTTGATATTGGCCAACCTCTTCCCCCATCAGAAAGACATCTGGATCGCGGCGCATTTCTTCGGCCATGGCATCTCGAAGCGCATCGCGCAAGGTCACTCTTAGCATGGGTGTGCCGGGTGACAGTTCAGTGTCGGCCAAAATAACCGGAGCGCTGTCTGCAACCGGTGCTGGGGCCGCGCGCGGCGCAGGTACAGCTACCACCGGCGCAGGTGAAAGGGTCACTGTCGTTACCGCCTCTTCGTCGCCGGAGATGCGCGCGATCGGCGTGTTGACTTTGACCCCTTGACTACCCGCAGCCACCAACAGCGCCTCAACCACACCCTCGTCGATGGTTTCAACTTCCATCGTGGCCTTATCGGTTTCAATCTCGGCAATAACGTCACCTGCTTTGACTGTGTCACCGACCTGCACCAGCCATTTGGCCAAAGTGCCTTCCTCCATGGTGGGAGAGAGTGCGGGCATGAGGATTTCAATCGGCAAGGCAAGCTCCATATTGGTTGATTTAGGGTGGGCCTGCTGGCGGCAGGCCCGTCCTTTTCATCCTGTATATCAGCGGCGACCCAGCACCGCTGTTTCTAAAAACCCAACGCGGGTCGCTTACTTCTTTTTCGCTTTTGCAGCAGGCGCTTTCGACGGCGGTGCCTTCTTTGCAGGCGCACGGCCCATTTCCGGGGGAGCTAACAAACCACCAGGTTTTTGATGCTCGTTTAACTGGAACCTTACCGCCGCATATTCCTTTTCAAAGGCCGTTTTGCTGGGCTGGAACACCGCGTTGACGCCATCTTGGACAACTTTCTGGATGACCTCATAATCTTCCTGGCCATTTTCCTGACGGCATGTGCGCACCTGGTTAATACGATCCGGCATCGCGCGCAATTCATCCAAGAGCGCATTAAAGCCATTACGCGTGTTTGACTCGACAAAGGCTTCAACCGTCAGTGTGCCAAGGGCGGCAGGACATGACGAGGTATATTGTGGCTGTGCCGCTGAACCAATCAAGTTACCGACAAAACGGCCCTTCGGCTCGGTCCAAGCGGACAAGGCGGCTTGCGGGGCTTCAACAGCGGCCACTTCGCCCTTTTTCTTGGGAGCCTTTGGTGCGGGTAATTTGCTGATACGCTCAATATTACCCGTCGCCGCAGTGTTCATGCTGTTGAAGATTTTAGCCTCTTCATTAGCTGAATTGGACAAATAATCGCCGAGACTGACGCGAATGCTCTCGATGTCGCGGCGCGCGTTTTCAATCAGGCAGTCCTCATATGAATCCCACTTTTCACGAATGGCTTCAAAACGACGCCTTTCACCTTCGACAAAGGTCCGGCTGGCGCTTTCCTGTATTGCGGCTGCATCCATGTCGAATTTAAAAGCTGGGCAGCTTGGAGTGTAAGCAAGGCTATCGACCTTGGCACCGCTGAAGTTGCCAACATGGACTGGAATGCTGCTGGCGGCAGGGGCAGACGTTTGGGCTTGTGCAAAGGCCGGTGCATTGACGAATTGGGCCCCAATTGCACCAACAAGGCCAATTGCAACGGTGGCGATGAGTTTAGTCTTCATGGCTTTCATCTTGTTTTCTCCCACAAGGGGCCTGCCTCTTGGCTTAGGCCTCAACATAGATATGACGCATCAACTCCGAAGGGTCGGGCTCAGGACTTGTTTGGGCGAAATCAGCCGCATCGGCTACAATTTCTTTCACATCCCGGTCGATCGCCTTCAGATCTTCTTCAGTAAACAGCCCATTCTCCAGACCATAATGACGCATGTGCTCAATAGGATCGCGGGTGTCGCGCACCTGTTTCGGCTCATCTTTTGGTCGATATTTGGCGGGGTCAGACATAGAATGTCCGCGATAGCGATAAGTCTTCATCTCCAACAGGAACGGACCCTTGCCGGAACGGGCATGCTCCAGCGCACGCTGTGCAGCCTCGTGCACGGCCAGTACATCCATGCCATCCACTTCTTCGCCGACGATTTCAAAGCTGATGCCGCGCTTGAACAATTCGGTTTCAGCCGAAGCCCGCGCAACACTGGTGCCCATGGCGTATTGATTATTCTCGATAACATAGACGACTGGCAACCGCCACAGACTTGCCATGTTAAAGCTCTCATAGACTTGGCCTTGGTTGGCCGCGCCGTCACCAAAATAGGCCACCGAGACTTGTTCATTGCAGCGATAGCGGTTGGCAAGCGCCAAACCTGTACCCAGAGCAACTTGGGCACCCACGATGCCATGCCCGCCGTAGAAATTTGCCTCTTTGGAGAACATGTGCATCGAGCCGCCCTTACCACGCGACGAGCCACCGATCCGCCCGGTCAATTCAGCCATGATCTCACGCGGGGTCATTCCACAAGCCAGCATGTGACCATGGTCACGATAACCGGTGATAACTTGATCGCCCGGCTTCTGGGCAGCTTGCATACCGACTACGACCGCTTCCTGGCCAATATAGAGGTGGCAGAAACCGGCGATCAAACCCATGCCATAGAGCTGGCCAGCACGCTCTTCAAAACGGCGGATCAAGAGCATATCGCGATAATAGGCGAGTGCCGCGTCACGATTGACTAGGTTTGATCGCGAAACAGCAGCGGACCTGGATGATTTATTGACAGCCATCGATGCGTATAACCCTTCTCAGAACACACTATTCATAGGCAGACGCGGGCCGGACGTCCAGTTGCGTTCACGGAGTGTGGGTCTGCGAAGATGCAGATGGGACCGCAACGGCTGCTGCTTTCGGCAATAATATCGCAATATCGTTCGGCCCTGCGAGGCCCAATTGAAACATAGCGCGCTCTTCGAGATAGTCCGAATCAACGTGGCCGATCCGATAGCGTTCCAACCGCTGCTCAAGCGCTGCCCGCTGTTTTGCCAAGCTGCTGCGCTCGGCCATGAGGCTGTCGGCACGCTGCACATAGGAGTGCCACGACAGCATCCCCTGCTGGCCAACGAAAAAATGGACAGCAAAATATACCAACACTCCAGCGAACAGGAAGGTTGAGATACGTATGCCCTTCAAGAATGCCATACCGACAATGCCTTTTGGTGGCGTGGCCGCCAGATGCTGGAACCCCACCATCTTTGCCCAAACTTGGTAAACCAAGTGTTAGCAGATTAGCCGTGGAAGTTTTTCAAGGCACCATGGCCTGCAAAGACCGCCTGGCCTTCCAGCATTTCTTCAATTCGGATCAATTGGTTGTACTTGGCAGTCCTGTCGGAGCGCGCCAAGGAGCCAGTTTTGATCTGACCGCAATTGGTTGCCACCGCCAGATCGGCAATGGTTGCATCTTCGGTCTCGCCCGAGCGATGCGACATGACTGACGTGTAGCCATTACGGTGGGCAATTTCGACGGCATCCAACGTTTCGGACAATGTGCCGATCTGGTTGACCTTCACGAGGATGGAATTGGCCAAACCATCTCGGATGCCTTGCTGCAGACGGGCTGGATTGGTCACGAACAGATCATCTCCGACTAATTGGCATTTTTTGCCCAATACCTTGGTAAGCGCTGCCCAGCCCACGAAATCATCTTCCGACATGCCATCTTCGATCGATACGATGGGAAAGCGGCTAACAAGCGTTTCCAGCCATTGGGCCATTTCTTCCGATGCCAAGGTCTTGCCCTCACCCTCCATGATGTATTTTCCGTCCCTGAAAAACTCCGTGGCCGCGCAATCGAGCGCCAGTGACACATCTTCACCTGGCTTGTAGCCTGCCTTTTCAATAGCCCGCATGATCACGCTCAACGCTTCCTCGGCAGAGGCGAGATTTGGTGCAAAGCCGCCTTCATCGCCAACATTGGTGCTGTGACCCGCATCCTTCAACAGCTTCTTCAGCGTATGGAAAATCTCAGATCCCATCCGTACAGCCTCGCCAAAGGTATCCGCACCTAGTGGCATGATCATGAATTCCTGAATGTCGATAGGATTATCTGCATGGGCTCCCCCATTGATTATGTTCATCATAGGAACCGGAAGGACGCGCGCAGTCACGCCGCCAACATATTTGTACAACGGCTGGGTAGCAGCTTCGGCCGCAGCTTTGGCCACAGCCAAGGAAACGCCGAGGATGGCATTAGCGCCAAGGCGCGACTTATTCGGCGTGCCATCTAGCTCTATCAGAATGTCGTCGATATGGCGCTGGTCTTCGGCTTCAAAGCCTTCAAGCGTCTCAAAAATCTCGCCATTGACAGCTTCGACCGCATCCAGAACGCCTTTGCCCAAATAGCGCGAGCCGTCGCCATCGCGTTTTTCGACCGCTTCGTGCGCGCCGGTTGAAGCCCCAGAAGGAACCGCCGCCCGACCAAAGGAGCCATCTTCGAGAATAACGTCGACTTCAACTGTTGGATTGCCACGACTATCTAAAATTTCACGGCCAACGATGTCGATAATTGCGGTCATAGGGGGCTCCACCAATCTGGCTGCAGCGTGAGGCTATTCATCACCTGCGTTCACCCTAGCGGGTTAGCGCGACCGCGCGCTCAAAGCTAGGCTAAAGACGCAAATTGGCTATGCTAGACTGCAAGCTTGAGGGGTTGGGCCTTGGGCTTCAGGCAGGCGCGCATCAACAACATGGCACTGGCAAACAAAATTGCGCCCAAGCCTTGATGGGCAACCCCCAGCAGAACGCCCTCGGCTTGAGGCGGTGCCCATTGGCCAAAGCCGATCAAAGTTGAAATGCCCAGCACTAACTGGCAAACAACTAAAACCGCAATGACATGCCCCAACCTAACAATGTCGCGCTGGGCTGAACGGCGTGTCTGCAGCCAAACCAGCACCATCGCGATCCCGATAGCATAAGCACCAAGACGATGGTTGAATTGAATGGTTGAAGTATTTTCGACAAAATTCCGCCAAAACGGGCTTAAAGCCGAATAGTCCTCTGGATAAAGGCCACCTGCAAAGGTCGGCCAGTCATTATTGATCAGGCCAGCATCGGTTCCAGCCACAAAGGCTCCAAGGACGATTTGGACTGCCAAAAACAGAACAAAACCAATCGCCCAGGGGGCAAGCTTCGTGTCCCCTTGGTGGGCTTTTTTGGGCGAGAGCAAGTCTAGCGCCGTCCAAAGCGCCAAACTCATGAGCAGGATCGCCATGGACAGGTGGGTCGCCAAACGATAGGCGGCAACGTCCAGGCGGTCACCGCTCAAGCCCGAACTGACCATCCACCAGCCGATAAAGCCCTGCAGCCCGCCCAGAGCAAACATGCCAATCAACCAGGGTTTCATGCTGGGGCGCAACTGGCGAGTCAGCGCGAACACGACCAGTGGCACCGCAAACACTAAACCGACCACGCGGCCTAGCAAGCGATGCGCCCATTCCCACCAGAAAATGAACTGGAACTCGCTCAAACTCATTCCGTTGTTCTGCAGTTTATACTCCGGAATCTGACGATATCGATCAAACTCGCTAGCCCATTGCTCTGAATTTAGGGGCGGGATAGCACCATGGATTGGAGACCAGTGAGTGATGGACAGACCCGAGTCTGTTAGCCGCGTCGCTCCCCCAACAATGATCATGCACAGAACTAAAAAGGCGACGACCAGCAGCCAACTGCCCACGCGGACGTCACAGATACGCTGAAGCTGCTCTGGCCGGGTCAATTGGCTACGCGAATTGGAAACAGATGATATACTGGTCATGACAGCTTGACGTCCTAAGTTCCGGTACAAGTAGTTGACCTGCACTACAAGGCAAGGGCTGGCGGCGACCCGCCTGACCGGTCACCGCCACCTAGTTTGCAGCGGAGCCTTCTTACAGTCTAAAGAAGTCTGACATCAAGGGAGAAACATGTGAAAGCGACACATCGACGCGCCATTGGAATCACACTGACTCTGATAGTCTTGGCGGTTTATTCCTTTTTTGCAGCCTCTCTCGGTGCCTTGTTTGCAGACAAGCACTGGGTAGCGCAGATCAGCTATTTTGCGATTGCTGGCCTCGCGTGGGTATTCCCGCTCTATCCCGTTTATAGGTGGATGCGTCGTCCAGATCCCGACGAAGCAACAGCTGAAAAGCCCCCCGAAGCCGCTGCCGTGCGCAAGCGGAACTAATCTGCAGATTCTGAATTTTGAAGCGAAAATGGTCGGAGCGGCGGGATTCGAACCCACGACCCCTTGTCCCCCAGACAAGTGCGCTACCAAGCTGCGCTACGCTCCGACCTCTGTTCGCAACCAGTGGATTGTTGCGAGCGCGTGGCTATAGACGGCCAACGTGTTTGCGGCAATCTTTGTTGTCAGAGATTTCTCACAGAGGTCCGCGAGCGCTGCGGTCGAACCTTCAGGCTTTTGCCAAATCCTTGACAAATTCCAATAAGACCAGATCATGGCCGCGGGTCATACTTGGGTCGCAATGGATATCGGCCATGAAAACACTGTTGCCGGTCGCGCCATAGCCTCGACGCTCATAAAACGCGATCAGTTCGTTGCGCCCTTGAATGACGGTCATAACCATTCGCGTCGCTGAAAACGACCGGCGGGCCTCGGCTTCTGCGGCCTCCATCAGAAGCTTGCCAACACCCCCACCTTGTAGCGAGGGTTCAACGGCAAATTTACCAAAATTGCAGGTTTCAGGCGTCTCGCTCACTTGTTCGATGTCCACGCAGCCAATCAAGTGCCCTCCGCCAACTTTAGCCACTAAAAAGCGGTGACAAGGGCTGAGAAGAACACGATCCACTGCCTCGGGTGTGATGCGCTCACCATCGATCAAATCGGCTTCTGACGTCCATCCCTTTTTGCTCTCTTCGCCGCGATAGGCACGCTGCATCAGCGTCGCAATCGCATCGCGATCCGAGGGCGCGGCAAGTCCAATAGTGAGCGCTGAGATGAATGACGCGTTAGACTCCAAATTAGGACGAGGGGCGCGGAAAGGCTGCCACAGCGGCCAGGATTGCATGAGCCCGTTCCAGCTTTTCAAGGGCTGCCCTAAGCCGGGCTTCACTAGTCCGGGCACCGGACATGGTAGCGGCACTGGAAGTCGATGCGGCTTCAACAGAAGTTGCAGGCGATAAAGGATAGACCGGCGTCCGGGCAGCGGCCCCCAACGACAGCACTTCTCGATCAGCAGTGACAGGAGGAAGAACGTCTGGCTGCGCCCGCGCACCGCGGGCGCGCACAAAGGCGATGCCCTGGTCTTTCAGAACCTTTTGAACGCCTTTGAGCTGATAGCCATCCTCTTGGAGGAGCGCGCGGATGCCGCGAAGCAGAGCCATGTCATCTGGCCGATAGTGCCTGCGCCCCCCTGCCCGCTTCAAGGGACGCAGTTGTGGAAACTTGCCTTCCCAAAAGCGCAGGACATGGGCAGGCACATCCAAGAGCTCAGCAGCCTCGGTAATTGTCCGAAAGGCCTGTTCCCCTTTTTCGATGACTGCCACCCCTATACTCAGCCTTTCTCGACACGCTCCCGCATGATTTGGGAAGCTTTGAAACTCACAACGCGACGCGCTGAGATGGTTGCCTCAACGCCCGTCTTTGGATTTCGCCCGATTCGGGGGCGCTTGGCTCTTACACTGAAATTACCAAACCGTGCGAGCTTTACCAATTGGCCCCGCTCTAAGGTTTTAGCTAGATGCTCCAACATGGATTCAAGCAAATCTGAACAATCATTCCGCGACAAACCCACTTCACGCCCTAAAGCGTCAATCAAATCTGCGCGAGTTAGCGTTTTACCCACGTCTTGCCCCCCTTTTTTAGCTTTTCGGATGAACGCCCGGTTTGCGGTGCACCCAACCTATCTTCCAAGTTCCAATAGACGTATTAAACCCTCATTTTACGCTACGTCCAGTGCATTTACAGCCGGATTAGCGACGCACCCCATGTAAACCCGCCGCCCATGGCTTCCAAAAGCACCAAGTCACCTTTTTGGATGCGCCCATCTTGCCGGGCGACCTCAAAAGCAAGCGGCACAGAGGCGGCAGATGTGTTCCCGTGCTGGGTAACCGTGGTAATCACTTTATGCTCGTCCAAGCCCATGCGGCGGGCCACACCTTCGAGAATCCGACGGTTCGCCTGATGGGGCACAAACCAGTCAATATCGGCCACCTTAACTCCTGCTTTGGCGCAACATGCGGCAATTGCCTCCGAAATATTGCCAACCGCATGGCGAAATACGGCCTGACCCTGCATTCTGAGCTTGCCAATTCGGCCACCCTGTGAGGCCCCACCATCGACATAGAGCAAGTCCGCATGGCGCCCGTCGGCCCTTAAGGCGTGAGCCAAGACCCCACGGTCCCCTGCTTCTTCAACCGACAACGCGCCGATAATCATCGCCCCAGCCCCGTCACCGAACAAGACGGCCGTTGTCCGGTCAGACCAGTCCAGAATACGGGAAAATGTTTCAGCGCCAATGACCAGGGCCGTTTTGGCCTGCCCCGTCTGCACCATGGCGTCCGCGACCGAGAGACCATAGATAAAACCAGAGCACACTGCCTGGATGTCAAAGGCGATCGCCACTGGAATACCAAGCTCGGCTTGAACCAAAGTGGCAGTAGCTGGGAAGGTTCGATCCGGCGTGGAGGTCGCACACACGATCAAATCGATATCCTCGGGCTTCAAATTTGCATTGGCCATAGCCCGACGCGCGGCTTCTGCGCCCAAAGTCGCAGTGGTTTCCAAGGGCCCGGCCACCGCGCGTTGCGCAATGCCAGTGCGCTCTTTGATCCAAGCATCACTGGTTTCGATCATGGTTTCAATCTCCGCATTGGTCACAATGCGTTCTGGCGTCATTGCGCCACTCCCCAAAAAGACCGACCTCATCAGGCCTGAAGCATGTCCCATGCCTTTTACGCCCTCCCAATGGGAAGCCTTGGTTTGGCCTCAGCCGCTGCAAGGGTTTGCACTTGAACTTGTGCCGCAGCACGCGCGGCAGTTAGGCGCAGCAGGTTTTCGGCAACTTGATCAATATAAGAGCTCGACGCCAAGCGACTACCCACTGCCATCGCATTAGCAAAGCCGCGCGCATCGGTCCCGCCATGGGATTTAATTACCAAGCCGTTGAGACCCAAAAACACACCACCATTTGAACTGCTGGGGTCCATTCGATCTTTCAGTTTTTTGAGACCTGAAGAAGCTAAAAACGCCCCCACCATGGAGAGCGGGCTTGAAGTCAAGGCCTCCTTCAAAAAAGCGCCAACCAAACGGGCAGCGCCTTCTGCGGTTTTTAACGCAATATTGCCGGTGAAGCCATCGGTGACGACCACATCGGTCTTGCCCAGCGAAATATCATTGCCTTCGACAAAACCATGCACATCGAGATTGAGCGTTGCGCCGTAAACGCGCAAAAGGCGCATGGCCTCACGGATGTCTTCGTGGCCTTTCACCTCTTCAGATCCCACGTTTAGCAGACCAATCTTAGGCCTCTCCAACCCGTAAACCGCTTTGGCAAAGGCTTCGCCCATTATGGCAAAATCCACCAATTGATCAGGATCGGAATCGACGTTCGCTCCAACATCCAAAACGACGCAGTGCCCCTTTGGTGTGGGCCAAGAGGCAGTAATGGCCGGACGGTGAAGCCCCTCAATCGTGCGTAATTGCAAATGTGCAACCGCCATTAAGGCGCCGGTATTGCCGGCTGAAACGACGGCCGCGGCTTCGCCAGCTTTCACCGAGCCAATAGCATTCCACATGCTGGTGCCCTTCTTGCGCATCGCTTGGCTGGGCTTGGCATCCATGGGAACAATATCGGTCGTATGGCGCACTTCGCTCGCGGCTTTGGCCGCAGGCAGCCCCGCCAACACGCGGTCTAAGGCAGCTTGATCGCCATGCAAGAGGTAGCGGGCATGCGGATTTTCCTTAGCGAACAGATCTACCCCGGCAAGGATTGCATCTGGTGCATGATCCCCGCCCATGGCGTCGATCGATAGCATTAAGCCCCGTGTCATACCGTCTCCTTGGGCATTTGCCCCTGCGCCTTCATCCGACCTAACCAGTCAGCGCTGCGAGGCGGCATTACCCACCCATTTGGCGAAATTCCATGACATTATTCAGACGCTTCTGATAAAGCTGCTGTATTTCGCATGGATTTTCAACGTGGCAATGGCAGGTCACCGCGCAAGAGAGTTTCGTCTGCAACTCCTTGAAGGTCAAGCGTCCAATCACGGATGCGTGAGGCCAATTCAGTGGCAAAGCCTTGTGCGGCAGGGTCCTTTTCCAGCACATGCACACAAATTGCTTCGGCCAAAACGCCCAGTTGCTCACCCTCTGGCAACTGCAGCGCGCCTGTATAGACCGCCATGCGGCCATAAAAGCTTTCAGCAAGCTTTCTTATTCGCTTGCCCACCGACAAATCGCCCACGCCCAATTCCCGTAAAGCATGGTCGAGCGATGAAAACAGGATGTTGAACACCTCTTGAGCAGTTTCTTCGGCCTGATCGCCACGCTTGGACAAGCGCCCGAACAAGACCGAGGCATGCAACGCCAACATTTCAAACCGGCCATCCGGGTTATCCGGCACGCGGCCTTCTCCATAGTACCCAGAGTCGCGCGAGGCGAGGCTCAGTTGATCATAGAGCGCGCGGGCCGCCAATTTGATGGGCTTTTTGCGAAACAGGCGAGAGATCAGTTTTGCGGGCATTGGAGACCTGTGCGGAAGAAAATAACCGCCCGCTAGCATGTGGGTCGGATCTAAACACTTCAAGATGAAGCTGAAACGTGAAGCTTGGACTTGAACCTTGCATTCCGGCGGGCTAGGTCAAGTCGCGAGCGGCGAGCTTTGACACATTTTTGCCGAAACGTGCAGAGTCATCTACAGCGTCGGGTCGGGTGCGGCATGAATTTCTTGGCATTCTTGCCTTATTTTGTGGCCTGTTGCGGGTTATGTGCAAGCTAAACACAAAGCAAGCACCAGTTTTGGCGCTAACGGATATGGGATGAACACGATGCGCGGAAGAAATTTGGTTGCGGTTGCCCTACTCTGTGGCATCTCGCTTTTGGGTGCTTGCACAGGCGTTGTTGATCGGCGCGGCTTCCTCGCAGACGAAAGCCAAACCGCCCCCTTCCAAGATGGCGTGGACACCAAAGAGACCGTGCTGACGCGCATGGGCAACCCGTCCCAGACCGGCACCTTTGACGAGCAGACCTGGTATTATATTTCGTCGATCCAAAAACAGACCGCCTTCTATCTGCCGCGCACGATGGAACGCACTATTGTCGCCATCTCGTTTGATGATGGGGACAAAGTAACAAGCGTGCGTAACTACGGCATCTCCGATGGTCGCGTGATCGAATACGATAGCCGCCGCACGCCAACGCGTGGCCGCGAAGTCACTTTCTTGGAGCAAATATTCGGTTCCATCGGCCGCGCGCCCGTGCAATTGCCAGGCTCTGACCCCAACTTGCCGACATCTGCGGGTGGCCCACGGAGGAACTAGGAAGGTCGCTTAATGACTATTTTGTCCCTATGTTTCCAGTGTGGACTGAGCTAGCGACCGGCCATGACTCATAAAAAAACGCGCAGGTTTTCTCCTTACTCCTAGGGCAAGAGGATCGCCCTTTTCATAACTCTCAATCAGCATCGGGGGTTAATCAAAGCAGCAAAAGCGATCACCCCCTAAATTCAAGCCGGTTTTAAGAAGGCTTTTCCCAATATCAAGCTGAGTAGAGAAATTTTGGAACATTAGAGACTTGGTTAAGACAGTTCGTACAGCTCTTGGCTCAAGCCGCCCGCGTGACGACCTTATTGCGGCCGCTGCGTTTGGCGACATAAAGGGCTTCGTCGGCACGTTTTAGCAGGGTTTCGTAATCAAGCTCGCTGGAGCTGGCGACTGCGACCCCCACGGAGCAGGTCACTTCGAGCGTGTCGCGGACCGCACCGATGAAGAAGGCGGCCTCTTCGATTGACGAGCGTAAGCGCTCTGCAATCATGTTGGCGTCATTTGCGTTGGTTTCGGGCATGATCACCACGAATTCTTCCCCGCCATAGCGGCAGGCCAAATCGCGCGGCCGGAAGTTGGATGCCAGGCGCACCGCAAATTCGCGGATCACATCGTCGCCGGCATCATGGCCGAACAAATCGTTCACGCGCTTGAAGTGGTCGATATCGGCAATCAGTACCGAAACAGGGGGCCCGCCCCGCGCGGCGCGTGCCAACAAGGACTTCAACTGCGTTTCCATGTAGCGGCGGTTGTGCAGGCCAGTTAGCTGGTCGGTCACGGCCAATTCCATGCTGGAATCCACCGTCAGGCGCAGCTGATCAATATGGCGCTTGCGCTTGATCAAGGTGCGGGTGCGGGCCAGTAATTCTTCATCATCAATTGGACGATAGATGAAGTCATTGACGCCAACTTCCAGCGCGCGCAGCGCTTTGACTTTCTCCTCAGCTTCACAAATCGCCAAGATTGGCAAGCTGCGAGTACTCTCCTGACCGCGGATATGGGCGGCAAGCCGCAGGCCGTCGAACGAAGTCCCAGAAGCGGAAATGATCATCAATTCCACGGTTGATTGACCCATTGGTCCCAGTTCGTTGGAATCCTGCATCAGCATCGGGCGCTGTTCGGCTTCCAGCGCGCGCTTTAAGCGCGTCGCACGGCGGGGGTCATCTTCGACGATCAAGATCCGGGCATTCAAGCCCAATTCCCGGTTGGCGCGCCCCTCGATCACGCCCATGCGACGCCCAGCGGCTTCTCGCAGACGCAACTCGTCTGCCACAGCCTTAAAGCGGGCAAGAGATTTGACTCGGGCGAACAGGGTAATGTCGTCAATCGGCTTGGAAAGGAAATCATCGGCCCCGACGGCCAAGCCTTTGACGCGGTCTTCGCGCTGGTCAAGCGCTGTGACCATTACCACCGGGATATGGCGGGTGGCGGGATCTTCTTTAAGGCGCTTACAGGTTTCGAAGCCATCGAGACCGGGCATCATCACATCAAGCAGGATGACATCGGGGTTCTCGCGATTGGCCTTCAAGATGGCATCTTCGCCAGAATTGGATGTAATGACCGTGTAATATTCGTGCTGAAGTTTAGCTTCTAGCAAGCGAACATTGGGTTCGACATCATCGACAACTAGGACACGTGCAGTCATCGGTTTATCCTACGAATTTTCGCACAGCGCCAATGAAAGTGGCCACGGAAATTGGTTTTGAGAGATAATCCTGGCAACCGCCTTCGCGGAAGCGCTCTTCGTCGCCGCGCATAGCAAAAGCTGTGACGGCGATGATTGGAATGGCGGCCAGTTCATCATCGGCCTTCATCCAGCGTGTGATGTCCAGGCCAGAAACCTCCGGCAATTGGATATCCATCAAGATCAGATCTGGCTTTTCAGCGCGCGCCAAGTCTAGTGCCATCAAGCCATCGCGCGTTTCAACCGTGCGATAGCCAAAGGCTGATAACAAGTCACGAAACAGCCGCATGTTGAGTTCGTTATCTTCAACAATCATCACGGTTTTTTGCGCCTTTGGCACTGCCAACGGCTGTTCCGTTTCATGAGTTGCGACAGACGCCGCCATACTCTGCTCCAATCTTAGTACTTGGAGTGACCCCAAGCTTGAAACATGCATATATCGCATGGGAGTTAATCGAGCCTTGCCAAGTCTATGCCGCGATTGTTTTTATCAGGACCTATCTCAGGGTAGCAAACCGCCGCTGCGCTGCCCAAACTGCGGCTCCAGGCGACAAATCAGCCATTTAAATCTGCAAACCTTCTCCATCGCCCACATCGACTGCGATGCGTTTTATGCAGCAATCCACAAGCGCGATCAGCCAGAGTTACGCGACAAGCCTGTGATTGTCGGCGGTGGAAGACGCGGCGTAGTAGCGACTTGTTGCTATATCGCGCGGGCTTCAGGGGTGCGCTCTGCCATGCCGATGTTCAAGGCGCTCAAACTCTGCCCGGAGGCGACCGTGATTTCGCCTAACATGAGCCTGTATGTGCGGGAAGGAAAAGCCATTCGACAAGCCATGCAGGCACTGACGCCTTTGGTAGAGCCAGTGTCCATTGACGAGGCCTATCTTGATCTTTCAGGCACCATCCAAATGCATCACGGTGCCCCTGCTCTGACGCTGGCGCGCTTTCAACATAAAATCGAGACCGAGATCGGTCTTACGATCTCTATCGGGCTGTCCTGTAACAAGTTCTTGGCTAAAACGGCGAGCGAGCTCGATAAGCCGCGCGGCTTTGCTATTCTGGGGCAAGAAGATGTGCAGGAGATTTTGTGGCCAAAGCCAGTTGGTTTTTTGCATGGTGTTGGCCCGGCTTTTGCCAAAGCACTAACCCGCGAGGGCTATCAGCTGGTTGGCGACCTTGCTGCGGCGAACCCCGCTGAGCTCACCCGCCGCTATGGCGACGGGGGAACAAGACTGGCCAATATGGCGCGCGGGATCGACCATCGCCGTGTGGAACCAGATAGCGAACGCAAATCAATCTCATCGGAGACCACTTTCCTCCATGCACTAAAAAACTTGGAAGAACTGGAGCCCATTCTGCGGGGCCTATGCGCAAAGGTCGGCGAAATCAGCCGCGCCAAGGGCCATGCGGGTCGGGTTGTCACGTTGAAAATCAAAACCTCTGGCTTCAAGCAGCTCACGCGGCGGCTTACCTTGCCCGAGCCAACGGCGACAGGGCGGGTGGTTTTTGATGCGGCGCGCGCTTTGTTGTGCGCCGAGATAAGCAAGGGCCCCTTTCGCCTGATTGGAGTTGGGCTGTCGGATTTGAGCGCGCTTGAAGGGGCAGATCAGGGCGATCTATTGAACAGACAAGCCCCGAAGCGGGCAGCCCTGGAGCGCGCGCTCGATTCAGTTCATGCGCGCTATGGCAAGGATATTGTCAAGATCGGCATGTAACTCACAAACTCTGCAACCAATCGCGCCTGTCTTGCGTAACAAGGCACTCAGGAGATTAACATGGCCAAGTCTGCACGCTTCACTGTCCAAAAAACGGATGCCGAATGGAAGACGATTCTGACGCCCGCTCAGTATCAAGTCGCTCGCCAAGAAGGTACTGAGCGCGCCTTTACCTCGCCCCTAAATGATGAAAAGCGTGACGGTACCTTCCATTGTGTTGGCTGCGGCACAGCTTTGTGGACAACGGCTGATAAGTTTGATTCAGGCACTGGCTGGCCGAGCTTTACCCAGCCGATCTCAAGCGATGCGGTTGCGACCAAGACTGATTGGATGCTGCTCTATCCGCGCACTGAATGCCATTGCGCGACGTGTGGTGCCCACCAAGGTCACGTGTTCCCGGACGGCCCTGCGCCTACCGGTCAACGTTGGTGCATCAATGGTGTTGTGTTGTTGTTTCAGGCCAAGGAAAATCAGGCTCGCTGACCCTTCAGCTTGGCATCCAAGCCCAATAGGCATTGGCGGATGAAGGCAGCATGCAGCACAATGCCAATCTCTAGCCGTTCATCGGTCAAAACTACCTGCTGAGCCAAAAGACCTGCAACAAATTGCGCCTCGTGAAAGTCCTTCGCTCCAAGCCGCTTGCGTGCCCGGTCGGCCATATAGACTGGGCCGCCGGAATTGCCGGCAAAGACAGCAAAGTCCATCAGGAAAGTTGGAAAATCAGTGCTAGGCCATAGGGGATAAGACGCTACCCGCCCAGCTCGCAGGATCGGAAAGCCGATTTCATTGGCCGAGAGGCCTCGCGGATACCCAAGTGCCAACATTTCATCTCCAGGCTGTACCTCAAAAGCCTCGAGGGCGGCATCATCGGCTAGTTGGTCGAAACTAATGGCCCAGTCATGCACATGGTTTGGTGGTTCAAGTTGGAGGGCGGCAATATCTCTCTCGATATGGCGATGCCACAAAGGTGTGCCCGCGCCATCGCGGATTCGGACAGGGGCCGGTTCCCGGTGCCAGCGTCCGTCGCCATCCACTCGTCGCCAATGGATCGAAGCTTGCTCCTGCTTCATCCGCTCTAGGACATGGGCTGCCGTGACTAGAGCCAATCTCGCAGACTTGCCCTGCCCGTCTGACCCCGGCAATCGAACCAACCAGCCAGTGCCAACCGTCATCGCCCCGTCGTCTTGACGCTGGTCCAGCTTAAATGTGGCCCGCATCAAGGCCATATTCAGATCCATTTTCGGGGTCCTTTTACGTTTGGCAACGAAATAGCCTGTCGGCCTGCCAACACGCTAAAGGCTTAGAAGACTTTTGAAAATAGGGACGAAACGGCGAAGGGCTGTGTTAAGTCTTCTGCTCAAGGCATTTTTCAAACATGACGCATGCGTCAGGGGGTGACAAAAGGATCGAAATGTGGCCCCATGTGTCTCACGGGTATCACACGCACCAGTCTCGACATCGGGAGAACTTCTATGGCCGACGGCAACTTCAATCCAACAGATTTCAAGTCTGTCCAAGAACATCATGCCAAGCGGGCATGGTCCATTCCCATCGAAGAGATTGACGTTGCTGTCCCCGAACTTTGGACACACGATTGTCATTGGGCCTATTTTGAGCGCCTGCGCAAGGAGGACCCTATCCATTGGTGTGACAGCCAGGAGGAAAAGGTCGGCGGCTATTGGTCCGTAACTCGCTATAAGGACATTATGGCGGTCGATACCAATCACCATCAATTCTCGTCCGATGCCTTTTTGGGCGGGATTACGATTGTCGGCTTTGATGAAGACTTCATCCTGCCGATGTTCATCGCAATGGACCCGCCCAAGCATGACGCCCAGCGCAAAGTCGTTCAGCCAATAGTCGGGCCAGACAATCTGGCGAAAATGGAAAGCACGATCCGTGAGCGGGTCAATCTGATTTTCGACGAATTGCCAATCGATCAAGAATTTGACTGGGTTGATAAAGTCTCGGTTGAACTGACCACGCAAATGTTGGCAACCCTGTTTGACTTCCCGTGGGAAGACCGCCGCAAGCTCACCCGCTGGTCAGATGTGGCCACGGCGCAGCCTATTCTAGGTGGCATCATCGAAACCGAAGACCAACGCCGTGCAGAACTCTTTGAATGCTTGGCCTATTTCACCAATTTGTGGAACGAGCGGGTCAATAATAGCGGTGGTAACGACCTTATCTCCATGCTCGCCCATGGCGAAGCCACCCGCAACATGGAGCCGTTGGAATATCTTGGCAATCTGATCCTGTTGATCGTCGGCGGTAACGACACGACGCGCAATTCCTTGACCGGCGGGCTTTATGCCTTGTCTAAAAATCCTCATGAATTCAAGAAATTACGTGCCGATCCTTCGGTCATTCCAAACATGGTGTCGGAGATCATTCGCTGGCAGACCCCGCTGGCTCACATGCGTCGTACGGCACTTGAAGACGTCGAATTGGGTGGCAAGCTGATCAAAAAAGGCGACAAGGTCGTGATGTGGTATGTCTCGGGCAACCGGGATGACGAAATGATTGAGCGGCCAAATGACTTCTGGATCGACCGGCCACGGGCGCGCAACCACTTGTCCTTCGGCTTTGGTATCCATCGCTGCGTCGGCAATCGCTTAGCTGAAATGCAATTGCGGATTGTCTGGGAAGAAGCTTTGAAGCGCTTTTCTGACATTCAGGTCGTCTCTGAACCCACTCGCATTCGCTCGGCCTTTGTGAAGGGCTATGAATCGATGCGTGTGATCCTGCGGAAATAAAAGAACATCAGCTGGTGACGGGATACAGCTTCTGCCGTCACCGCCCCACCCGCCACGGCGGGTTGAGCTTATTGTCGCCCGCACAAAGCAGCAGGATTTCATGGCCGTCTGGGTCGTGGAGAATCACATCGCGCCACAGCCAGCTGCGATCGTGAGGGGGTTCGGACAGGGTTAGGCCTCGGCTCTGCACTAATATAGCATAAGCGTCCAACGCTTCGGGCGACGCAAACCCAAAGCCCACATAACAAGATTGGCCAATGGGGCCCGGACTGTGAGAGATCGACAGGGTTTGGCTGCCCTGCCCGTCTAGATTGGCGCGGAACCGGCAATAATGGGCGGCATCGACAATCAGATCTAAACCAAGCGCCTCATAAAAGGCCTTGGACCTTGGAATATCGCTTACAAGCAGGGTGATATGGGATAGGAACATATTTCTTCAGTAGCATGCTGGTCTAAAGCTGCCACCCACTGTTGAGTTCTTCTCATCTTTCCCCTATAGCCCCGCCTTCATGAAATCTCATGCGCCGCCTGCATCATGCAGGCGGCGCAGTTTTTACACACCAACGAACGGAGACCGGGGATGACCGGCATCGTGATCAATGTTGACGTGCGGGAACGCACTGGTACCGGTGGCGCTCGCCAGACCCGCCGTGAAGGCCTTGTGCCCGGCATCCTTTATGGCGGGAATAAAGAGCCTGTAGCCATCGCCGCGTCGAGCAAGGAATTGCTGAAGGCGATCCGCTCTGGCAAATTCTTGGCCCACATGGTTGACCTGCACCACAGCGGCGAAAGCCAGCCTGTGATCCCGCGTGACGTGCAATGGGACCCGATCACCGACATGCCTGTCCACTTTGACCTGTATCGGGTCGAAGAAAGTTCTGTGATCTCGGTTGAGGTGCCTGTGCACTTCCTGAACCAAGAAACCTGTCCCGGTATCAAAAAGGGCGGCACGCTGAATGTGGTTCGCCATACCGTGGCTTTGGATGTGCCGGCTGGTAAGATCCCTGAAGAATTGGTCGTTGATTTGGCTGGCCGCGACATCGGCGATGTGATCCATATCTCGGCAGTTCGAATGCCTGACGGTGCACGCCCAACCATACGCGACCGTGACTTCACCGTAGCGACCCTGATTGGGCGCGGTGGCAAGCAAGACGAAGCAACTGAAGAAGCTTAAGCCTTTTTCGATGCATGTGATAAAAGCCCCGGCGTCGTCCGGGGCTTTTTTGTTTTGATCATGGAGTGATCAGATGTTTCTACTGGTAGGTCTAGGTAATCCCGGTGCCAAATATGCCAGGAACCGGCACAATATCGGCTTCATGGCCATGGATGAGATTGCACGCCAGTATCATTTCGGGGCCGAACGCAGCCGCCTGCAGGGCCTTGCGCGCGAGGGCGTGATCGAGACGGAGATGGGTCCGGAAAAAATCACTCTGGTGAAGCCACAGACCTTCATGAATGAGAGTGGCCGCTGTGTGGGCGGGTTTATGACCTTCCACAAAATCCCTTTGACTAAGGTCATTGTGTTCTATGACGAAGTGGAACTGACGCCCGGCCGCTGTCGGGTCAAAGTTGGCGGCGGCACCGCTGGCCATAATGGCTTGCGATCCATCGTTTCTCAATCGGGTGCAGGCTTTAAGCGTGTGCGTCTGGGCGTCGGCCATCCGGGGCGGGAAAAGATGTTAAGCCACGTGCTCGATGATTTCTCCAGTGCCGAGATGGGTTGGGTGGATACTTTGTGCGATGCGGTGGCTCGCAACACGCCTTTGCTCCTAGAAGACAAGCATGACGCCTTCCAGACTAAGGTCTCCACCCTTGCCCCGCCACCGCCTGTGCCAGCTTGGCTGCGCGGGGGCAACACTGAGGACTAAATCCCTTCCTGTTTTAGATGGGGTGCAACTTCACAAGGCTTTCGTTATTAGCGTGCACCGCCAGCATGAAGTTTGACCATGCTGCCCCACTTTTTTTGAAAGACGATTCCAATGGGATTCAAATGTGGCATCGTGGGCCTGCCCAATGTTGGCAAGTCCACCCTGTTTAATGCTCTTACCAAGACGGCTGCCGCGCAGGCTGCTAATTATCCGTTTTGCACGATTGAGCCCAATGTCGGCGAAGTGGCAGTGCCAGAGCCGCGCCTGAACGCGCTGGCCCAAATTGCCGCATCGAAGGAAATCATCCCAGCACGCATGAATTTCGTCGATATTGCAGGTCTTGTGCGCGGCGCATCGAAGGGCGAAGGCCTGGGCAACCAGTTTCTCGCCAACATTCGCGAGTGCGATGCCATCACCTATGTCACCCGCTGCTTTGTCGATGACGATATCACCCATGTCGAAGGCCGTATCGATCCCCTCGCCGACCTTGAAACGGTGGAAACCGAACTCATGCTGGCGGATTTGGAAAGCCTTGAGAAGCGCATTCCAAATCTTGAAAAGAAAGCCAAGCAAAGCGATAAGGACGCGAAGCTCACGCTGGAATTGTGTGTCGAGGCGAAGAAATTGCTCGATGAAGGCAAGCCCGCCCGCCTGTTTGTGCCTGCCAAGGAAGACCAAAAAGCCTATGACATGTTGCAGCTGTTGACGGCTAAACCCGTTCTCTATGTCTGTAATGTTGACGAAGGCTCTGCTGCGGCCGGCAATGAATATTCGGCCAAGGTCGAAGCCTATGCCCAAGCCCACAAGGCGACCGCTGTCGTTATTTGTGCACAAATGGAAGCCGAACTTGCGGCCCTCGACGATGAAGAAGCCGCCGAATATCTGGAAGCTGCAGGCCTAGACGAGCCGGGCCTGAATAAACTGATCCGCTCGGGCTATAGCCTGTTGGGCTTACAAACCTATTTCACCGTCGGCCCGAAAGAGGCGCGCGCTTGGACGATCCATCGCGGCTGGACAGCGCCAAAGTCAGCCGGGGTGATCCATGGGGATTTTGAAAAGGGCTTTATCCGCGCCGAAACTATCGCGTATGAGGACTATGTCGTCTTTAAGGGCGAAGGCGGCGCGAAAGAAGCTGGCAAGATGCGTTTGGAAGGCAAGGAATACATTGTGAAAGACGGCGATGTTATGCATTTCCGCTTTACCTCCTAAGTCCTAAGACGTTGCATCTGCTTCAAGTGCCCGCCTGTCTCAGCGGGCTCGGTCTGCCGTAATCGCTGCCACCAAGATATCGCGCCAAACAGCATAGCCTGCCTCTGAGGGGTGCAGGCCGTCGTAGAACAGGGCGCTGTCCTGACGACCCTCCGCGGTGAGGAAATGCGGATAGAGGTCGACGAACGTGATGTATGCCTTTTGTGGCCCTTGCTCGGCAAAAGCCTTGAGTTCGCCATTGACGGGGATGACGATATCCCTGGTGCGCGACACTTCTTGCGTTGGCATCAGGGATTGCAGAATGATCCGTGCTTTGGGTTGGCGCGCATGGACGGAAGCCACCAAGGCCTTGACCCCTGCGACAATGCTGGCGTCAGCTGGGGTTTCACTCGCCCAGGAATTATTGATCCCGGCGAGCACGATCACATAGTCCGGGTTTAAGCTGGGATGATCAAGTTGACCCAGCCCGCCTTGGTCCTTGGGCTGGATGCGATAGAGCATATGCTCAATCCGGTCGCCGGAAATGCCGAGATTGATCGCCTTCAAGGCTGGGTCGCTTCCTGCAAATGTCACATCCCAAACGCTGCGACCATTCTTCACGCCCGGAAACCACACATTGTCGCCCATCAGGAAAAAGTCGGTGATGGAATCGCCCAAGAATACAAGGCGATACTGCGACAGGCCTTGCTTGTCGGCCAATTGCGCTTCCATAGCGGCCAATCGGCTTTGCCAATATTCGACCCGAGCTTCAGGTTTGCTAGACTTAAACTGCGCTTGGGCTAAGTGCGGGGTAGCCAGCAAGAGCATTGGCAGACACATCAGCCCAAAAAGGCGAAGAATGCCGGAAGCGCGGCTAGAGCGCAGAATGTCTGTCAAGATTGTTTCCTCTCGATCGGCTTTAGCCCCGATAGATATTGGTTTCGCCACCGACTAGATTGGAGAGCAATTGTAGCTCTACCTCACGACGGCGGTAATCCACGACCAATGTCTCCACCTGGCTCAAGATGTCCATGCCCACCAACATAGCAGGCGTGCTCTCTAAACCCCACAGTTTGAACACCGGCGCGTCCGCGGCCACAACCGTAAGCCGTCGAATGATCAGGCCAATCAGATCAATCTGAGGCAAGTTCGCCCAAACCCCGTTCAGTTGTTGATTTGTAACGCCAAGGATAACGGGTGCCTCCTCAGACCTAGGCCGGCGCCGTGCTCGCGCATTGAGGGCTGCCAGCATCGGCATATTGATAATCGTCGTATCCCCGCCTGTGTCCAGAATACATTTGGCACGAACGCTACCGACACGGCCATCTGCTTCAATCAAAAGGCCATGGCGCAGTTTGACGCCGACTGAGATCGGCAATCTGCGCAGACGCCTTGAGTTTGCGGGTTCAAGGTCCACGGTCTTGCGGCTGAAATTGAACCGCACCCGGCGGTTGGCAAACATATCCATACCTAGGATGCCGTCGAGCTTATCTAAAGCCGGTGCATCAATAATCGCCACAGACAGATTGTTTGACACGCTGCGTCCGGTCTCAATCTGATGAATGCGGGCAAACCGAGCTTCACTGGTTCCCGTCACCCCGTGCACTGTTCGCATCGGTAGTTCAGGAAGTTCCAAGGTCTTCGCCACGCGAGGGCTTAGCACCGAGGTGTTGGAGCCAGTATCGACCACAAATTTGAAGGGACCTTGGCCGTTTACCTTCACCTCTGCCGTCGGGCGACCATAAAGATCAATCCAAGTCTGCAAAGTTACGATCGGGGTCTGCCCCGTAACAGTTACGGTTTCGGTCGGAGCTTGTGGGGTCTTTTGTGCAAGAACAGGGCTTGCCATGCTGAATCCAACAAGACCAGAGACCACTTCGCGACGTTTCAGTTCCATGCCTTACCCCTTTGGTTCGCCATAGACGACAAGGATCAGATCATGGACCAGTTTTGCGAAAAGGGAAGTCCGATAATCCTGCGCGCGGACCTCTGACTAGGTCAGAGCCCGCCTGCCAAAGCCACCTGTAGCTGGAAGACCCTGACTTTTGCGCAAACCTTCAATTGGTGCTGGTCCAGCCTCAATCCGCAAGAGCAGAACGGGTTTGAGATTCATGAGACCGCGATCGTGCAGTCGCAACCTACAAAATCATGATAAGGGATGCAAAGCGGTCTATGCAAAATTAGTAAGTCCGTCACGGCCAGAGCGCACTTTTCAACCCTCGCCTGCGGTAGAAGGGAGGCGACTGTCTCCAATTCGCGACCAAAGAAGGGGGCGAGACCCTTTGAACCAGGGATCACGCTTGGCCTTCCTTGCGGGCTTAGAGGCCCCTCAAAGCTGCGCCAAGCAGCCGATGACCAACTTTGATTTTTGGAACGGTCAGCCGCAGGGCTGCACGTTGGAAGGCCTGCGGCTCGATACTGACTTGCTCTGTCTTCCAGATGATTTCTTAAACCGGGACAATAGAAATCAGAGCTGCGGTAACCATGCTCACGGCAGCAGGAGCCAGCGCTTCGGCGGGGTGGTTTAAATCTTGTTCTGGGCGCACGATCACATGGGAATGGACTTTGGGATGATTTGCCCGCAAGCCGAACCACGCTGGACAAACCACATCGAAGGCTTCGCTTGTCCCGAGATTTGCAGGGCCGGGATGGAGATGTACAGAGATAGCGTTCGGACCATTTGCCAAAAAGCATTTCCCCCCTTCTCTGCCTTCCGCAAAGCCGCCGGCCCGCACAACCCGTAACTTGGACGTCAGCGATAGGAACAAGCCATTCAACCTTGCCAAAACTTGTTCATGGGCAAAATGAACAGTGTGCGACCGAGGTAGTAAGACGACAAAACGTTCACGCATCTTGATGGCTCCCACGTACAAGAAGAGCCCAAATGCTCTTCCCAAGTGGGTTGGATGATGACTTAAGCCCCTTTCGTCATCCCAACCACGCAGAAGTATGGCGGTGACCACTTACAAAGGTCGTAAAGCCTGGGGTAAAGTGCTAATTAAACTGCCGAAATTAAGCGATATTGAGCTTAAGCCAAAGCCTCTCTCAAACTTGTGATATCGGTCAGCTTTTGATGAAAGCCTGACCAGTCGTCATCTTCTGCAATCTTGGCCCACAATGATTCAACTTCCCCAATCACCAAACTGGCTGGCTCTGCCGCTTCAAAATAGGGATGCCTCAGTCGATCGGGTCGCTCTGTCTGAAAGCGGCCGAGCCAGTTGAACCAGGCCTGGAAATCTTCACCCTGATAGAAATTCGCACGGGGGCCGGCCCTCGCGCGCCCAACACTGGCAATACCGCCAAACCAATCATGGAAGAACCCGTCCCATGACACGCCCGATCGGGCCATAAAGGCAAACATCGCATCCAGCATGGTGCGGGTGTGGTCTGCCTCCGCGGCAGATTGTAGGCCGAGCCTGCGAAGCAGCGCGGCCTGTTGGGCTTGCGCAAAAGCGGGTGGATAGGCTCGCACCGCCTCTGTCAAGTTCTCTAGTTCGCCGATTGGCGTTAAGGCGCCTGCCAATTGCTTGAGGTTCCACAAGCCTGCCTCAGGCTGGCGGCCATAGGCATAGAGCCCATTGTGATCAAAATAAGCGGCGGTGAAGTTGCCGTCTGCAACGGGCAAAAACCGCCAGGGGCCGTAGTCAAAGCTCTCACCCGTCACGTTCATATTGTCGGTATTGAGAACCCCGTGCACAAAACCTGCAGCCATCCAGCCTGCGACCATCTCTGCCGTCGCCAACGCCACCTCCCGTACCAAGCCCGCAGCCCGCTCGGGGCCTTCCAGCGCGCGTAAATGCGGGTAATAGGCCGCCACACAATGATCGACCAAGGCGGTTAGTCGCTCCGGGGCTTCCAGAAAGGCATGGCGTTGAAACGTGCCGAAGCGGACATGGCTATGTTGCAGCCGCACCAAAACAGCAGAGCGGGTCGGCGAGGGTTCATCCGAGCGGATCAGATTTTCGCCGGTTTCAATCAGGCTCAAGGCTTTTGAAGTACTAACCCCTTGCGCCTCTAGCATGCGCGCAGCCAAAATCTCGCGTACACCACCCTTTAAGGTTAGACGGCCGTCGCCTTGCCGTGACCACGGCGTCTGGCCGGAACCCTTGGTGCCAAGGTCCAGCAGACGTCCAGTCTGATCGCGCAACTGGCCAAACAGAAATCCTCGCCCATCGCCCAATTGCGGATTATAGGTGCGGAATTGATGGCCGTGGTAGCGCATGGCCAAAGGCGGCTGGGCCATATTGGGTAAGGCTTCAAAGCGACCAAAATGGGCTACCCATTCCTCATCGCTCAAGGTCTCAAGGCCTACGCTTTCAGCAGCGCGCTGGTCACGCCAGACGAGGCGTTGCATCGGAAACCCCGCCGCCACAACGGGATCGGCGAATTCCTGCCCTAAGCCGTAAAATTGTGGATCGGGCTGATACGCGCTGGAGACTGGCATCAGCTGTTAGGCCCGGCGACGCCAGCCTCAGCAAAGGTTGCCATACCTGCATGGCACGCAACGGCTGACTTGATGATCTGGACCGCAAGGGCCGCCCCCGTCCCCTCACCCAAGCGCATGCCAAGGTCCAAGATGGGCTGCTTGCCTAAACGGGCTAAAAGTGCGCGATGGCCGGGCTCTGCGGAGACATGGCCAAAGATACAATGATCCAGTGCCTCGGGGTTCATACGATGCAAAACAGCTGCTGCCACAGAGACCATAAATCCGTCCAGCACAACCGGTACACGTTGCAAGCGGGCAGCCAGAATAGCGCCGACAATAGCAGCAAACTCGCGCCCGCCGAGGCGCGCAAGTACTTTCAGCGGATCGTCCTGATCTTTACCCAAGCGCGCTACCGCTGCTTCCACCACCTCGCACTTAGCGGCTAAGGCTTGGCCTTCTACGCCGGTACCAGGACCTGTCCATTCGCGAGTTTCCCCGCCAAATAAGGCCAAAGCTAAAGCGGCTGCGACCGTGGTATTGCCAATACCAACTTCGCCCAAAACCAAAAGATCGGTGCCTTCGGCCAAAACTTCCATACCATAGGCCATTGTGGCCACACATTCCTTTTCGGTCATGGCATCAGCCTCAACAATGTCAGGTGTCGGTTGGCCTACGGCCAGATCATAGACCTTAAGTGCTGCACCTGCTTGCTGGGCGAGTATGCAAACAGCTGCGCCACCGGCTGCCATAGCATCAATCATCTGCCGAGTGACCTCCGGTGGATAGGCGGAGACCCCACGTGCGGCGACGCCATGGTCGCTAGCAAAGACGGCAATGATCGGTCTTGTCACCTGGGGCGGGCTTTTGCCTGTCCATGCCGACAGCCAATTACTGATATCTTCCAAGCGCCCCAACGCACCTGGAGGCTTGATCAATTGGCTTTCCCGCCAAGCCGTGCGGGCACTGGCCTCCGCGTCGCGACCGGGAAGGTCCTTTAGCAAAACTCGGATATCATCAAAGGGCTTTTTGGGGGGCTCAAAAAGATCATGGGGCATGGACGTGATCTAGCGCGCAATCAAGTGGCAATAAAGGCCGAGACAATGGGGAAAAGACAGTACAAGCGGTGTTCACTTACTGCGGCTTCGGCGCCACAGTGATCATGGCTCACTCAGCCCTTAAGCAAAATCATCTCGAAATTTCAATTGGTTCGTCTACAAAGATCCAAAGTCGTTCCAACAAGACATGCCAAAGTTGAGTCGCGCCATGCGCATTATTGATGACGCCAGAATTTGCTTGATATTCTTTACGCGTTTGCCCGTGACTTGGCCGGAAGACTTGCCAAGAGAGCGCATTACGCGAGCCTTTCAGGCCGCCCCTGTCGCGGGTCTTGTAACCGGTATCATCGGCGCGCTGACTTATTGTCTGTCCATGTGGTTGTTCAATGGCAGCGTCCATATCGCGGCAACTTTGGCTGTTGCATCACAAGTTGTCACCACCGGCGCGTTCCATGAAGACGGCTTTGCGGATTTTTTTGATGGCGTCGGTGGTGGCAAGACGATCTCGGAACGTCTTGCCATCATGCGTGATTCACGTATTGGAACTTTTGGCGGCGTCGCGCTGCTATTGGCGATCATTCTCAAGATTTTTTTGGTGGCTGAAGTTGCCCAAGCTTGGCAAGCAGGCCTCTGCCTCATCATCAGCGGAACTTTGGCACGCACCGCACTGGTGCACGTGATGAGGCTGCTGGATCCCGCCACAGATGACGGGATTTCCGCTTCCGCTGGACAACCTACAGCGACAGAGGCATCGACCGCGACGATCATCGGGGCCACGATCAGCGGCGTATGTGTCATCCTCGCCTTTCAAATGAGCTTTGTTGGCCCTGCCGTTGGCGCGTTGATCGGCACAGTCTTGGGGGCCGGGGCCATTGCCTTGACCGCGCGCAAGCATCTAGGCGGACAGACAGGCGACGCACTTGGGGCCAGTGCCATTGCCGCTGAACTTGGAGCTTTAGCCGGCATCGTCGCCTTGATCCCAGCTTTTGGGGTCTAGGGTGTTAGAGCCCATCGCCACACCCTGCATCAAAATTTGTTGTGTAGAGCCAAAATCGGGCCTTTGCCTTGGCTGTTACCGCACCTTGCCAGAAATTGCGCAATGGATGCGTTTTACGCCAGACCAGCGCGCCACCATCACGGCGGAATTGCCCATACGCCGTGACAGACTGGACCCGATTTATCAGAGCTAACTCACCTAGAGTTTACATCCGCTCCGGCGCTTCGATCCCGAGAAGGTCCAGAGCGATAAGCAACTGGGTCAAGGTCGCTTTGGCCAAGGTCAAGCGTGACGCCCGCAAATCAGCCTCTGCCGCATTCATGATGGGACAGGCGGCGTAAAAGGCGGAGAACGTGCCAGCCAAGCTATAGGCATGATCGGCCAGAATATGAGGTGCGCGCTTGTCATAGGCCCCACGCAGCGCATGCTCAAACCCATCGAGTACTAAGATCAAATCCCGCTCTGCGCCTTCTAGCTGCATAACAGGACCAGCCGCAAAGCCCGCTTCATCGGCCTTGCGCAGAATGGATTTGATCCGGACAGCGGCATAGAGCAGGTAAGGACCCGTCTTGCCCTCAAAACTCAAAAACCGATCAAGGTCGAAAATATAGGAGGTGCCGCGGAAATTCTGCAGATCGGCAAATTTCAAAGCTGCAATGCCAACCTTGTGCGCGATGTCGGCACGTTCGGCTTGCGGCCAATCTTGGCCAACGCCTGCCTCATCAATCTTGGCTTGGGCTTTTTCCTGCACTTGAGTGATGAGGTCATGTAGCTTTAAAACGCCGCCTTCGCGGGTCTTGAAGGGCTTGCCGTCTTGGCCATTCATCGTGCCGAAGCCGATGTGGTCGAGACCCTCCCGCGGCATGTAGCCAGCCTTGTCTGCCGCACGAAACACGGTTTCGAAGTGATCGGCTTGGCGTTGATCAACGCAATAAATGATCAAGTCAGTTTGAAAGCGCTTTACCCGGTCGACAATGGTCGCAAGATCGGTGGTGCCATACATGGCTGAACCTTCAGACGATACCACCAGCAAAGGCGCGACATTTGGCCCTTCGCTGCCATCTTTCTTCGGCACCATCTTGTCGTGCACGAACACCACCCGCGCGCCTTGATCGTCTTGCAACAGACCTTTGGCTTCCAAGTCCGTGATCATATCTGGGATCAGCGGATCGGCATCGCTTTCACCAAGCCACAGATCAAAGGTCACGCCAAGGGCAGCAAATTCGCGCTCTAGCGCGCCGCGAGAGACGGCCACAAAATGCTGCCACAGCGCCCGATAGCCGGGTCTGCCTGATTGCAGCTCCGCCGTGGCTTTGCGGGCCCGATCGCGCGCTTCAACATCGATTTTGGCCAAGGCGGCGGCGGCTGGATAGATGCGCTCTAGGTCGGCCAATAGCACCGGGCTAGCGTCTGGATAAGGTCCTGTGAAGTCCGCATCGAAATAAGGAAGGTCGGGCAGATCTTGCGCCAAGCTGGCAATCAACAGGCCCATCTGAAAGCCCCAATCGCCAAAATGGGCATCGCCCCAAACCTGATCGCCACGAAAGCGATATAGGCGCTTGATGCTGTCGCCAATGATGGTCGCCCGCAAATGGCCGACATGCATGGACTTAGCCACATTAGGGCCTGCATAGTCCACAATGACCCTGCGCGGCACCTCAACCAGCTGCGCCCCTGCACGGGCATCTTGTGCGATTGCTTCTGCTTGGCGGATCAATGCGGCATCAGACAAGGTGATGTTCAAGAACCCAGGTCCTGCCACTTCCACGCGTGCAATGTCGGGATCTTGGGCCAACCTGCCAGCGATAGCGGTTGCGACCTCACGCGGGTTCTTACCGACTTGTTTAGCCCCGGCCATCGCGCCATTGCACTGAAAATGGCCGAACTCAGCCTTTTGGGCTCGCACAACAGCGCCCAAGTCCTGGCTTAAGCCCAGATCAGCAAAGGCATCACCCAACTTGTGGGCTAATTGAAACGCAAAATGGGTCATGAACAGGGACCTTTAGCGTGGGACGCCAGCATCCACACGGAAGCGCTTGCCGTTGCGGTTGAAGTCCAATTGCTCAGGCGTCAATTCAAAGCCGACCAGCACTTCAAAGTTCGCCCCCGCGATGTCTTTATTAGCGCGGGGTATTTCAATTCGGATCGGCAAGGACTTCAAGGCGACCCGGTCTGCGCCTGCAGGAATGGCGACGCGCTGGGTATAGACCTGACGGCTGATTACCGCGATGTCTTTGCGTGTCACGGTTACCCAATAACTGGCATCCTTATATGCACCCTTCGCTTTAGGGCCTTTGCCAAAAGCCATATCCAATTCCAGATTGATGGTGATTGGCTCATCACCGACATAGCGGCAATCTGAGTTGACGTTTAAAACCTCACCGGTGTAGCCAACATTCTCAAACCGCTCTGGCCCTTCGAGCTCCACAAAGCGCTGCGCATCATACAACACGCGCACCGCTGGACATGGCCCAACGTTGGCCACGCTTGAATCACTACCGAGTGCCTTTGCGAGCCCCGAAAAGAAGCCACGCTTGCGGGGTGGCCCGACTGGAGATTCCAACGTTTCAGGATCCCCTGCCTCGGCCTCGACCTTCGGCCGAGGGACTTCAGCGGCTGGCGCATCGGCTTCCGACATAGGTGCCGGTGTCTTGTCGCGGTCGTCTCGATTGCCCAAGAAGGGCAAGGACGAGCAAGCGGCAAAAAAGATGGACGAAATGATTACAAAGGCAATAGCTTGGGGGCGCATGTTGCATTCCACTGAAGAAGCGAAGCAGACCGTCTTGGCACTGCCGCAATTATAGACCTTGTCTTTAGAGGTCAGTCTTGCTTCAAGCAACGCAATGCGGCGCCAACAAGGCAATGACACCGGAGAAATGATGTTGGAAGTTACAGCCATTACCCCCCGTTTGACGATTTTACTGGCAGCGCCTCGCGGCTTTTGTGCCGGTGTGGACCGCGCCATCCAAATTGTTGAGCGTGCCATTGAGAAATGGGGTGCCCCTGTCTACGTCCGCCATGAAATAGTCCACAATGTCCATGTAGTGGAAAGACTCAAGCGTTTAGGTGCTGTTTTTGTTGAGGAATTAGATGAATGCCCGACCGACCGACCCGTGGTATTCTCCGCCCATGGCGTGCCCAAATCGGTGCCGGAAGAGGCATCGCGTCGCAACATGATTTTTGTCGATGCCACCTGCCCGCTGGTCTCCAAAGTCCATGTGGAGGCGCAGCGGCATTTTGATGCGGAGCGTGAGATTGTTCTGATCGGCCATGCAGGTCACCCTGAAGTCATCGGCACCATGGGCCAATTGCCTGAAGGCTCGGTGACCTTGATCCAAGACGTAGCAGAAATCG
Source organism: Maricaulis salignorans (assembly GCA_943372135.1). Lineage (GTDB taxonomy): Bacteria > Pseudomonadota > Alphaproteobacteria > Caulobacterales > Aquidulcibacteraceae > Aquidulcibacter. The sequence goes on along the minus strand of CALRXH020000002.1, from coordinate 38,284 downwards.
CTGATTTTCAGCCAAAAGATGCCAAAAAGCTGGCTTTCGTCACGCAAACCACGCTGTCCGTTGACGATACGGCAGAGATTGTCGGCGCGCTTCAGGCCAAATTCCCCGAAATCTCGCCGCCGCATAAGGAAGACATTTGCTACGCAACGACGAATCGCCAAGAAGCTGTCAAAGCGCTGGGCAACAAAGTTGACCTCCTCTTGGTCATTGGCTCAAAAACCTCGTCCAATTCTATTCGGCTGGTCGAAGTCGGCTTACGGGCCGGGGCCAAGGCTGCTTATCTGATTGATGATGCGCACGGCATTGATTGGTCGTGGCTTGACGGCATCTCCACCTTAGGGCTCACCGCCGGGGCCAGCGCGCCCGAGGATTTGGTCGAAGCCGTCATTGCCGCCTGTCAGGCGCGCTTTGCCGTCACATTGCAAGATGTGGAAGTGACCCGCGAAGACGTGATCTTCAAACTCCCCCGCGTAGTCGCGACGACAACAGACTAAGCCCTTCAAATTCTGCTACACCCCCCTCCCCAAACCGCCCCTTGCCCGCTAAGCATGGGGCGTGCGGTCCCGTAGCTCAGCAGGATAGAGCAATCGTTTCCTAAACGATGGGTCGGGGGTTCAAGTCCCTTCGGGACCGCCAGTGTTTTCGACCCATTTTTTAGATGGGTGTCTTTAGAGACCGATCACGCTGAACTCTGGTCCACCGTTCCATTCAAGCATCCAAGATGCGCCTGGTCTCACATTCTGCACGCCACCAGGATCAAAGCCGACGAAGCAGCGTCCACTCTTGCGCCGGACGGATGGATAAATAAGGCCTCGATGGCCAGCGCGCCTAAGATCGGCTGCCAAAGCTTGGCCCGCTGGATATCCCTGGTCTAGATCGGCATCCAGCGCGGTGTTCGCCCGATCGGCGCAAAGATCTGGAAAGTCGCCGATGAAGTCCGCCAGAAATTCGACGTACTGCACCTTAAGCTTGAACCGACCGATAAACCCAAGCTCGCGCGTCCGATGAAGTCCGACCTCAGCAACCGAGGTCAAGGCATCCCAAGCGCAATACCAAGCGCCGCGCTCGCCACAGTTAAATCGATTGCCGTGCGCGCGTGTATAAGTGAAAGCTGCGTTCACATGGCTTTGACCAGAGAGCTTAAATCCTGCTAGCGCCGCGCAAATGCCAATTTGCAGCGATCCAGCGCCGGACTACCTTCCCGCTCTGCAATCAATCTCGCGCTGGTCTCTCCCTATAGTTCGACGAGAATTGCAGCCTCGTCATCCGTGTCGACCAAGCCTCGCAGCACCGGCGGTTTGTGATGCGCCGTCGAAATCAGGCGAACGAGAGCCCGATCGTTGACAGAAGTTATCTTCAAAGGCCTCCCCTCAGGGCGTCAACATAGGCACGGTCCAAGACACAAAGACCGACCCCTTCGCACCCGAAGATCACGAGAGTTTCTTCATGGCGGCGTCGCCGGAGGCTAGGCTTCGACTAAAGGCGATTCAGACACTCGTCGAATTGCGGGTGATTGGTGCAGCGCGCTGCGTTAGCTAAGGGATGCCAGCATTTCGATTGGGCAAGTTTTTCTTTTATTTCGCGGCCTTCAAGACACATATCGGGGTCTATCCGCCACTCAAGGAACCTCTGGCTCTGGTCGAAGAACTTACCGCTTATCGAGGACCAAAGGGCAATTTGACCTTTCCGCACAGCGAGCCCCTGCCCCTTGAACTTATCGGCCGGATCGCTGAAGCGCTCGCCAACGAATATGGTCGGACGGGTTGAGAGATCTAACGCTGCGCCATTTGTTTGTAACGGCGCAGCGCTTAAGTTTGTTGGCTTAGCTTAGTTGTGCATGTGCTGCGGCAGAGCTTCGACTTGCGCCTTGGTCCAGGTCGTTGTGGCATGAACATGGCCATGCTCGTCACGCATGAAATCCAATTGGTTGATCTTCAAAGAGACGGGTTTAGTTCCCAGCCCCAAAAAGCCACCGATATCGACGATGACGTCGCCGGTGATGCCCATGCCATGCACATGAGACACTTTTCCGATCTTAGCGTCGTCCGCCCCATAGACGGTCGCATCATTGAGCGTAGCGGCATTGAGTTCGGTTTCGGTGAGGCGGATGTGCTTGCTATGGTCCATACCAGAAATTCCTTGGGTTGCGTGATGAGCAGGCTAGCTCAGACCAACAACGCGCCGGCGGGCGTGCTGTTCCGTTGCGAAAGCGGTTCAGCCCGCGTTGACACCTTGAGAGCGGTCACTAAGCTGTGATGGCTCAAGGAGGCCAAAAATGGCACTTTTTCCACCTAGTACAAATGACGATTATCGCGGTGCGAAGATTTCTGCTTGGTTTTTGATGCTTGTGGCGGTGACCGAATTTATTCCAGGCCTCATCCATTATTTCCTGCCGGATGGCGGTGCCGGGGTGATTGGTGGTGTGGACCTTTCGGTTCGCGGCGAGACCATCATTGCTGTCTTTGCGTGGTTTGGAGCGATCCAAATTCCATTTGCGCTGTTCTTGTTCGTAATCGGGCTGCGTTATCGCACTTTAGTACCCTTGGCGCTTTTGGCGGTCATTACCATGCGGGCTTTGGCGGCGATTGACGGCTGGTTCCTGAAGGGCTCGCACACGGGTCATCACCCACCGGAGCATTATGCTGGCCCGCTGACGGTAGTGTTGGGGCTGATCTTCTTGTTTCTGGCAGTGCGGGAGCGGCCAGCGCAGTTGGCGGGATAGGCCTTGTCACGATGATGTGAAAAGCTGCCAGCACGGTTTAAAGGCGGATGTAGAGCCAAGCACATGTGCTAAGTTCACTCGGGGGCAGCTTTTCGCCCACGCAATTCTGTTCCGAGTTGGCTTCTGACATGACCCCTTCCCTGCGCGCCTATGCGCCACATGCGCTGCTTCTGGGTATCCTCGCCTTACCGGCGTGTGCAACGAAACCGCCAACGCAAACGGGTTTTCTGTCCAATCAAGCCGGGATGGAGACAGTCTCTGGAACGGTGCGGGCACAGATTGAACGCCAACGCGACCTTGAGGCTTTGCGGACCGTGCGGAAGTTGGCGCTCTTACCGGCAATGCTACAGGAAGGCGGCGATATTCCAGACACGATCACACCCGAGTCGCGCACCCTGGTACTGGGCGAGTTGGATCGTCAACTCTGTTTTCGATTGTCGCGTCGCTTCGAACTGGTAGGGCCGGAAGACCCAGAAGCCTCACGCGTGCAAGCTGTCATCACGCGCCTTCAAGAGACCAATGCGACCGCGTCGGCGGCCTCTGCGGCAGTGAGTTGGTTCCTGCCCGGCGGCTCTGTGCGTTTGCCAGTGGGCCGGGGCGGTGTCAGCATCGAAGCGCGGCTCGACCTAGCCGACGGGCGACAAGCCGCCGCAATGGCGTGGTCGCGCGGTGCGGGTGTGGTGATGGATGAGGGGTCACTGTCCGAAGTTGGTGACGCGCACCGCTTTACCGCCAATTTTGCCGACGATTTTTCCGACTTTCTCGTAGAATCAGAATCCCCTCAGCGTGCCCTCCCCGAGCAAGACCCCTGTCAGAAGTATGGTCCCCGCCTAGATTTGGGCCGACTAGCGGCAGGCCGGGTCATCGGTTTGCACGTCCCACGCCCAAGAAACCCAGAGACACAGGACAACTAAAGATCAACAATAGCGACAGTTTTTCTCGATTTTTTCTAGAATCAGGAGAAAAATTGGTTGCAAAGCTAACTGAAAATAACGCTCCAGTGTTTAAACTCTTGCCAGTTGGGGAGAGTAACGATGTGCACCAATCCTATTTAGAGCTTATAAAACGGTTGCGCGAGGATCTTCCAAGCCGTGTCTTAGCGGCAATCGGGTTCACCGGTCTCTTGCTGTGGGGCATTGAGGGCGTCGCCGCGATTATCTGGTTTGCAGCCTTTGCCTCTAGTGAAGGGCTAGAGCTCTTTATCGGGATGAATTCGAGCAAGGACTTCAAAAATAGGGGCGCTTAGCCGCAAGCTTTTCTGCGCCAATATGGTGTTTGGCTCCTGCATTTGGGTCGCAGGTGCACTTGCCCTCTTCCAGACTGGCGAGATCGGCCCATTGATCATTGGCTTAGCCATCTTGGTCGGAGCCTTAACGCATGTGATTTCCACCAGCCTCACCCATCCCCCGCTTTCTTGTCGGCTGCTTTGCCGCTTGTAATGGGGATTATCTCTGTGCCGGCGATCATAGTCGTCAGCCATGCCTATCCCGACGCCGCAATATTCCAAGCCAGCATAGCGATGATATCTCTGCTGACTTATAATTTGAGCGCCGCCTATCAAAGCTGGCAGCGCGAGACAAAACTCGCCAAAACACTTGAACAAGTCAGTCTCGCAAGTGATGCCAAATCGCAATTCCTAGCGACCATGAGCCACGAAATCCGCACACCGCTGAATGGCATCGTTGGTCTGACAGACATGTTGAACAATACTAAGCTGACCCCTTCCCAGCAGGAGATGGTCAATCTGGTGCAGACTTCGGGGGAAACCTTAAAACGCTTGGTTTCTGATATGCTCGACAGCGCCAAGATCGAAGCGGATAAATTGGAACTCTGCCTCGCACCATACCTTCATGTTGGAGCTGATGGGCATGACCCCCGTCATGGCCGCCAATGGTCGCGAGGCGCTGGCCCTTTACAAGATCGACAGTTTTGATCTTATCTTGTTGGATATGATGATGCCCGAAATGGATCGCCTAGCCGCCACCCAAGCCATTCGCGCGTAGGAAAAGGAAAACAACCTACCCCGCACGCCCATCGCCATGCTCAGCGCCATGCCATGAGTGAGCATGTGAAAGCCGCTTTTGCAGCTGGCTGCGATGTCCATATCGTCAAACCCGTGACACCCGCTTCGCTTGTCACCGGCATGACTAAGGCCCTGTTTATAGAACGCGATGAAAACGGCGAGCCCGACGCAGACCTTGAGACTCGCTTGATCGGCTAATAAGTAAGCGGTGGGTCGTGATAGACCGAAAGGCTCTTGAGATTGGGGTCCAGCTTCGGTTCACAGAAGCCTAGGTCTTTGAAGACTTCGTCGCGCAAGGCTTCAAAAGCTTTCTGTTCCCTTATGGTCTCCTCGAACAAGGAAACGGGGCCGTCCACAAGCGCATCGAGTCCACTCATTTTGCTACCCAAAACCCGGTTCTGGCGATCATAGGCGGTTAGTTTGAGACGACTGCCTTCTTCAATGATCTCAACCCTCTGACCGGACTTCAACGGCCAAGTCACCCAGTTTGGTCCCGCCGCATCGGTTGAGAAGGTGATCGCTGCATCCGCGCCTTCAAGTTCAAATCCCCAAGAATGAGCATTGCCGCGATGCCAATGGCCTTTGAGAACGCCCTTTTTCAAAGGCGTATTCATCGCAACATTCAAAACGCTTTTGGGCAATTGCGGATTGATCTGAACCAACGTGCCACCTCCTTGAACTTTGACACCCAAAATCTCTTCATGCCAGACGCGTAAATGCTCCGCGTTTGACCAAGCTTGCAGGAAAGTGCCCGTGCGGCGCGCCCAAGTGGCGCCGGGTACAGGTAGAGCGTCAGCGCATTCGGCAAGGCTGCCCACCGCGCCTTCGCGCAGGGCTTGGCGGTTCATATTTTCAAAAAGCTGCCAAGGCTCTTTTTGTACGCCAAAGCGCAACAAAGTGGTCATGGCGACGCCATTCAGCCACGGCCAGACAGTGCCATTATGGTAGGCAGCATCCTTATGATAATAATGCCAATGCTCATGATAGGGATGAAACTCGGGATCATCCTGGTCCAACGTGGCAACACCCCAGGGATAGACGAGGCCCTTCCAAAGGTCGCGCGCCCAGAGCATCTTCTGCTTCTGCAAAGGAACTTCTTCCTTTTGAATGCTTAGGTTGGTCCGCTCTAATGTATCTAGAGCGAAGAAAGCATTGGGTCGAACCGCCAAATCTGGGCTGCCATTGGGTTTTAAATGGTCAATCAGCCTTCCAGTCGCCTTGTCGACAAAATGGTCTTTTAAGCTCTGGGCCATTACCTTTTGAGCATCGATCTCGCGCCGACCAACTATGAGGCCCACGTTCATGAACATCAGGCCGATTGCCGCCTCCAGCGCTTCAATCCACAAAGCCTGAATATCTATTGCCCGATTGCCGCGTGGCGAGAACGCCCGCACGCCTTTTTCCTTGGCATCCATCCAAGTATCTGCATCTCCATGGGTAACAAAGCCACTTTCGTCTAGATCATGCGCCAGCATGCCCTCAATCGCGCGCTTGACTGTCGGTGAAAGCTCTTTGGCCAGAGCGAGATCACCCGACCGCTGAACGAGATCCGCCAACGTAATAATAAACCGCGGTGTGCCGTCGGCTGTATTATATTGCACACCATCGGGCCGCGCTCGATTGGGAATGCAGCCATAGGTTTTGGACTTGGGGTCGGTGTCTTGCAGCGCCGCAAAACTGCGGAACACATCGGCGGCCACGTCATATTGACCCGTTACAAACAAGGTTCCAGTGATGGAGATAAAGGTATCCCGCCCCCAATAATCATTAAACCAAGGCAGGCCCGCATAAATGCCCGTTCCCATCTGCTTCATCACCAATTGATCGGCCGTCAGGCGCATCCACAACAGCGCTTTGGTGCGGGCGGTGTCGCCAGCATCTAAGGCCCTAGAACCTGATACCAAGGCTTCCATCCGGGCCATACGCGCGCGGGTCAGGCTTTGATGATTGCGGCGCAACTGACTCAAAACGCGGTGCCCTTCTGTCTTAGATGCACCGAGGATTATGAAAAAGCCTTGCCCACCGCCTGCAATGGGAGCAAGCAAGAGCCAAGACTTGGGCGCTTCCTTCGGGCGATACCAAACACCTTCTGCTCCAACCTCCCCTACGCTAAGCAAATCACCCGTAAACTCAAATCCGATCAGTCCCGACTCGGTGGTCTCAACCTCCACCATCAACGCCGTAAGCCCGTCAAACATTCGAAGCGTTTCTTTGACTGCGCCATAATCGCGGGTCATAGCATGTGGGCTAACCACCGCTTTCGCGCCGGCGCGCAGGAGCGGCTTGCCATCCAGAGTCAGGCGATAATCTTGAAAGATGCGCTTGGTGGCGACGTTCCAGCCAAAGAACCAATCGTCGGCCTCATCCTGATGGGTGCGGCCATAGAAATAGGCCGAGGCCTTGTCTGTAAAGCTATATTGCCGGTTCTCCTCCGGACTTACCGGCATCGCGAGACTTTCGAGGCCGGGGAAGGATTGGGCGGCGGCGGCGGTCGCTTTCGCGCCTTTGGGCAAAACACTCAGCGCCCCAGTTGTGGCAGCAGCCATCAGCAAAGAACGTCTGCGCATGAATAATCCCCAATTCAAAATCGAGCCTGCAGCCTAATCAAGGTGTAAAACACTTGCTAGACTCTCCCATAGGCGTTAACAGCTACCGCCTTCCAAGGCCCTCCCAGCGTGCTATCCGCTCGGGAGGGCTTTTTGCGACTGGCACCTCGAAACTTAACTGAGCCCTGAACGGACCCCCCTATGCCTAAACGCACAGACCTGAAATCCATTCTGATCATCGGGGCTGGCCCCATCGTCATTGGTCAGGCCTGTGAATTTGACTATTCGGGTGTGCAAGCATGTAAGGCGCTGAAGGAAGAAGGCTACCGGGTCATTCTGGTCAATTCCAACCCAGCCACCATCATGACAGACCCCGATTTGGCCGACGCCACCTATGTGGAGCCGATCACGCCAGAAGTGGTGGAGTTGATCATCGCTAAGGAACGCCCTGACGCCGTGCTTCCTACCATGGGCGGACAGACAGCCTTGAACTGCGCGCTGACGCTAGAGAAGACCGGGGTTTTGGCGAGGTATAATGTTGAGATGATTGGCGCGAAGGCCGACGTCATTGAAAAGGCGGAAGACCGTCTGAAATTCCGCGACGCGATGGACAAGATTGGGCTGGAAAGCCCAAAGTCCAAGATGGCGCACACCGTTGAAGAAGCCATGGTCGCCCTGCCCTTCGTCGGCCTGCCTGCCATCATCCGCCCCAGCTTCACCCTGGGCGGCACTGGCGGTGGCATTGCTTACAATGTCGACGAATTTAAGCGCATCTGTGCCAGTGGCATCGCGGCAAGCCCTGTGGGCGAAGTGCTGGTCGAAGAAAGCGTCTTAGGCTGGAAAGAATATGAGATGGAAGTTGTTCGCGACAAAGCAGACAATTGCATCATCATCTGCTCGATCGAAAACATCGACCCAATGGGCGTTCATACGGGCGACTCTATTACGGTCGCCCCAGCTCTAACGCTGACTGACAAAGAATATCAGCGCATGCGCGATGCCTCGATTGCTGTTCTGCGGGAAATCGGGGTGGAGACCGGTGGCTCCAACGTACAATTCGCTGTTAATCCCGCCGATGGCCGGATGACAGTGATTGAAATGAACCCGCGCGTTTCGCGTTCTTCCGCTTTGGCTTCCAAGGCGACGGGCTTTCCCATCGCGAAAGTCGCAGCCAAACTAGCCATCGGATATACGTTGGATGAAATTGCCAACGACATCACAGGGGGTGCAACACCTGCCTCGTTTGAGCCCTCGATTGACTATGTCGTCACCAAAATCCCCCGCTTCGCCTTTGAAAAATACAAAGGTGCCGACACGACTTTGACCACCAGCATGAAGTCGGTGGGCGAAGCCATGGCAATTGGCCGAACGTTTCAGGAAAGCTTCCAAAAGGCACTTCGATCGCTGGAAACTGGATTGGACGGCTTTGATCCCTTTCTCGAAATCGGCACGGATAAAGAAGCGCTCCATCAAGCGCTGACCATTCCAACCCCCACCCGTATTCTGGTGGTTGGCCAAGCGCTGCGTATGGGCATGAGTGTCGAAGAAGTTCACGCGGCCAGCAAAATTGACCCTTGGTTCCTGGATCAGTTCGCGGAATTGATTGCGACCGAGAAAAAGCTCGAAGCCAATGGCCTGCCGCAGGTGCCAGCCGACTGGCGCTTTGTGAAGGCACAAGGCTTCTCCGATAAGCGTTTGGCGAAAATTGCTGGCAAAAGCGAGCTCGACGTGCGTGCAGCGCGTCGCGCCGCTGGCGTACGCCCAGCCTATAAGCGCATCGACACCTGCGCAGCCGAATTCGCCTCCCCCACGCCCTACATGTACTCAACTTATGAAATCGAGTGCGAGGCTGCCCCTAGCGCTGCCAAGAAGATCATCATTCTGGGCGGCGGGCCAAACCGGATCGGGCAGGGAATCGAATTTGACTATTGCTGCTGTCACGCAGCCTTCGCCTGCGAAGAGCTAGGCATTGAAAGCATCATGGTCAATTGTAACCCAGAAACCGTCTCCACCGACTATGATACGTCAGACCGTCTCTATTTTGAGCCTTTGACGGCCGAAGACGTGCTGGAAATCATCGAAACCGAGAAGCAAAGCGGCACGCTTTTGGGCGTTATCGTGCAGTTTGGCGGCCAAACACCACTCAAGCTCGCCCACCCTCTGGAGCAAGCGGGCGTGCCAATCCTCGGCACCAGCGTCGATGCGATTGATATCGCCGAAGACCGCGAGCGATTTAAAGCGCTGCTCAATGAGCTCAATATGCTCCAACCCCGCAATGCGATTGCCCGCACCGAGGCAGAAGCACTTTTGGGTGCACAGGCTGTAGGTTATCCCGTTGTGCTGCGTCCATCCTATGTTTTGGGCGGTCGGGGGATGGAGATTGTCTATGATCAGCCTAGCTTAGAGCGCTATGTGCGCGAAGCTGTGATCGTCTCTGGCGACAACCCTGTCTTGATCGACCAATATTTGCGCGATGCCATCGAAGTTGATGTAGATGCTCTGTCGGATGGGAAAGATGTGTTCGTAGCCGGGATCATGGAACATATCGAAGAAGCGGGCATTCACTCGGGCGATAGCGCGTGCGCGCTGCCTCCATATACGTTGTCTGCCGAGATTATCGCCAGGATCGAAGCCCAGACGATTGCGATGGCTAAAGGCCTTAATGTGATTGGCTTGATCAACATCCAATATGCTATCAAGGACGAGACGATTTATGTGCTGGAGGCCAACCCCCGCGCCTCCCGCACAGCACCTTTTGTTGCCAAAGCAGTCGGCATTCCCGTCGCGCGCATCGCTGCCAAGCTCCAAGCCGGCGAAAGCCTGGCAAGCTTTGGACTTAAACGGAAGAAGATAAACCATGTCGCTGTCAAAGAAGCAGTTTTCCCATTTGCCCGCTTTGCCGGTGTCGACCCGATCTTGGGACCCGAAATGCGGTCAACCGGCGAATGCATGGGGATTGACGCCGACTTTGGCCATGCATTCTTAAAGTCGCAATTAGGCGCAGGCATGCGCTTGCCTGCCGGCGGCACCGCCTTTTTGTCGGTAAAGGACAGCCATAAACCTGCTCTGGCTGAACTTGGTCGCAACTTTGTACGCTTGGGCTTCAAGCTCTTGGCAACAGAAGGCTGTGCGAAAGTCCTGCGCGAAGCGGGTGTGCCGGTAGAGCGCGTCAATAAGGTAATGGAGGGTCGTCCCCATGTTGTCGATGCCATGATCAATGGCGACATACAATTGGTCGTGAACACAACAGAAGGCGCGCAATCGCTTGCCGATAGTTACTCCATCCGTCGCACCGCCTTGGTATCCAATATCTCTTACTATACCACTATTGCCGGCGCGCGGGCAGCTGCCACCGCCATCGAAGCGGCAGAGGGAGAAACCTTGAAAGTTAAGCCACTGCAAGCATACGCTTGACGAAACCTGTTCTGAACACCACTCTATAAGCCCCTTTTTGTGGAATCCCCCTAATGGAAAAGATCCCTATGACTGCAGAGGGCCATGCGGCGCTCGATGCAGAACTCAAACGTTTGAAGACTGACGAGCGCCCGTCGGTGATTGGCGCGATCTCGGAAGCGCGCTCGCATGGCGACTTATCAGAGAATGCGGAATATCACGCAGCCAAAGAGCGCCAATCCTATATTGAGGGTCGCATCGCTGAGCTGGAAGACAAATTGGCACGCGCCCAAGTAATCGACGTGTCGAAATTGTCGGGTACGAATGTCAAGTTTGGTGCCACGGTGACTGTCATTGACGAAGACACCGACCATAAGGCTGCCTACAAAATCGTCGGTGAAGACGAAGCTGATGTGAAGCTTGGTAAAATCTCCATCACCTCCCCCATCGCGCGAGCCATGATTGGCAAGGAAGAAGGCGATGTTGTGGAAGTGGCAGCCCCTGGTGGTTCAAAAAGCTATGAGATCGTGGCGGTCACCTGGGCTTGAGTGCCCTTTGGTGGAGCCGACACATAAAAAACGTTCCCCCCTGCGGGGCCGTTTTTTATGGCAGTCGATTCTCAAACTTCGCTTCGGTCTTGGCCTTGATCTCATCCAAGGTCACATCTTTGGCCAGTTCGATCAGCGTCATACCCCCGGCACGACGGTCAATTGAAAAAACCGCCAGATCAGTGATCACCAGATCAACCACTTTCAAACCCGTCAGCGGTAGGTGACAGCTGCGGAGCAGCTTGGGTGCACCATCCTTGGCATTATGCTCCATCACCACGACACAGCGGCGCACACCGGCGACCAAATCCATCGCGCCACCCATGCCCTTGACCATTTTGCCGGGCACCATCCAATTGGCGAGATCACCCGTTTCAGAGACTTCCATCGCGCCTAGTATAGACAAATCGATATGGCCGCCGCGGATCATGGCGAAACTGTCAGCTGAGGAGAAGAACGAAGTCTGTGGCAATTCGGTGATGGTTTGCTTGCCCGCATTGATCAGATCAGCATCTTCCTTGCCCTCAAACGGGAAAGGCCCCATGCCCAACATACCGTTTTCGCTCTGCAGCGTGACAGTCATGCCATCGGGGATGTGATTGGCAACCAAAGTTGGAATGCCAATGCCAAGGTTTACATAAAAGCCGTCGCGCAATTCTTTGGCAGCGCGGGCGGCTAGGTCATCGCGGGTCCACGGCATCAGACAGCCTCCCTTTTGGTCACGGTGCGCTGCTCGATGCGCTTTTCGAAACGGCCTTGGACCAATCGTTTCACATAAATGCCGGGCGTGTGGATGTGATCAGGATCGAGGCTGCCCACGGGGACAATTTCTTCTACCTCCGCCACACAGATCTTGCCGGCGGTGGCCATCATTGGGTTAAAGTTGCGGGCGGTTTTGCGGTAAATGAGATTGCCAGTCGTATCGGCTTTCCATGCCTTTACCAGCGATAAGTCCGCCTTTAGCCAGGTTTCGAGAATATAGGTCTCGCCGTCGAAATCCTTGTGCTCTTTGCCTTCGGCGATTTTCGTGCCGACGCCCGTCTTGGTGTAAAAGCCAGGAATTCCCGCCCCACCAGCTCGAATACGCTCTGCCAGTGTGCCTTGCGGGTTGAATTCGAGCTGCAATTCCCCCGACAAATATTGGCGCTCAAATTCTTTATTCTCGCCGACATAAGATGAGATCATTTTCGCGATCTGCTTGCTCTCCAAGAGCAGACCAAGACCGAAACCATCTACCCCGGCATTGTTGGAGATGACGCTGATCCCTTTAACGCCGGTATCGCGAAGGGCCAGGATGAGATTTTCAGGAATGCCGCATAAGCCGAAGCCGCCGGACATCACGGTCATACCGTCGAAGGTGAGGCCTTCGAGTGCGGCTGCCGCATTGGGATAAATGGTGGTCACTGCGCTACGCCCTTCGGGTTTCTCCGCGTGTGTTTAGCAAGGCCTGAAGCTTTGTCGAGCACTAAGCGACAAATGCAGCGGCAATTCGTGTGCGGTGTCCACCCACGCATACAAATATCGCCCTTATTGACCAGACCGCTTGCGCACCGCCGTGATCGACTTGGTAAAACCTGCCACTTTTTCAAAGACTAACTCAGCATCTGGGAAAAAGCCTGCCATGTCTTTAGCGGTCAGGAGGCGCCAGTCTGGCTGGACATTGGATACCCAGAATTTGCCGATGGTCTTCATTAAACTCCGCTGTAAGGGGCGCGGCAAATAAATGATGGGCTGCGGCAGCATGGAATGCTGCTCCAGCGGGAAATGGACATTTGGTGTCTGGACGAAATAGCCGTCTGTAATCCTGCGCAACTCATCGGCAAAGCGGCGTTGGTGAATGATCGCGGTTGCATCAAATGCACGATTGTCATCCATATCGAGCATGGTCTGCTTCGGCCCCGTTACATGCTCGATGACCGAGGAGCAGAAGACGATGTCAAAGGCCCGATCTTCAAACGGCAGCACCTCCTTCGAGCCATCGAGCAGCAGGGTTTCATAGCCGTAACTGGCCTTGGCCTGCTCCAGGTCTGGGCCCCAGTGATCTACAATCAGGACATTCTTGTGATTGGGTGCGATGCTGTGAAAATGGCTGCCGTTGCCGCCACCCAGATCAAGGATCCGATGATGCGGCTCTACGCCCATCATCGTCAAAAACTGTTCCCCACGACGTGCACGGGCTTTGGCGGAAATGGAGCGCAAAAAGGACTTAATCAAGGTCTCTATCCAAGAAGACGCCCGCCAAACCTCCGATCATCCTGGGTCATGCTGACTTGGGATCGAAGCGGCACCCCGCGCATGAATGAGCCTGATAGCTAGCGGAGCTTCGTAAAAGAACACATAACAGACCGGATCGTGTTCTGCCTCGAGGTTTGCTTGAACCAAAACTTGTCTCTGATCTCATTGGTTGAGGCGATTGGCAATCAATAGCAACGCATTAGCTGCTGCAGGATGAAAAACATCTGCCGGAGTATCTAGACATTGTTTTGCGGCACACGTTTTGCAGTCAAATCAGTGCATCATTTGAGAGAACTAACATGCAACACTTGCGATCATTCTGCCGTCGATCGGGACTGGTCTGTGCGCTGGGCACGCTTTTGATCGGTTCGGGCGTTGGTGTGGCTGTCGCTCAAGGCGTGTGGCAGGCTACCAAAGCGCCACAGCGTGTTCTGGCAACCCAAGTCCCGCGCGCGCCCTTCCCCGTAGATCGCTGCATCAATGTGGCAGGTGCCTTGGAGGCCCCCAATGAAGGCGACTGGGGTTATAAGATCCGGGAGCGCGACTTTAGAACAATCCGCGCTGCAGGCTTTGACACTATACGGGTACCAATCAAATTTTCAGCCCATGCGATGGAACAAGCACCCTATACAATCGATCCCGCCTTCATGGCTCGCATTGACGAAATCGTCCGCTGGGCCATTCGCAACGACCTGACCATCATCTTGAACCTCTGCCATTATACCGAATTATTCCAGGACCCCGATCTGCATGAGCGCCGCCTAGTAGCCTTATGGGCCCAGATTGCCGCTCGGTATCAGAATAGCTCGCCCAAAGTGATGTTTGAGATCATCAATGAACCCCAAGAGGCCTTCTCTGGCCTACGCGTGAACAAGGTGCAGGTCGAGGTGCTGACGATCATCCGCAAAACAAATCCGACGCGCACGGTGATTTTCACGGGCGACAATTGGGGCAACATTGGCGGCATGGACAATCTGGAATTACCGAACGACCCCTTTGTCATTGGTACGGTCCATTACTATCAGCCCTATGAGTTCACACACCAAGGCGCGAGTTGGATGACCGATCCCCCGCCTGCAGGCCGCCTCTGGCCCCGAAAGGGTGAGTATCGCGAGATGACAAAAGACATGGCTTCAATCGCCGCCTTCCGCAACCGGATTCAGGCTCCGGTCTTGGTGGGCGAGTATGGCGTGGGCGTTGAAGTCCCGATGCGCCAACGCGCTGACTGGACCCGCGCCATCACCAGCGCTTTTAAGGAAATCAACATGCCTGCCTGCTACTTCAACTTTACCGCGGGGTTTGACACCTATGATCGGTCGGTTGAGCAATGGCATGCCTCCTTGCTTGAAGCACTGCAATTGAGGCCCAAGTGAGCGACACTCAATCTACTCAGTACGAACCTGGCTTTTCCGGTGCCATCCCCTTCAAAGCTGACGGCGGCTATATGCCGGGCCTGGACGGTTTGCGGGCCATCTCCATCCTGATTGTGGTCATCGCCCATGTGGGCTTTGAAAATTTGATCCCGGGCGGTCTGGGCGTTACCGTTTTCTTCTTTGTTTCTGGCTTTCTGATCACCCGAATTCTGGTGTCGGAGCAGCACCAAACCAACGGCGCGATCAATTTGCCGGGCTTTTATCTGCGCCGCTTCCTGCGCCTCGCGCCAGCACTTCTGGTATTTCTGCTGGGCTCTTGGCTCATGCTTTTACCGTTTGGCGTCAAGGTGGATGGCGGTCATGTTGCCGCAGCCATTTTCTATTTCATCAATTATTATGACGTGATGCAGAGCTGGTTTGGCTGGTCAGAACGCACCATCCCCTGGGGCCATTTATGGTCGCTGGCGGTGGAGGAGCACTTCTACCTCCTCTTCCCAGCTGCCCTTGCCTTGTTTGGAAAGACCCATCAGGCGCGCGTTCGCCTCATTGTCACTTCCATTGTCGTCTGCGCCCTCTGGCGCGCCTATGCGGTGACGGGTTTAGGCCTGCCACATGAGCACACCTATTACACAACAGATAGCCGGCTTGAGAATATTGCTTGGGGCTGTCTCTTGGCGATCCTGCTCGATGGTGCCCCTCACACAAAGGCGCGATTAACGTGGCTAGTTAGCTGGCACTGGGTCGTTTTGGTACTGGTTGCGATCTTGGCGACCTTGGTTTATCGCGACGAGGTTTTTCGCGAGAGCTTACGCTACTCCATTCAAGGTGCCGCACTCTTTATCTTGATCCTGAACCTCTATGCGCTGCGCAGCCTGCGGTTTGCACTCGACCTGTTAGAGCAAAAGCCGATGCGCTGGATCGGCCGCCTCTCCTACTCGCTCTATCTCTGGCATGTGCCGGTCATCTGGATTGTGCGGCAGGTCATGCTGGGCGATGCCAATAGCCTTGAGCGCCTGTCGCCCGTGGGCATGCTCATCGCGGTTGCTTTGAGTTTCGCCTGCGCCTGCGCCAGCTATTATGCGGTGGAGCGCCCGCTTTTTGGCCTGCGCAAGCGTTTTGGTGGCAAGCCAGTCGAGACGTTGGCGACGGCTTAGGTCGCTTTCGGCCATAAGCTATCCATATTTGAAGACCACCAAAGTTGGTCTGTCTACCATGCAAGCCGGTTGATCGAGGCCTAGGCGAGTAGCTATCCAATTAGTGGCCGCCCGCTCAGTGAGGATGGCAAAGTCCTCAGCCGCGCTGACTGGAAAAAAGGGCCCCAACAGATTGCTCTATCTCGGCTCAATCGAGCGTTGCGCGGTAGACACGCATGGGGTGCCTGATACCCACCTTCGCCTGCTTTATAGCAGTTTCGCGTAGTCAAAAATTGCCACACCAGCAACGATGATGGCCATCAATCCGGTAACGCTAAATAGCGTACGCTGCCGCGGCGCACACCACGCAAGCATCGTTTGCAGGAAACGTGGAAAAAGTGTGTAGACTGCGCCCTCCAAGATCGCTGCGACACCGACGAGGGTTACAAACACCGACAACCCCTGCCATTCCCAGTGGAAGGCCACGATAAACGCGCCAATGATCAAATGGAAATAGCCTAGGATCAGCGCGGCATGATCTCCTTGGGTGCGCAGAAGTTGAAAAAACCTGGACCATTCCGCTGATCGAACAAAAAGAGAGATACCCATTGGCAACGCGACGATGCCTACTATTAACGCGACTGCTTGTTCCATGGCTCACCTATTCTCTTTGATATTTTTGCTTATACTCTACCGCGATTTAAGACTCTAGGTTTGATGCAAATCAATCCTTATTAATGCCAGTTTCTCACTTTCGGCTCTGCTTAGATAACCGCAGCCTCGGTGGTCATCGAGCTGTGCTGGCCGAAGGCAAGTCCCACCATCGCCGAGGGGTGCGCGCGGGTAGTCAGTGCCATCGCCAATCGCAGGCGTTGGAGATTTTTCGGTTTTCGGCCGCTACGCCTGCAACAGGAAAAGGCCCCAATAGATTGCTCTATTGGGGCTGCAGGAAGTGCTCCGTGTGAAGCAATGGCTCACGTCAAACGCGAGGGACGGGATGGTCTGGCGTGCGCCACGCCTTGGTTTTAGGGCATCCAGATTGAACGCAAGCTGAACAGAACGCGTTCTTAGACTGAGCCCAGAAATTCTTCTGGCGTGAAGCTATTGCGCTCCCCATCCTGGACGACTTGGCCTTTGCGGCCCACACTTTCGCGGCTCTCCAGATCGGCCATAATGTCGGTATCGCCCTTAGGCGTATTGGCAACAAAGCGACGACCCGCCCCGTCGCGCCCAATCACAATGCCCATTCGCATGCCTTCACGGGCATGGATCACGGTATAGCTCTCAATCGTGGCGACACCGGAGGGGCTCTCGGTCACTTCGGGCGAGGCCATGGCGTCGATTTCACGCTGATAGGACTGCTTGGACGGCCGCGCCCATGCACCCATAGTCGGCTGACAAGAATAAATACCAAAGGCGTGCTTGGTCAGGAACCAGCCATTCGCGTTCAGGAAGCCAAAGGCTTGTGGTTCTTTGCGGCAGCGGTGGATCATTTCGACAATGCCATGCATCGAATAATTGTTTCCAGGTCCGCCAAAATAGGGCAAGCCGCCGGTCAGCGTCAGACCGCGAGGATCATCGGTTGCAAGGCCCATTTCGTGAGCTGCGATCTCCACTGCCACAGGGAAGCAGGAATAAAGATCGAAGAATGCCATATCGGCGAGGCTCTTGCCCGCCATCGCAAAGGCTTCGCGCACGCCCACCCGAATCGCAGGGCTGGAATGATAATCGACGCGGTCGAGCACATTCCATTTCTCAATCGTGTCGGCACAGCCATGCAGAAACACCATCTGCGACTGAAGCACACCCAGGCTCTTTGCGTGGGCATAGCTGGCCATCAAAACGGCGGCAGACTGGTCAACTTGGATGATGGCATTCAGGCGTTTGGGATAGGGAAAGCCCACCATGCGGTTGCTGGCGCTGGGCGTGACTAGGGCCTCTGCCGTCTGGGCTTGCGGGAACCAAGCATAGGGGTTTTGCGCTGCCACCGCCGTGAAAGGCGCAAACAAAGCACCCATGGCGGCAGAATGTGCTTCTAGGCTGCGACCCAAGTTTGCCCGATACGCATTCTCAAACATCGGATAGACATTGGTCGGGAACTCAAGACCGTGACGCGCCTCATAAGGTGTGCAGCCGTCGCGCCCATCGCCAAACATGGCCGGAGCCTCCTCATCGTCAATCTGATGAGCCTGAAGGGCTTCAAATTGACCAGCCTGAACCAGCTTCATCATGGAGCCTAAAAACTCAGCGCCTACCAACAGCACCAGCTTGTTGTGCCCTTTGGCAATCCGGTCTGCGGCTTCATTGACCAGGGCTTGTGGCGTATTGCCTCCAACGTGAGTATAAGTTTGCCACGAAGGGGCCGCCCCTAGCGCTTTGGCCAGCGCTTTGGGCGGGTTTTTAGCTTTGGGGATCGGCATGCGGCTTAAGTTTCCGCCCGCATCAATGGTAAAGCCAACGACCGCCAAACCGTCAATTTCGGTCAAAATCCGTTGGTTTAGGCCAGAATCGGCAAGGGCTGCCTCTGCCGCGCGGGCGCACAGCCCAATCGGTGGCGGGCAGTCTTCAGGCGCGCCGCGATAGGTAAATTGGCCTCCGCCAATCAGGACGGGCGTGTTTGGATTGATCAAGTTCAACTCCCCGAGTCGATTGTTCTTTGTTCGTGTTGGCGAAGCAGATAAGACCATTTTGCTATCAAGTCGAGACGCCCAAAATTTCATCAATGTGTGCCTAGAGTCTAGGCAATATGTGGTTCAGAGCTTATAGCGACAGACGCCGAGGTCGCACCCTTACTCCGAAGGGCCTATGCCCAACGCAAGACTCACGCACGGGTCCTTTTTGCCTTCCCCGAGGCGCTCGCGGCACTACACCAGCAGGCGGATTTTATGAAAAAGATCGAAGCGATTATCAAGCCTTTCAAGCTCGACGAAGTTAAAGAAGCGCTGCAAGACTTGGGTCTTCAAGGCATGACCGTGTTAGAGGCCAAGGGGTTTGGCCGTCAAAAAGGCCATACAGAGCTTTATCGGGGCGCGGAATATGTCGTCGATTTCTTGCCGAAACTGAAACTTGAGGTCGTTGTCGGCGATGATCAAGTTGAGGCAGCCGTTGAGGCCATCACCAATGCCGCGCGCACCGGTCGAATCGGTGACGGCAAAATCTTTGTGTCCGACATCAGTCATGTCGTACGCATTCGAACGGGGGAATCTGGGATCAACGCTGTTTAAGCGTCCCAACCCGGAAACTCGATTGACTGAACACACAACCTAACTGGCTTTTCAGGAGAGAACCGATGTCGAAGTTTGACAAGGTCATGCAGCAGATCAAGGACGATGAAGTCCAATATGTAGATTTTCGTTTCACCGATCCGCGCGGCAAGATGCAGCACGTGACTTTCGATGTCGACATGGTTGATATCGACCTGTTGGAAGAAGGTGTCGCATTTGACGGCTCTTCGATCTCTGGCTGGAAGGCCATCAATGATTCCGACATGATCATGTTGCCCGATCCACACAGCGTGACCTTGGACCCGTTTTATCAACAAACCACGTTGGCAATTGTCTGCGATGTCGTTGTCCCCGGCACCTTGAAACCTTACAACCGTTGCCCCCGCGGCATCGGCAAGCGTGCTGAAGCCTATTTGCAGTCGAGCGGTGTGGGTGACACCGCCTATTTCGGCCCAGAAGCGGAGTTCTTTGTCTTTGACGACGTTCGCTGGAACACCGACCCAAACAACACGGGCTATTCGTTCGACTCCACTGAACTGCCTTACAACACTGGCAAAGTCTATGAAGGCGGCAACTTGGGCCATCGCCCCGGCCCAAAGGGTGGCTACTTTCCTGTCGGCCCGATCGACTCAGCACAAGACTTGCGCGGTGAAATGCTCCAAGTGATGAAAGAATTGGGTCTTGAGCCTGAAAAGCACCACCACGAAGTCGCACCTGCTCAACACGAGCTTGGTCTGAAGTTCCAGACCCTGACCAAAATGGCCGACTACATGAACCTCTACAAATATATCATCCAGAATGTCGCGGCAGCTTATGGCAAGTCAGCGACCTTCATGCCCAAGCCCTATTTCAAGGACAATGGCAGCGGCATGCACGTGCACCAGTCGATCTGGAAAGGTGGAAAGCCATTGTTTGCCGGCGACCAATATGCCGATCTTTCTGAGAACTGCCTGTACTACATCGGTGGCATCATCAAGCATGCCCGTGCGATCAACGCGTTTTCAAACTCTTCGACCAACTCCTACAAGCGCTTAGTCCCAGGCTACGAAGCCCCGGTTATGCTGGCCTATTCGGCTCGCAACCGCTCGGCCTCGATCCGCATTCCCTACACCACCTCGCCAAAAGCCAAGCGCTTGGAAGCCCGCTTCCCAGATCCAATTGGCAACATGTATCTTACCTTCGCAGCCCTCTTGATGGCGGGCCTTGATGGGATCGAAAACAAGATCCACCCAGGCGACCCGTTCGACAAGGACCTCTATTCCTTGCCACCCGAAGAACTGGAAGGTGTGCCTACCGTGGCGAGGTCCTTGGATGAAGCTCTCGACTCATTGAGTGCCGACCGCGACTTCTTGAAGAAGGGCGGCGTGTTCGATGACGATATGATTGATGCCTATATCGAACTTAAACGTGAAGAGTGTGAGCGTTTGAACATGCACCCACACCCGGTCGAGTTCGACATGTATTATAAAATGTAAGCTGTTCCCAAGCTCAAGCGAAAAGCCCGGCCCCGCCGGGCTTTTTTGTTCTTGGGTCAGAACGTTAAGGGCATTCATTCAATTTTAAATATAATGCGTTTGAGTGCAAATATCGTCCCTCCACACTTGGAGCAGCGATCAGACCGCCTTCTGAAGTGAAGGTCGGCCCCGTTTGTGCCGGCCGATCTTCACTTCTTTTTTGTCTTTTCAACCATTTTCGGTTTTGTAACCAGTTTATGCCATTCTAGCCTCGCCAGCCTTGAGCGCGACCTTGTTGTCACCTCACGGCATTTGGGAGGGAGCAGGATGAAAAAACGCGTTCTTTCAGTCTTTGCAGCGATAGCGCTCGCAGGCTGCGCCTCATCCTCGCCGCCTTCGAATATTGCCGATGCTTGTGCCATCATGGATGAAAAGAGCCGCTGGGAAGATCACGTTTTTGATGCCGCCCGCGACTGGCAGGTTTCACCTGGCGTCATTCTGGCCTTCATTCGCCAAGAAAGCAGCTTCCGCCGGGATGCAAGGCCCAAGGACCGCGATGGCCGCTTGCTCTCGAGCGCATTTGGTTATTCACAAGCCCTTGACAGTACTTGGGCTGATTATGAGAGGGCTAGAGGCGGGGCCAAACGTAAAAGCTTCGGCGATTCATCGGACTTCATTGGCTGGTACTTAGACCTGATTTCGCGTCGCACGGGCCTTTCCAAGTCTGATGCCCGCAATCTCTATCTAGCCTATCACGAAGGTCCCTCCGGGTTTCAGCGCCATACATACCGCAACAAGCCTTGGCTGGGCGAGGTGGCGAGTAGGGTCAGCAGCCAAGCCGCAATTTATGACGGCCAGCTTCGTCGCTGCGAAGCCCGCCAAATGCGTAAGCTTGCCAGCAATTAAGTGCCTTCGGGCTAGAGGCTCGCCTCAGCCGATATTGATTTTTACTTAAGTTGCCGTAAGGCGAGCACCTTCCCACTTCCAACAATCCAGACTAGGGTTTGGAAGAAAGGCTGGCGTAGAACAGCTTAAGCTTTGGGAGGCGACTATGGCTGAAGATACGAAAATTATTTATGAACTCGACGGCGACGTCGCCATCATTACCTTGCACGACCCAGCGACGATGAATGCGTGCGGTATAGATATGGCGCAAGACATGTCGCGCGCCTTTGCACGCGCCGCCAGGGAGGCCCGAGCAATTGTTCTGACGGGCACAGGCAAGGGTTTCTGTTCTGGTGCCAATCTGGGTTCGACTGCCTCGAGTATGGATGGAAACCCAGATCCAACCGCGATGGACGCCGGTGCGGCGCTAGAAAGCGTCTATAATCCGTTGGTGACGGCAATCCGCGACCTTCCGGTTCCGCTGGTAACAGCGGTGAACGGTGCCGCAGCAGGTATTGGTTGCTCGTTTGCGCTTCTAGGCGACATTATTTTGGCCTCACAGAATGCTTATTTCCTGCAAGCTTTCCGTCGGATCGGTTTAATACCCGATGGCGGCTCTACCTATATGCTGGCACGCGCCATTGGCCGGGCGCGCGCCATGGAAATGATGCTTCTGGGGGAAAAGATTTTTGCGCCTCAAGCGCTCGAATGGGGTCTGATCAACCGCGTTACGTCACCCGATACTCTCTTGGAAGAAGCAAGAACCCTCGCCCACAGTCTGGCAAGCGGCCCGACCAAAACGTTGTCCATGATCCGGCGAGCCGCTTGGGCGAGTTTGGACAATGACTGGAATGCGCAATTGGCGTTGGAGCGCGACCTGCAACGTGACGCTGGCCGGACCAAGGATTTCCGCATTGGCGTGATGGCCTTCTTGTCCAAACAAGTGGCGCAATTCACCGGTCGCTAGGGAAGAAGCGAATAGCCCGCAGCGGGCCACCAAATTGGAGGGCCGTGCGTGGATGTTTTGTGGATCACCTTGCCAATCTTTAGCTTGGTCGCCCTTGGCTGGGCCGGAGCAAAGGCTGGTTTATTCGATGGCACCACCGCCTCGGGCCTGACGCACTTTGTGTTCTGGCTTGCCTTTCCTGCGCTTTTATTCACCTCCATGGCCAAAGCCCCTGTACCAACTTTGGCGCAGGGCTCCATCTTGTTGGTGTGGATCGCGATCTTGGTTGCAGGTCATCTGCTGGCGCGGCTAGCAGGCTTAGGCCTAGGTTTACCGAAAGCCAGCCAAGCTGGTGTCGGTTTTGCAGCCTCAAGCGGCAACACCGCCTTTTTGGGTACCGCGATTCTCGCCAGTCTGTTTGGGCCAGAGGTCATGGCCATGGGTGCGGCCTTTGTGGCATTGGAGAATATCCTCATTGTCGGCCTTGGCGCGGCAGGGCTTTATCTGGCTAAGCCCGCCCCAGACCCAGCCGCAGCCCGGCGTGCCATGCTTGGAGGCTTGATCAATCCGGTCAGCATGGGGGCCTTGATCGGTTTTCTGATCGCCCTGACGGGTCTTCATATTCCAACCGCCTTGATGCGCCCGTTAGACATGTTGGGGGCAGCGGCCAGCCCGGCAGGTCTGGTCGGGCTTGGCATAGTGATGGCGACCAGTCTGCCGAACGTTCAGAGCCAGTCGGCACGCAATATTGGCTTGGTGGTTGTTGTCAAATGCATCGCCCTGCCTGCGATGATGGCGGGCGGTATGGCACTTATAAATGCCCCTCGCGATCTTGCATTGGCCGCCACCATTCTTGCGGCCTGCCCCAGCGCAGTGAATGTGTTCATTCAAGCACGCCAAGCCGAAGTCTGGGGCGATATGGCTGCGCGCGCCGTCTTCCTCACCACATGCGTTTCCCTCATCACACTCAGCCTTGCAGCCAGCTTCGCGGTTTAGTTTGGCACTTCCATCCAGCTCGGCGGGTCCAGTTGGATTAACTGATCCCCTGCACGCAAGTCGTGACCTTCCTTCAGGGCTTTCTGCGCCCGATCAAATCGGATCAGGGCAAGGCCCAACCCCTGATTTCCGCTGCGCATCCGGCCAACTTCCCAGCCATCAGCCAGGATTGGGGTTTCAAAGGCCGGTGCAGGGCCATCAAAACGGACCCGACACAGCTTTGTCTTGACCGTGGTGCGCCGCTTCATGCGGCTGGTCATTTCCTGACCGACATAGCAGCCTTTATGGAAATCCACCCCGCCCATTTCATCCATCAAGCCTTCAAGGATAAAATCTTTTTCGACCAGAAGATCAGCGCCGAGGTCTGGCAAACCTAGCTCCAGACGCTGTTGCTCATAAGCAGCAAACCCATCGCGATCATCGTACAGGTTCAAGTCGTTGCGCGTGGCGATAAAGCGCTGCGGCAGCTCGCTATGGCGTGGGTCAGAATAAACCACGATAGCTTCGGGTGGGGCCTCAATGCGCCAGACAGCGCCCACGACAAACTCCGCGCTCTTATCTTCAATGGTTACCTTTGACCTTAGCCGATAGAGGCTCAAGCGCCTGGCAAAGGTTGCGGGATCGGACACATCAATCCAATATGTCCCTGCCTCTGGGGCAAGAATGAATAGCTCAAACAAGAACTTGCCTTGCGGCGTCAACATCGCCGAATAGACGCATGTGTCTGGGCCAGCGCCGACAACATTATGTGTGAGCAGCCCATCCAGCAAAGTCGCCGCATCGGGACCCGACACGCAGATCAGACCGCGCTTTGGAAAGGAAACGAAATCAGCCATGGCCTACAGTTAGAACTGATTGCGCTTGTGTTCAAACCCCATCGCCAAATCATCGGTAAAGCGCACCAAGGCATCCACAATGCCGGGTTCAAGGCTGGCATGGCCAGCATCACCAATGATTTCTAATTGGGCATGGGGAACCACTCCCTTCAAGGCCCAAGCGGAGGATAAGGGCGTCAACACGTCATAGCGGCCATGCGCGATCTGAATGGGGATGGATTTCAACATGGACGCATGGTCCAAAATCCAGCTGTCAGTGTCAAAGAAGCCCTTATGGACAAAATAATGGTTCTCGATTCGAGCAAATGCCTCGACAAACCGGTCCTCTTCAAAACGGCCGGGGCGCGCATCGGGGCCCTTCATCGACAGGCAATCCCCTTCCCAGCGCGCCCATGCCCGCGCCGCCAAAATGCGGGTATCGCGGTCATCGCTAAAGAGGCGTTTGTGGAAAGCGCCGACAATATCGTCGCGCTCATTCTCTGGGATCAAGCTAATATAACGCTCGAAAGCGTCTGGAAAAATATTGCTGGCGCCATATTGATAGAACCAAGCAATCTCGGCTTGGCTGATCAAGAAAATGCCACGCAGTGTCAGGCTCAAGACGCGATCTGGATGCTTGATTGCATAGGCCAGCGCCAAGGTTGAGCCCCAAGAACCGCCAAACACCGCCCAAGCCTCAATCCCCAAATAAACGCGCAGCTTTTCGATATCCTCGACCAAGTCCCACGTCGTATTCTCCAGCGTTTCGGCGTGAGGGGTGGAATTGCCACAACCGCGCTGATCAAACCCGATGATGCGCCATTTTTTGGGATGAAAGAAGCGGCGCATGTCAGGGCTCATGCCCCCGCCAGGTCCACCATGAAGGCAGACGACCGGGATGCCCGCAGGCGTGCCGGCTTGTTCAAAATAGAGGGTATGCAAGTCGCTCACAGCCAGATAGTCGGTTTGAAAAGGTTCAATCTGGGGATACAGTGCGCGGCGAATAGAGGCAGAATCGGGCATAAGCTTCCTTAAGTTACAGACAAGGCTTAGAGCGGGTCGCATAGGCGTTCAAGGTGGGTGACAGCGAACCGTTCAAGCAATGCGCGGGCTACCAAACCGCGTCTGCATCCAATGGGCAATGGCTGCATTGGTCTCCTCTGGCTTTTCCTGCTGGGTCCAATGACCACAGTCACGGATCAACACGCGGTCGAGGTCCGGTACATATTTTTCCATCCCATCAGCCGCTGAAGGTGGCAATACAACGTCATTTTCCGCCATGATCATCAAGCTGGGTTGGACAACCAGGTCAGGAATATCGGCACTGTCCAACCAGTTGCGGGTGAAGTTGCGATACCAATTGATGCCGCCACGAAAGCCCGTGCGGGTGAACGTATCGACATAAACCTGATGCTCTGCCGCGTTCAGCAAGGGATGGGTGGCCTTGGTCTTATCAAAGCTCTGCAAGGCCAGCTGAAATGCGTGGTTGCGCTTGCCCTCCGGGCGGGCATCAAACTCTAAAGGTGTCACAGACGAGCGGCGCATGTAAAACCGGAAAGTCTTGTCGATGTCCTCTTCCAAAATCGCTTCCATCGCGCCGGGATTCTGGAAAAAAATGATGTAATGATCGGAACCAAAGCGCTGCTCATAAAGCGCGATGGGGTCGATTGGCGGGCGCTTGGTATAGGGCGTATTGACGCCGATCACGCCGGCGACCCGGTCGGGCCTGCGCGTCGCCATCGCCCAAACGATCAGCCCACCCCAGTCGTGACCGCAGAAGACAGCCTTCTCAATTCCTTTTGCATCAAGAAGCGCGGCAAGATCACCGGTCAAGGTATCGAGATCATAGGCCTCAATGGCGTCTGGGGCCGACGTCAGCCCATAGCCGCGCAAATCCGGGGCAATAGCGCGAATGCCAGCTTTAGACAGGCCAATCAATTGGTGTCGCCATGAAAAAGCTAGCTCTGGATAGCCATGGCACAACACGACTGGCGGCATGTCCGAAGGCGTATTGGTGTCCCAGACCGCCATCTCAATGCCGTTGATGGCCAGCATTTCAGGGACAGACAAGCCAAACTGGGCCCACTCAATCTCGCTCATGGGCATGATCCTTTCGGCTGAAACAAGCCCAAGCAAGCCAAAGCCAACCACTAAGCAGGCAGAGGCCGCCAACAGGTGCGGCCATCGCCAACGCGCGCGGGGCCCCGAGTGCCAGGGCGTAAAGGGATCCCGCAAACAACAAAATTCCAAGGCTGAATAGCGGGACCGCAAAGCGCGCCCTGCGATAGCCTTGGGCCTGCAGCCAAACACACGCCAGTAGGGCGAATGTATGAGCCATGTGCTGACTACTGCCTGTATTAATCCAAGCTTTTGCCTGCACCCCGCTTAAACCATGGGCCCCAAAGGCTCCAATGGCCACAGCCACAAAGCCAGAAAGGCAAATCAGGCCCAGAAGATGTTCTTTCTTCATGGTGTCGCCTTCTTCGGGGGAATGGCATAGGTGATCACGGCGTGGGCGACCAAATCCGTTTCGCCATCTGACCGGATGCCAGCTTCCATCACAGCCATGGTCTTGCCCAGTTTCATCATCCAGACTTCGGCAATCAAATCTTTAGGCTTGGGCTTGCGCATGAATTGGATCGACAAATTGGTGGTCACTGCCAGTGGCTGGAACCCAATCGCGGACAGCACTAATGCGTAAGCGGCAGTATCGGCGAGCGCCATCATAGTTGGGCCAGACAACGTGCCGCCCGGGCGAATTTGGGTGGGGCTATAAATCACGCGACAGCGCGCGCTTTGGCCATCAGCTGTTTCCACCAAGGGAGGCGTACCGCCTGTGAAGGCCTGTCTCATAAATTGGTTGATTTCATCAGGGCTCATCGGTTCACGCTAAACTGTGGGGCTAACTTGGTCCAGACACTTCTCCCAGCGTCCACGCGCTCAAGGCCCTTGCCGACTTAAAGCCGTCCAACCGATGAAGAAAGACACGAAATACTGTAATTTTTTCTCGTCCTAACGTCTCGTTTACCAACGCGATTCAAACTGATTCTAGAAACTAGGAGACGCTTGTGGCGCGTGCAGAAGAAAAACAATTAATTGAATCTGAAAGCCAAATGGCACAACGGCGCGCGCAACGGGCCTCCTGGGCCTTGCTGCAGCGCGTGCATTCGACCCTCGATTTGTCCTGCGCCCATGTGATTGAAGTTATGGCAACCGATGCCGGTGCCCATGTCGCTCTTTTGGCCCGGCAATTCCCCGGCGTGCATTTTGAATTGAGCCATGAAGCGACAAAGTGTTTGGAGTCTGTTCGTATTTTTTGGGCGCCCGATGGTTTGACCTCGGCTTTGTCGAAAGACCAGCTGGCTAGTTATGATGCCGCCATTGTCACCCATAACCCTGAGGCTTTACCCATAATTATGCAGACTTTTGCAGGCTTTGCCCGGGTAGCGGGGGTCCGTGATTTTGCGGGTGGGCAGGCTTTGGCGATCTTTGGAAAAGGCCTCGCGCGCGATCTGTTCCGACCAAAGGTACGCGATATTGCTGCCTAAGCAGTCTGAGCTTCGCGTATCCAATTCGGGACAGATTTTCGTGACGGAAGCTGACGTTTAAAATGCCCGAAACACCAAATGTATGTCCAATCGGGCGTGCGTCGAGCACTCAAGCTCAGACGGATTCACCGGCCACCACGCCACTGGACCACGCCCACTGGAAATTATATCCGCCGAGCCAGCCCGTCACATCAACCGCTTCGCCGACGAAATAGAGGCCAGGGACGGCTTTGACTTCCATCGTTTTTTGATTGAGCGCAGCGGTATCAATCCCGCCTTTAGTAACTTCCGCCTTGGTATAGCCTTCATCGCCCACGGGCGTTAGATCCCAGTGATGCAGGGTGTTAGAGAGGCTGCGCAACTGGACGTCCTTCAAATCCGCCATCGGGCGATCCAGGCCTGCTTTATCCGCCAGAGCATGGGCCAATCTATGCGGCAAACGCTCTGACAAAATCGTAGCGGCTTGCGCGCGCGGGCGGGCGGTCTTGGCCTCGATCAGCCATTGATCGGCTTTGATATCTGGCAAGAGGTCGAGATAAATGCTCTCGCCCTTATTCCAGTAGGAGCTAATTTGCAGAATGGCGGGTCCAGACAGGCCACGGTGGGTGAATACCATGCCTTCGCGAAACGCTGTCTTGCCTTTGGCAGCAACCCCATCCAGCGAGACGCCAGCTAAGGGCCGCATCAGTTCAATGTCCTCAATGCCAAACACCAAGGGCACAAGCGCCGGCTTGGGATCAATCATCGCCACCTCAAATTGGCAGGCAATATCATAGGCAAAGCCCGTAGCACCTAGTTTTGGGATCGATGGGCCTCCTGTAGCGACGATCAGGCTGGTCGCTGTGGCGCGACCCACCTGGGTTGTGACGACATATGTCTGGCCTACGGGCGCGATATCTTGAATGTGCACGTCAGTCGCAACCGTCACGCCGCCCTTTGTACATTCCGCCAGCAGCATATCGACAATAAGGCGCGCAGCCCCTGCCCCTTCGCAAAATAATTGACCCAAGGTCTTCTCATAAAAGGGGATGTGATAGGCCTGCACGAGATTAATGAAATCATGCTGTGTGTAGCGGGCAAGCGCCGAGCGGGCGAAGTGGGGATTAGCAGAGATAAAGCGGTCGGGCTTGATCTCCATATTGGTGAAATTACACCGGCCCCCGCCCGATATCAGGATTTTAGCCCCCACCGTATCGGTATGTTCCAACAAGAGAACCTTACGGCCACGTTGGCCGGCGCGTGCGGCAGCCATCAAGCCTGCAGCCCCTGCCCCAATGACGATTACATCATAGCTGTCACTCATGTTGCGCACTTAAGCCCAAGTCGCATTTAGAGATAGCCAAGGACGCAGCAGGCGGTGTAGCCTCGACTTAAATCCACCATAACAAGCATGGGAGCGCGCAATGAAATATAAAACTCTGGGCCGGACAGGCCTCGTCGTTTCAGAACTTTGCTTGGGGACCATGACCTTTGGCGGGGATGGATTTTGGACCGTGATTGGCGGCCAGGATCAGGATCAAGCCAGCACCCTTGTCCGCCAAGCCTTTGATGCCGGAGTGAACTTCTTCGATACCGCCGATGTCTATGCCAATGGCCTGTCCGAGGAAATGCTGGGGCAAGCCATTCGGGATAAGGGCCTGCGGCGCGACGAAATCGTCATCGCCACAAAAGCCCATGGCCGTGTGCTAGACCTCCTGCCACCAGACGCCAGCCCGCACGCCCAAGCAGAAGCCACCCGCAGGCAGACGGCGCGCAATATCTCGGGCCTATCGCGCAAGCATTTGTTTGACGCCATTGACGCGAGCCTCAAGCGCCTGAACATGGATCATGTCGATCTCTACCAAATCCACGGCTATGACCCTTTGACGTCACTCGATGAGGTGATGGATACGCTGAACGACATCGTTCGCTCTGGCCGGGTGCGCTATATCGGTCTGTGTAATCGTGCCGCGTGGGAAACCGCCAAGGCCAATGGCATTTCCGAACGCAAAAACTTTGCCCGCTTTGAATCGATGCAAATGTATTACACCTTGGCTTCTCGCGATCTCGAGCGCGAAGTTGTGCCATTGGCCCAAAGTGAAGGCCTCGCTATTCTGCCCTGGAGCCCGCTGGCGGGGGGCTTGTTATCTGGCAAGTTCAAGCGCGATCAAGCAGGCCCCAACAACGCCCGCCGCGCCAGCTTTGACTTCCCACCGGTCAATAAGGACCGCGTATTTGATTGCATCGAAGCGATGGAACCGATTGCCGCCGCCCATGGCGTCAGCGTCGCGCAAATTGCTCTAGCGTGGCTGTTACACCGCCCTTGGGTCACTAGCGTCATCATCGGGGCCAAGACCGAAGATCAATTGACCGACAATCTCAAGGCCGTTGACGTTAAACTGACCGGCGATGATCTAGCCGTTTTGGACAAGGTGTCCGCTATGCCGTCCGAATATCCCGGCTGGATGTTCCAAGTCCAAGGCCGCGACCGCGCAGGCTCGGTGGGGTAAAAATCAAAGGAATGATTTGCGGGTGCCTGTAGCAAGTGTTATCATTTGTCACATTCTGATCCGTGATCAAAGGGAAGCAATAATATGACTTTCAACAAATTCGTGGGATTTGCTGCTGTTGGCGGTTGCATGCTGGCGGCAGCTTTCGCCGGTGATGCGGGCGCTCAGTTTAAAAAGGGCGAAAAGGGCTGGAACAAAGAAAAAGACAAACAGCAACTGACCGAAGTCACCAAATGCGAAACCCCGATTGGGACAGTTGCGATTGAAGAACCAGAAAATCAATGGTGGCTCCGCTATAATCTTGCGGCTCCTGAACGCTTAATCAAAGTCATGGCGGCGCGTTCGAATTGCCTTCGCATTGTCGACCGCAACCGCGGTTTAGCAATGCGTGAGCGCGAGCAGTCCCTGGCCAATCGCGGTCAGTTACAAAGGGGTAGTAATCAAGGCGCAGCACAGATCAAGTCCGCCGATTACTTTATCGTACCAGATATGATCACAGCTGACGCAAGTACAAAGGGTTCAGCCATTGGTGCTATCGCGGGAGGGCTTATCGGCGGTCGTGCGGGCGGTATTTTGGGCGGTATGCGTTCCAATGTAGCCGAAGCCCAAGTCAGCATTGGACTGATTGATGCGAGAACGACGGAAGAAATCTATACCGCTGAAGGCACTTCATCCAAACGCGATGTTTCCTTTGGTGTCGGTGGAGGTTTTGTTGGCTTCGCAGGGGCTGGCGGGGGCTATGAAGACACCGACATGGGCAGGGTAGTGTCGATTGCTTATTTGGAGGCGTTCAATAATCTGGTCGAATTTATGCGCACCCAGACCGGGAATGCAGCACAAAAGGCACCCCAAGCCGCACTCAACGTCATCCGGGCGACAACCATGCGCGAGACAGCTTTACAAACAGGCAAATCGATCCGAACCTTGGAAGCAGGCGATATTGTGTATCCAACAGGTCAAACAAGCGCTGGCTTTGTTGAGGTTGAGGACGAGTTTGACGCTAGAGGGTGGGTGCCATCTTCCTCGGTAAGCCAGAGGGCCGCCCCGCGCGGCTAGAACGCCTAAGCTGCATGAGTTGATCGAACTCAGTCGCATCTGTTCTCGGCAAGACTATCATACAACCTTAAAAGCGAAGAACTACGCTACTGGGTTGAGCTCGCTCTCATTGACGTCCATTGGGGCTGGACTTGCGAGGTTGATCCCGTTAAGCCCCGCGCCTCCATGCGCCATACGCCAACCCTTGGTCTCGATTTCGGGACAACCAATAGCGTTGCAACCTTGCCCGATGGGCAGGGCCAAAGCCGTGCGATTCATTTTGCCTATGAGCAAGATTTGGTTCAGGCCTGCCGCTCGGTCTTGTGCTTTTGGCATGAGGAGGATGACCACCGCGCCAAGGCGATGATGGAGGTCGGTCCATGGGCGATTGACCGTTTTTTAGAGCTGGGCGGAGATTGCCGTTTTATCCAATCTTTCAAGACCTTTGCCGCCAGTCCTTTATTCACCAGCACGGTCATTCAGAATAAGGCGTGGCGGTTTGAAGACTTGCTCGCCGCCTTTTTGCGCCGGTTAAGCGAGCGCGCCAGTGAGCCCTTCCCCAAGCGCGTGCTGATCGGAAGGCCAGTGCGCTTTGCGGGCAGTCGATCTGACGAGGCGCTCGCCCACACACGGTATCAGGCGGCGCTGACCAAAGCGGGCTTTGAAGATATCGCCCATGTCTACGAACCCGTAGCTGCAGCCTTCTTCTTTGCCCAGCGCCTCACCCAAGATGCCACCATTCTGGTCGCTGACTTTGGCGGTGGCACCAGCGACTTTTCCATCATCCGCTTTCGGCGCGGGCAAAAAATGCATTCGGCGGAAGCCCTCGCCCACCGGGGTGTTGGCATAGCGGGCGATAGTTTCGACCAGCGCATCATTGATCACCTGGTGTCACCCCTGTTTGGTAAGGGTTCCCATTATGCCAGTGACGGGAAAGTCCTGCCGGTCCCGCTGGCATTTTATGGGCGGTTTTCCCAGTGGAACCAATTGTCAATTATGCGACATACGCGGGACTATCAAGAGCTGCAGAAGCTTGCCAAACAAGCGCTGCAGCCCGAGAAAATCCACGCCTTCCTCGACTTCCTAGATGCTGAAGCGAGCTATCACCTCTATCGGTCGATTGCAGCGGTGAAGACGACCCTGAGCCAGGAAGAGCAGGCGACATTCCGCCTGTCCTTTGGCGGCAAAGAGATATTCAACCCCCTCACCCGGGCTGACTTTGAAAGCTGGATCGCCGATGATTTGGCCCAGATCGACGCCTGTGTCAGCGAGGCATTTGTTGCCGCAGGTCTCGACGAGGGCGGGATTGATAGGGTCTTCCTGACCGGCGGCTCCAGCTTTGTGCCCGCCGTCAAGGCGCTGTTTGAGCACCGCTTTGGGGCTTCTAAAGTAGAGACGGGGGACCAGTTCGTCTCAATCGCCCATGGCCTCGCGCTAATCGCCCAAGAAGGCGACCCAAGCCCATGGCTCGTTTAGGGATTAGCTTAGGCGGGCTCGTTTAGCCCAATTCCACCATGATCTCGTCAGCGGCGACAGCTGCGCCTGCACCGACATGGACCTTGGTTACCTTGCCGTCGCGTTCTGCCCGAATGATATTTTGCATCTTCATGGCCTCGACAATGGCGATGGCCTCACCTGATTTAATCTCTTGGCCCTCCTCCACCTCAATGGAGACTACGAGCCCTGGCATGGGCGAGATGATCATGCGCGACGTGTCGGCCGCGACCTTCTCGGGCAGCTTGGCGTGCAACTCAGCGTCACGCGGCGTGGCGACGATCACGACGGCCTTAGCACCGCGATATTGGAACTCATAGCCTTGGGTGCGGTCTTTAAACTTGACGGCAAAGCCCTCATTCTCAAACACGCCAAAGGCATGGGCAACCCCGGTGATCAACCGGTCGCCTGGCTTGAAGCCACTAATGATGTCGATCGTGTCCCCACTCTCAAAGCGGATATGCGCGCCCCCATTGGTGATCTCGACATGTAAGGGGTGATAGGTGCCTTCGATGCGGACAACCCAGTCTGAGCGGATCGGCTTATGCGGCGTCATACGGCCACTGATTTGGGCGTCACGTTCCAGCTTGCGCA
This sequence comes from Maricaulis salignorans, assembly GCA_943372135.1. Lineage (GTDB taxonomy): Bacteria > Pseudomonadota > Alphaproteobacteria > Caulobacterales > Aquidulcibacteraceae > Aquidulcibacter. Next base: position 4,831 of record CALRXH020000002.1, on the reverse strand, counting down.
TATGGACCAGGGCACCCACACCAGCCATCAGGCGCAAAATCTTGTCAGTTAAAGGTGCGCCCCTAAAGCCTTCAGGGAATTGATCCTTGATGTAGGCAGTGGTGATATCGCCAGAGCGGAAGCGCGCTTCCTCCATGACGGCGGCCAAAAACGGAATATTGTCCTGAATGCCTTCAATGGCAAACGTGTCGAGAGCCGCTGCTTGGGCGTCAATCGCCGCCAGCCGGGTTGAGGACCAAGTCACCAGCTTAGAGATCATCGGGTCATAATAGATCGAAATCTCGTCACCCTCGCGCACACCAGCATCATTGCGCACCTTGTGGCTGCCAAAGTCGCCTTCGACAGGAGGCAAATAGCGCTTCAGGCGGCCAATCGAGGGCAAAAAGTTACGGTACGGGTCTTCGGCGTAAATCCGGCTCTCGATCGCCCAGCCATTGATCGACAGGTCTGATTGCCGGAAGGACAAAGCCTCCCCCGCAGCGACGCGTAACATCTGCTCAACAAGATCAAGCCCCGTAATAGCTTCAGAAACCGGATGCTCCACCTGCAGGCGGGTGTTCATTTCCAGAAAATAGAAGCTCTTATCCTTGCCAGAGGCCACGAACTCCACGGTGCCGGCACTGTCATAACCCACGGCCTTGGCCAGAGCCACAGCTTGGGCCCCCATGGCTTCGCGGGTTACCTCATCAAGAAGCGGGCTTGGGGCCTCTTCGATAACCTTCTGGTTGCGACGCTGGATCGAACACTCACGCTCAAACAAATGCACGACATTGCCGTGCTTATCGCCCAATACCTGAATTTCAATATGGCGCGGTGCCAGAATGAATTTCTCGATAAAGATGCGGTCGTCGCCAAAGGCGTTCTTGGCCTCAGCGCGCACGGCGGGGAAGCCTTCTTCGACATCCCTGCGGTCATAGGCCACTCGAATGCCTTTACCACCACCACCAGCCGAAGCTTTGATCATGACGGGATAACCAATTTCTTCGGAAATGGTAACCGCATGGGCGGTATCGGCAATTTCGCCAATATGGCCGGGCACGCAGGATACGCCAGCCGCTGCCGCCGTCTTCTTACTTTCAATCTTATCGCCCATGGCGTGGATGGCATGCGGGTTCGGGCCGATAAAGACGATCCCCTCGTCCGCACAACGTTGCGCGAACTCAACCTTCTCCGACAAGAAGCCAAAGCCCGGGTGGACAGCCTGCGCGCCCGTTTCCTTGACTGCAGCCATAATTTTGTCGATCACCAGATAGGATTCAGACGCTGGTGCTGCCCCTATAAAGACCTTCTCGTCGGCCATCTCAACGGCCATAGAATCGCGGTCCGCTTCGGAATAGACGATGACGGTCTTCACACCCATCCGGCGGCAAGTCTTGATGATGCGAACAGCGACTTCGCCGCGATTTGCAATCAGAATCTTATCAAACATCTTGGTCCGCGCGCCCCTGAAGTTAACAGCCTTAATCCCGGCTCAATTATGTCGGCAACTGGTTAGAGGGCAATCGCGCGCGATGCAACTTTTCAGGATCCAGATAGGTGCAAGAAGTGGCTGATTGCCCACCCCTTTACGGTTCGCCTAGCGTCGGGTTAGTCCGCCTTATGGTCGAGCCATTCGTGCTCGAGCGCGCGGAGTCGACCAATAAGGGTGATCAGAAACGCCGTCGACCAGCCCAGCAGGATCACCCCATTCGCCGCCTCTATGGCGCCGACAAGTCGCCAATCGCGCGGCAGGATCACATCGCCATAGCCAAGCGATACAAAGGTAACGGTCGAGAAGTAAAGCGCCGTTTCAAAATCATGAAAGGCATGCAGGCCAAAATGATAGACAACCGCATAGAGCCATATCTCGACTGTATGCACGCCAAACAGGCCAAATACCACAAATAGAATTGCCAGAACCCGGAGCGGGAAGTGCAGCCCATGCGGGTTAGTCAACGGCGGTCTTTGTCGGATCATGGCCATTAAGGCGGCAAGACCCACAAAATGAATTGTCACGGTTGCGGCCACCATCATGGATGATATGGCTAAGATATCCCAGATATCGGAAATAAAGTTGAGCACACCCAAGTTCGGCTCTCCATCCAGCACATGGCCACAAGTCGGACATTCATAGGATGTTGCGGAGGCCCCGTCACCTCTCCATCGCGCGACGTTAGGCTAGGGCTGAATGGCGAGAGGGTAAGCCCCGTTAATTACAGCGCTTTTGAAACATCCAGCCCTTGGTCAAAAAGGCCTGCGCGCCCTCGACAAAATCAAAGCCCGCCGAGTCAAACAAGGCCTTCATGTCGGCCATTAGATAGGAGTTGAAGAACGGCTCGTGAAAACCCACGGGGAATGCATCCAACAGCCGGTCGAGGTTGGGATCATCGCCTGTCTGAAGCGCATCAGCGAGGACAAAATTCCCGCCGGGTTTCAGGATGCGTGCAGCTTCTGCCACCACGGCTTTGCGGATCTTCGGCGGTAATTCGTGAAACAAATAGACGCACAGGACGCGGTCTACACTGGCGGTGACAAAGGGTGTCGCCTCTGCTGCGCCGCTGATGGCGGTTGCGGTTAGATAGGGGCTCAACACCTTCCTCGCCGCTGCTGCATAGGGTGGTGACATATCCAGCGCCGTAAAGCGCAACCGCGGGAAATTGCGCATCACTTCGCGTGCCAATTGCCCGGTCCCACAGGCAAGTTCAACGCAGGTGGTTGTGCGCTGATCGACGCCTTTTAGGCTCTTCGCCAACAGCGCCAAACCCGTTGACCGGCGCATGGCACCGGCTGAGCCCGTAAAAATCGTCTCGACTTGGAAATCATAGAGATCGGCACTTTCAGGTGTCAGCCACCCACCACTCTGCCAATGGAAATTCTGTCGGAAATAAGCCGGAAACCCCTCCCCTAGACCCTCATCGCGAACTTCGACGCCATTCTTGGTCAAGCGACGCTGATCAATCGCTTTCACATCGCGCAGATAGGCGAGGCTTTTGCGCGTCTGGGCGAGTTCTGTTTTGGCCAGTGGAGCGAGGTAAAGCCCCGCGCCAATATTGGCCATGTCTTGGGTAAAGGCGGACATATAGGCCTGACGCATGCGGGCTAGATCTGGTTTGGGCTTGTCGGAGTTAAAGGGTACCTCGCCTGGCCGATCAAACGGAGCCGATGTGGCGCGAGAGAGACCGTAATGGGCGGCATAAAAGGCAAGCTTGGCTGTCGCCCCTGCGCGATATCTCAGTGCCTCGATGCGGTCCATATCCATAACTTAGACCTGACATCAAGATTGGCCAATCAAAAATGATCAATCCATCACACCGGCGTCGATCCAAGCCTTCTTAGGCCAGCGCGCGTGAACCCAGAACCATTGTTCGGGCGCCTTCAGGATGTTTTCTTCCATGAATTGATTGATACGCAGGACAGAGGCATGGACCGCCTCATCGATCGGCGCATCAAAGTCCATCATCATCGGCTCTTGAATCGCGACCTTAAAGTGCGCCCCAGACAAGCGCTTCACCGTCATGGTCTGCAAGGGAGCTTTAAAGCGATATGCCAGACGCGACGGGCCATCGGCGGTCTTGCAGAGATGGCCAAAGAATGGGGCTTCGACGCCGGTTTCGTACTTCTGGTCGTTCATCATGGCGACCGAGCCACCCTTGGCGAGGATTCGCATCAAGCTAACTCCACCCGACGGCCCCTTCGGTGCAAACAGGCGCACGCCATAATCGGCGCGGGCTTTGACAATCGTGTCATCAACCCAAATGTTGTTGGCCGGCCGGTAGGTGACACGGCAATCAACCCCACGCCGCACGATTGCCGCGGGCATGACTTCCCAATTGGCGAAATGACCCGACACAAAGACGCCAGCTTTGCCGGTCCCGACATAGCGGTCGAGAATTTCCAAGCCTTCAAATTCTGCTCGGCTAGCGGGCGTAAACAAGCCCATGGAGGACAAATGCGGAAATTCCCCCACCACGCGACCTAGATTGTCCCACATGGCATCGAGCATCTCGCGCTCTTCGACGGGCGTGATGCGCGGAAAGGCCAAGCGCATGTTATAACGTGCGGTCCTATGCGCGCTCGTGATTGGCCCAAAGGTGCGGGCAAAGCCAGCGCCTGCATTGGAAGCTTCGTCCAAGGACATCCGGTTGATCCGGTTCCAATAGGTGTGAAACGCCCAAGATTCGAGGCGTTTAAAGACGGACTCGCGACGACCTGCTGTCATAGAAAGATCCTAATCCTGCCTGACATGGCTGTCGAGTTTGCCGCACAAAAAGGCGAGAAAGGCCGCTTCATCGGCCAAAACCGCCTCGATCGGGACCACGCGAACATTGGCTGCGAATGCGGGTGGTAGGCGGACAAAATCCTTCTGCGTGGTTACAAGCGTTGCGCCAGCGGCCTGTGCCGTTTCTTCCAGCCGGGCGAGCTCGTCAGGACGATAGCGGTGATGATCGTCAAATGGATACATATCCACCACATGTAGCCCCAGTTCACGCAAGGTCGCGTCAAACTTCTCAGGCCGGCCGATACCGCAGAAACCCAAAACTGGGCCTGAAATCGCGACAGGTTTGGCCTGCAGCGAGGCCTTAAAAATGGGACCGTTAAACCCGTCAATATCTTCCAACGTCTCGTCCGAAACAGGGCCCATCAAGATCAAAGCATCCGCGCGCGCAAGGCCAATGGCTGGCTTCTCCCGCAAGGGTCCAGCTGGAATCAAATAGCCGTTGCCAAAACCTGTTTGCCCATCCACAATCACGAGGGATAGGGATTTCGCCAAGGCTGGGTTCTGGTGGCCATCATCGAGGACTAAGGCCCTCATACCGTGCTGGGCGGCCAGTCGGCCTGCTTGCGCCCGGTC
>CALRXH020000001.1:7500-627509 GCA_943372135.1 Maricaulis salignorans | reverse complement strand
GGTGGTGGTGGTGGAGCAGGAGGCGGAGGAGGAGCTGCGAAAGAATAACGCAGACCCAATCCTACCCCACCAATGCCTGGCAAACCGCTGGTACCCGAACCAGCACCCAAGGTCAGAGGAGAGGTGGAAGACCCACCGAAGCTATTGCTACGAACGCGGCCGGTACCCGCAAACGACAAGTCAGCCACGTTGACATAAGTATAAGTAATGTCAGCGCTCAGACGCTCGGACAACTTCAAGCCCAAACCGGCAATTAACTGCCAAGCGAAGCCCGTATCACTGTCGTTGATCGAAACAGCAGAAGCACGGCTCAATACTAACAGAGGGTTTGAGGCGTTTGCTTTGTCAAATGAGCTAGCGACCAAGTCGACGCGAGCCAAACCCACACCAGCACCGATGAACGGATTAATGTTGCCGTCGCGGTTGAAATCGTAAAGGCCATTCAACATTGCGGTCCAAACGCCGCTATTACCGGCGGTGGCCGAAACGCCACTGTCCTTGAAACCAGCATTGCCTTTGGCCAATTGAGCCTCAATGCGGAAACCGTTCTCGAAACCATAGCCTAAAGCAATGTTTCCGCCCCAACCGCCGTCACCCTTGGCACCCCGGCCAATCATGTATGGCGACTGACCAACGCCCGAGGGGTTCACAGGGGCATCAATGTCAACGCTGCCACCGATGCTATAGCCAGTGCCTGCGCTACCATACCAACCATCAGCAGATACGATGCCTGGCGCGGCTGCCAATGCGATAACTGCAGAGGCGCAAAGCCAAATTCTCTTCATGGGTCTATTTCCCTCATAAATCGATAACGCCCGGCTGGACGCTCAACGCACTTATTAAACGATCAAAACGAGAGGTCAACTACTTGCTCGCGGGTTAGACATCTTCCCGAGACCATTTTAGCGTATTAACTGCAACAGTGTTGCTTTAGCGCCGCACGCGCTCAAGTGGCCATTGGTTCCATAGCAAAAAGCCTCAACCTACATGGGAAACGGTTCGACCAAAGATGGTGAGCCCGCCGGGGTTCGAACCCGGGACCTACTGATTAAAAGTCAGTTGCTCTACCGGCTGAGCTACAGGCTCCCAAAAACTGGGATTCGCGATTCCGCGGTCCGGGTGTGAGGGGCGCTGATAAGCACAGGGCTGCCTACAGTCAATGCCCATAGGTGAAGTTCACGGGCAAATTTAAAAGGTCGCAACACTGTTCTTTCGCTTTGTTTTAGTTCCAGATACACAGAACAGCCAAATTAGCTCCCCCTTAGTCGCAAATCATCCACGCACGGAGCCTGACATGTCTTTTGTCGGGTTTTAGGATACCTAACAAAGAGAAAATGCGAAAGGGTCCATCTTTTGGAATCGGGAATTCACCACCTTCAAAGCGATAAGCTTGCAAGTTTGGCTTGACCAATCTAGTCCCGACAGGGCAAGTCAAACGGGGGGTAGATTTGAAATACACCGCTCGGAAGTGAAACAACACCATGTGCAACTCTCATCCTCTCGCCAATAATCATGCTGGAGTTAGGCCGCCGCCGCTCCGATTGTCCTCTTTTGCGATGGCAGTGATAGGCCTCTTTGTGTTGTCAGGTTGTACCAGTATGGCTGGATCAAAGACACCCGCATCCACCAGCGCTACCACCAGCGATGACGGAGCAAATAGCGAATCCATTGGGACGGCAGCTTCTCAAGCTGCCGTCCAGCCCTTGCGAGATTTCGGAATTGTCCGCCGAAAAATTCCGGCAGCCCTAGCCAGAATTAGCGACCCATACGCCCCACCGACCGGTCAGAGCTGTCAATGGATACAATATGAAATACAGCAATTGAATGCAGCTCTGCAAGGAGATGTAGAGCCCGCTGCTGGCCACGATGATGGTACGATGGCCTCGAAGGGTGAGAACATGGCTAAGGAAGGGGCCACAGAAGCAGTCCGAGGCATCACGTCGCTGCTGGTCCCTCAGCGCAGATTGGTGCGCATGTTAACGGGTGCTTCGAAAGCCGACCGTTTGTATGCTGAAGCCGAGGAGCGGGGCATGGTGCGTCGTGGATATCTGCGCGGGCTGGCTGAGGCGAAAAAATGTTAATCCTGATATCCAAATACTTCTTGCTAAGTAGCAACAACTAAGCGCGATCAAATCCCCATTTTACACGTAACATTTGGCGAGCCTCCCAGAATCGGCCTGCATTAATCGCGGCTCGCAGGTGTGCCATCAAGTCCTGATAAAACCCCAAATTATGCCACGACAATAAGGTTTGGCCTAAAATCTCTTCGGCCTTAAACAAATGATGCAAATAGGCCTTCGACCACTGGCTACTGGCTGGGCATATGCTTGATGGATCAATCGGGGCGATATCCTCGGCAAATCGAGCATTCCTGATATTGATCGGCCCATCCCATGTCCAAGCTTGGCCGTGTCGACCAGCACGGGTCGGCAGGACACAGTCGAACATATCGACCCCCCGCGCGACGGCTTCGAGCAGATCAATTGGTTTTCCAACGCCCATCAGATAGCGCGGCCTCTCTTGCGGCAATTCGGGGACTGTTAGATCGAGGGTCCGACACATCAGTTCATGCCCCTCCCCTACTGCCAACCCGCCAATGGCATAGCCATCAAAGCCAATAGATTTTAAGGCTTGAGCTGATCTCGCACGCAAATCCGGATAGACCGAGCCTTGAACAATGCCAAACAGGGCTTGGGTCGCACGGGTTCGTCCAAATGCTTCCTTGCACCTCGCCCCCCAGCGCGCGGACAACTCCAACGAAACAAGAGCTTCCTCATAGGAAGAACCAAACGCTGTGCACTCATCCAATTGCATACTGATGTCGGACCCAATCAGGTCCGCTTGCAATTCGATAGAACGCTCCGGTGTCAGCATGTGTTTTGAGCCATCGATATGGCTGCGGAACTCAACACCGTTCTCGCTCATTCTGCGCAAGCCAGCCAGAGACCAAACCTGGAAACCTCCTGAATCTGTCAGGATAGGCTTATCCCAACCCATGAAGCGATGGAGCCCCCCTAGACGGGCTAAACGTTCGCCACCCGGACGCAACATTAAATGATAAGTATTGCCCAACAAAACATCTGCACCCGTGGACTTCACTTGATCCACACTCATGGCTTTAACTGTTGCGGCCGTACCTACCGGCATAAAAGCCGGAGTCCGGATCTGGCCACGCGGGGTGTCAAGCAAGCCAGTCCGAGCCAAACCATCTTCTGCATGCCGGGTAAAGGTAAAGCTCATGAAGTCGGTGCTTTCCAAAGCAAGCTCGCATCGCCGTATGAATAAAACCGATACCGCCCGTCAATGGCATGGCGATAGACGTCGCGCAAAGCCTCCATCCCAATCAAAGCCCCAACCAGCATCAAAAGAGTCGATTTTGGCAAATGAAAATTGGTGATCAGCCCATCAAAGACTTTGAACTTATAACCCGGCGTAATGAAAATAGAGGTGTCACCGTTCAACCTTCTGAACTGGCCATCGGGATCGACAATAGATTCCAATGTTCGCAGACTCGTAGTGCCAACAGCAATCACGCGCCGCCCTTCGGCTTTGGCGCGTGCAACAGCCCCGGCCGTCTTCGTGCTGACCTCATAGGTCTCAGCATGCATCACATGATCGTGGATATTGTCGACCTTGACCGGCAAGAAGGTCCCCGCCCCCACATGTAGAGTCACCCAGTGACATTCAATCCCAGAGTCACCCAGGTATTTAAGAAGAGCGGGGGTAAAGTGCAGGCCGGCTGTTGGGGTGGCGACCGACCCTTCTGTTCGAGCATAGACTGTCTGATAATCCTGCGCATCTTGGGCATCGACGGCCCGCTTGCGCGCAATATAGGGCGGTAACGGCATAGAACCAAACTGCCCAATTGCCTCATCGAGCTCCATCCCGGATTTACAGAAGGCTAAAGTCACCTCCCCTGATTCACCAAGCGCCACCACGGCTGCTTGCAACTCTTCATGAATGGTCAATACATCGCCGAGACTTACCCGCTTTGCTGGGCGCACAAAGGCCCTCCAATGCGAACCATCCAAACGTTGATGCAAATTAATATCGACAAGAACTGGCCCGCCAAAAGGGCCACGCTGCGCACGGCTTGCCTTTAGAGAGGCCGGTAGGGTGCGAGTATCGTTAAAGATCAACACGTCGCCAGCGCGCAGATAAGTGGGTAATTCAGAGACGATCGCGTCCTCAATTGCTTCATTAGGCTTGGACACCAGAAGGCGCGCCGAATCGCGCGGTGCAGCTGGCCGCAACGCGATCAAATCCTCAGGTAGGTCAAAGTCAAACTCACAGAGCTGCATAGTCGTCCTTCAGGTAGATCGCTCGTCGAAACGCCTCAGTTGTGGCGGCTAAGGCCGTCGGCAAGGAGGCAAATCGTCCAAATTCGGTCTAAAGAATTTGAGCAGCTTGAACAGAGTGCCCAAACTCTGCGCAGGCGTAGTTTAGCAATTCAGTCCGATCCGGCCAAATCAACTAAAGCTGCCAGCTGCAATTAGAGCGCAGTCTGATCCATTGGGATCAAAGTTGCACTCTGATTTCAAAGGAGAGCAACAACTTACCCACTCTATCTGCTTCAGGTAGAGTGGGCGTTGCTTTAAGTAGGTCTGCCGCCAACACACCACCGTCGTATATTTGCATGATCTTCAAACAGAACAATCGAGCCCTCTGGCTCATTATGACGTAAAAAAGCCAAGAACTCACGCTACGACAACCAAATTAAGTCATCGCGTAAATGGGGCGATCAGATGGGCCCAGCGACGACAACGCAAGCTCTACCGCAAAAATCGGTTTCCTTACGTCAACTTCTGGGCTGGAGAGCTTAAGCCCAACAGGGCCAAGGTGCCAGGCCGCTTTGACAAGTTCAATGCATTGACCCCTAATATTCCAGCAGAAGCTCGATTATTAGGAAAATCGTGGCCAGGCTCACGGCGTGTCTGCGGCAACTTTCATCGAGATGATTTTGCCAGGTGCGCGTGGTGGCTCACCCTTAGGCAAAGCATGGACAGCCTCCATACCCGAAGCAACCTTACCCCAAACCGTGTATTGACGGTCCAGAAACGTGGCATCATCCAGGCAGATAAAGAATTGGCTGTTGGCCGAATGGGGTGCATTCGTCCTCGCCATCGAACAAACACCTTCGAGATGGGGTTCAGCATTAAATTCGGCTTTTAGGTCTGGCTTTTTGGAGCCACCCATGCCGCTGCCATTGGGACAGCCGCCTTGGGCCATGAAACCGTCGATCACCCGATGGAAGACAATTCCATCATAAAAGCCCTCACGAGCCAATTCCTTAATGCGCTCCACATGGCCGGGGGCCAGGTCTGGACGCAGGCCTATTGTGACCGTACCAGTGCTAAGTTCTAGGATAAGCGTGTTTTCGAGATCTTGGCTCATAATCATCTCCATGTCGCAAGCGGTCCTAAACGGTCACGCGCGCGCAGCAAAGCCCTTGCCGCAACTGATGTCAGCAATGCTCGAACTGGCTTAGCGGACAATCCGGCCTTCGGGAGCTAGATCGCAGTTGGAAAAGGCTGCGCCACGCTGTTCTAAAGTCGCATTCAGCTTAGCTTGGAAGCTTGGCCCATCGGCGCGTTGCACCATGATAGCAGGTCGATCGAACTCAGGAACATCAGAGAGAACACGAACCGAAATCATCCTGTCTGGATCGACGACCGGCTCACCGACCTTAAAGGCACGAATGACATCCATCCCAACAACAGCGCGACCCCAAATCGTATAGCGACGATCCAATGTCGGATAAGCCGCCCGCATCAAGAAGAATTGGCTATTGGCGGAATTCTCGTCGCTGCCGCGCGCCATACTGGCAACACCCAAACAATGATTACCCCAAGCCGCAACCTTTTTGTCGGACGTCCGCTCCATCAACACATCCATCTGGGAAGTCACGGGAATGGTACCAATCCAGCCGACGGCGGCCCCGCCACGATCAACCGCGCGCACAAAGCTAGAAGCAGAGCCACGCCGAAAATTGAACTCCGCCCGCAAATCAGGCTGGTCTGAGCCGCCAGTGCCATCTCCTTTTGGGTCGCCTCCTTGGGCCATGAAGTCATTGACCACACGATGGAAGGCTAGACCATTATAGAATCCTTCCCGCGCCAGCATTTTGACGCGCGCAACATGACCCGGGGCCAGTTCAGGAGCTAGTTCTAGGATGATGCGACCCTTGGTTGTCTCGAAAATCAGCGCATTCTCCGGTTCCAGCACGCGCCAATCTTCTGATGGGAACGCTAGTTTGCTGGCAGGAGCAGGCGCAGTTGGTGCCACAGGTTTGGTCGTAGCGGGCGCTACCGGTGGTGACGGCGTTGTCCATTTTGCAACCACTGCCGCCGGTTTTATGACAGGCCTTGCTGCGCTCTCCGCTCCGGCGGTCGAGACTGGGAGCGCGGCTACAGATGCGGCCGCTGCAGGTTTTGCCGTGGCCGCCTTATAACCAGCAGCCTTGGGTGCGGGGATAGATGCCTTGTTCGCAGACGTTCTCTTAGGGGGAATAGACTCACCCATAGGCACAACTCGCAACGCAGGCCCGCTCGCCTGGGCGCACACGATTGCGCCGCCAAAGAAGGCAAATCCGAAGCACACCAAGGCAAGAACTTGCTGTCTCACGTGAGTTTCTCCTTAAGGGCATCAACAACATTGGGACTTACAAAGGGCGTAACATCACCGCCTAAACGGGCGATTTCCTTGACAAGCCTCGATGCAATCGCCTGATGCTGAACATCGGCCATGTAAAAGACAGTTTCGATATGTGGATTTAGCTTCTGGTTCATCCCAACCATTTGAAATTCATATTCAAAATCCGACACCGCGCGCAAGCCTCTTACAATGCAAGTGGCACCGACTTGCTCAGCAAAGCTCATCAGCAGCCCTTCCATGGGGCGCACTTCAATCGCGCCATATTGCAGGAATTGCTCCGTGTCCTTGACCACCATGGCCACCCGTTCCTCCAGCGTGAACATGGGCCCTTTGTCTCGGTTGATGGCGACCCCAATCACCAATTTATCGAACAATTTGATCGCTCGACCAACCACATCCAAATGGCCTAAGGTGATTGGATCAAAGGTTCCTGGATAAAGACCAACACGCATCAACGTCTCCTCCTTATGGCGCGGGTTCAACCCTCTAGCTGCCGGGTGCAGCTGGCGTGGCATCGGTACCCTCTGCCTGACCTTCAGCATCGTCCGAGCCCATATCGGCCAGACGCTCTACCGAGACCACACGCTCGCCTTCTGAAACGCGGATGATCATCACACCTTGGGTGGACCGACCAGCCCGCCGGATCTGATCTACACGCGTGCGAATCAATTGACCACCGTCTGTGACCATCATGACTTCATCGGTTTCCTCGACTGGGAAAGCTGCGACCAATTGGCCGCCACGACGAGACAAATCATGGGCGACAATACCTTTTCCGCCCCGATTGGTTACGCGATACTCGAACGATGAAGCCCGCTTGCCAAGGCCCTCCTCAGCAACTGCGAGCACATATTGTTCCCGTGCAGAGAGTTCCGCATAGCGTTCAGGCGACAATTGGCCGGGCCCTGTATCGCCTTCAGCACCGTCTTCAACCACGTCAGCAGCACCTGCGGCATCAACCTCTTCACCCTGAACCGAGCGACTTTGCTTGATATAGGTTGCCCGTTCTTCAGCTGTCACATCGACATGGCGTAGGATCGACATGGCGATCACCTCATCGCCTTCAGCCAAGGTAATGCCGCGCACGCCAGTTGAATCGCGGCCCTTAAAGACTCGGACATCGGTGGCTTGGAAGCGAATACACTGACCCATACGGGTCGTGAGCAACACGTCGTCGTGATCGGAACAAATGGCCACATCGATAATTTGGTCATCTTCATCATCGAACTTCATCGCAATCTTGCCACTACGAGCCACGCGCTGGAAATCAGCTAATGAATTGCGCCGAACATTACCCTTACGTGTGGCAAAGATCAGCTCAAGACTGCCCCAGCTATCCTCATCCTCGGGTAGTGGCATAACGGTGGTGATTTTCTCATCCTTCTCGATTGGCAAGATATTGGCTATCGAGCGGCCTTTCGTGCGTGGATCGCCCTGCGGCAGTCGCCAGACCTTCTCGCGATAGACAATTCCCTTTGACGAGAAGAACAGGATCGGGGCGTGGGTGGAAGCCGCAAATAGGCGGACGACGAAATCTTCATCCTTGGTTTCCATGCCCGAACGACCACGTCCGCCACGGTTCTGGGTCCGATAGGTCGAAAGGAGGGTACGCTTCACATAGCCGGCGTGAGAAACCGTCACCACCATGTCTTCGCGCTCGATGAAGTCTTCATCTTCTAGATCAAGATCCGCTTCTATAAAGGCGGTGCGACGCGGCACGGCATAGGTATCGCGCACATGGGACAACTCGGTGCGGATAATTTCGATCACCCGCACGCGAGACCTCAAGATATCCAGCAAATCGGCAATCTTGGCAGCCAGTGACCGCACTTCATTCGACAGTTCGTCGCGGCCTAATCCGGTCAAACGTTGCAAACGCAAGTCCAAGATAGCGCGAGCTTGGTCTTCACTCATACGGATTGTGCCTCTCTCTGTCAGAACAGAGCGTGGATCAGCAATCAATTGGATGATGGGTGCCAAGTCGTGGGCAGGCCAATCACGGCTGGTCAAAGCCAGACGGGCAGCGGCTGGATCTGGCGATTCCCGGATCAGGCGCACCACTTCGTCAATGTTCGCAACAGCAATCGCCAGACCAACTAAATCATGACCGCGCTCACGGGCTTTGTTCAGGCGATGACGGGTACGACGGGCTATCACTTCCTCTCGAAAGGTCAGGAATGTCTGAATCAGGCCCCGCATCGACAATTGAATAGGACGCCCGCCGACCAGCGCCAACATATTGACGCCAAAGGAAGTCTGCAACTGAGAATAGCGATAGAGTTGATTAAGAACGACTTCCGCGGAAGCATCGCGCTTGAGTTCAATGACGACCCGCATGCCCCGACGGTCGCTTTCGTCGCGCAGCCCTGAAATGCCTTCAACTCGCTTCTCGCGAACAAGCTCCGCAATCCGCTCAATCATCGAGGATTTATTTACCTGGTAGGGGATTTCCGAAATGATGATGGCTTCGCGTTCACCTCGAATAGTCTCGACAGACGTTTTGCCTCGCATGATGACAGAACCACGCCCGGTTAACAGGCCGTTGCGTGCGCCAGCTCGCCCAACAATCTCCCCGCCCGTTGGAAAGTCGGGGCCTGGCACGATATCGAGCAAATCTTGATCCGTCAGGGTTGGATTATCCAAGATCGCCAGGGTGGCATCGCAAATCTCGCCTAGGTTATGGGGGGGAATATTGGTCGCCATACCGACGGCAATGCCGCCGGCACCATTAACCAGCAGGTTCGGATATCTGGCAGGCAGGACAACAGGCTCACTCTCAGAGCCGTCATAATTGTCCTGGAAATCGACAGTTGACTCATCAATATCGTCTAGCAAAGCCATTGCGACTTTTGCCAGCTTGCTTTCGGTATAACGCATCGCGGCAGGTGGATCACCGTCGACTGAGCCGAAGTTACCCTGACCGTCAATCAAGGGCAGGCTCATGGAAAAGTCCTGCGCCATGCGAACCATCGCGTCATAGATCGCACTGTCGCCATGTGGGTGATACTTACCCATCACGTCACCAACGATTCGCGATGATTTTACGTGTTTCTTGTCCGGCGTGTAGCCACCTTCGCCCATCGCATATAGAATTCGACGATGCACAGGTTTCAAACCGTCACGCGCGTCGGGAAGGGCCCGCGCCACGATTACGCTCATCGCATAATCCAAATAGGAGGACTTCAACTCATTTTCGATTGAGATCGGCGTGATGCCCTTCGTATCAACGATCATGGTCTCCGGGCGGTTAGGTTCGATCGGATCTGCGCCGTCTGTGTCTGGAGTATCGGTCAAGGGGTAAGCCGTCTGTTACTGATCAGTCTGATTGCGATTCGGGCGCAACCTTGCCATTCCACACTAGCATTCACGCGCGCGCAGGTCCAAACTTCGTGCATGCATTTGCCGCCCTTTGGTGATAGAAGATGTGGGCAATAACTGGGGTGAATGATCTTTTCTCGATCGACCAACCAACTTGGCCAAGCCACCTCGCTCCCGCAGGCACTTTTCCCCTTATTTTAACGAAACAGGTGCACCTTGACTTAATGTTGGCAGGTGTGGGCGTGGTTGTCGTCTTCCTTCTAGCCAAACCCGCTTAGAAAGGGCGACTGATCGGCCAGATCGGTCGTCCCCACAATTATGCCGAGCACCGTAGACAATGTTTGAGAAACAATGGGCAAGCAGCTAGCCTCGTTGGTGCCGCACCGATCCCAAAAGAAAATATAACCTTCAAGGGCCAAGCCGAAGCGGGGTTTAGACGGTCACGCCGGGATGTATGAAGCCCTTTTAACCTTGCTCGGGACCTATGCCGCGCGCCTGCGACACCTGCAGTGGTTTGCGAAGTTAACTCGTCCCAATGATGGCAAGCTAACCAGCCTTTTAGACCTGCTGGATCGCCCGGCAATTGAAACGTTGCAGCCCCGCAGCGTCTGCATTTGAGTGCCAACATTCATGCTTTTGGACCTCTAGCAATGCGTAGTTTCTCAAAAACAGAGATTAGCCGCTGCATCCAAAATAGCCTCGCAATCAAGCCGATAGGTCCTGTAGAGGTCTGGCAAGTCACCGCTTTGACCAAATTGCTCTACCCCAAGCGCTCGAACCCGATGGCCCAAAACTGAACCAACCCACGACAGAGCCGACGGCGAACCGTCAAGCAAGGTAATCAGCCCAGCCCGCGGATGCAACGGGCTCAAAAGCTTTTCAATGTGGCTTACAATACGCGTCCCGCCCGACCCGTTCGCGTGCCCCGCCGTGGTCCAGCCCCGATGCAAAAGATCTGGCGACGTTACAGCCAAAACGCCCATGCCGGGATAATCTTCCTTCAGTGCTTCAAAGCCCGCGCGGGCTTCAGGTGCCAAAGCTCCACAATAGACCAAAGCCAGCTCTGCGCCAGGATTTGGCGGAATCAACCAGTAAGCACCCTCCAGGCCCCCGGCCCACCAGCAGTTATCGGGCCGAATCGGTTGAGCAAGCTGGCGTGTCGAGAGACGAAAATAATGGCACCCGCCTGTCTCTGCTTGCAGATCGACAAAGCTGTGCCGCATCAAGAGCGCCAATTCGTCAGCATAAGCTGGCTCCCAATAGGTCAGTCCTGGCTGGCCTATCCCGATCAGGGGCGTATTAATGGATTGGTGCGCGCCCCCTTCGGGTCCAAGTGTCAGACCCGAGGGCGTTGAGACCACGAGAAAGCGTGAATTTTGGTAAATCGCATAGTTGAGCGCATCCAGTCCGCGGGCAATGAAGGGGTCATAGAGTGTACCGATTGGGAACAAGCGCTCGCCAAACTGCTCCCCCGCCAGACCAAAGGCTGCCAGATTGAGGAAGAGATTATTCTCCGCAATGCCGAGTTCAATATGCTGGCCTGCGTCGGACCCCGTCCAGATTTGGGAACTGGCGATCTTGCGGTCCTTAAACACGTCCTTGGTGGCAGTGCGCGAGAACAAACCCCGTCGGTTCACAAAGCCGCCCAAATTGGTGGAGACCGTAACGTCTGGGGAAGTGGTAACGATGCGGGCAGCAAAGTCACTTTCGGTTTTGGCAATATCGGCAAGGATCTTGCCAAAGGCGGCCTGAGTTGATTGCTGGTTGCCGCTTGGCACCTCAAACGCTTCAGGAATGGCAACAGGTGGCGGGGTAAAGCGGCGTTGCACGTCGGCTTGAAACGGGGCCTTCGCAATCAAAGCCCGCACTGCTGCTTCATCCGTCGGGTTAAGCCCCGCCAGGGCTTCCCATTCTTTACCGACAGGTACACCCAAGGACTCCCTCAAAGCGTCAATCTGAGCCGGGGTCATCAAGCCAGAATGGTTATCCTTATGGCCCTGAAACGGCAATCGCCAGCCCTTGACCGTATAGGCAATGAACAACTTCGGCCGATCATCGAGCGCTGCTTCTTCAAAAGCTTCGACCAGGGTTTCAAGGCAGTGGCCACCCAATTGCGTCATAAGATTTGATAGCGCTGCGTCATCATAAGTACCGACAAGATTTTGTCCGTCTATCGGCAAATCCTGCACCAAGCGCTCCCTCCAAGCGCCACCACCTTGATAGCTAAGCGCGGCATAAAGATCGTTCGGGCACAACTCAATCCACGTCTGAAGCGATTGTCCGCCTCGTTTGGCGAATGCCTCCAACTGGCGTTTACCATATTTGAGGGTCAAAACGTCCCAGCCGACCGTTTCAAAGATATCGTCAAACCGGTCCCACATCCGTTCTGACGTTGTGCCATCCAAGCTTTGGCGATTATAGTCGACAATCCACCAGATATTACGAAGATCATGTTTGTAGGCCTCAATCAGAGCCTCATAAATATTACCCTCGTCCAGCTCGGCATCACCCAAAAGCGCTATCATGCGACCCATTGAGCCGGCAGGAACGCGGCCACGAGCGGCCAAATAGTCCTGAACCAAGGCCGCAAAGCCTGTCATGGCGACACCTAGCCCAACAGATCCAGTCGAGAAGTCGACATCGTCTTTATCCTTGGTCCGGCTGGGATAAGATTGTGCGCCGCCAAGGCCGCGGAACCGTTCCAGTTGGTCTTGGGTCTGGCGGCCAAACAAATATTGCGCTCCGTGAAAAACGGGGCTGGCATGTGGCTTGACCGCGACTCGGTCCTGCGGCCGCAAGACTCTGAAATACAGCGCCGTCATCAGACTGGTCATCGAAGCACACGATGCCTGATGCCCACCCACTTTTAACCCGTCACGATTGAGGCGCAGATGATTGGCATTATGAATAGTCCACGAGGCGAGCCACAGAAGGCGTTCTTCCAAGATTGAAAGAACATCTATCTCGCGTTTCGAGAGAGGCGGCTTGGGTAAAGGAGCGCTGAAGTTCATACCAGCATTTTAGCCTGACGCCCCCAATCCCGCCAGTGCCGGTTTCTGCCAAGTTACTGGGCGGAGGCAGTTTGAGTTTGCGTCTCGCCCCGCTCGAAGTCTTCAATCGCCTTGGCGCGGGCTTCGGGACTGCCGGTGAAGCGGGCAAGCATCAAATAGACTGCTGGTACGACATAGAGTGTCAAAGCTGTTGCAGACAAAACGCCAAACACCACCACAACCCCAATATTGGCGCGTGCTTCACTGCCAGCCCCCTGCGATAAAGCTAACGGCAATGCGCCAGCCACGGTAGCAACAGAGGTCATCAGGATCGGACGCAAACGCAGGTCAGCGGCCTCGGAAATCGCGTCGAGTACAGAAAGACCTTCATCCCGTAATTGATTGGCAAACTCGACAATCAGAATACCGTTTTTTGCCGCTAAGGCGACAAGAATAATCAACCCAATCTGGGAGTAAATGTTCAGGCTGAAGCCCGCAGCATAGAGCCCGAACAATCCCCCGGCGATAGCCAGCGGCACGGTGATCATAATGGTAAAGGGATGGACGAAGCTTTCAAACTGGGCAGCCAGAGTCAAAAAGACGATCAAAATAGCCAAAGCAAAGGCAAAGCCAATGGCAGAGCCTGCTTCTTTGAATTGTTGCGCCTGGCCTGTGTAATCGATTTTCATATCAGGCTTCATGTCAGCCGCCGCAGCTTCTTCCAGCCATTTCAAAGCTTCACCAATGGAATAGCCCTTGGTGAGATTTGCCGTGACCGTGACAGCACGCAATTTATTGACACGGGGCAAGTCATCTGTACCGCCCAAATTCTTGGTGGTGACAAGGTTGGATAGGGGCACGAGCTCGCTGGTGCGATCAGAACGTACATAGATACGCCCGAGCGCTTCTACGCTTTGCCGCTCACGCCGATCAACCTGCAGAATGACATCATACTCCTCCCCGTCGGCGGGATAGGTACCAACCCGACGCAAGCCCGTAGTGGCTTCCAAGGTACGACCAATGGATTGGACTGAGACGCCAAGCGCTGCTGCCCGTTCTCGATCAATAACAATCTCGATCTTGGGCGAGATTGGCTCATAATTCATCCGGATCCGAGCGAAACCTTCGTTAGCGCGGCCTTTTGCAACGATTTTTTCAGCAACAGCCGCCAATGCCAGATAGTCGCTTCCGCCCAGAACAATCGACACCCCATCACCTCCGCCGCTGCCGCGGCCGCCGGAAAAAGCATTCTGCATGGTCGCGCGGAATTGCGCGCCAGTAATACCCGCCAACTTGCGGTTGAGTTCATCGACAATGACATTGCCGTCACGGCGCGTTCCCCATTCGGACAAAAAGACCCGACTTAGGCCCCGATTCATCCGGTTGGTGCCCTGATCTTGAAAGTTGGGCGCAATGACGAGGGTTCGAGACGCCTCACCGCCTTTAACATATTCAGCAAGGACCGGTTCAATCTTGGCAACGATCTGGCGAGTATAAGCAAAGCCCGCGCCCTCAGGCCCACTGAATTGAACCGTGATATTGCCGCGGTCTTCCAGCGGAATAAGCTCACTAGGCAATTTGCTTGCGAAGAATCCTGCTGCAAGGATGGCAATGCCCATGACCACGAAAGCCGTTTTTGGTGCTTTCAAGCTGGACTTGATCGAGATAGCATAAGAGGCCCGCACGGCGTTGAAATATTTATCGATAAAGGCCGAAAGCCTGCTGGTCTTGTCCGCAGTTCGCAACAAAATCGAGCCCATCATGGGAGTCAGCGTTAGCGCAACAAAGGCAGAAATCGTCACAGCAGAAGCAATCGTCACCGCTAACTCGACGAACAGGCGACCGACGAAACCACCCGTAAACAAAAGTGGCGTGAAGACGGAGACCAACACGGCTGTTGTCGCGATTACTGCAAAGGCCACTTGGTTGGTACCGCGCTGTGCCGCAATTAGTGCGGGCTCACCCAGATCAATCCGGCGCTGGATATTCTCCAAAACCACAATAGAATCATCAACAACCAAGCCAATCGCGAGAACCAAAGCCAAGAGCGTGATCAGATTGATTGAGAAGCCAAAGACGCCCAAGACACCAAAAGTCGCAATAATGCAGACCGGAATGGTCGCTGCCGGCAAAAGGGCTGCTCGCAACGAGCCCAAAAACAAGAAGATCACGAGGATCACCAGAAAAATGGCTTCCGCCATGGTGGTCCAGACCCCGGAAATTGCGCGTTCGATAAAGACGGTCGAGTCAAATGCGACAACAATTGTCGTACCCCTGGGCAATGTTTTCGCGATTAGATCATTTTGGACGCGCACCGCCTTGGCAACATCCAATGCATTAGCATTGGATTGGCGCACTATGCCAAGACCTACTTGATTGACCCCATTGCCGCGGAAAATCCGCCTGTCATCTTCTGGCTCCACCGCAACACGGGCAATATCCTCCAGGCGAGTCACCCGTCCATCGCCGCTACGACCAATTGGCATGCGGCGGAACTCTTCTGCCGTCCGATAGCCGCGGGCGATCCGCATTGTGTAATCGCGCTCTTGACCTTCAATTGTACCGGCGGGCAATTCAACGTTTTGGACCCTCAACGCGGCGTCTACATCATCCGGGGTTAGACCGCGCGCGGCTAGCGCTTCGGTATCTAGCCATACACGCATGGATTGGCGCAGGCCGCCAAACACGCGAACAGTTGCTACCCCATCAATCACGCTTAAGCGGTCAACCAAGGTCCGCTCCGCAAAACTCGTCAATTGGGCGGTCGTCAAATTGCTCGACGCCAAATTGAGAAACATGATCGGGTCAGAGTCTGCGTCGGACTTTTCCACCTGTGGTGGATCTACACCTTGAGGCAGCCGGTTTTGGATCCTGCTAACTGCAGCGCGCACGTCATTTGCTGCTTCGTCCAAATTCCGTGACAACTTAAACTCAACCCGAATGGACGACCGGCCATCGCGGCTAGAAGCCTGGATCGAGGCGAGGCCCTCTATCCCAGTCAGCTGGTCTTCGATAATCTGGGTAATCCGGGTCTCGACAATATCCGACGATGCCCCACGATATTGCGTGGTGATCGAGACAATCGGGGGATCAACGGCCGGCAGCTCGCGCAAAGGCAGGTTGCGAAAGGCAATCAAGCCAAACGCAATCAAAAGCAGACTGGCAACTGTGGCAAGGACTGGGCGTTTGACCGAGATATCCGCCAGAAACATCAGCTGCCCCGCCCGTCTGGCTTCGAGGCCGAAGGTGCTGTTCTACTATCTGCCGGCTTCGCAACCTGTACACTGCCCCCAACCGGCTTGATGGCTTGTCCGTCCCGCAGGCCTACAAGGCCTTCGGTTATCACCAACGCATCAGCGGGTAATCCGTTCATAATTTCTGCGAAGCCATCGCGGCGCATGCCAATACTGACCGGGACCCGTTTTGCGTTTTGCCCATCCTTGCCATCGCTTTGGGCGATGAAAACAAAGCTCGCATTTCCCTCTTCTAGAAGCGCAACTTCCGGCACAGCAGGCATGCGGCGATCGGGTGTAATCAAATTCACGCTCATCAACATGCCAGGGCGCAATCGACCGTCGGAATTTGAAATATAGGCGCGCGCGCGGATGGACCGCGACCTTGGGTCAATGCGCGTATCCACAAACCGCACCGTCGCCTTGTAGAGCTGGTCCGGGATGGCCGTAGAGCGGATCGCCACTTCAGTACCCACTTGCAGCGAGTTTATCCGGGTTTCTGGCACATCAAAATCGACCTTGATCTGCGAGATATCATCAAGTGTCGCCAACACATCGCCAGGGCGCGCCAATTGGCCGGGGCTAACCGTGCGCAGACCCACCCGGCCCGAGAAAGGAGCACGAATGATGCGGTCTGATAAGCGCGACTGCACTGAATTGGTCCTCTGGGAGACACTTTGAGCGCGTGCGCGAGCCGATCTGGCGCGCTGGTCGACGCTTTGAGCGCGGCGGGTGAGCGCATTTGCCCTTGCCTTTTGCGTTTCAATCCGCTGCAAGGCACCTTCCGACCGCTCTTTGGCCACTTGAAAGCGGGACTCTGCCGACTGCAACTGGGCCCGCGCTGAATCAAGGCGGGCCTTGGAGGCAAAGCCTCGATCGGCCAAAGTAGTCACGCGGTCAAAGTTTAACTTAGCTTCGCTGCGCACTGCTTCAGCTTCGGCAATACCCGCGCGCGCAGCTTCAAGGTCACGGCTGACGGCATTGATTTCATTATAGGCCGCATCGGCTTCTGCCCGCGCGGCTGCGGCTTCTTGATAAACACCATCCGCATCATCAAAGGCAGCGGCAACGTCATTGCGCGCGCCACCAAGATCGGCAGATTGTTCGGTCCGCGCCAGAACAATCAAAATCGCCCCACGCTCTACATTCTGGCCGCTCTCAAAGCGAACTTCGTCGACAATATCCTGAACTTTAGAAGTTACCACAATGGATTCATTGGCTAAAGCGGTACCAGGGATTTCAACACGATCTGAAAAGAGGCGCACTTCAGCTTTGGCCAATGTCACGTTGGTAGGCCGCGAGCCTGCTTTACCTGCCCCGCCCTTGCCCTGGCTCATAGACGCACCTGCCGCGCCACCCAATTTTGGCTTGCCGAACAAACCTACTTCCTTGAGAAGCACGAACGCAAACATCGCAACAAATGCCGTCCCGGCCAAGGCAAAGAAAAAATGACGTCTTAAAAACTCAGGCAAATCAGATCTCTCCGAGACAGGCTTTTTGTTCGCATAGATGCTGCAGCCATAACAGGTTAGCTTACGCGGGGAAGCCTTCACTTTATAAAGACCTGCACTTTTATAGCATTTTGTGCAATACCAACACCTTGGTGGCAGATGTCGCCGTGTGAGCACATTCTTTAGGACCCTGGAGCACCGTGTTTGTTATGCTGGTCATAACTTCCACCAAAGCCCGACCACAAAGCTACAATCAGTCTAATACGCGCTTTCATAATGGCCAGCCATCATCCAAACTCAAGAATTAGCTTATAAGACAAAGGCAGACCGCAGCTGCGCTGCGCCCTCATATTCGCTTTCGTGCAGTCATCGTCATCCCCGAAAGCCCTTATGATAAATCGTTGCCATATGCCAAGCTCAAGCCCAACGGGACATCAAAGTGGTTAGCAATGCAAGTTCCAATGCAGGCTCGCTAGGCTGCGTCGGTATTGAACCAGCCCTACTCCCCAAAGCTTTTTCGAACCGCAACACTCGGCTTGACTTCAAAGGCCTCATCGCTTCACTCGGGTGGTTCCGGATTGGACAATCCACCAATTTGGGCGGTGCCATCGACACGTTTGCCGGCATAGACGTTGCGCCGTGCCGCACCTTCACGTCATCCAAAGCCCATTCTTTGGTTGGTTATTGCACAGTATCGCCAAGAGATCAGGCAAAAACGAGCATGTAGCCATGTTTGAGGCCGTACCCCTCAATAAGGCTTAAATGAAACAGCCGATTTAGCTTAGTCGGTTTTGCCTACCACCGCTTGGGTGATACACCCCCATGGCGAAAGTACGGGAGCCATGCTCATACTAACCCGGCCGCCGATGTGCGCCCGGTTCACCTGCAGCTTAGCCAGGCTGAACGCTTGAAACGACCTAAGTGTTGAATCCGGGAGATTGGCGCACCACCTTGCGCAAGAGTGCGGGCCACGCCAGCATTCCGCCGAGTGCTTGGGTGAATGCAGGCTTGACTTGCTGGCCCACGCGCTCTTCCATCCCTTCATCGCAGGTCAGAAGCTCACCACCCGACTGGGCGAGGACCTGCATCTTGCAAGCGCGTTCTAAGTAAAACATGCGCATGAAGGCTGAGGCCGCGGATTCACCCACCGTCAACGTCCCGTGATTGCGCAACAACAAGAAACTCTTGGATCCAATGTCATTCACCAGGCGTTCGCGCTCATCAAGGTCCAGGGCAACGCCTTCATAATCATGATAGGCAAGGTCAGCGGTGCAGGCCATGGCCGTTTGTGAAATCGGCAAAAGACCACCCTTTTGTGCGCTCACTGCCACGCCCGCATCACTATGACAATGAATCACGCACAAGGCATCTTCTCGCGCAGCGTGGATGGCAGAGTGTATGGTAAAGCCGGCTGGATTGATGAAATAGGGCGTCGGCTCAATAACATTGCCGTCCAAGTCAACCTTCACCAACGACGACGCAGTGATCTCGTCGAACATGAAACCATAGGGATTGATCAAGAAGTGATGATCGGGCCCTGGAAGGCGCAGCGAGATATGGGTGAAAATCATATCATCCCAGCCATAAAGCGCAATCAGACGATAAAGGGCGGCGCAATCGACGCGGGCACGCCACTCAGCAGAATCAACTTTTTCTCCGTAGATCGGAGCAACGCTGGCCATCATGCCGGTTAATGCCGGCGCTGCGCCTGCAGGCAAAGCTTCACCACCTTGCGAGCCTGTATTCTGGGTATGCGCATTCATTAAACGTTACCTCCAAGGTTGTTACTTCACTGTTGCCTCTCTTTGATTTTCGGTCAAGTTACCTACAGAAACTGTTACCCCTTATGGCTGTCGTTCACACTCTGGTAACCACACTAACTTTACCCATCCAAGCGCAATGGGAAAGTATAGCATCAATCATCCCCTCATTTCGCTCGCAGAAAACACGTCGCGCGAGGCACGCGAGGCGTTGGTAACAGCAACAGCTGCACAATTCCTAGATCGAGGGGATGAATCCAGCTTGATGGAGCGGACTTTATTCTCCGATATCCTCGTTAAACTTTACGATTTTGCGCGGCAGGAGGTTCGGCTCAAGCTTGCGGCAACTTTGGCCATGGCCGATTGGGCTCCGATCGAGTTGATCCGAGAACTTTCATTGGATTCCATTGATGTAGCACAACCAATTCTGGCCTTCTGCCCAGTTCTCAATGACGATATTCTTGTTGAGGTGGTCAGAGCATGCGGGTTTGAGCATCGCATGACAATTGCTGAGCGCTCCTGCATTGGCGAGATAGTCTCTCACAGTCTCATTGAGACCGGAGACAAGAACATCCTGAGCAATTTGGTGTCAAATGTAACAGCCCGCATCGCTGCAATCGATTTTGAGCGCGCGATGGCTCTGCTGTCAGATACGCCAAGCTCACTCAATTCCCTCATTATTCGTCATGATTTGCCACCTACCCTCGTTGCTGCTGCCTTTACTATCGCGGGCGCGGAGGCTCGTGACGCCATAACCGCACGCGTATCCCCGCTGATCGCCAGTCGTTTGAGGCGGGTGGTCGCTATCTGTGCCGCTGAAGTCACCGCTGAGTTTACCAAAGGTCTCCTTCATCACCCAATGCCCGAGCATGTCCTGGTCTCCATGCGCACAACGGCTCGCAATCCGGATATGAAGCCAACACCTGGTTTCCTGATTGCAGCTTTGATGCGCGGAGAACGCGAGCGTTTTGTGCGCGGTATCGCTACGGTCCTAGAACTGCCAGCCGAAGGTGTCGGAAGAAGACTTAGGAGCACCCAGACAGAGAGTATCGCGCTTGCTGCTCGCGCAGCCAATTTTGATTCCCCAATTGTCCGAACGATTTGCGAGGCACTCGAGGCGCGCTCCTTGCCTTGGACGATCAGCGACGATCGCACCGTTGCCCTCGTTTGGATGCGCTGTTCACCAGATGCAGCGCGCACCGCCTTTGCAAAAGGCATTGCCAACTAATAGAGAGTAGAAGCTCAGCTCTTCTGCTAATAGAGGGGGACTGACTTTTGGATGGGTAGGGTCCATGACACCGTCGCGCAGACGCCTCGAACGCATTGCTTTTGTTGCCAGCGCGCGTCCCGAGGCGCGCGAGGCCATGATGCGTATGCGTCATCTTTATGGTTCGGTTAAAGAAAGCGATGCCGATGTCATTGTCGCTCTTGGAGGCGATGGCTTGATGCTGGAAACCCTCCGGCGGCACATGGATGACGGCATCCCCGTGTTTGGTCTCAACCAAGGCACCATCGGCTTCTTAATGAATGATTATCGCGAGGGTGATCTACCCGATCGGATTGCGGCAGCCAAAGCCTCGGTCATCCACCCCTTACGTATGTCGACCGTTCAAGTCGATGGCCAAATTCGTGAGAATGTCGCTATCAACGAAGTCTCGCTCCTGCGTCAAACCCATCAGACTGCAAGATTGCGGATCGTGGTTGATGAAGCCGAGCGGCTGAACGAAATCATCTGTGACGGGGTATTGGTTGCCACGCCTGCCGGCAGCACGGCCTATAATCTTTCCGCCCATGGCCCGATCTTGCCGTTAGGCTGTGGTTTGCTCGCTTTAACGCCAATTAGCGTATTTCGTCCACGTCGTTGGCGGGGTGCGTTACTGCGGCGAGAATCACAGGTGCGCTTTGAGATCCTGGATGCTGATTTGCGTCCGGTTGCAGCCTCTGCCGATAGCCAAGAAGTCCGCAATGTTGCCAGCGTAAGTATCCGTGAAGATCGATCGCGTAGCATGGTGATGTTATTTGATCCCGATCGATCCTTGGACGAGCGGATGCTGGCCGAACAATTTGCACAGTGATTGCCAATTTGATTAGCAAGGCTTGCTAAACCACTTCCGAAAACCCTGAAAACCCTTGAGTCTCCAAACAAAATCGACAGTCCAGTCTTGGCTT
Organism: Maricaulis salignorans; assembly: GCA_943372135.1. GTDB lineage: Bacteria > Pseudomonadota > Alphaproteobacteria > Caulobacterales > Aquidulcibacteraceae > Aquidulcibacter. The sequence continues at coordinate 605,934 of CALRXH020000001.1, read as the reverse complement.
TTTACACTCTATTAAATGCAATTGGTTAGAACCAAGCATCATTGGAGTTTAAGATGACAAGCCAAAACGACCAAGTCGAGTTTATATCCCCGCCTAATCGCCTGAAAGCGAAAATCGGAAATCTTCGTGGCGGTTTCGACGCCGCCGCGATTGCGCGGGCCGAAGCTGCTATGGCATCCATGTCGGACCAATTTGGGGGCTGGCTGAATGATGAGTTGGCCAAGCTTGAAGCGGCCTATGCTGTGGTTAGAAAACGGGGTTCAGGGGAAGGTGAGCTCGAAGAATTTTACCGCCGTGCACATGACCTGAAAGGCTTGGGTTCGACCTATGGTTTTCCCATTGTGTCTCAATTTGCAGCATCTTTGTGCAAGCTGATCGATAGTCCAGAGGGTCGCGCCGCGGCCCCTCATCAAATTCTCGATGCGCATGTCGGCGCGATTATTGCCGCCGTAAAGCAAAATATCAAAGATAGCGATCATCCGACTGGCAAAGCGTTGTTGATTGAGTTGCAGACCCAGGTCAATCGTTACGCTGCCAGCCAATAAACGTTCTCAGCCCTCGCGAGGGATCGAAACCCAGCCACTTCATCAGGTTTAGGGTCTTCGACACCAAGCGTAACATCGTCCCAATCAGCCTGACAGGTATTTGGTTGGTGCCTGTTGCGAAGCGAAAGTAGATCGTCCTCGAAATTGACAAGGAAAAATCGGCCTAGACCGGCAATCAGAGCCGTCCCCTTTGGCGTTTTTGTCTGGTCTGGGCTTGAAGATCGCCCGCGATACCAAGAATTTCTGAGCCCTGCCATTCAAAATGGTCGCGTTCCGTTTTATGTCCGCTTAACTGGAAGCCCTATGGTGCTCATGGTAACGAGCCGCTTTAATCGGGCAGGTGCAAGCGCCTTCCGCTCCATTCAAGCTGCCGAAGCTTCAGACTTGCCTGCTGTTGCGTCTTAGGCACGTGTTGGCTCGGGCAACCCGACAATGCTTCCATAATGTTCTCATCCGTCTGCAAGAGCATTTGTGTTCCTCCCTTTCGGCTTTCAGACAACTTAGGAGATTGAGTGTGAACAACCCTTTGTGCTGGATTGCAGAGAGCATAGGGCAACAAAGCCAAGCGCAGCGTTACCAACATTGGAACCAGCCCAAAAGTCCGCTCAAGAGCCAGACCTAATCGAGCTTGCTGCCAACTTGCCTCACAGGTCGATCCGGCTTCTCAGAATGGAGGAATTGCCAGGACCAGCCAAAAAGGTTGTGAAGCAGCTCAGAGCAGCATGCGCAAAACTTGACACAGATTTTCAACGCACATAACGCCGAAATTATCTCGCTACCTCAACTTATCGTGTGCTATAAATTGAACACTGCAAACTAAGCAAAAGCGAGGCGCTTATCTTCGGCTTGATCCCGCACATGGTCGAGCTTTTCGAGAAGATAGTTCACATCCTCGTCTGGGATCGACTGGAAGCGGGTCAGAACGCGCTCAATCATGCGCTTGCGGAAGCGGGCGAGGTCATCGGCTGATCCATCAAACTCGGTCTCATGCAAAACCTCGATGGCAGCCCGGAAAGCGGGATAGAGACTTGGGGGCATATTGGCCCGCTCAAAAATGGCGCGCAGGCCCATGGTGCCACCGTCGTGAACCAGCAGCCAAGCTTTATTGTGCGCAATGCCAGCCAATTCGGCAAAGGCATGCTCAACCAAGCGCACTTCGCCTTGGCACAGCGCACGCAGTACAAAGCTGGGAGTCAATCGACCATTGAGATGTAGTTGCTGTACATATCGCTTCATGTCGGCTTGCAAGCCTGCTTGCGCAATTAAATCTATGCTAGCGCGCTCGCGCGTACTAGTAGCCAAGTCAATCGCCATTTGTGGCGGAATAGCATGCTTTTCGACTAAGCGATCAAATAATTCACCCGTCAGGCGGGCCGCCAATCTCTCCGACACGAGCACCGGCAAAATTGGCCGTTCAACCATGGCTTCTTGCAAAGCACGCCCGTTCGGGAAACGGTCCAGGGCGCGGGTCATGCCCACGTCGTTGAACTCAGCTCCTTCATTGTGCAGCGCTTCGATAATGGCTCCATCAATACCGTAGGTGCACAGAGCCGTTGTGACGGTTTGCGACAAGGTTTCACGACGGGCAATGGCATATTGACGTGCGGGTTCGGCCGATTCAAGAATTTCGACCAAATCCTCATCGCTAAGCACGGGTGAACTTTCAAGCAAAGGCAAAGCAATCGAATCAATATCGCGCGCGAGTTTCGATGCAATTTCAGGGGGAAGATTTGGTGAACTCTTCAGTGTTACGGCCAATGCTCGGCGCACGCGTTCCGCAGCGCCTGCGACGACAATCTGCAAAATTTGCTCAGCATATGCACGTTCTTCATCCGTCAGCGTCACCGTATCGATCCGCCGACACAGCCGATAACAGGCCAACGCACGATCCTCATCGGTATCGCCTTTGATTAAAGCCCGAATGTCTGCTTCGCTCAAATTTACGCGTAGCGTTGAAACGCCCATGACACATCGCTCCCTGAACCACATTTGCCGTGATTCGCAACACAGCTAAGGTGCTCTGCTAGGGTTAATGGCGTCTTTACACAGGTAAACACTTGGGCTGTTGTGATGCAGGTCGAGTATAAAAATCAAAATTTTCGGGAGAACACACCATGCTGCTCACAGGTCTCAAAGTCATCGAATATGCCACCTACATTGCAGCACCAGGTGCCGGAGGCTTGATGGCCGATTGGGGAGCGGATGTGATCAAGATCGAGCCACCCGGCGGTGACCCCATCCGCCGATTCTTCGATACCATTGGCTCTGATATTGCTGAAAACCCCGTCTTTGATCTCGACAATCGCGGCAAGCGCTCCATCATCATTGATACCGCACAGGATGAAGGCCGAGACTTAGTCCGGAAATTGGTCCAAGAGGCCGATGTCTTCATCACCAATGTGCGCCCAGGTGGCCTTACCCGTGCAGGCCTTGATTATGACGCGCTGTCGGCCGTGAATCCTCGCCTTATCTACGCCAATGTCACCGGTTACGGCCTTGAAGGACCAGATGTGGACCGTGCGGGTTTTGATGTCGCCGCTTTCTGGTCGCGGTCTGGTTGGGCCCGCCTGACGGCCCCTAAGGGGGTTGAGCCCTTTCCTATCCGCACCGGTGTAGGCGATCACATCTGCTCGCTCTCAACGGTTGCCGGCATCTTGGCCGCGGTGCATAGCCGTCACAGCACGGGAAAGGGGCAGCATGTCGATGCGTCTCTCCTGCGGGCGGGCACCTATACTTTGGGGTCAGACATGTCGATCCAAATGCGGTTCGGCCGGCTGGCCTCAACACGGCCGCGGCCTGAGGCTGTCAATCCATTGGCTAACTTCTTTCAGTGCCGCGATGGTCGCTGGCTGACCCTCCTGCCCCGGCAAGGAACTGCAGATTGGCCAGGCTTCTGCCAAGCCTTGAGCCTTGACGACCTACAAAACGATCCCCGCTTTGCGACTTCAAAAGCACGGCGGGAAAATGGGCCAACGCTGGTAGCCTTAATGGATGAGGTTTTTGCGGCCCGTGATTTTGCCGATATTGCCAACCGCTTGGACGCCCACGATCTCGTTTGGGCTCCCGTGCAAAGCCCCGCGGAAACCGTGGCCGACCCGCAGTTTTTGGCCGCAGGTGGCATGACCCAGATTGACGATGGGCAAGGTGGGTCCAAGGCCTCACCCTCCGGCCCTATCCGCTTCCCAGGCATCCCCGAAGCTACAAAAAGGCCTGTGCCCACGCCCGGCAAGGATGCGCGCGCTGTTCTGGCCGAAGCGGGATTTAGCGATGACGAGATCGAGGCCCTTCTAGCCAAGGCTACGGTTGCCGAGAAGCTCTAGTTTCCAGTGGTGGCCTGTTCGCGAACAGGCCACCAGAGAGCCCCAAAGGCAATCAAGAGGACGAGCACTTTGATCCAAGCATTGGAAAGGTTACCCGACACAATTGACCCTGCGCTATCTGGGCGGAACCACGTCACTATGCCTGCGAACGAGGTCCGTCTTTCCGCCTCGGATGACTGATCGTTCACCCAAACCGAAAGACACCAACCCATAACGCCACACCCGGCTAGAAAACTGCCAGCCAAGGCAGAGGAGACTGACAGATCTCATTTCCATGAAAAAGCCCGGCAACCGAAAGCAGCCAGTTCTGACTGTCAGGAAATGTCTCAGTCCCTACTCATCCAAACAGCGTTTGAATGTCTCCGGCAGGAAGAACAAGCCGACCAAGGCGGTCAAACCTGCAATCAAGACGGGATACCACAGACCGTAATAAATGTCCCCTGATGCCGCCACCATGGCAAAGGCCGTTGTGGGTAGAAACCCTCCGAACCAACCATTGCCAATGTGATAGGGCAAGGACATGGAGGAATAGCGGATCCTGCTTGGGAAAATCTCCACCAACAAAGCCGCGATCGGTCCATAGACGGCCGTAACCAACAGCACGAGATAAACCAGAATGGCAATCACCATTAGCTTGTTCATCGCGGTTGGATCGGCTTTGGAGGGATAGCCCGCCTTGGCCAATGCGGCTTTCAGGCTGTCTTGATAGGCGATTATGGCCGCTTTTCTGTCCGCACCCACTACCACAGCTGGATCGGGGGCTGTGAAAGTTTCAGTACCAATCTTGATGGCAGCAATCGTGCCTGCAGGTGCATCAACTTTGGAATAGCTGACACCACTTTTGGCCAAGAAGGACTTGGCAATATCGCAGCTTTTCGTATCGAACTTATTCTTGCCCACCGGGTCAAACTGAACCGAGCAATCGGCATCATTGACGACCACGGAAACAGGCGCACTGGCCTGCGCTTGCGCCAAAGCAGGGTTGGCGGCTTTGGTCAACGCGTGAAAAGTTGGAAAATACGTCAGTGCTGCCAGGCCACAGCCAACCAAAATAATGGGCTTACGACCAATCTTGTCCGACAACCAACCAAAGAACACAAAGCCCGGGGTGCCGATAATTAAGGCAATTGCGATCAGAATATTGGTGCTCGCCCCATCAACTTTGAGCATTTTTTCCAAGAAAAACAAGGCATAGAATTGACCGGTGTACCAAACAACTGCTTGCCCAGCGACGGCTCCGAATAGGACGATGATGACCCACTTCAGATTGCCCCATTTCGCAAAAGCTTCGGTCAAAGGTGCCTTGGAGGTTGTTCCTTCATCCTTCATTTTTTGATAGACGGGACTCTCGTTGAGCTGCAGGCGGATCCACAAGGACACAGCCAGCAGAATTATGGAGATGAGGAATGGCACGCGCCAGCCCCAAGCCTTGAAGACTTCTTCACCAAGTAGCGTGCGGGTGCCAATGACGATCAATAGAGCAGCAAACAGGCCCATAGTCGCGGTGGTCTGAATCCAGCTAGTATAGAGGCCGCGCTTTCCCTCAGGTGCATGTTCGGCGACATAGGTGGCAGCTCCGCCATATTCTCCGCCCATGGCCAGGCCCTGCACCAAACGAAGACCAATCAGGATGATGGGGGCCGCAACACCAATGCTGGCATAGGAGGGAAGCAGGCCAACTGCGAAGGTGGCAATGCCCATCAGACCCATTGTCACCAAAAACGTGTTCTTCCGGCCGACCGTATCGCCGATGCGACCGAAGACAAGTGCGCCAAACGGGCGGACGGCAAAGCCTGCAGCAAAGGCTCCTAAAGCAAAAATAAAGCCCGTGGTTTCATTCACGCCGGAGAAGAATTGGGCGGAAATATAGGTGGCCAGCAGACCATAGAGGTAAAAATCATACCATTCGAAAACCGTGCCGAGCGAGGATGCTGCGATGACCAACGTTTCATTCTGCCGTTTCGCCGGAGCGCCCACTTGGCCCTCCGTAGAAATCGGCATGGGCTTTGTATCGGCCATGTCCCTCTCCCTCCCTGTAGTCTTCTATTAGAGACATACTTCGCCAAGAATGCATGCCTGTCGAGTGACCCAACAGCTCCACTTACGACTTCGCGCACATCCTAGGGCTATTGCGCCCCCAAATCCAAGTTTGAACGGGATTTAGAATAGATTGGCCAGGTTGGCCAAGACCAGACCGCTTTCATAATCGACCGTCAACATGGGCCCGCCCCGCGGCGAACGAAGAAATGGACATCCCTCACAGCATTTGGTGTCGCGGTTTGATCGCCGGCTTGCCTTTACCTTGGTTGGTGTTTTAGCAGCCCATCTCTGGCCACAGCGCGGCGCGATAGCTGGACTTTGGTCACAGTGCCGATAGACTTTGCTATTAGGTCCGGCGGACGTCAAAAGAGTTTAAAAAAGAACGAAGCATTGCCTGGTGACCTGGGCCAACGAGGGAGACGACAATGGTAGCTCTTTATCCAGTTCCTGCCGAATGGGCTGAAAAAGCGCGCATTACCGAACAAGGCTATCACGAATCCTATGCTGCCTCGATTAAGGATCCCGATGCTTTCTGGACCAAAGAAGCTCAACGTATCACCTGGATAAAACCCTTCACCAAAGTGAAGAACACGAGCTTTCATGAAGCTGACTTCGGCATTAAATGGTTTGAAGATGGCGTTCTCAATGTCTCCGAAAACTGCTTGGATCGCCATCTGAAAGACCGCGGTGACCAGGTCGCGATCATTTGGGAGGGTGACGAGCCCACCCAGTCGCGCAAGATCACCTATCGCGACCTTTATCGCGATGTCTGCCGCTTTGCCAATGTGCTGAAGAATTTGGGTGTCAAAAAGGGCGATCGGATTACGCTTTATCTGCCGATGATCCCTGAAGCCGCCATAGCCATGCTAGCGTGTACCCGGCTTGGGGCTATTCATACCATCGTCTTTGGCGGCTTCTCACCCGAAGCATTAGCCGGGCGCATTCAAGATTGCGATTCCAGCATTGTGATCACTGCAGACGCTGGCATGCGCGGCGGAAAGACAGTCCCGCTCAAAGCCAATGTCGATGCCGCCCTCGCCAGTTGCACCTCTGTCCAACATGTCTTGGTGATCCGCCATGTGGGCAATGAGATCGCGATGCAAGACGGGCGTGATCACTGGTATCAGGACGCAGTGGCAGGCGTTCCTGATGCGTGTACGCCAGAACCTATGGGCGCTGAGGACCCCTTATTCATCCTCTACACCTCGGGCAGCACAGGCAAGCCAAAGGGCGTTTTACATACGACAGGCGGCTACCTCGTTTGGGTCGCCATGACGTTTTCCTATGTTTTCAACTATCAAGACGGTGAAATATTCTGGTGCGCGGCCGATGTTGGTTGGGTCACGGGCCATTCCTACGTGGTCTATGGGCCGCTGGCCAATGGCGCGACGACTTTGATGTTTGAAGGCGTACCCAATTATCCTGATTTCAGCCGCTTTTGGAATATCGTCGACAAATATGAAGTCAATATTTTCTATGGAGCTCCCACAGCGCTGCGTTCGTTGATGCGCGAGGGCAATGCCTATGTGACTGCGACGTCACGCAAATCCCTGCGCCTGTTGGGCAGTGTGGGCGAGCCGATCAATCCTGAAGCCTGGGAATGGTACTATCATGTGGTCGGCGAAGGCCGCTGCCCCATTGTCGATACCTGGTGGCAAACAGAAACTGGTGGGGCGATGATTTCGCCAATGCCCGGCGCGATTGCCTTAAAGCCCGGTTCGGCCACGCTACCCATGTTCGGGGTAAAGACCGTTCTCGTCGATAGCGAGGGCAAAATTCTCGAGGGAGCAACGGACGGCAATCTTTGCATCACCGACAGCTGGCCCGGCCAAATGCGGACCGTTTGGGGTGACCATGAACGCTTCTTCCAAACCTATTTTTCGGCCTATCCAGGCTATTATTTCACCGGTGACGGCTGTCGCCGCGATGAAGATGGCTATCACTGGATCACAGGTCGAGTCGATGATGTGATCAACGTCTCCGGACATCGCATGGGCACGGCAGAAGTCGAAAGCGCGCTGGTGGCACATGCCGATGTTGCCGAAGCCGCCGTCGTAGGATTTCCACATGATATCAAGGGCCAGGGCATTTATGCCTATGTGACCTTGAATGCCGGCGCGGCTGAAAGCGAAGATATGCGCAAAGCCTTGATCAAGTGGGTACGTAAAGAGATTGGTCCTATTGCAACGCCTGATGTGATCCATTTTGCGCCCGGCCTGCCCAAGACCCGTAGTGGAAAGATCATGCGACGGATCCTTCGCAAGATTGCGGAAGGAGATGTCTCCAGCTTGGGCGACACCTCAACTCTGGCCGACCCATCGGTGGTTGATGCGCTCATAGCCTCGCGATAGAGACTACCCAGATCAGACCGCGGTCGGCTGCGTAACAGTTTCTCCGGTAAGCGTTTGATAGCAATGGTAAGTTGCATGTCCGAGCCAGGGAAACACAATGATCAGGCCGATAAAGCCTGTCGCGAGCGACAAGGCGATCAACATGGCGATGTTGAAGGCAAAGGATGCCATGGCCCCTTTGTTGCGTGAAACCGCAATCACAGAAACCAACATAGCAGTCATCGCATCGACGGGTCGATTGGCTGCGAGCGGAATGGAAACGACCGAGACCACATAGCCGATGATCGCAAGCGCTGCCCCCATAAGCGTGCCAGTAGTAACCATGATCAGGCCTTCTGGCGTCTGCAAAGCGAAATTAATGAAGTCCACTTGCATAGCTGGCTGTCTGGTACTTGAAGCAAAGGCAAAAAGGAAGCTGGCAAGCCGCGCCCAAACCATCAAAAGCAACATCAGGACAAAGGCGATAATCGCAACTTGGCCCGGCGAGACGATGCGCGGCCTTAAGATTGCCTGCAGTGTTATTGGCTGACCCAGTACCCGCAACCGCGAAATCTCGTAGCATCCGATGGCCAGAATGGGCGCTACCAAAGCAAAGCCGCCGCAAACAGCGGGCAAGAACCCCAGCATATCGGCCTGCCACAACACCAGCACCATCACCCAAGCTACTGCCACAGGGACGAGGCCAATGAGCATTCCATAGCGCCACGTTGCTTTAAAATCGACCCAACCTTTAGCAAGCCATAACCAATGCGCATCAGGCATTAGGCGGGCAATTTGCACCCGTTCATTTTCCCCTAGCGTGATCTCAAACTGGCTCATGCATAACTCCGGTCTTGGGCATTAAGGCAAGGGAAAATCATCGTCATTCAGGATGCGCATCGCCGCACCTTTTGGGTCATCATACTGTCGGTTCTTGAGGTTCCATAGAAAAGCCAAGAGCCCGATGAAGCCCATAAACAAAGCGATAGGGATTAAAAACATCATACCATCCATACTCTTAGCCCCCCTTATTTCGATCTGATACAAGCCGAAGGGCGTTCAAAGTCACGATGATTGACGAGGAAGACATGGCAATAGCGGCGATGAAGGGGGTCACAAGACCCAGCATGGCAATCGGGGCAGCGATGAAATTATAAAGGGCTGCAAACCAGAAATTCTCCATGACCCGCATTTTAGCTGCGCGCGCCACTTCAATCGCCTCTAAAACAGCCCCTAATTGATCACCTTGAAAGACAAGATCAGCGGCGGATTGACTGGCATCGGCTGCGGTACCAGGGGCAATCGACACAAACGCTTTGGCCAATGCAGGCGCATCGTTCAAGCCGTCACCCACCATGAATACGTGGTGTCCCTGTGCCTTTAAAACATCGAGATGGGCGGCCTTCTCAAAGGGGGTCAGCTCACCCCAGTAAGTTTCAATTCCAGTTGCCAGCGCAGCACGCGCGACGGCCCCCTTGCGGTCACCCGAGAGTATGATTGGCTGGAACCCACGTGCCTTTAAGGCTTGGATGGTTTGCACGGTGTCGGGCCGCAAGGTGTCCTCAAAGCAGAAACGCACGGGAGCTTGGCCCTGAATGGCGAAATACAGTTCCGTCTCCTCAGACTGGGCCTCCTCTACCCCAACCCAGGATGCGCGGCCCAAGCGGGCCCGCAAGCCGTCGATCTGAGCCTCAACGCCACAACCTGGTACCTCGTGAGCATTTTCGATGGCGGGCCCAGGTCCTGCAGCCCGGGCAATCGCGCGAGCTAAAGGATGGCGAGACGCTCGTGCCAAAAGTGCTGCTTGAGCTAATGCAGCTTCTGTAACCAACGCCGTGCTCAGCAATTTCGGCTGGCCGAGCGTAAGAACACCTGTTTTGTCAAAGGCGATAAAGTCGATCTCAGCCAAGCGTTCAAGCGCATCACCCGACTTCAGTAAAATACCGCGCTTAAACAATCGGCCAGATGCCACCACTTGCACCGCGGGGACAGCAAGGCCAAGCGCACAGGGACAGGTGATGATCAAAACAGCGCAGGCATTAAGAATGGCCACGCGCGGTTCCGCCCCTAGAAGCAACCACACTACAGCCGTCAAGAATGCCGCGGCGTGTACGACCGGCACATAGAGCTTTGCAGCCTTATCGGCCCAGCGAACATAAACACTCTTACTTTGCTCACCCATTTCAACGAGGCGAGCGATCTCGGCTAGGAAGCTGTCCTCGCTTCGGGCGCTGGCTATCAAGACCAGCCGCCCCGACAAATTCAAAGCCCCTGCCCGCACTGCTTGGCCTTGTGCCAATGCCACTGGGGCTGTTTCACCCGTCAACAACGAGAAGTCGGCTTCAGAGATGCCTTCAAGGATGGTACCGTCAACTGGAATGCGGTCACCCGGCAGAATAATCACCCGGTCCCCGGGACGGATCTCGCCCACGGCGACACTGATAGAGCTGTCGTCGGGCTCAAGTCGGCTGGCGGTAACGGCTTGCAACGCCAGAAGATCACGCGCGGCTTGCCGGGCCTTTTGTCGAAGCGCGTGATCAAGATAGCGACCAATCAACAAGAAGAACAACAACATGGCAACGGCATCAAAATAGGCATGCTCGCCGCCGCGTATCGTCTCAACCACTGACAGGCCAGAGGCCAGTAAAACGCCGAGCGAAATGGGCACGTCCATATTCGCCCGCCCCTTTTTCAAGGCGTTCCACGCGCTTTTAAAGAAGGGCATACCGGCATAGGCCGCCGTAGGCAGAGCAATACAAGCCGAAATCCAATGGAACATGGTCCGTGTGCCCTCTTCCATCTCGCCATTGAAATGGGCCGACCAGACGGGCACCGAAAACATCATGATGTTCATGGCGGCAAAGGCTGCAACCGCCATACAAATAAGAAGGTGACGGCCTTCCTGATCAATCACAGCTTGGGCTTTACTGGGATCAAACGGTTGGGCCTGATAGCCCAAGTCAATCACGCGCTGAACAATGGTGCGCGGGTCAATCCGACCGTCCTGCCATGTGACGCTTAAGCGCCCTGTGGTCAGGTTGAGGCGCGCATCAGACACACCGGGCAATCCAGCCACACCCGTTTCAATCTTGCGCAAACAGCCAGCACATCGCGCGCCACGAACCAACAATTCAAGTGACAGGCCACTGGTGCGGTTGTGCTGGACAAATGCACGAGGGTCTGCCGCCGCACCTGCTAACGCCGGTGGCTCCAGACCCGAAGGGCAGCCCAAAGCAGGCTCTGTCGTGGGATTTAGCGTAGTGATAGCGTTGTCTCCGTCGAAAATGGTGGTGCACCTTCAAGCTTGGCTGAAGCATTAAACTTCCAGCGACCCGGCCGAACTTGATCGATCACAGCGCGGTAAATGCCCGGCGCCGTCTCTGAGAAGGTGAGCTTCTGATCTTCTTTCGCGCCTGTGGTGCGTCCAATCGTGCCTTGCAAGAGAGCACCCCGCAAAGGCTGGTTGTTGCGATCCGTTAGGCGTGCTTCAAGGACCGCCCCACCGCCAGTTGGCCGCTCTAGCCCCAACGACATCGTCCAGCCAAGCTCTGTTTGGCGGGCATTGGCGGCCAAAGTCTCGTTGAACTTAAGACCGCTGATATAGGCATGGTCCGTTTCACCGGAGAACGTCTTCAGCGCCAAGACGACGAACAAGATATTGACGGCCAACATCACACCAAACAGGCCACCAAACATGGCCAAAACATGCCAACCTGTCAGGCGAAACGGCTTTGCAGGAACGATTGCATCAGTCATCGTCATCTCTCTCCTCTGCGTGGTCTCCACGGATGAAGACGGATTTGGATTTGGCGGTCTCCCCATCCTTGAGCGATTTTACTTCGATCATGACGGGGGTCGAACGATGCTCCAGCCGTTCAGGGTCAGACACAACAAACAAGCGGACTTGGGCAACACGGTCGGGCCCCGCGGTCAAGACGACGCTGTTATCAACAACGGGCAGCTCATTGGCTAGCAAGTTACCACCCTTTACGCCGTTTATCCGAATGCGGATATCGCGTGTATGGTCGGCCTTATTTAGGACTTTGACCGTGTAGGCATTGCGCACTTGGCCTGTGGACAGCGGGACATATAGAGGTGCGCGGTCGCGCTGAACATTGACGTCCAAGGTCGTGCGCATCAACAGGCTGGCCAGCATCAGACCACCGATGCCGACAAACAAAACCGCATAAAACAACGTGCGCCCACGAATAAAGCGATAGCCAGACTTTTCACCAGCTTGACGACGTTCAATGTTCTGGATCGTGTCATAGGCAATTAGGCCATTTGGACGATCAACCTTCACCATGATCTCGTCGCAGGCATCGATGCACAGCGCACAATTGATGCACTCAATCTGCAGACCGTCGCGAATATCAATTCCGGCCGGACAAGCCGCGACGCACTGACGGCAATCGATACAATCGCCGCGCCCCTCCCAACTATCGTTCTTCTTATGGGCCCCGCGTGGATCGCCCCGGTCATAGCGATAGGTTACCGAGAGCGCTTCTTGATCCAGCATCGCTGCCTGAATACGCGGCCAAGGGCACATATAGGTGCAAACTTGTTCGCGCAGCGTGCCAGCGAACACATAGGTCGTTGCCGTCAAAAGGCCCGAAAACACATAGGCAGACATCGGTGCCTGTAAAGTGAAGAAGCCAACAAATAAGCTGGGCGCATCATGGAAATAGGCAACGAACCAGCCTCCTGTGGCCAATGAAATCATCAACCAAACAATGTGCTTACCAATTTTTCGCCAAGCCTTATTGAAATCCCAAGGCTGTTTATCGAGGCGAATGCGCTGATTACGGTCGCCTTCAAACCAGTGTTCAACCGCGATAAAGAGGTCGGTCCAGACCGTTTGCGGGCAGGCATAGCCACACCAGACGCGGCCAAACAGGGCCGAAGCCAGGAACAAGCCAATCGCGCCCAAAATCAAGAGCCCGGTCACATAGTAAAGCTCTTGTGGCCAAATCTCGATTGGGCCAAAGAAGAACCGTCTGCCCGTGAAATCAAAGAGCAGAAATTGATCTGGCGCTGCGCCGGGCCGATCCCAGCGGAGGAATGGCACAAGATAATAAATGCCCAGCAACAGAGCTACAATCAGCCATTTGGTGCGCCGCCAAAACCCCTTTACGGCCTTGGGATAAATTTGCTGGCGCTTCTCATAGAGATCACGCTGCAGAGCAGAATTGACCGCCACAGCATCCGACCGCGCTACACCATGCGCGGCTTCACCGCTTCCAAGAGCGGCGGCACCGGCAAAGTCTAGAGAATCAATAATCTTCATTGGACCGCAGGGATCTAAGGCACTTACGTGCCACCGCCGAGTGAATGGACATAGACAGCCAAGGCATCCAAAGTCGCCGGATCAAGGCGTTGGGACATCATGGGCATCACCCCGCCTCGACCAAGATTTATCTGGGTAGTGATCTCTTGGGCGGTGCCGCCATAGAGCCACTCCCGATCCGTCAGATTTGGAGCGCCTTGTAGTGGATCACCCTTCCCTTCTGCACCATGGCAAGCGACACAATTGGTCGCGAAGACCTGTGCCCCCCGAGCGGCGGCTTTGGCATCGGCTGGCTGGCGCGACAAAGTCAATACAAATTGAGCGACATCTACGATCTGTTGGGGTTCCAACAATTTATCACGGCCATAGGAAGGCATTTGGCTAAAGCGGGCTTCTGGATGCTCGCTGCGTATGCCCGTCTGTAAAGTTGAGCGGATGCCCTGGATGGAGCCATCCCACAGCCAAACATCATCAACCAAACTCGGGAAGCCCTTTACGCCTTGGCCACCAGCACCATGGCAAGTCGAGCAGTTTTGAGCAAAAGCCACCCGACCGGATTCTTGGGCAAACTGAAACAATTCCCTGTTCTTGCTGACCATTTCAATCGGTGTAGCGTGGAGTTGTGCGAACTGGGGCGCTCGCGAGCTAACCAGTTTTGCTACTTCTTGGTCCACTTGTTTGCGGTCAGACATCCCCAAGAGGCCCTTTGTATGGCCCGAGAGGGTTGGCCAAGCCGGCATGGCGATCCAATAAACGACCGCCCAGGCGATACAGGCGTAGAAAGTTAACACCCACCATCTAGGCAGAGGGTTGTTCAATTCTGTGATACCATCCCATGTATGGCCGGTGGTCTCCACACCAGTGATGTCGTCCTTTGGTTTTTTATCGGACATGGTCAATATCCTCATTTTCAAGTGGCATGCGGGCGGCCTTATCGAACTTGGCGCGGTTACTGGGCCAGAAGACGTAAAGGCAAACGGCAGCAAAGATGGCCATGAAGTAGATCATGCCCGAAGTTTGCGCAAAGGCAGACAATTGTTCGTAAGACATAGACGCCTCCCTAGCGCAGGTTTTCAGCCTTCATGGGCTCATAAGTTTTGAAATCAACCATCGTGCCCAAGACTTGCAGATAGGCCACTAAAGCATCCATTTCCGTCACTTTGGATGGATCACCGTCAAAGTCGCGGACCATAACCTTGCCGCCATAGCGGGCTTGCAAGCCTTCGCTGTCGGCGTTGGGATCGGCTTGAGCCATTAGGTCTGTTTTAGCATTTTCGATATCGGCTTGGGTATAGGGCACACCGACCCGGACTTGGGCGACGATATGCTTGTCCACTCCTTCTCTTATGCCGATTTCGCGACCTTCCAAAAAGGCATAAGGTGGCATGATGGATTCAGGCACGACCGAGCGGGGATTGATCAGATGCTGGACGTGCCAGGCATCGGAATATTTGGCACCGACCCGGGCCAAGTCAGGCCCCGTCCGCTTTGACCCCCATTGAAAGGGGTGATCATACATGCTCTCAGCTGCAAGACTGTAGTGCCCATAGCGCTCAATTTCGTCGCGCAAAGGCCGGATCATTTGGCTGTGGCAGGTATAGCAGCCTTCTCGGATATAGACCCCGCGCCCTGCTAGTTCGAGTGGGGTGTAGGGGCGCACCCCGTCTACTTTTTCAATGGTTTGCTCGATACGGAACAAGGGTGCGATTTGAACAATGCCGCCAATCGAGACAACCAGCAAAATCCCCACCAGAAGGATCATGGAGTTACGCTCGATGATGCCGTGATTTTTAAAAAGCATGATCGTTGCTCCTACTCAGCGGGGACAAGGTTCGGGTTGGTAAGCAGAAGCGGCTCTTTTTTGGCCACAGCACCCGTTATGGTTCGCCACAAATTATAGGCCATGATGCACGTACCAATGAGATAGAGGAGGCCGCCAATTGCCCGCACAATATAGGGCAAGTGCATGGCTTTAACGGTTTCCACGAAGGAATAAGTCAGAAAACCAAACTCATTATAGGAGCGCCACATCAGGCCCTGTTGGATACCCGAAACCCACATGGAGGAGATGTAGAACAAGATCCCAATAGTGGAGAGCCAGAAGTGCATCTCAACCAGCTTCAGCGAGTAAAGCCGCTCGCGCTTCCACAGCCAAGGCGTCAAGGCATATAGCGCGCCAAACGACACCAGGCCAACCCAACCAAGCGCGCCAGAATGCACGTGGCCGATGGTCCAATCGGTGTAGTGGGAAAGCGAGTTTACCGCGCGAACCGACATCACGGGCCCTTCAAACGTGCTCATCCCATAGAAAGCCAGAGAGGCAACAAACATCCGCAGCACGGGGTCTGTCCGCAACTTGTCCCATGCTCCAGACAAAGTCATCAAGCCATTGATCATCCCACCCCAGCTTGGCATCCATAGGATGATGGAGAAAGTCATGCCTAGCGTCTGTGCCCATTGAGGCAACGCCGTATAGTGTAAGTGGTGGGGTCCTGCCCAAATATATATGAAAATCAAGGCCCAGAAGTGCACAATTGATAATTGATACGAATAAACTGGCCGATTTACTTGCTTAGGGATGAAGTAATACATGATGGCTAGGAAGCCGGCCGTCAGGAAGAAGCCGACCGCATTGTGGCCATACCACCATTGGGTCAGAGCATTCTGCACCCCACCAAACAAAGGATAAGAGCTGGTGGCAAAAGGAGATGTTGGCACCGCCAAATTGTTCACCACATGAAGCATGGCGATAGTGACGATAAAGGCGAGGTAGAACCAATTTGCCACGTAAATATGGGGTTCTTTGCGTTTCCAAAGCGTGCCCAAGAATACCAGAAGATAGGCGACCCAAACGATCGTCAGCCACAAATCAACATGCCAAGTAGGTTCGGAATATTCCTGTCCGGATGTAACCCCCATCAAATAGCCGGTTGCGGCCAAGACGATGAAAAGCTGATAGCCCCAGAAGACAAACCACGCCAGCATGCCGCCAAATAATCTGGCCCGACAAGTGCGCTGAACGACATAAAAGCTGGTTGCTAGCAGCACATTGCCACCAAAGGCAAAGATGACTGCCGAAGTGTGCAAGGGGCGTAAGCGCCCAAAGTTCAAGAAACCAAAGTCCTTGAAGTACAACCAATCCGGAAAAGCCAATTGTGAGGCGATGACCACCCCAACCAGCATTCCGACAATGCCCCAAAAGGTGGATGCAATAACACCAAACCGTATAACGCCGTCGCTATAGGTCGATTGATCATTGCCAAGCGCGGTTCCATCGGCAGTAAAAACCAAGCCAAGCACAGCCCAGATAGCCGCTCCCAAAAATAGCCAGCCATGGAGTGTCATGCCCACATCCTCAGCCCGCGAGACAGCAAAGATTGCCCACAGCGCGACCAAAAACGCGACGGCACAGGTGAAGACGATATCAAAGCGTGGCAATGCTTTCGATTTCAATAGGGTTGGTTCCATTGTTGCACAGGGCCCCCAGAAGCCAGCACGGTCTATCCGCACGTGAATCACGGATTCGTGATACGCCCTATTTCCACAGAAATAAAAGGGTTATTTTGTCGCAGGGCCCACGTCCCATTTTTGCTGGATATCCTCGGGTTTTTCACGCATGGTGACACACACACAAACCCGTGAAGAGGCTTTTGGTTCCATGCTTACATTTCTGAAAATTACCGATCAAGCCATTGAAAAATCGTATTTTTGGGACAAGAACCGTCTCATTGCGCTAGGGATCATAAGTGTTGGCGTTATGTTGATCGCATTAGGGCCTTGGCTGGCGGGCACGCCGCAAACGCTTGGAAGCTGGTGTTATCATGCTGAGGCGCTCAGTGCACGGGGATTTGCAAAAGAGCTCGTCTCTATAGCCAGTCAACACTGTGGCTATTGTTATATTGGCGCGGCGATGATCATTATTGGTTTCAATAAAGGCCTGCGATGTGGCTCCTAATGCCACTCGAAAAGCAGGAGCCTAGATGGGTGCCTTGAGGTCAAAGCCAAGGGACGGGTCGTCGCCAGAGCGCTTGCCTGGTCCATCTGGCGACAGGATTTGAGCGATGGACTTCATGCCCAGAAGCGACTGGATGACATCTAGGCCCGCCTCTTCCTGCTTCTGATCCCCTGCCCCATAAAGTTGGGCTAACATGGTCGGGTTGAGTCCGGCCAGGGACTTGTCATCCCCATCTGCAACTTGGCCCAGCATGCGCATGAAATCATTGGGTTGACCGTTGAAATAGTCATTCTCAAGCAAGTTCGCCATTAATCGGCTGGCGAGCGCCCGATCAATCGTGCTCGCAGCATAGGTCTTTGGACCAAACCAACCGGAAGGCTCTTCACCCAATTCATGCTGGCGTATAGCAGGCGCTTGCCGGTTTGCGGTCGCGCGCAAATTATCCAAGACTTCCGACACCGTGCGCTCTGCCCCGCTACTCTTGTAAAAGATCGGGCGATTGGCAGCTGCTGCGCTTGGAAAAAGGTCTGCAGCACTGGCCCAAGGCCGATCGCGAACCGCATTAACCAGCTCCGCTGCCCCACCAGCGCCCAGAAAATGGGCAGCATACAGGTCGCCTGCCTCTGGCTCTTGCCCGGTACGGCCGCGCAAATAATCAGCATTATCGCTGGCAAACTCGGCCGCCATAAGAGACGAGATTCCAGGATCGTAGCGCAAGTCCAAGATTGCGCGCCGAAGGCCGGGATCGGAAACATTCGGCCTGCCATTAGCACCCATATCAATCATCGAAGCTTCAGCTCCCAAGCCATGCTTGGCCCCGTGCCGCTTGACGGTCGTCAGCCAAGTCGCATCGAGGAATTGGAACAGGCCGGTCGCGCTCGAAGTTTTGGCTTCCGCCTTAGGATTGAGAGAGCTTTCGCGGACAGCCGTCGACAATAGAAATTGGAAACTCATGCCCGTCGTACGCGAGGCGTGGGCAATAGCTTGGCGTATGGGTGAGCCGCCAATGGCTTCGGGTGTCACTTGCTTGTCTCCTACAGCTTTTCAGTCGCACTTCTGGCGACCAGCTCTACACAGGCAGGATCGACCAAACGTGGTT
Organism: Maricaulis salignorans; assembly: GCA_943372135.1. Taxonomy (GTDB): domain Bacteria; phylum Pseudomonadota; class Alphaproteobacteria; order Caulobacterales; family Aquidulcibacteraceae; genus Aquidulcibacter. The sequence continues at coordinate 587,358 of CALRXH020000001.1, read as the reverse complement.
AAGACTCTGTTAGCGCAACCCTAACACAAAGAAATCAATAGGATTTCGGTAGACCCAAGACCTTCTCTGCTACGAAGTTGAGAATCATTTCGCGTGAAACCGGTGCGATGCGAGCTATCATGGATTCGCGGAACATCCGTTCGACCTGATATTCCTTGGCATAGCCCATGCCACCATGAGCCAAGACGGCAGCTTCACAAGCGTGGTAACCGGCCTCGGCACCCAGATATTTGGCCGCATTGGCTTCTGCACCACAATCGAGGCCTGCATCAAACAAAGCAGCAGCCTTCATGGCCAAAAGCTCAGCGGCTTCCAACTCACACCACGACTTGGCGAGCGGATGCGCGACGCCTTGATTCATCCCGATCGGGCGGCCAAACACAACGCGTTCCTTGGCATATTGGGCGGCTCGACTAAGTGCAGCACGCCCGAGGCCGATGGCCTCAACGGCAAACAGCACCCGCTCTGGGTTCAGGCCCGAGAGAATATATTTGAAGCCCTTTCCCTCTTCGCCAATCAGGGCATCATGGGGAACTTTCAAATCCTCGATAAACAGCATGTTACATTCCACCGCCTTGCGACCCATTTTCGCGATGGGCTTTGCATCAATGGCGGTGCGGTCAAAATCGCAGTAAAACAGGCTGAGGCCCTCAGTTGGGCGGGCAGCTTCTTCGCGGGGCGTGGTGCGCGCCAAAATCAGGATCTTGTCAGCGCGCTGGGCACTGGTAGTCCAAATCTTGCGGCCCGTAATGGTATAGCCTTCATTAGTACGGACAGCACGGGTGGTAATCGCGGCTGTTTCAAGACCGGCATTAGGCTCGGTCACAGCAAAGCACATTTTGTGCTCCCCGGTGATAAGCTTCGGCAAATAGGCCTGTTTTTGTGCCTCGGTTCCAAACTTCTCGATTGGCTTTGGGCCAAAAATGTTCAGATGGATGGCCGAAGCACCAGAAAAGCCCGCGCCTGACTGGGCCACTGTCTTCATCACAATTGCTGCTTCAACCAAGCCAAGCCCCGCCCCGCCATAAGCTTCTGGGAAGGCGCAACCTAACCAGCCACCATCGGCCATATCAGCCACGAACGGCTCGGGAAAACGGCCAGTCTCATCGGTCTCTGACCAGAACGCATCGTCATATTTGGCGCAGATGCGGCCAACGGCCTCTTCAATCACACGGTGCTCTTCATTCATTGCAAAGCTGCTCATTCTGCTCATCTCCCGTGCATTTGTCCGGACATTTATCGTCCGCCTTCTAACTGGAAAAGCGCGAAGGCGCAAAGAGGTTCATCAAGTCCTCATCCAGTGCCTTGCCAGATACAAGCTGGCTTAAGTAAGTGCCAATACAGGGTGCCAGCAGCCAGCCATTACGATAAGTGCCGGTTGCGAGATAGATGCTGGGTACCCCACTCGCCCCCAACAAAGGCAAATGATCCGGCGTATTTGGGCGCAGCCCCGCCCAAGCCTCTACCACTGGGGTCATTTCCAACGCCGGAAGAATGGCCTTTGCTTCGGCCATTAAGGCCAAGAGTGGATCGACGTCCACACTTGATACCGGCCAAGCTTGCGGGTCCGAAGTTGCCCCAATAACCAATCCGCCGCTGCGCGACAAAAGATAAATCCTGCCAGCACGCAAGATTGGGGTTGCCAATTCGGGATGAGCCACGCGCACCATCTGCCCTTTGACCGGGCTTAAAGCGCTCAAAGCTGGAACGCACTGGGCCATTCCAGCCGCGCCATAGCCATGGGCGAGGATGATTGTTTCAGCATCAAGAGTGCGTCCATCCCGGAGGGCAAGCTCATGAGGGGCAATTGCTTCAGCTTGGCCGATAACAAGCTTGCCACCGAGCGACTGAAACCTAGTAAGCAGGCTTTTGAGCGCCACACGGGGGTCAAGCGACCGCTCACCTAGTGCCTGGAAGGCTGCCTGCGCTGTCAACCCGGCAGGGACAGAAACAGATGCAAGGTCCAGACCAAGTCCAGTCGCCCGGCGCTGTAAGCTATTGAGGGCCTCTGCCTCTTCGTGCGTGCGGGCAAGGAAGAGGCTGGGCGCCTGCAAATCGAACGCACAAGCATGCGCCAGTTCTTGCCACTCTTCTGCACTCTTCAGCGCAAACTGGACATAAACGTCCGGAGACGAAGGGTCTGCTGCAATCTCATAAAGTGGAGCCAGCATGCCACCGGACGCCCAACCGGCACCGGATGACCCGGAATCGACAATTATGACGCAATGACCATCTTGGAGAAGTGCGATGCCAGTACAAAGTCCAACCGGCCCTGCCCCCACAATCACAATGGAAGGATCACGCAGGACTGTCATTGAATCGGCTGTCTCATAGGGAAGGTTCAACCCTCAGCCAAAGCAATAAAATGTGGAAAAGGCCAACTGGTTCCTTGAATGGCCAAAGGGAAAAACTCGCATGGTACCGTGAAGTGGAATTGAACCGCTGACCTCCAGAGCCACAATCTGGCGCTCTAACCAACTGAGCTACCACGGCACACATGCGAGGGGGCGGGAGATATACTGTCCGCCCTTTTTCTTCAAGTCCCCTAGTGTTCAAATCCATGTTTTGCTTCAGCTTGCGCTAGATCAGATAGCCCAATTTTTCGATCTCGCTGCGCAACGCTTGAAGACGGACTGGCGTGGTAGGAATGTCTGTGAAGCGGCTAGAATTGAGCAAGTTTTTTGTCTTAGCCCAGCGGGTCCAGAGTTTCAGTGCAAGACGCGGGTCATAGCCCGTAGCAAGCAAGACCGCCAATGCATCACGGTCCAGCGGCACGCCCGCGGCTTTCGTCCTTAGCGCTACGACAGTTTGACAAAACCAAGCTCCAGCTTGCGCCTCAGTGTCGCAAAAGGCGACAAAGCCAGTGGTCATCCAAACCTTGCCCGACAAGGTAACCTCGGCACGCAAGGCGACGGAATTTATCACCCTCAGCTCAAGCCTCTCGGGTGGCAGGTTTTGTTCCCGCCAGATGCGGTCGATCACTTTCATAAGCCGGGCATAATTAGGTCCTGATTGACGAAAACTGATGTGGGCATGGGCTTCACCAGAAAGGCAGGGAGTGGCAAGGGCAAGAGCTATGCCGCCGATCAAGGCGCGCCGGTCAAGACTGTGCCATTCACTTAGCCCGGAAAGCCCAATTGATCTCTCATACACGCCACATTACCCCCCGCCTGTGCCATCGCAAGGCCGCTACGCCGCCTCGATCAGCAAATCAAGTCCGCATAACGCTTCACGGTTTGGCAGGGGTGGCTTTGGCGACTGAATTGGCGGGCTTTTCCGGTGAAACCTGAAAGCCAATCGTGGTGGGCAGCACCAGATAATGTTTGGCGATCTCGTGCACTTGCACGGGCGTGCGGGCCTGTAGGCGAACTTTTCTTATCGCGTCGCGGTCACAAAAAAAGGCCGCGTTGATCATCGTGCTCGTATTTCGAGCCCGCTTCGATGCGAAAACACACAGAGACTTGCCTTTCGGGCAATTTGTTGGGCCGGATGGCTTTGCGCATGCGATTGGGCAACACGCCATAGGTCACTTCTTTTCTGTGCTTAAGGTCAGAACCTTTCCAGTGCCACATAGCGTCAGGAGGGTTAGCGGCGTCGGTCGGCTTTGGCTGATGGCTTGTGCAGCAGCCTGATGCGGCACCGCGGGCAAGATAACCAAAAATGAAAAATAACGAAACGGAGCGAGTAATGAAAGGTTTGATGATTGGGCGAACTGACCGAAGGTTATACCATTTTCCAAGATGGATGCCGCAGTAGGGCCGTTCACCATTTTTCGGAATCGAAAAATGGTGTAAAACTGGCCCTAAATCATAAATTTAGATCGCAACCTCGTTTTCAAGAAAACGAGACGCGATCTAGATGACGAGGATCACAATCTTGTTTACAGTGCTTAAAACACGGTTTCAGGGGGTGTAGACGTATGCGAATCTCAACTCAGTTCTGGCAGAAATTGGGCTCTTGTGCGTTGTCGGGCAGTCTTGCGCTGGTACCCCTTCAAAGCGTGCACGCCCAAACCAGTCCCAGCGCCGGGATTGTCCGTCCAGGCGACCGCATAGCCGGGCCAGCCTTTGCAACGCGTAGCCCCGCCTATGGCATGAATGGGGCCGCGGCTACTGCTCACCCAATCGCCACACAGATCGCCATCGACACGCTAAAACAAGGCGGCACGGCGGTAGATGCCGCGATTGCAGCCAATGCGGCCTTGGGCCTATTAGAGCCTACCGGCAATGGTATTGGCGGCGACCTATTCGCCCTAATCTGGGACCCAAAAACGCAAAAGCTATATGGCATCAATGGCTCTGGTCGCGCGCCTATGGGTATGAGTCTCTCTGATCGCGCAGCGCGCGAAGCCAGGATCAAAACCCGAGTCACCGGTAGCAGGCCATCCTTTGGCAGCCTAACCGTTACAGTCCCCGGGGCCGTCGATGCTTGGTTTACAATGCACAGCCGCTTCGGCAAATTGCCGATAGCCAAAGTACTGGCCCCAACTATCGCATATGCCGAAGCTGGCACACCAGTTCCGCCCGTCATCGCTTACTATATGGCAAATAACCTCAAGCGCCTCGATGAGCGCGCCAAGGCGGGTGAAGTTGAAGAATTTGACAATGCGCGCAAAACCTATTTTGCGAATGGTAGCGTTAAAGCCGGGGAGGTGTTCAAAAATCCGGAGCTAGCAAACACCTTAAGCCTTATCGCGCGGGGTGGACGGGACGCGTATTATACGGGCCCCATCGCCCGGACGATTGACGCCTACATGCGCCGCATTGGCGGCCCCTTGCGGGCAAGTGACCTTGCAGCCCACAAAAGTGAGTGGGTAGAGCCCATCTCCGTCAAGTATCGCGGCTATGACGTGTGGCAATTGCCGCCTAACAGCCAAGGCGTCACGACCCTGCAAATGCTGGGCATCCTCAATCAGTTTGATTTGGCGGGGGCAGGATTTGGCACCGCTGAAAGCTTGCATTTGCAGATTGAAGCCAAACGACTGGCATTTGAAGATCGCGCGAAGTTTCTGGCAGACCCATCCTTTGTTAAAGTGCCGACGGCGGGCCTGATCAGCCCGGCCTATTTGAGAGGTCGCGCAGCGCTGATCGACCCCAGCAAGGCGTCAGTCGAAGTAGCTGCAGGTGACCCAAGCCAGTTTGAAAAGGGTGACACCACGTTTTTGGTCACCTCTGATGCCAGCGGCATGATGGTCGCCCTGATACAGTCCAATTACCGGGGTATGGGCTCTGGCCTTGTGGCCGATGGGCTGGGCTTTATGTTCCAGAATCGAGGTGAGGCCTTTGCGCTCGACCCGTCGTTGCCCAACGTCTATGCACCCGGCAAGCGGCCCTTTCATACGATTATTCCAGGCTTTGTAACAAGGGACAAACAGGCCTTTATGGCATTTGGCGTCATGGGTGGAGCGATGCAGCCACAAGGCCAAACCCAAATCGTCGTCAACATGATTGATTATGGCCTGGATGCCCAGTCGGCCGGTGATGCGCCGCGCTGGCGCCATGAGGGCGGATGTGAACCTGAGGGTGGTTGCAAGGCTGGATTTGGACGGGTCGCCCTTGAATCTGGTCATACTGAAGTAACCCGCGTGGGCCTTACCCAAAAAGGCTGGACTTTGATCGGGGCAGATGGCGATTTTGGTGGTTATCAAGCTATCAAACGCGACCTGAAAACAGGGGCTTATGAAGCGGCCACTGAAAGCCGCAAGGATGGCGTGGCCTTGGCCTATTAGACATAGGCTGGATCAATCTGCGTCCAAAAAAAACAGCCATTTGGTTGACGCTTTTTGATTTCATGAGTTTACATCAAGATGAACAAAAGTGAAATGGCAATCTCACGGGTTGTTCAGATAGCATTGTTTATAACAAAACCATCACCCCAAGTACTCTGCTTTGGGTTTTTGTGTGGAGAATGAAGATGAAAAGAGCGAAGTTCCTTGCCTTAATCGGCCTTGCCACTTTGGTCGGTGCCCCTGCTGCTGAAGCCCAGCGCTTTGACCTTAACCGCCCTTCAATCACCCTTTACACCGGCATCGGCTTCATCGGCCAGTCCATCACAATTACATCTGACACGGCAGACTTACGCCAGATGAACTTTGACGAGGCTGCAGGCAGTCTAGTGGCCCGCGGCGACTGGCAGGTTTGCCTGGACCCTAACTATGGGACGCGGTGTCGAACCTATAACGAGTCGGTCCCTGACCTGCGCTCCTTCCGGGGCCGCATCTCATCCATTCGCTACGTCGGTCGCGGCAGCAGCCTAAATCCAGGTCCTGGCGGCGGTTATGGTCCGGGTGGGGTTTTCGGACTTCCTGGAGGTGGCTCCGGCACCCCACCGCGATATACCGGCCAAACAACATCAGGTCGCGACACGGTCTACTTCCCGGGTACCATCCCGCCAGTCCCGTTTGGCGGGCGCTACGATGCCAACCAGTTCTGCCGCAACCAAGGCCTGCGCGATGCGGTCTACTCGGGCCAGGACCGCAACGGCAATCTGGAAGACGTGCTCTGCCGCCGCTAATGACAAACCTAAAACGGAAAAGGCCGCGGTGTTGCCACCGCGGCCTTTATTTTTGATCAGTCTGCTCAACAATTAGAAGTCGAGCGAGACGCGACCGTAGACATAGCGGCCAGAGAAGCCGAATGGCGAATAACGCGAGAACGCCGATGCGCCCGAGTTATTCAAGGTGGTGAAGGTCGACGGCGTCAAGACCGTGGTCCCGGGCGTCATACGTGGGTAGACGTCAGTTACGTTGTCGACACCCACGGTCAGGCTGATCTTGTCGGTCAGCTTGTAGCGGCCTTCGATATCGAACAGGACCTCTGGGGTCAGCACGATATCGCGCGCGGCATCAGTACCTGGTTCAGTCACTTCACCATAATAGGTGGCTTTGAAAGTCGTACCAACCCTGCCAAGGCTCCAATTGGTATTGAAGGAGGCCTTTTGCTTTGGCTGGCCTTCGGTCAGCGTCAAGGTGTTGATGCGGTTGAATAATTGGGTTGGGGTCAAGCCAATTGCGGTCAAAGCTGGGATGACTGGGGTCTTGTCCAACTTGGTTTCGTTGACGCTCAAGCTACCGGTGAAGTCAAAACGACCAAAGTCAGTGCGCAAGCGATAGCTAGCAACCAGATCCGCGCCCTTGGTGGTGCTGTCCACACCGTTCAAGAAGAAGCGAACGGCGTTGATGCCGACGATGCCATTGGCAGCAAGCAAGGACGCTACAGCTGGCTGGTTCAAGTTTTCCGACAACACGATGCGGTCAGTCAGCTCGATTTGGTAGGCGTCCAAGGTGACGTTGAAATCACCAAAGCGCAGAACACCGCCCAGCGAGTAATTCACCGATTCTTCTGGCTTCAAAGCGGTGCCGCCCAAAGCGCGACCAATCCGGTCGGTCGAAGGCACAGTCAAGATTTCCAGAGGCACACCAGCAACCACGTTTGTGGAAGAGGCGGTGAAGAACTGCTGTTGCAAGCTAGGTGCACGGAAGCCGTTGGAGACCGAACCGCGCAAAGCGAACGTTTCATTGAAGTCATAACGACCTGAGATCTTGCCGCTGACATTGTTGCCAAAGTCAGTGTAGTCTTCCACGCGAACCGCGCCCGAGACCAATAGAGCGTCGGTTACATTGACTTCAAGGTCGATATAGCCGCCGATTGCATCGCGCGAACGACCGACTTCGTTGGATGGTTTAAAGCCACCAAAGCCTTGCGAGCCAGCCACAAAAGCGCCCTGTTGGAAGTAGGAGCCAGCCTCACCCGCGAAAATCTCATAATGATCGCGACGGGCTTCAAGGCCGACTGCAACGTTCAAGTCAGATGCCAAGCCAACATTATAGCCTTTAACGGCCGACAAATTGACGACGGTTTGGGTATTGTTGAAACCGCCTGCGTTAAACGATGTTTGGCTTGCGACGCCCAAAGACCGGTTGAGCGTATTGCGGATTACAAATTCCATTTCATTGAAGCCGCGGTTCAAGCTCAGATCAACGTCCCAGCCATTCCACTTGGTTTCCATACCCAAAGCAAACGACCCGTCGGTGATGAGCGAGTTGATCTTCGGCAAGAAGCCGTTTGGATAGATTTCGACGACGTTGCGGCTGTCAGCTGGCCAACGGAAGAAGGCTGCAGACGTGGAGTCGCGGCCTTGGACGCTCGCCCAACCATACAGGCGGGTCGTGTCAGTCAACTCGATGTTGGCGTTGGCAAACAAGGTGCCTTGGATCAGTTCACCGTCACCATACTGCTGGTTCCAGCGGTTAATGGTGGCTTCGCGTGGATCGAGGGCACCACTTGGCAGCAGGTTATAAAGACGGCGGGTGTCATAACCTTGGCGGTTGATCGACTCGCGGTTTTGAATTTCAGCCGCAATGGTCAAAGAGCCATTTTCAAACAATGGCAAACCGACCCATGCATTGACCGTGGTAGTTGCGCCGTCGCTTTCATCGCGCGACTTGATCGCTTGCCAGCTGGGGCTGGCAACAATGTTGGCTGCGGTGAAGTTCGTCGTGCCATTTGGCAAAGCTGGAGCCGGATCGGTGGTTACGGTGGTTTGGCGTTGTCCGTATGACACGGTGACATTGCCGCCTTCGCGGCGCTGCTTCAGGCGCAAGTTGATCACGCCGGCGATGGCGTCAGAACCATATTGAGCCGACGCGCCATCGCGCAACACTTCAACCGTTTCCAAAATGCCGGTTGGAATGGTGTTCATATCAACTGCAGAAGAACCCCGACCGATCGAACCGTTGATGTTGACCAAGGATGCGGTGTGACGACGCTTGCCATTCACCAAGACCAAGGTTTGGTCGGGAGCTAAGCCGCGCAAGGTTGCTGGACGTACGGAGTCGGTGCCGTCCACGATGGCTGGACGCGGGAAGTTGAAGCTTGGCAAAGCGGTTGCCAATTGCTGGTTCAATTCTGGCGAACCTTGTTGAGCCAATTGGGCAGACGATACGACGTCGACAGGTGCAGCGGTGCTGAGTGCGGAGCGCGCTGCCACACGGGTACCGGTCACTACAACGACTTCGGCTTCCTTAGTAGCTGGCGCTTCTTGCGCAAGGGCAGGCGCAGCCAAAGAGGCAGCGCCCATCGCGATAATCATCGCGCGAATTGAAATGTCCATAATTTGTCCTCTTGAGCGGGTACGGCTCTGGGCGCATGTGACGTTCGATCTTAATGGTTTCAAGTCGGAGTCTGACACAATCGTGACTTCAGAGGGGTAAATGGCCGCCAAAATAGGCGCAATGTTGCACAATGGTCACAATTTCAGGTTCACGCGGAACTGACTTGCATCATTTGGCTTGGGGTGCCACGACTAACCCAGCGCCGAGATCACAAAGAATCTCGCACTTTGGGAGACCTCTATGCATCCAGTTCATCATGCGGCTCACACACCGGATAAGCCCGCCGTCATCATGGCAGGCTCTGGTCAGAGCTTAAGTTATGCCACGCTTAATTCTCGCTCGAACCAAGTCGCGCATTTATTGCGTAGCCATGGACACAAGGCTGGGGATGCGATTGCGGTCCTGCTCGACAATAGCCCAGACTATTTTGAGATCGCGTGGGGGGCCCAACGTGCGGGTCTTTATTTTACCTGTATGTCCACAAAACTTCAGGTCGATGAAATCGCCTATATCCTGACAGACTCCAACGCCAAAGTCTTGTTTGTCGGTGCCAATTTGTTGGCAATGGCAGAAGAGGCGCTTGTCCATGCTGGCGTGAGCATTCCTGTACTCGTGGTTGGCGGCGAAACCCAAGGTCATAAAGCCTACTCAGAAGCGCGCAATGCTCAGCCTGTGGGGCCGATTACCGATGAAAGCGCCGGGGCAGACATGCTCTATTCCTCAGGCACTACCGGTCGGCCCAAAGGCATCAAAGTTCCGCTGACCGGTGCACCGATCGACACCCCCAATGCGCTTCAAATGATGGCTCAAGCCATTTATGGCATCACGGCAGAGAGCCGGTATCTATCGCCGGCTCCACTCTATCACGCAGCACCGCTGCGCTGGTGTATGTGTGTCCACAAGATTGGCGGCACCGTTGTGGTTATGGAGAAGTTTGAACCGGAAACTTATTTGGCCATGGTCGAGCGTTACCGAATTACCGACAGCCAATTGGTCCCAACCATGTTTGTGCGCATGCTGAAGCTCGATGAAGCGATCCGCACAGCCTATGATCTTTCGTCACTCAAAATGGCCGTGCACGCTGCAGCCCCCTGCCCTGTCGCTATCAAAGCGCAAATGATGACTTGGTGGGGCCCGATTATCCATGAGTATTATGCAGGTACCGAGGGTAATGGCTTCTGCACCATCTCGCCCCAAGATTGGCTTCGCAAGAAGGGCAGTGTTGGGAAAGCCTTGTTGGGCGAGCTACGGATTGTTGGCGAAGGTGGCGAGGTTGTGCCAACGGGCGAGTCTGGAACCGTCTTTTTCGCTAATGGCCCGCAATTTGAATACCATAATAGCCCGGAAAAAACCGCCGACAGCCGCAATGCTTTGGGATGGTCGACTTTGGGTGATGTTGGCTATGTCGATGAAGAAGGCTTCTTATTCCTGACAGACCGCAAAGCCTTCATGATCATCTCTGGCGGGGTTAATATCTATCCGCAAGAAAGCGAAAATGTGTTGGTGACCCACCCCAAAGTGGCTGATGTTGCCGTGTTTGGGGTGCCGAATGAAGAATTTGGCGAAGAAGTCAAAGCCGTGGTTCAGCCGATGGATATGGCCGATGCCGGACCTGAGTTAGAGGCCGAACTCCTCGCCTTCTGTCGCGCCAGCATCAGCCATGTAAAGGCACCACGCTCCATCGACTTTATGGCGGAATTACCTCGATATCCGACCGGCAAACTGTACAAGCGGCTGCTGCGCGACCGCTATTGGGCCGGTCGGGAGAGCAAACTTGTCTGAAGGTAAAAACCAAGCACAAAAAGAACTATGGAATACGTCTGTAGGAGAACGCTGGACCAGACGGCAAGTCGATATCGATGCCATGCTGGCTGCCTTCACCCAAGCCTTGATGCAAGCCTCGGACCTTGAAGGTGGACCACCTCAACAGGTTCTCGATGTTGGCTGTGGCTCTGGCGAAACCTCGCTGATGATCGCAGACTTAGGCCACACGGTGACAGGGGTTGATATTTCGACTTCCTTGCTGGATTTGGCCCAAAGGCGTGCTGGCGACTGTGCAGGCGTAACATTCATGGAGGCCGATGCCTCCGATGCCTTATTTCATAGCCCGTTTGATCTGTTGATCTCGCGCTTTGGCGTGATGTTCTTTGACGACCCACAAGCGGCATTCACCCATATGGTTCAATATCTGAAGCCCGGTGGGCGGGTCGTGTTCGTCTGCTGGCGGCCACCTGGCGAGAATGAATGGGTTACGATGCCGATGCAGGTTTTGGCCAGCGTGACCGAGCCCCCGTCACCTCCACCACCTGATGCCCCCGGTCCGTTTGCGTTTGCCGACCCAGAACGGGTACGATCGATCTTGACCAATGCTGGCCTCACTGATGTGAAGTTTACCCCGGTCGACGCGGCAATGCCGATGGGCTCAGCCAAAGGAGCAATTGAAATAGCAGCTTATGTTATGGAAGTCGGTCCTGCTGCGCTGCCGATTTCATTGTTGCCGCCCGAAGGTGTCGCGATGGTCCGCGAGAGGATGGAATCCGCAATCCTAGCGCGCCTGAAAGACAGCCACCTCTCACTCGGCGGTGCTATTTGGGTGGTTGCGGCGCGTAAGGCTTAAGGGCGCGCGATTTAGGGTTTATCCCGATACTTGTTGGTGATGGGATAGCGCCGGTCGCGGCCAAAGTTGCGTGTGCCAATTTTTACGCCTGGGGGCGCTTGGCGGCGCTTATATTCCGCGACATAGAGCAAATTCTGGATCCGGTGCACCACCGCGGGATCATGACCACGCGCGATCACATCCTCAATCTCGGCCTCTTCTTCAACAAAGCCATGCAGCATGTCGTCGAGCGCCGGATAGGGCGGCAGACTATCTTGATCGGTCTGGTTCTCGCGCAGCTCAGCTGAGGGGGCTTTGTCGATGATGCGCTGGGGAATGACTTCCCCGGATGCTCCCAAACCAATGTGGCAAATATTGGCATTACGCCAGCGCGACAGGGCATAGACCTCCATCTTATAGAGGTCTTTTAAGGCATTATAGCCACCACACATATCGCCATAAAGCGTCGCATAGCCAACCGCCATCTCGCTCTTATTCCCGGTCGTCAAAACCATGTGGCCAAACTTGTTGGAAAGGGCCATGAGTAAAACCGCCCGGCTGCGGCTTTGGACGTTTTCTTCCGCGATCCCTGCTTGGGTTCCTGCAAACTGGCCGCTCAACATCTGCGCGAACGCATCTACCGCCGGTTCAATCGAAATGACCTCGTAAGGAATGGCCAGGCGGCGCGCATTGTCTGCAGCGTCTTCAAGGCTTTCTTGGCTGGTATAGCGCGACGGCATCATCACACAGCGGACCCGGTCCGGTCCTAAGGCATCAGCGGCCACTGCCGCACTCAGTCCGGAATCAATTCCGCCCGAAAGCCCCAAAAGAACGCCGGGAAAGCCATTCTTGGCGACGTAATCCCGTAAGGACAAAACCATGGCGGCATAATCGGCCGCCTCGCCTTCCACCTGGCCAAGTTGTTCCCCCTGTGTGCAAACCCAAGTGCCGCCTTGTTTTTCCCAATGCGCGCTCGATAGGCTTTCGGAAAAATTCGGCAAGGACTGGACGCTTGTACCGCTTCCATCGAGAGCGAAGCTGCCACCGTCAAAGCAGAGCTCATCCTGCCCACCGACTTGATTGACATAGATCAAGGGCAGACCAGTTTCCCCAACCCGTGCCCGGGCACTGGCCAAGCGCTCGTGTTTAACTTGGCGGCGATAGGGCGAGCCATTGAGCACAATCAAGAGCTCTACCCCCTGTTGCTTCAAGCTCTGAGCCACGCGGGCAAACCAGATGTCCTCGCAAATGGCAATACCAATCGAAACACCCGAAATCCTAACAGGAGCGGGCAAGGGACCCGCATTAAACACGCGTTTTTCGTCAAAAACCGCATAATTAGGCAATTCGTGCTTAAACCGCAGATCAGCAATGCGCCCTTCAGCCAAGATCGCCGCCCCATTAAAGAGGCCATTTACATCGCGCCACGGCGTTCCCAAAACGACGGTCAATTTGGTACCGGTCGTTAAAGTGGCCAATTCCTCAACCGCCGTCTGACAATCCCTTACGGCTGCCGGCTTCAGAACCAAATCCTCTGGCGGGTAGCCAATCAAAAATAGCTCTGTAAAAACAAGAATATCTACCCCTCGGCTGACGGCTTCGACAAGGCTTGCCTTCGCTTTAGCAAGATTACCCCAGATGTCTCCGACAATGGGGTTCAATTGGGCGGACAGGATGTGCAGCTTTTTTTGGGTCTGGCTCATAAGCCTAAACTAACCCGATGCGCGGCTTGGTTCAAAGGCTTGCGCTGAGAATGGTTTCAATCTGTAGGGCTATGTCCATAGCGGTCAGCGCATCTTGATTGGACACTTCCCTGTAGGGTGCGGTGCAGGCAGCGATAAACTGGCCCAGCATCTGCGCGACCGGGTCTGAATCTTGGGCCAAAAATGGCTTGGGGTTAGGCCAATTGGCCCCATGGGCGACAACGCCGCGCACAAAATCGATGCTCATCTGACCTTGTTCCTGCCCGGTATTCAGGGTCCATTGTGTGGTCCGAACACTGGCGGTGCGGGTGGCGCGCAAGCGGGCTTCGCCACCCCCCTTAAAGCGCACGCGCGCTTCGGCAGAATCAATAGAGGCCCCACGGCCCCCTAGCTTTGTTGCTCGCACCGACACAGCACGCGAGCCAAACAAAACGGCTGCGACATAAATATCTTGGATCATGAGATCAAGAATAACCGAAACATCACTGACATGCTCGCGCGGTGGAGCCTCGCGGACAGCTTCAAAACTGCGTAAACCAGCCATGCTTGGCACAAGGCCCAAAGCTGCAATAGTCGGCCCCTCGCGGTGGCCAACTTGCAAGATCAATTGCCCAGTTTGGGCTTCTACCACCATGTGTTGCGCTTCAACGCGGGAGGTCGCAATCGGGCGTTCGACAAGAACATGACATCCCTGCTCGAGGGCTTGCAGACTTAAGCGGCCGTGGGTGCCTGCTGGGGCCGCGATGATCACAGCGTCTGCCTGCTCAAGCAATGTCCCCAGCGCTAGGGGCGCAATCCCAAACCGCGCGCACAAGCCCTCAGAGCGAAGCATATCCGGCTCATAGAGGCCGATCAGGCTGGCACCTGGCGTAACGCGCAACGCCGCGGCATGCCGCTCCCCTGCCACACCGGCACCTATGAGACCCACCTTTAACAAGCTCTTGCAGGCTCCTTCACCCCGTAGCGGGCACCCATCACCGGGTCTGTCATTCCGATTTGTCACAGAGACTTCACACTTTTGTCACAAGCGCGTGGTGCTGAAGCATAAAACGCGGGCTTCCATCAATCGTGCGCCGAAAAAAACTTCAGTAAACCAGCGATTTCCGGCAATCATTTGCAGCCAGCCCCAAAAGGCTTCGTCAAGATGACTTGACCCGCACCCCAAAAGGCCGTCATTCCCACCCACACAAGCGCATCAGAGCGCCAAAAACCTAGAGGGAGAAGCACATGCCAGCAGTCATTTCGAAGGAAGTACGCCTGAAGTCGCGTCCAGAGGGTTCGCCCGTGGCAGATAACTTCGAAATCGCCAGCGTCGAAATCGCGGGTCCAGCTTCTGGCTTCGTCCAAGTTAAGAACCATTGGATGAGCGTTGACCCCTACATGCGCGGCCGCATGTATGATCGCCCCAGCTATGTGCCTCCTTTCCAATTAGGCGAAGCGCTGCAAGGCCACGCCATTGGTGAAGTGATTGAGAGCGGCGATCCTGACTTCCAAGTGGGCGATATCGTCAGCCACATGCTGGGCTGGCGCGAATATGTCACAGGCCCAAAGGTGCTGTTCACCAAAATCGACACCCATGGAATCCCCCTACAAGCCTTTCTGGGTGTGATGGGCATGCCAGGTATGACCGCTTATTGCGGTTTCCTTGAAATTGGCGCGCCAAAACCTGGCGATACCGTATTTGTATCGGGCGCTGCCGGGGCTGTGGGCTCGCTGGTTTGCCAGATCGCCAAGATTAAAGGCTGCAAAGTCGTGGCCTCATGCGGTTCTGACGAGAAAGGTGCCTGGCTGAAATCCGTCGGCGTCGATGAAGTCGTCAATTATAAGAAGGTGCCGAACCTGTTGGATGCCGTTCGCGCCGCCGCCCCGCAAGGCATTGATATCTATTTCGACAATGTTGGCGGTGAACATCTCGAAGTCGCCCTCGAAGTGGCCCGCCCCGGCGCCCGCTTTGCTGAATGCGGCATGATCAGCCAGTATAATGCCACAGAACCTGTCCCCGGCCCCAGCAATTTGGTCTATATTGTTGGCAAGAGCTTAAAAATACAAGGCTTCATCGTGTCCAATTATGCCAGCATGCAAGGCCAATTCTTGGCTGAGATGGGCGGCTGGATCAAAGACGGTCAAATCAAGTGGGAAGAGACGGTGATGGACGGCATTGATCAAGCACCAGCCGCCTTCATAGGTCTGTTCACCGGTGCCAATGCCGGCAAAATGCTGGTGAAACTCGCCTAGGCGAACGTCCTGCCCCTAAAAAGCCAAGGCCAGTCTTGCACGGGTTTGCAGACTGGCCTTGAGCATTGCAATTCTAGGGTGACGAACGCCGTCATGCCCTGTAGAAGCCGCGCTTCAATTTTCGACCCTTAATAGGAAACGACCCATGAGCCGCCTTTTCGACAATTATGTGATGGTTGACTGGTCGGCTGCGGCAAAGCCTGCAACCGGGGCGGATTCCATCTGGATTGGCACGCTTCGTCGCGATGTCCGTCTACAATTGCGTTTTGAGGCGCAAAATCCCCCGACCCGCAAAGCGGCATTCGAAGCGATCACAGGCCTAATGGCTGAGTTTGATAAGCGCGGCGACCGCACCCTGATCGGCTTTGATTTCCCGTTCGGTTATCCGCAAGGAACAACGGCCGCACTAAAGTTTGAGGGGGCTCCGTGGTTGACCATGCAGGCCTTTCTATCGAAGGAAATCAAAGACAAACCGGATAACAGCAACAATCGCTTCCAAGTGGCAGCGATGATGAACCGTCTAATCTCGGGCGGGCCATTCCCATTCTGGGGCTGTCCGCCCCGCGACGTCTTGACCACGCTGCAATCGAAAAAGACACGCCCACATGGGCCAGGTGATGTGCCGGAACATCGGTTGGCTGAGCAAACAGCTAAGGGGGCAAGCCCGATTTGGAAACTTTATACGGCAGGCTCTGTCGGATCGCAGGCATTGATGGGAATTCCTGTCGTCAAAAAGCTACGTGACACGCGTTCCGATGCACGGATCTGGCCGTTCGAAACCGGCTTCAAGGCTTTATCGCGGGAAGACCTCGATGGGGTCAAAATAGTGTTGGCCGAAATCTATCCATCCATCGTGAAGGCGGCACCTGCTGTTGGCGAGGTAAAGGACTTGGCGCAAGTTCGCGCAATTGCCGAGCATTTTGCCGCGCTAGATGAGGCCGGGAAGCTGGCCGCAGCCTTTGGCCCCGGCAAAGGCCTGACCGAGGCGCAAGTAGAGACGATTGAGCAAGAAGAAGGCTGGATTTTGGGCGTTTAGCGAACTTTAGCGCCGCAAGACCCAGCCAATTACCGCACCACCAACAATCGATGCTCCCGCATAAAGGGTCCAGTGCGCGGATTCCCCTTGGCTAAGGGCTGCGAAGACAGCTATTGGCAACAGCGCCGCTGACGTGCCAAGCAAGCCCAGAAAGACAGTTGCCCCAGCCGTACGTAATTGCCGCTTGCCAAAAGTTCGCACCTTTGCCTCCCATCCTGTCTCGAAACCGGACAGATGGATGAAAGACAGCAAGATCGGGTCCAGCGCAAATCCCCTAAAGACAATTTATCGGGATAAGGTCTCTTCAGCTTGTGGATCGACTGCTTTTACTGCTGGGGAAAGCGAGATCGGTCCTAGGAATAATAATCGCATCACCAAGATACCCGCTGAAACGATGCTGGCGAGGGCGACCGCCTCGACGAGACCTCGTGCGCCGCGTTCAAAATGGATACAAAACAGCCAGCCCAAGGGGGACATCACCAGCACGTAGGAGACAAAGTGGCTGATTGTGGGAAACCAGGGCTTGCCAAGTGCACGCAGGGCTTGGGCTGCGACGACTTGCAAGAAATCGGGCACAGCCATCAACCACAAAAGACCAACCAGTAACGCGCCATAGCTTATCAAGCCAGGGTCGGTTGTGAAGGTGCCGGCAATCGGTTCTGCCGCGACCCAAGTCGCGGCAGAAAACAAGGCAGCATAGATTCCAGACAGGCCAAGGCCCAGCCAAGCGATCTTGCGCGCACCGGCCAAGTCGCCTGCCCCCCGCGCGTTAGACGCGATCACAGCGGTTGCCGAGGCAATGCCCATCGCCGGCATAAAGCCAATCGACATGATATTCATCACGATATTGAACGCGCCAACTTGGACGACGCCGGCAAGGCCTGCAATGATGGTCAGGATATTGAAGGAACCGGCCTCCAAAATCCCGCTACCCGCTGCCGATAGACCTATGGAGACTTGTTCTTTGGACTCTCCAGGTACCGCGCGCGTGGTCAAGTCCAAGAAGCCAAATTGCTTGGCATCGGGCATATTCAGGAGCCAAACCATCGCGCCCACGGCCAAAAACAAACGCGCACCCAACGTGCTCCAAGCCGCCCCGTCCGCCCCCTGAGACGGCACAAGGTAAGAAGCGAGGGCGAGGTTGACCACATTGGCACCAACCATGAGTGCGAGAGCGACCCGTGGTCTCGATAGAGCTTCCAAGGTTTTGGCGCAGGTGAGATAAATGGCGTTAGGTAGAAGGCTGAGCCCCAGAATAGCCGCACAGGATGCTGCCCCTTTGGCCAGATCGGCTTGCTGACCTAAGTGGGTCAACGCCCACAAAGCACCAAAGTGAAGGACGATGGCCAGGAAAAAACCCATGCCGATGGAGATGACGATGCCGCGGCGCCAAATCAGCCCGATTGCGGCGGGATTATTCTCGCCATAGCGGCGAGCGGCTAATACTTGCACGCCAACCAACAACCCGATGGTCGCCACCAGCGCTGTCCCATTGAGGCTCCACGCCAATGCGAGTTCTGCAAGCTCTGTGGCGGAGTGGCGGCCTACCAGAATGGAATCAACCAAGCCCATCAACATGACGAGCACGTTCGATCCCGCAACTGGACCGGCTAATAGAAGGAGTTTTTTCAACAGCCCACCTGGCGGCAGTGCTGCCGCATCGGGGGCAGAAGTCATGGTTTACCGGCGTCCTGATACCATTTTCGAACGTGCCCACTGCCGGCATTCGTCAGCGACCTCGAAAGCAGAGCGGATTTGCGCTTCACCCGGCATTTGTGGATCGATATGGGTTGCAGCGTCGGCGGCCTGCTTAAACGCAATTTCTGCAGCCCCAATCTGGCCAGAACGCAAATAGGCCCAAGCCTCCACCAAGGATGGGGCGATTGGATCACGTGCCAGAAGCGTGAAAAACGGTTCGTCGGTCTCGGCCTTGGAATAGGCGTCAAACTGGCTAGGCTCGATCTTGCTGCTCATGTGAGGGTCCTTTTTGTCGGGCAACCATAGCAATCCGCCCGAGATTAGAAAGGGGGCAATGAGGGAGAGATGCGATTTTTTGAGCGAATCCGACATAGTGTTGCAATGATGCCCGACCTGACCCTTGAAACAGACTATGCCAAACACATGCGCATGCCGCTTGACGCGGTGTGTGGCATTGATGAGGCCGGACGAGGACCGTGGGCAGGCCCTGTTGCTGCTGCCGCCGTCATCATGAACCCCCAAAATATGCCAGCGGGTATTGATGATTCTAAGCGCTTGAGCCACGCCCGGCGCGAAGCCCTGTTCGATGTCATTCAGGATATATCCCTTGCCAGTTGCATTGTGATGATCTCAGCGCAAGAAATTGATTCTACAAATATTCTCAAAGCGACCCTGCAAGCGATGGGTTTGGCGGTTCGAGGCCTGTCGAGAGAGCCCAGTCTTGCGCTTATCGATGGCAATCACGCCCCAGACCTCGCCTGCCCCAGTTTTTGCGTCATCGGCGGCGATCGTCTCTCGTTATCCATTGCGGCAGCTTCTATTCTAGCCAAGGTCGCGCGCGACCGATTCATGGCCGAAGCGGATAAGGTCTATCCAGGTTATGGCTTTGCCCAGCACAAGGGCTATGGCACTAAGGCCCACCAAGAAGCCCTCGCGCGCTTGGGCCCCAGCGCAATCCATCGTCTAAGCTACAAACCAGTCTCGAAAATCGTAGAGACCTTTTCCCAGCGCGCGAGAACCTAGCCATCCAGAATCAAACTTCCAAACTGTCGCGACCACTCAAGATAAAATGGTGGACTAGATAAAATGGTGGACTGGGACAAGTTTCTCATCTCCACGGGTCCAAACCGATGACGCTGCAACTGGAACCCATTGCAAGCTTTTTTGCTGCCCGCAGCCCTCGTTCAGTTTTTGCCTGCCAGTGCCCCTGCGATTGCCCGTGCTATTGGCGAGGATCGCGACAACAATCCCCGAGATCATGCTGGGGGTCTTGATACCAGTTGGAAGAACCCCGCCACGCCCGCCCGGAGGCCCCGCTGCCTCGCCAAAACGCAAGGGCAGATATCGCCAGATTGGGATCAGGCTTCCTTGACGGCTGGTTACTTGGGATCATGGAAAGCCTGAGGCGAACCAACACGCGTCGTCCTCTGCCAAACGCCTTTAGAGGGCGGCCAACGCAGAAAAAAAACTAACTGCCATATTGCAGAAAAAAAGAATCACTGTTTCGATTTGTGAATCCTTTTTTAACCCTAATAGATTCAATTAGCGGCTGACACATAAGGGGTACAATATGTCAGCAGATTACGAAAACCGCGTTTTGATTGGCGATTGCATTGAGCTCATGAACAGCCTACCCGAAGGCTCGGTTGATATGATTTTTGCTGACCCTCCCTACAATCTCCAATTGGGTGGCGATTTGACCCGCCCTGATAATTCCAAGGTTGCAGGCGTTGACGACGACTGGGATAAGTTTGCGGACTTCGCGACCTATGACGCCTTCACCAAGGCTTGGTTGTCTGCTGCGCGGCGCGTCTTGTCGGACACCGGCACGATCTGGGTTATCGGTTCGTACCACAATATTTTCCGCGTTGGCGCGACCTTGCAGGACCAAGGGTATTGGATATTGAATGACGTGATCTGGCGAAAGACCAATCCCATGCCAAACTTCAAGGGCACGCGTTTCCAGAACGCACACGAGACCATGATCTGGGCAACTAAATCTGCCAATCAGAAGCGCTACACCTTTAATTATGATGCTCTGAAGGTCCTCAATGATGACCTGCAAATGCGTTCTGATTGGTCAATCCCGATTTGTTCAGGGCATGAGCGCTTGAAAGATATGTGCGGCAAAAAGGTCCATCCTACACAAAAGCCAGAGGCTTTGCTGCATCGCATTATGATGGCTGCCAGTAAGCCTGGCGATCTGATCTTGGACCCGTTCTTCGGGTCGGGCACCACTGGAGCTGTTGCAAAAGCGTTAGGCCGCCGCTGGATTGGCTTAGAGCGTGACGCTAGCTATGCCTTGGCGGCAGAGCAGCGCATATCGCGGGTAGAGCCCGGCCATCTCGACGACCTCACTGTCATGAAGTCGAAAAAAGATGAAGTCCGGGTTCCGTTTGGTACGATTGTCGAGCAGGGCCTCCTGCGGGCAGGTGATGCCATCTATTCGCCGCGAGGCGACGTTGCTGCGCGGGTCCGCGCTGACGGCTCTATTATGGCTGGTGAAATGGTTGGCTCAATCCATCGGGTAGGCGCGCAGGTTCAACACGCTCCCGCTTGCAATGGCTGGACTTACTGGCATTTGCGTACGGATACAGGTCTCGTACCAATCGATACGCTGCGCCGTGAAATGCGAGCCCGTATGGCTGCCTAGAGCAAGGAGGCAGAGGTCGGTTTGATAGTCCAACTGACGATCACGACCGAAGATGGGACCGATCGGTTCGCAAAACCAGGTTTTAAGCATCAGGCCACGCCAAAAGAACGGGAACTAGCCGCCTAATCTTGTTGCTCGGGGTTTATGGCCGCCAGGCCCGAGGAAATGATCTTCTGCATTAGACTGGGCAAAGCCGCAGATCCTAAGGCTTCCAATGCTAAATGATGATAGCCATCTAGGCGTTGGACATGGCCGCGCTCGACCGCGAAGACCTGCATCCGCAACTCAAAATGGGTAAAGACGTGGCGCACAGGTTCGCTCTCCAGCCATATGATCTTAGTCCCATCCGTATCAGATACCCACTCGGACTTCTCATAAGGGGTATCGCGCCAAACTAAGTTCGGTACCTCTAGCATACCGCCTAACAGACCTTCAGTCGGTCTGCGTCGAACAAGAATACCTCTCGGGTCAACGTAAACAAAGGCAACGCCAAAACGAACTGGCTTGGCCTTTTTGCCCTTCTTTTTTGGATAGTCATCCGCACATCCTTTGGCATAGGCCGCACAGCTTTTGGACCATGGGCAAAACCCACAAGCTGGGTTTCGTGGTGTGCAGATTGTAGCCCCTAAGTCCATCATGGCCTGCGCAAAGTCTCCCGGCCTGTCGAGATGCTCAAGCCTTGTGGCAGCGGCCCTAAAAATAGGCTTGGCCGCAGGCAAAGCCGCGTCGATCAACCATAGGCGAGACAACACCCGCTCGACATTTCCGTCCACAGGCACATGGGGCAAGTCAAAGGCGATAGCTGCCACCGCTGCTGCCGTATATGGGCCGATGCCCTTGATCGAAAGTAATCCTTGTAGGGAAGCGGGAAATCCGCCCAATGCTGCTGCGGCTTTGGCCCCTTCATGCAGATTGCGGGCGCGGGCATAATAGCCTAGCCCCGCCCAAAGCGCTAAAACATCGTCCAAGGGGGCACCAGCCAAATCTAGTAAGCTGGGATATCGAGCGAGAAAGGCTGCATAATAGGGCTTAACCGTGACAACCCCGGTTTGCTGCAACATGATTTCAGATAACCACACATGATAGGGGTCCGGGCGATGTCCAGCTTTGCCTTCGGCTGGCGGCACGCGCCAAGGCAAAGTGCGCGCTTGCACATCATACCAAGAAAGTAAGCGCTGCCGAAGGTCCGCAATCTCGTCAGTTGTGGGAGGTGTATTCATGACCAGTCCCTAGCTGCTTCGCGGTTCAAATACATCAGGGCCTCGCAGAGTGGCGCATAATGCGGTAAGCATGATCCATGGATGATCAATCCTCACCAGATCGCGAAGACATAGGCTTTGACCCAAAGGTAGAAGTCGCAGCGGCAGCGTGGCTGTCGCAAAAGCGCGGCAAGCCAGTTTGGGCGGGCCCACCCACCGTGGCACGCCTCATTGCCAATTTCGTGCCCCAAGATCAACGCAAATCGGGGATGACCACGCGCGAACTACAGGGCCGTTGGGCCGAAATTGTGGGCGACAAGATTGCAACAATTTGTCAGCCCGATCAGATTAAGGGCGAAACGCTTGTGCTAAAGGTCGCAGCAGCGGCAGCCCCCCTGCTTTCGATGCGTTCAGCCGAGATTGTTGGGCTTGTTCGGCTTGCCGGCGCCAGCAAGATCAAGAAGCTGTCATTGGTTCGTGCACCTCTTAAACAAGCAGTGAAGGCACCAGCTACGGCTACAAAACGAAAATTGAACGCTACTGAGCAGCGAAAACTGGATGAACAGCTTGAACAGGTAACCCAACCAAGCTTGAAAGCAGCCTTGACTCGGTTGGCAGAAGCGACCGCATCTATCGACTAAATGATGACCTTGCCCGATAAAGGCGATTAGGATGACAAAAGCGGCCTCGCCTCCAAGTGATGCAGGCGCAATAGGAGTGACCAGATGTCCATTCAGTTCCGTTTCTTTGGTTCTGCAACCAAATTTACCCTCGTTGCTACCGCCCTAATTTTGAGCGCTTGTAGCCCCTCAGCCGGCGGCAAGCCCGCAGGTTCGCCAAGCAGCGCACTGGAAAACGCAACAGATTTTCCGATGGGCTCTAAGGATGCCAAAGTGGTGATGATTGAATATGCATCGATCACGTGCCCACATTGCGCCAATTTCCACACCAATGTCTTGCCCACAATCAAAGAGAAATACATCACCCCCGGAAATGTGCGCTATGTATTCCGCGAATTCCCGACGCCGCCCGTTGAACTTGCCACAGCCGGCCATTTGCTGGCGCGGTGTGCTGGTGGAGAAAAACGCGACCAAATCATCGATGCTCTGATGCGCGGGCAAACGGATATGGTCACACAAGCCCAAGGTCCATCGGGTGTCAGGCAAGCCTTATTGAACGTCGCTGTTTCTGCCGGGATGAATGAGGCCCAGTTTGACGCCTGTATGGCCAATCAAGATCAACTCAAAATCCTAGTAGACGTGCAAGAAGACGGCGTCAAAGCAGGCGTAACGGGTACGCCAAGCATTTTCATCAACGGCGAGAAATTTGAAGGCCCCGGCGGTCGTGAAATGACAGCTGAAGATGTCAGCAAGGCACTCGATGCGGCTTTGACCAAGTCAAAATAAGGTCAGATGCTGTTGCACCACCGTCACCCGTTGCTAGAATTTGGTTGCACCACACGCTGGCAGGCACGCATGGCCGCTTGCCTGATGGTAGGAGTTGCAGCCTTGGCTGTGACTGGCGGTCTGGCTAAGGCAACAGAAAAGCCGAAAGTCCCGGCAGAAACTGAAAAGGCAGCTTTTGTTCCGGCCCCGATATCTGATTGGCCACTGGGCTCAGAGCAGGCACAGGTAACACTCCTTGAATATGGTAGCCTGACGTGTTCGCATTGCGCGGACTTCAACAATCTTGTCTTGCCCAGTCTGAAGACCAAATACGTCAACACAGGACGCGTCCGCTATGTGTTTCGTGCCTTTCCAACCCCGCCCTTGGGGCTTGCTTATCCAATGCATAGCTTGGCCCGCTGTGCAGGGCCTAAAGGCTATCACCGGGTTTTGGATGCCTTCTTCCAACAGCAAAAGGTCATCTTTGAAGCCGCCCAGCAAGGTAAGGGCGCGAAGGACATCGTCTATTCGGTTTTTGCCGAAGCAACTGGCATGAATGCAGCCCAAGCCGATAGCTGCTTGCGGGCCCAAACTTTTGCCGAGGAGGTCAATCAGCAACTCTTGAAGGGCGAAGAGATGGGGGTTGAGGGCACGCCAACCCTCTTCATTCAAACGCCCAAGGGCGTCACGCGCCTTTCTGCACCCTATGATGCTGAAAATGTGGGCCGCGCCCTGGATGAAGCGCTTGTCGCCCTCCCGCCACCAAGCACCGTCCGGCCTGCTCAAGTTAGATTGAAAGCGACCACAAGGACCAAACCCAAGGCCAAAAAGCCATGATGGTAACTGATCTGCGTGTGGTCGGGTTCAAATCCTTTGTGGACCCGGTCCATTTGAAGATTGAGCCCGGTCTGACTGGCATTGTTGGGCCTAATGGCTGCGGCAAATCCAATATACTTGAATCCCTGCGGTGGGTGATGGGGGCAACGTCTGCCCGCGCCCTCCGCGGTGGCGAGATGGATGATGTGATCTTCGCTGGCACCGACAGGCGCCCGGCGCGCGACATTGCAGAGGTTGTTATCAGTCTTGATAATCGCGAGGGCCGCGCCCCTGCTCCATTCGACCAAGATCCAGTCCTAGAAGTTTCGCGAAAGATTCGCCGAGCCGCTGGCTCCAGCTTCAAGATAAATGGCAAAGAGGTGCGCGCCCGCGACGTTCAGCTTCTATTTGCCGATGCATCAACCGGAGCGAATTCCCCGGCTTTGGTCAGGCAAAATCAAGTCAGTGAATTAATCAATGCCAAGCCCGAGAATCGCCGCCGAATTCTGGAAGAGGCCGCAGGCATTTCTGGTCTTTATACGCGCCGTCATGAAGCCGAGCTAAAACTTCGGGGTGCGCAAACGAACCTAGAGCGGCTCGATGATGTAATCCAAGCCATGCAGGACCAATTAAATGGCCTACGTCGCCAAGCCCGCCAAGCGACCAAGTATCGCGCCGTAGCCGAAGAAATCCGTACGCTGGAGACCTTCTTGTTTGCACAGCGCTTTAATGAGGCCCAATCTGCCCTAAGCCAAGCGCAAGAAAACCAGCGCAGGGGCGAACAAGAGCTGGCAGACGCCACCTTAGCCGCCAATAAGGCCGCTGCGGCAGCAGAGAACTCAGACGAAAGTCTGGGTGGGCTGCGCGAAGAACAAGCCGTAGCCGAAGCCATCCTTCGTCGACTTGAAGGCCAACGGATCGCATGCGAGCGCGATCTTCAAAGTGCGCGGGATGCCCTGCAGGCTGCCGAGGCTGACCTCGTGCGCATCCGTAATGATAAAGCGCGCGAGCAAAGCCTTTTTGAAGATGCAACTCAAAATCTCCAACAGGTCACTGAAGCTCTGAAAAACCTGCCTGACCGCAGCGCTTTGGATGGCGAAATCGTGCGAACCAAGGCCGTTGCGGCGCAAGCAAACGAGCAACGCGAGGCTGCCGAAGCAGCCTTGACGGCAGCCATCTCGCAGCGCGCGGCGGCTGTCGCGGAACGCAATGCGCAGACACGGGCCTTTGAAGATGCCAAGGGCCAACTCCGTCGTCGGCAAGAGGCTGTTGTGCGCATAGAAGCCGAAGTCGCGAGGCTGCGCCAAGCCCTACCGAATGACGATGTCCTAACGATTGCGCGCAAAGAAGCCGAAGCCATAACTGACGCCGCAAATGCAGCGGCGGAGCGCGCAGATCAAAGCGAGAAAGAAGCCGAAGAGGCTGCCGCTCAAGAGACAGAGGCACGCGAGGCCTCCCGGCAAGCGCAAAACCAGCTCGACCGCCTGATGTCAGAACTCAAAGCGCTAGAGGCGATGACAAAAAAGCCGATTGTAGGGACTTGGGCCAAGGTCCTGGACACCATTCGCCCCCATGCGGGCTACGAGCGCGCGGTGGCCGCGGCCTTTGGTGATGAATTGCAAGCCGCCCTTGATACGAAAGCGCCGGCTGCATGGACGGGTCAAGAGGTGCGCGGCTTTGCCTGGCCCGATGGGGTCTCTACACTGACTTCCTTCATCACGCACGTTCCTGTCCAGTTGGAAGCACGGCTTGCGGGGATTGGCTTGGTCGATCGTGCCCTGTTTGATCGCCTGACGGACTTGCCGACCGGCGGGCGACTGGTGACGATGGAAGGGGATATGCGGCGCTGGGATGGGTTTGTCCGGCGCAAAGACGCGATCTCATCTGCTGTAGTTGAGCTTGAGCAACGCACTCGTCTTGACGCCTTGCAAGCCCAAGTCCCCGCGGCACAAGGAACCGCCCAAGGCCATGCCAACGCTGCTGCAGAGGCGCGTGCGAAAGCGGATCAAAAACGGTCCCAAGCCCGCCATGCCCGAGCAGAAGCGCCACGGGCTTTTGCAGCCGTTGCCGGGGCACGAGACCGCATTGCCCGCCTAGAGGCGGATTTTGCACGAGCCAGAGCCAGCTTTGAACAGGCCGAAGTCAGCGCCGCTGCTGCCGCTGAGGAACAAAACCAAGCGAGCTTACTAGTCGATGTGGCCGCTGAATTGCTGGCCGCCCTGCAGCCAGTAGAAGACACGAGCCAGTTGAATGAGGTGCAAGGTCAAGCGCAAGCCGCGCGCGCAGGGGCCAATCAAGCCCAAGCGAACTTAAACCAAATCTTGACCCGCGCCCAAGCGCGCGACAGCCAAGAAGCCGGTCTGAATCGCGATTTGGGGTCTTGGCAGTCCCGTTTAAAAGCCGCTGAAGCGCGCCTATCGGAACTGGACCAAGAAAGCGCCAAAGCGATGGCGCGCAAGCAAGCCGCCACGGATGCGCCTGTTGAGATTGAAAAGCGCCAACGCGAATTGTTGTCGCAGATTCCTGCTGCCCAAGCCCGAAAAGCCAAAGCAGATGATGCGTTGAGCCAAACTGAGACGGCAATCAAAAGCCTGCGCGACCAAGACCGTATAGCCAGCCAAGCCCTCTCAGCGGCGCGAGAATCCTGCGCGACCGCCACGATCCGGACGGAATCTGCCACCGAACGGCTCCAAGAATTGAGCGATGAGATCCGCCGCGCCCTTCAAATGGATCCTGCAGATTGCGAACGCCGCGCCCGTTCAGCCATGGGGGAAGCGTTTGACCAAACTACGATCCAAGCGACAGAACAAAGACTGGCTAAACTTCTCTATGACCGGGAAGCCATCGGCGGGGTCAATCTGCGGGCAGATGAAGAAGTAGCCGAGCAAGAAGCCCGCTTAACCGCGTTGGTTGCTGATAAGGACGATCTTACTTCGGCCATCGCCAAGCTGCGCGGCGGCGTCGACCAGATCAATGAAGAGGGCAAAGAACGGCTGGTTGCGGCCTTTGACACCGTACATGGCCACTTCCGGGTCCTGTTCGAAGCCTTATTTGACGGCGGCATGGCTGAACTGCGCCTGACCGAAAGCGATGATCCGTTGGGCGGTGGTTTGGAAGTCTATGCCTGCCCGCCCGGAAAGAAGCTGCAGAGCCTTACCTTGATGAGTGGTGGCGAACAGGCGCTGACGGCCTCAGCCCTAATCTTTGCTGTCTTCCTATCCAATCCAGCGCCCATTTGTGTGTTGGATGAAGTTGATGCGCCTTTGGACGATTCCAATGTGGATCGTTACTGCCGTTTGTTGAACGAAATGCGGCAGCGCACCGAGACCCGCTTTATTGTCATCACGCACCATCCCATTACCATGGCCCGCATGGACCGTTTATTTGGCATCACCATGGCCGAACGCGGTGTGTCGCAATTGGTGAGTGTTGATTTGAGTCGTGCCGAAGCCTTGATCTCGGCCGAGTGAGCCAGCAACCGGCCAGGGACCTCCAGCCGGCGCACAACTTTGATGCATAATCCTCACGATTTTGTGACCGTTCTGCAACAAGTTTGACTCACTATCGCCCATAACGAGACCGTCGGGCGAAATGTCGAAGCCGATGGTTCGGCCGGTATGTTGCAGCTTGAACAGGGCCTGCCAAAGTATCGTGGCAACATCTCGATCAACCATTATCAAGACAAGTGGAGCGTTTCGGCTCGCCTGAACTATTTTGGTGAATTTTATGATCCACATGTTGATGACCCAACGCTACCGATCAATGCAGACGCACAAGTCACCTTCGACACCGAAGTCGGTTATGACCTGACGGACAAGCTGACAATCTCGGTGGGTGCCGACAATCTGTTCGACAGCTACCCAACCAGCAACCCTTATGCGACCATCCTTGGCACAAAATACTCCGTGTCGGCCCCAGCCGGGTTCGGCGGTGGCTTCTATTATCTGAAGCTGACCTACAAGCACTAAGTGCGAAATTAGGTTCTTCGGAATTGGGGCTCGGCAGATTTCTGCCGAGCCCTTTTTGTTTGTGGCGGGGTTAGCCCTACCGCCCCACAGCAGACCGCCCCCCAAAACGAGCGTCAAAAACCTGTTTTTCAGCGCCGAAATCAGCTGAAAATTGACGCACTGCACCATCGCGCTGTAAAAATCCCGAAAAAATGATCAAAATCATAACGGTAGATGCACATCTGCTCGGGTTGACTTGCTTAAAGGGCGCCTCTAGTTTCCGCCCGCGTCGACAAGGGGGCAAGTCCGCACTTTTGTTGTTCGCACGGCTGGTTCATGGCTGATCCTAGACACCCACATGGCTCTGATGCCCTTGATGAGTTGGCCAAACGCGTGGCTGCGCTCCATCAAGAACGAGAGAATGCAGGGCCAAAGGTGAATGTGGATCGGTCTGGCATGTCGTTGGGGCTACGTTTGGCTTCAGAATTTGCTTCGGCGATTCTGGTCGGTGGCCTTTTGGGATATGGTGTTGATGTTGTCTTGACGACGCAGCCATGGGGCCTTTTGGTCGGTTTGGCGCTCGGCTTTGTAACAGGAACAGCGAATTTAATTCGGGCCTCCCGTGAGATGACGCAGGCCCACACAATTGATCCTCAAGCATCCGGCTTGAAGGACGACTTAGACGAAGAAGCGTGAAGCAGGAGATAAGCGGCGTGGCCAGCGATCCGATGCACCAGTTCCATATTGCCCCCATGATCCCCATGGAGTTGGCCGGCTATGATGTGTCGTTCACGAACGCAAGCCTGTTCCTTGTCTTGGGCGCAGCACTGCCTGCGGCCTTCATGTTGGCAAGCTCTGCCAAGGCAGCCTTGGTGCCCGGACGCATGCAGACTTTGGGCGAGACCGCTTACGGCTTTGTCTATAACATGCTCTTCAGCTCGGCGGGCTCGGATGGCGTCAAGAAGTTCTTTCCACTGGTCTTAAGTTTGTTCCTATTCATCTTCACCGTGAATATGGTTGGCCTGTTTGCCTATAACTTCACCCCAACCAGCCAAATTATCGTGACGGCTATGATGGCGCTTCTGGTGTTTTTCACCGTGATCATCGTTGGCTTTGCCAAGAACGGCATAGGCTTTCTCAAGCTGTTCGTCCCATCAGGCATCCCTTGGCCGCTCTACATCATCGTGACCCCGATCGAGATCATTTCCTTCTTCTCGCGGCCTTTATCACATGCTGTCCGGCTTTGGGCGAACATACTCGCCGGTCACATTCTGGTTAAAGTGTTTGCTGGTTTCGTGCCAATGATGGCCGAGACCGGAACCGTGGGTGCCGTCGGGGCGATTTTGCCTTTCGTCATGACTGTTGCCCTTTATGCACTGGAAACCCTCGTTGCATTCCTGCAGGCCTACGTGTTTACCATGTTGACTTGTATCTACCTCAATGACGCGCTGCACGCAGCTGATCACTAAATAACCTTTCCTATCGTCCCTTATCCCTCAGGAGAATTAATCATGGACGCAGAAGCCGCAAAGTACATTGGTGCAGGCCTTGCTTGCTTGGGCATGTTGGGCGCCGCCATCGGCGTGGGCAACATTTTTGGCAGCTTCTTGGAAGGCGCTATGCGCAATCCTTCAGCCGCTCAAGGCCAGTTCGGTAACCTGATCTTCGGGTTCGCCGTAACTGAAGCGCTCGGCATCTTCTCGCTGCTGATCGCCATTTTGTTGTTGTTCGTGGTCTGATCGAGATTTCTGATCTGGTCTTTCATCAAAGACCCGGAGTGGTTTGATTATGGCGGGCGATTCTCACGCTGTCGAAGCAGCGGGTAAAACAGGTGACCATGCAAGCGGTGGCTTCCCACCGTTTGACCCTAGCCTGTTTTCTTCGCAGATCTTCTGGTTCTGGCTTGCCTTTGGCGCGCTCTATATCGTATTGGCAGCAGTGGTCATCCCACGCTTTGCCAAGACTTTGGCAGATCGCAAAAATGCCATCGAGGGTGACCTGAAAGCTGCAGCAGAGCAAACAGCCGCAGCACAAGCAGCCCGCCAAGAAGCGGAGAAGGCCCAAGCCGAAGCCCGGGCGCAAGCTCGCAAGACGGTTGAAGCAGCCCGCCATGCTCATGAAGCAGCCGCAGTCAAAGCTGAGGCTGCTGCCACCCAGAAAGCCAATAGGAAAATTGCCAAGGCTGAAGAGAAGATCTCGGCTTCCCGCGATGCGGCTTTGGCTAGCGTGAACGAAACTGTCGGCGAGCTGGCCGGTGCGATTGTGGAACGTGTTTCCGGGATCAAGCCAACTACCAAGGCGCTTGACACGGCAGTTAAATCCGTCGCAGGGGCAGCGTAATGGCAGGTGGATTTGATGCGACCCTCGTCGCCGCCCTTGGCTTCACCACCTTTATTGGTGGCATGATTTATCTAAAAATTCCTGGCATGCTAACTAAGGCTTTGGATGATCAATCGGCCAAAATTTCAAAAGAATTGGACGAAGCCAAGCGCTTGCGGCACGAAGCTGAAGCCTTGTGGGCATCGTATGAAGCCCAGCACGCCAAAGCCGTTGCAGATGCAGCTGCCATCATCGCAAAAGCGGAAGAAGATGCGGTACGCGTGAAAGCTGAAGCCGAAGCCCAGCTCGAGCGTTCGATTGCGGCGCGCAGCAAACAAGCTGAAGAACGCATCCGTCGCGCCGAAGAAGCCGCGATCTCTGACGTCCGTGCGGCTGCCTCCAATGCTTCCATGGCCGTTGCAGAACATGTCCTGGTGGCCAGCATTAAGGGCAAAGCCGGTGAAAAACTGGTTGCCAATGGCATTGCCGCTGTTGAGAGCAAATTCGGCTGAGCAAGCTTCAGGGGACGGATCTGGTGACAGCAAAAGCTAAGCCGCCCTTGATCGCCTCTCTATCTACCATTCAAACCTTGCGTGGAGTTGCGGCCTTGATGGTCGCGATTGCGCATATGCATTCCGTGGAAAACCGCTTCGGCGGGACGCCCTTGCTGGGAAATTGGGCACTGGCGGGGTTTGGTGGTGTTGACCTGTTCTTTGTGATTTCAGGCTTTGTCATGGTCTGGGTTACGCGCGCCGATCAAGGCAAGCCTGCCGCCTTGACAGGCTTCTGGTTTGCCCGCCTCGCCCGCATTTATCCCCTTTGGTGGCTTGTTCTGTCAGTTCTGGTCGCAGTTTGGATGGTCGAGCCAGAGTGGGTTTATGCCAGCCACGCCTCAAGCCCAGAGCTATGGAAATCCTACTTCCTTGTCCCAGATAAAGAGCTGCCCCTTCATGCCGTCGGCTGGACATTGATCCACGAGCTTTGGTTCTATCTCGCTTTTGGCTTGATGCTGCTTCTGCCTGCGCGCTGGTTTCCAGCAGCCCTTGCGATCTGGGCAATCGTGACCGCTGCAACCGCCTATATCTGGCCCAAGCCCGACAACGCCTTCGTGACTCTGATCCGTCACCCTTTAACGCTAGAATTCATTCTAGGGGCCGCAGTCAGCCTTCTTGCGCAACGTCAACTTTTCCCGGTGCCACGCGTGATGGTGCAGTTTGGCGCGTTCTGGCTGCTGCTCAGTGCGCTGGCGCTGCGGGAAAATGCCCCTGCGATGTTTGGACAGGAATGGCCGCGGCTCTTCTACTTTGGCGTCCCAGCGGCCTTTCTGGTCTGGGGCTGTGTGGGCTTGGAACAAGGCGGCTATCAAAGTCCCAAATGGTCCAAATCTTTGGGCGATTGGTCCTATGCCCTCTATTTGATTCATGTGCCCGTGTTCGCGGCTTTAGGCCGCATTGCAGCCCCCTTCTCTCGCCCCGGCCCCCTGGATAATCTCGTCCTTCTGACGGTGGCACTCGCTGCCGCCATTATAACCGCATGGGTCCTGCATGTGGGCTTCGACAAGCCGATCCAACGTGTGGCGGCGAGCCTGCGCGGCAGGCGTGCGGCGGGTGGTTGACGACCCCTTATCAAGAAATCGCCAGGCCGAAGGCAATTCACTTATTCAGCAGCGATTTTGGTAACTTCTACCGGTGGGGTCCATTTCAGCACGGGCTTTCTGGCGGCGCGCGTTTCATCCAAGCGCTTCACAGGGGCATGATAGGGTGCACCCGTAAAGCGGGCGGTGTCACCCGACTTGGCCGCTTTCGCTAGACCCGTCATAGAGGCAACAAACGCATCCAAGCTGGCCTTGCTTTCGCTTTCAGTCGGCTCAATCAACATGGCACCATGCACCACTAGCGGGAAATACATGGTCATCGGGTGATAGCCCTCGTCGATCATGGCTTTGGCGAAATCTAGCGTGGTCACGCCTGTGCCTTCCAACCAGGAATCGTCGAATAAAGCTTCATGCATGCACACACCGTCAAAGGCAGGGCTCATATGCCCTCGCAAGCAAGCCTGCACATAATTGGCGTTCAGCACAGCATCCTCTGATGCTTGTTTAATGCCGTCTGCACCATGGCTCAACATATAGGTCA
Organism: Maricaulis salignorans; assembly: GCA_943372135.1. Classification (GTDB taxonomy): domain Bacteria; phylum Pseudomonadota; class Alphaproteobacteria; order Caulobacterales; family Aquidulcibacteraceae; genus Aquidulcibacter. The sequence goes on along the minus strand of CALRXH020000001.1, from coordinate 554,524 downwards.
AGGCGCGAGTATACATGCCCATCTGACCATGGAATGCGACCATGCGCCCGAAAGGCTCGCCATCGCTGTCGACTTCATGCTCCACCAGATCCAAGGTGCCATCCGCGCGGGTGACCACATAAGGGACAGGCGCAAACGGTGCCAATGCGTCGGAAAGCACCGTTGGGCCGGACCCCGGTCCACCGCCACCATGGGGGGTTGAGAAGGTCTTGTGCAGATTGATATGCATCGCATCGACGCCCAAATCGCCCGGACGAACCTTGCCTGCAATGGCATTAAAGTTCGCGCCATCACAATAGAAATAGCCGCCAGCTGCGTGGACCAAGTCAGCAATCTCGCGAATGTCCCGTTCAAACAAGCCGCAGGTGTTCGGATTGGTCAGCATGATACCAGCGACATCGTCACCCAGCTTGGTTTTTAGGTCGCCGAGATCAACACGGCCATCTGGGGCTGCCTTGATTTCGTCCACAATAAAGCCGCACTGCACCGCTGTGGCTGGATTGGTGCCATGCGCGCTTTCCGGCACCAGCACGCGGCGGCGGTGGGCTTGGCCTTGCGCATCAAGGGCGGCTCGGATTGCCAACATGCCGCACAATTCGCCATGTGCGCCCGCCTTGGGCGACAAAGCAACGGCTTTCATGCCGGTCAAAGTGATCAGCCAATGCGACAATTGGTCCATTACGCCTAAAGCGCCCTGAACCGTCGAGACAGGTTGTAGCGGATGCACATCGGCAAAGCCTGGCATGCGTGCCATTTTCTCATTCAAGCGCGCATTATGCTTCATGGTGCATGAGCCCAGCGGGAACATGCCCAGATCAATTGCATAATTTCGTTGGCTCAAGCGCACATAATGACGCACGGCCTCTGGCTCCGACAAACCGGGATTGCCCGTAGAGCTCTTGCGAGCCAAACCGCCCAGACGCGATTTCACGCCTTTGACGGGTGGCAAATCAACGCCTGTGCGATCGATCGAGCCTGTTTCAAAAATCAGAGAGGTTGGCTGCAATAGGCCGCGAGCACCCGAGAAAGTGTTTGGGGCTGCCGCGTCATTGGCAATAGCGGCAGTAGGACGGCCGACATTATTCATAACCATGATCAAATCACTTTCTTCAGGGTATCAGCGAGGCTTGCGACATCCTCCGCTGTTGTGGTCTCAGTCGCTGCAATGAGCAGTACATTTTCAAAGCCAGGTTCCTGGCGCAGACGCGAATAAGGTACGCCCCCAAGAACATTTTGGGCGGCCATTGCCTCGACGGCTTTGGCCGCCTCCCCAGGCAGTCGTACAGCGAATTCATTGAAGAAACTCTCGCTCAGCAGTTCAACACCCTCGATCGAGGACACTGCGTCCGCTGTCTCACAAGCGGCCTCGTGGTTCAGCTGGGCCAATTGCTTAAGACCCTTATCGCCCAAAAGCGTCATATGAATTGTAAAGGCCAAAGCACAAAGCCCTGAATTGGTGCAGATATTACTGGTCGCCTTGTCACGGCGAATGTGCTGCTCGCGTGTCGACAGCGTCAATACGAAGCCGCGTGTGCCATCGGCATCTACCGTTTCACCAGCCAGGCGCCCAGGCATTTGGCGGACGTATTTGTCCTTGGTGGCAAAAAGGCCGACATAGGGACCGCCGAAGTTCAAGCTATTGCCAATCGACTGGCCCTCACCAACGACAATATCGGCTCCCATTTCGCCTGGTGGCGTGACGAGACCGAAGGCGACCGCCTCAGTAAACACCGCGATCAGCAAAGCACCTTTGGCCTGTACTGCTTTGGCAAGCTCGGTGAAGTCGGTCAGGGTGCCAAATACGTTCGGGCATTGCACCACCACGCAGGCAGTTTTCTGATCGACAGCCGCGAGCACCGCCGCCTCGTCATTGATGGCAATCGGCAGACCCGCAATCTCAAGACCTGAATGTTTTGCCAAGGTGCGTGCAGCGCGGCGATAATGGGGATGCAAGCCGCCGGAGAAAACCACTTTTGTGCGCTTGGTAACCCGGGCTGCCATCACGACTGCCTCGGCACAGGCGGTTGAACCATCATACATCGAAGCATTGGCCACATCGCAAGCCAGCAAGCCTGCAACTTGACTTTGGAATTCAAACAGCGTCTGCACCGTACCTTGCGCCATTTCTGGTTGATACGGGGTGTAGGTGGTCAGAAATTCAGACCTCTGGATCAAATGATCGACACTGGCGGGCACGGCGTGACGATAGGCTCCAGCCCCACAGAAAAACGGCACACTACCTGCTGCCACACTGGCGTTCGACAGGCGCTGCATGTGGCGCTCTACCGCTAGCTCGCCTTGCGCGAATGGCAGGTTATAGATTGGACCATCCAAGCGAGCGACTTCGGGAACATCGAGGAATAGATCTTCAATCGATGCAACGCCAACTGTCGTGAGCATTTGCTCACGGTCTGAAGGGGTAAGGGGCAAATATCGCATCAGGTTTTCTGACTTTCTTTTCGCATTTCTAAGGAAAGAAGCTGGTGGGCGGTGTGTGAGGAGGCTGCAAACGCCTCCTGCACAGATTGATAATCGGCGTGTGGTTTCCCTTGGTTGATCTTGCGTTTGGCAATCAAGGCCGTGACCCGAATTTTCAGACCGACGATGCCGCGCTCTAGGCTGGAGATATAATCGGCAGGCGCATCGTCAACGTTCCAAGGTTTGGAGGCTGCCGCTTCCATGTCTTGGGTTGGAGGCTCTAGATACGCCCGCATCGCGCGCGGATCGGTTTCGACTTGCAAATGACCCCGGGCTTCTGCTGCCAAATACGCCCAAGTTGGCACCACTTTGCCATGGATTTGCTTGGATGGATAAAGCGAGGGACTGACATAGGCATCAGCGCCACGAAATACGGCCACACAGTGTGCGCCCCCAACTGGTACCGCCTCGTGAAATGGATTGGCGCGCGCAACATGGCCGATGAGCTCATGCGCACCGGTCGTTTCATCGTAACGAACAACCAAGGGAACATGGGCAATCACGGGCCCGTTAGGACCATTGACACACAGCACCGTGAAAGGATGGGCCTTCACAAAAGCCCAAGCTTCCTCTGGATCGTCCACCTCATTGTGAACCGGGACATACATGGCGCTTAGAGGCCTGCAAGATAGGCGTCGTAAGCGGCGCGATCCATCAAAGCATCGAGCTCTATAGGATCGGTCAGCTTCAGCTTGGTAAACCAACCGGTTGTTTCGGCCGCCTCATTCACGCCTTCAGGCGCTTCAGTCAAGGCTTCATTGACGTCGACGACTTCACCCGAAACTGGCGCATAGACGTCAGATGCGGCCTTCACGCTTTCAACCACGGCCACTTCATCGCCTTGGGAAACAATCCGCCCAATATTGGGCAATTCCACAAACACTACATCGCCCAATTGTTCTGCTGCATAGGCGGTGATGCCACAGGTGGCGATGTCGCCTACGACGGCTACCCATTCATGGTCTTTTGTATATTTAGTGGTCATGTTTCAGCCTTTCCGGTGGTAGTTATGAGTAACAAAAGGGAGGGCCGCAACGACCCAGCGGCGAGGTTGATCGCGAACAATCAAATCCAATTCGGTGCCGACAGCAGCAAACGCGGCATCGACATAGCCCATAGCAATCGGTCCACCTACACTAGGGCCATAGCCGCCGGACGTAACCGTGCCGACCTTTTCTCCTGCCAGATTGCGGATTTCAGCGCCTTCCCGCGCTGGCGCTTTATCCGTGGGCAAAAGGCCGACGCGTTTACGGGCAGGCTTATCAACGAGTTCTTTCAGGATACGGGCCGCGCCTGGAAAATCGCCGCGTTCACGCCGTACTTTCTGGATAGTCCAGGCAAGGCCTGCTTCAATTGGGCTCGTCGTTTCATCGAGATCATGCCCATAAAGGCAGAGGCCAGCTTCTAGGCGCAAACTATCGCGCGCACCAAGGCCAATGGCCTTAACATCGGCGGCGGCAAGCAAGGTACGCACAAAGGATTCAGCCTTGTCGGCGCCAATCAAGACCTCAAAGCCATCTTCACCGGTATAGCCAGAGCGAGACACCACGGCTTCGCCATAGGGGCCCTTTACCGTGGTAAACTCCATAAAGCCCAAGCGCTTTGGCCCGTCACCAACGTTGCCAATGACGTCCACCGCCTTGGGTCCTTGCACCGCGATCAAGGCGCGGTCATCGGCGCGCTTCAGCGTAGCTTTGCCTGCACAAGCGGCAGCGATAATGGCAAAGTCCTGCTCTTTGCAACCGGCATTGACAACGAAATAGAGCGTACCTTGATCGGTATCAGCCTTAGGGCGGCCAACAAACAAATCATCCATTACGCCACCGCTTGCATTCGGCAACGTGGTATAGCGCAATTGACCCGGCGCAAGGCCTGCGACATCACACGGCAGAAATGTCTCGACCAAGCCAGCAATTGCTGCATGGGCAGCGTCGCCAGACAGGCTCGTATCCGTGAGCTTTAGAAAAGCCGGGCCCATATGCGAGACATCAAACAGGCCGCACTTTTGGCGCGTCCATATATGTTCCTTCATGACACCATCAGAAAACTGGACGGGCATCAAATAGCCAGCAAAGGGCACCATGCGGCCACCTATGCCCTGCCAGAGCCCGGTTAGGGGTGTGGTTTTCAGTGAAGTGTCTTCAGACATCTAGAGGCTCCGACAGGTCCGCGACACGCCACAGGGTTCCCCCGTTCTGGCGCGCGCCCCAGCTGTCTAAAACCTGAGAGTTTTCGCGGGCTCCCATGACCGTTCAAGGGACCGCTTGCTCCTTCGGCGGTTGGACATTTTGCCCAACACTCTCCAGCGTGTTGACGTGGCTGCGGTCCTTTTGCCTGAGAGTTTCCGGGGCGGTTGCTCCTTCGGCGCGGTCCTCTGGGGGAACGTCTCTCCCGCAGTCACATATGGGCTTGGGCCGGTCTCATCCAAGGGCGACACAAGTTACGCCCTCCTGCCTGCCTCCGCCCGCGACGTCAACTGGTTAGATCGCGCAACAGCCAATGATCGACAGGCTTTTGCAGCACGTGCGGGCAGATTGAACGTTTCGAGGTACCCAAGCTGTTCACGGACCTTCCGTCCAAGCCCTAGGCAGCCGAAGAGATGGCCGCCGCGCTCCCAGCTCGCTTTGGCGATAGCGCCAAAACGGTCAGTATCAGCCACAACGCAATGACGATGTGAAACAGATGCCAACTAAGGTCTGGTCCCAGAAAGCTGGATTGGCGCAGAAACAAGACGTTTGGAAGCATCAAGCTAAAACCCAAAGCGGCACCAATATTGAACCTTCCGTCTTTGCGGTCCAATCCAAACAGAACAATCCCACATACGAGTGCGAGAATATAAAGGGGCGCACCCGTCGCAGGAAAGAAGATCGCCAACCCAATGACAGCAACACAAGCAGCGACGCTGGGCAAAAGCTGAGGCCGGCCGATTGTCGCCTCAAAAATTTGCCAAAGCAGGAGGAGCAAGCCTAACAAACCACCAATCTGTGAGGCAAACCGGTGCAGCACCGCGAGTGATTCGATCAACCCGCCGGTGATGCGGATCGTACCGATTGCCGCGGCGAGGCCAAACAAAGCCACGCCCAGCGCCCCCGCAGGTTTGCCGACCTGGAAGAAGCGCCATGCCCCCCAAGCAGCAACGACAAAAACCAAGCCATCTGTCAGTGCGTAATGCAATGGCATCATCGCGGGCTCGTCTCCGTCGCAAGCGGATCGACAGACTTAGTACCAATACCGGCAGCCCGTTTGATGTCTGTGCTGGAAAGACGGGATCCATCGTGGCTCCACCCGGGTGGCGCAAAGATGTAGCAAAAGCGCTGAAACAGGCTAAGCCCGCGTTGGCTGACATCCTTTGCTATGCCGATATATTCATGGGTTAGGACCGTGAACAAGTTGAAGGTATTGAGGTTTTTTACCAGCCCATAGACGGGCCGGTCTGCCTCGTCCTCACCAACAAAGCTTCCAAATAGCCGATCCCAGATGATCAAAGTCCCGCCATAATTGGCGTCCAAATAACGCGGATTGTTCGCATGGTGAACCCGATGGTGTGACGGGGTGTTGAAGACCGCCTCAACCCAGCGCGGCAGCTTGTTGATGGTCTCGGTGTGCAACATGAACTGGTATGTGGCATTCAGCACGCCACAGAAAGTCACCATAACAGGGTCAAAGCCAATCAAAACCAAGGGAACTTTGAACAACATCGTGCCCGTAAAGTGCTTGGTCCAGCCCTGTCTAAGGGCGACAGCCAGATTATATTCCTGACTGGAATGATGGACGACATGCATGGCCCAAACCCAACGGCAGCGATGCGCAACCCGGTGATGGCAATAGAAGCGCAAGTCATCGAGAATGAAGCACACCAGAAACGTCCACGGGTTTACCGGTAAGGTAAAAAACTGGAACGGCTGGACCAAGGACAAAATGCCGAGCGTGATAAAGGCTGACATCGCATTTACCGGGTCGCTCAACACCCCCATCAGAACGCCCAAGGAGGCATCTTTGGCTGGCATTTTGCCCTTTGCCCGAAATAGCTTGATTGCCATCAATTCGATCGCGAGTAGCGTGAAAAAGAAGATCGCCGAGTAGAGGCCAATATTGCCGTGAATGAACTCGGTCGTCGTCATGAACTTTCCCCTTGGTGCCGTTTTCGCCGACTGTCTCGTGATTGCGTAGGAGGTTAGGCCAGTAGATCTGCGCCTACAATTGAATAATAATCCAATATTATGTAGGTATTGGAACATGTCCATTGATCTTGTCCTGATACAGCGGTTCGAAGCGGTCTATCGTTTAGGTAGCTTTTCACGCGCTGCCGAGGAATTGCTGATCACGCATTCCGCGCTGACCAAAAGTATCCAAACACTTGAAGCAAAGTGGGATGTTCGACTGTTTGATCGCACGACAAGATCAATCATTCCGACCGAGGCAGGCAGAAGGTTGGCTTTGACAGCCTCCGATCTGCTCGCACATTCAGAAAAAGTCCGCGCCGATACGATTGCTGGAGAGCTGCAACTCAGCCTGATTTGTGGCCCAGCCATTATCGACACGCTGATGCATGGAGCCTTGTTGGAGTTCCGCAAGACCCATCCCCAGGTGGCTGTGCAGATCGAAACCATGCCGCCAGACCTTGCCAGTGAAAGGCTACTCCGTCGCCAAGCACACCTTTTGTTATTTCATTCGACCACCATTGAGGGCCTCAAGAACCGAAGCGAACTAAAACTACAGAGGCTGGCTTCCGAGCCTTATCAAGTGGTCTTTCGACCCGGCCACCCCATAGAGGCAACCGATGGCTCCCTCCAGGCCATCTTGGCGTTTGATTGGGCCATCGCCGGGTTTGATGGCAAATTTCAAAATGCCCTGCCGTTTGAACAACGAGAGCTGTTGCGGCGACAAGGCTTTCCTAAGTACCGGATCTTGAACCAAAGTGCCTGCCTCGAACTGGCCATGCGATCTGATATTGTTACCCTGCTACCGGCTTCTGCTGCGGCACCCTTGGTCGCTAAGGGGGGTTGCCGGACGCTGCCCTTTCCTGGCGGTGCGGCTTTCTCAATCAGTGCAGTGACCCCTGCAGCACAGGCTCCTTCCCCGACAGTTCAAGCCTTCCTCAGCGCAATCAAGACGTCCCTCGAGACGTGAATGCCCTTTTTGGTGGGGCACGGCCCGACAGTCCGGAGACTCGCGCTGAAGCTAGCCGCCGTTCGGGTAAACGCGTCCAGCTTTGCGCAAAAGCACTGACCGCACTGGTTTGGCTACCGCGCCGCATAAGCAAATATTCCTCAGCCAAGGCCAAGTATCACGCGCTGCACCGCAAGTATTTTTGGTCACGAAAGCACAAAGGCCGCACCGGTTTCCCCGTGCGGCCTGCTCTCAACAAGTTGAGTGCGACGGTGCCAAGTGCCAGGCTTAGCTTTCGCTTCACCTACAGAAGTATTCGTTAGAATTAGACTATGTTGACCCCACCTATTGAAAGGCGTTTTCTTCTTTTGTCGCCTTGCTAACTTTCTACTCCCGCTCTCGCTTCCGTAAGAATTAGAGTACGCCTGATTTTTAATTTGACAAGAAGTTTTTTGTGAGTCGCGGATTTAGGAATCATATATAAAATCATATACATGTAGACTATCCCTAGATTTTTCCACCATTTTATCCACAGGAAAGCGAGCGACCTCTTATAATCTCCTTCAGCAATACACATATCGCACGCGGGCAAGGATATACGGTAGGCCTTTGGCCGGTCTTCGGTACCGCGTTCTCCTTGCCCAACAGTGGCTCTGATTGGGGAGGTTTGTTTATGGAATTCTTTTGGTTCTCCGCCGCTTTGGTTGTGATGGCGGTTATTTTTGTCACCACTTTTGTCAAAATTGTCCCACAAGGTCGGCAATATACGTTGGAACGCTTTGGTCGCTATTTGCGCACGCTGCATCCTGGCATTCATTTCATTACGCCCATTATGGACCAAATCGGCCGCAAAATTTCTATGATGGAAAGCGTTTTGGACGTACCACGCCAAGAAGTGATCACCCGCGATAACGTGATGGTGCGCTGCGATGCAGTGGTCTTTACCCAAGTGTTTGACGCAGCCAAAGCCGCCTATGAGGTGGAAGATTTGCGTCTGGCAATCACCAATCTGTCCTTGACCAATTTGCGCACCGTGATCGGCTCAATGGAATTAGACGAGGTTTTATCCCAGCGTGACACCATCAACGCCAAGCTATTGCAGACCATTGATGCAGCCACCAACCCATGGGGCGTCAAAGTCGTTCGCATTGAGATCAAGGACTTGTCGCCCCCTTCCGATCTCAACGAAGCCATGGCCAAGCAAATGAAGGCTGAGCGCGAGCGTCGGGCGGAAATCACCTCTGCTGAAGGCGACAAGGCCGCCGCTATCCTGCGCGCAGAAGGGCATAAGCAGGCTGTAATTCTGGAAGCAGAAGGCCGAAAGGAATCCGCTTTCCGAGATGCTGAAGGGCGCGAACGCGCTGCTGAAGCCGAGGCAAATGCCACACGCATGGTGTCAGACGCAATTTCTGCCGGCGACGTAAATGCGCTGAATTACTTCCTCGGCCAATCCTATGTGGAGGCCTTTGGCAAGCTTGCCTCGTCGCCCCAGCAGCGCACGGTTATCGTGCCCACCGAATTGAGTGCGATTGCCTCGGCGATCGAAGGAGTGCGTCAATTGACCATGTCCGGCACCGCCACCCAGGGCCAAGCCCCGGCCCGCACCTCAGTTCCCACCACAAAAGGGTAGAACCATGGAAGCATTTACCAATAACTGGGCCGGACTTGGTGCGCTAACTTGGCTCGGTATAGGGGCAATGTTGTTGGCAGCTGAATTGCTGACGGGAACAGCCTATTTGTTGTGGATCGCAACAGCTGCAGCCCTTACAGCCGCACTCGCAGCAATCTCCCCGGAAACAAGCCTGCCCTTGCAACTGGTCGCCTTTGCCTTCTTTGCACTTGCAACGACAGTTGCCGGGCGACGCTTCTTCAAGCCTGACACAACGCCGTCAGAAGATCCCTCGTTGAATTCGCCGCTTCAGCGCCATATCGGTCAGCAAGCAATTGCGGTCGATGCATTTGTTGGCGGCATCGGTCGGGTACGCTTGGGCGACACAGAGTGGGCCGCGAAAACCCAAGATGGGTCCGAACCGGCCAGCGGAAGCGTTTTGGTGGTAACTGGGATAGAAGGTGCTGTCGTGCATGTGACGCACGCCAAATAAGCCTTCCAATCCCCGGACGGGTAGGGCTATAGCTTTCCAATGGATCGATTATTGGAAGGCTATAACCGTTTTCGCCGAGATACTTGGCCGCACCAACGCGAACTCTATGAGCAGTTGGCAGATGGCCAAACCCCTCGCCTATTGGTGATTGCCTGCTCTGACTCCCGCGCTGACCCCGGCCAGATCTTCGACGTATCGCCTGGGGAGTTGTTTGTCGTGCGCAATGTTGCAGCCCTTGTGCCGCCCTTTGAGCAAGGCGAAGGCCTTCATGGCACGTCTGCAGCAATTGAATTTGCCGTCCAAGCGCTGGGCGTGAAGACGGTCCTTGTGATGGGTCATGCACGTTGCGGCGGGGTCAAGGCTGCGATTGAACGCGGACGATGGGGCACCAGATCCGGCCAAGAAGATCAAACGCTGCGCTTTGTCAATCAATGGATCGATGTGCTGGTCCCTGTCGTGGTGGCGTTAAACACTGAGGAGATCGAGCCATGCGAGCGCGCGAGCGTTGAGCTTTCGATGTCCAACTTGTTGAGCTTCCCCTTTGTTGCCGACAAGGTTGCAGCAGGCACCCTTAATCTAGAAGGCGCGCGCTTTGACATCGCCACCGGCGGGCTGGACTTATTCAACCATGAGCACGGCTGGGTACGCGCCGACCCGCGAGTTGCCGACTAGGGCAGCAAGGTCGCCACGGTCGGCCAGCCGCTAATCATTGCTGACACCGCGAAATAAGCTGGAATGCCAATAATGATGTTAAACGGCAGGGTGATGCTGATGGAGGTGGTCAGATATAGGCCCTCATTCGCCTCTGGCATCGCCATGCGCACGGCTGCGGGTGCTGCAATATAGGACGCACTGGCAGCCATGGTGGCGAATACAGCTGTGCCGCCAACAGAGAAGCCGGCGAAGTGGCCAACAATCAGGCCGATCATACCAAACAGGATGGGCATGGTGATGCCGAACGCCAGCATAAAGGGCAAAGGGGCCTTAGATTCGCGCAGGCGCTTGAGAGCCACGACGCCGAGTTCCAACAAGAAGAAAGCCAAAACGCCTTGGAAAGGCGCAATAAACACGGTCGAGACCGCGTCAATCCCTTTGGCATCGGTCAAAAGGCCAACCAGCAAACCACCGCCCATCAGAATAACGCTTTTGCTGGTAATGGCTTCACGCAGAACGTGGTTGACACTGATCGTGCGATTTTCCGACATGAGGCGCGCCAGTACAATGCCGATAATTATGCCGGGCACCTCCAGCACGATCAGCAAAGCTGTCAAATAGCCCTCGATCTGGAACCCACTTAATGTCGCGAAATTCAATGCTGCCATAAAGGTCACGGCACTGACCGAACCGAAGTGTGCGGCCATGGCACCGGAGTCGACGATGCTTTGCTTACCCAATTGCCTTGCGACATAGAAGGCAATCAGGGGCGTCAACACCCCCATAAAGATGGTGGCCAGGAAAGGCAGCAGCATCGAAGCGCCTGCCGAATTATCAAGCGCGATCCCTCCTTTGAGGCCAATCGAGAACAAGAGGTACATCGAGATGGTCTCGTGCACCTGTTGGGGCACGCGCAGATCGCTCTTAACATAAGCAGCAAAGGCACCCAAAGCGAAACAAATGACAGCGGGCGAGAGAAGGTTTGCGGCGACGAGGTCAAAGTTGAACATTGCGGCGCGCTACCGTGAAACCCACCAGTTTGCAAGCGCTGGTCCGATCCCCTTGACCACATCTGCGTGATTGACCGTCGTCAGACCAACATTTGCGATTTAATTCCTACTTCTCGAGCTCGACTTGCAGCGAGACTTGGATCGAATAGTTCACCTCGCCAGCGGCAACAGGCGTCGGTGCAGCTGCATCAGCCATTGCCACGCGCGCCATCATCATGGGCATGGGTTGAGGAGGCGTGTAGCCACCGCTTTCATTGATCGAGACAATGCGCTTAACCCGCAAGCCAGCGGCCTTGGCATAAAGCTCAGCCCGGCGCAGCGCCGTGGCCATAGCTTCTGCGCGTGCTTGATCCAGCATGGCTTCAGGATTTTCAATGCCGAAGTTTGGCCCGTCAATCTCATTGATGCCCTGGGCGACAAGGGCGTCCATCACCGCGCCGATTTGATCGATCTTGCGCAGCTTTAGCGTCACGCGGTTAGCTGCTTGATAGCCAACAATGCGCGGACGGGTGCCATTGGCGTAATCATATTGCGGGCTCAGCTGAACCCCAGAGGTTTGCATGTCCTTATCGGCAATGCCTGCGGCTTTCAGCGCCACAAAGGCCGCCGACATCTTGCGCGCATTGTCTTCCATTGCGGCTTTGGCGGTCTTCGCAGTCGTTACGACCCCTGCCCCCATAGTGGCCATGTCTGGCGCTTTCTTCTGATCCGCATTGACTGTGAAAGTCAGGGTTGTCGGCGTGTTAATGGCAGGTGCCATGCAGCAAGGCGCGCCCATGCCAGGGGCGGCCTGTGCCATTGCCGATAGCGGCACAAAGCCAACTGCGCTGATAGCGATTGCCGATAAGAGGATATGGCGATTAAGCGAACGCATGGTGAATTCCCTTCCCAGATTGGTATGTTGGTGTTTACATAAACGAACCTGAACAGAGTCTGCACTGCTTTGGGCAAAAAAGAGACCGATCTGCGTTCAAATGAGGACGAGGCTTTTGCGACGCGCCAAAAACCGCTATCTCCCCGCCTCCCGCTTCTGGTTCGCCATGGCACGGGTCGTTAGCTCAATGGTTAGAGCCGGCCGCTCATAACGGTCTGGTTGTAGGTTCGAGTCCTACACGACCCACCAGCCTTCAAACCTATCCCTTCATCCCCCAAAGCCCTGCGAGGTTATTCTTCTGCATGTCGCTCGACCCGCCAACAATGCGCATGCCCAGTAGGTCGCGCACGTGGCGTTCCATATCGAAGGCGTCAGACAAGGCATAGGCTCCCAGCACGCGTTGACAGATCAGGGCAATTTCAGCAGCGGCGTCGGCGACGAAGAGTTTAGCCATGCTCGATTCAATGCCGCAGGGCAGGTTCTGCGTGGCAAGCCAAGCCGCATGGTAGAGCATATGCCGGCAGGCTTCGAGCTTGGTGCGGGCTTCGACCAAGGCGTGGCGAATGGCCTGATGGCCGGAGATGACTTTGCCAAATTGCACGCGTTCTTGAGCATAAGCCCACGCTTCTTCAACAGCAGCTTGGGCGATGCCAAAGGTGACGGCAGTGATTTCAAGTTTTTCGACATCGAGCGCGCGCCCTGCCAACATGCCCCAGCCCTTGCCCCATTTTTCAGGCCCGCCGACAATGTTTGAAACAGGGATACAGGCATTATCGAAATAGACGTCGCTGGAGAGCGTATAGCGCAGATTAACGTGCTCAATCGGCTGTAGCGTCACGCCCGGCGTATCTTTGGGGATCAGCACAAAGGCAAGGTTTTTCCGCTTCTCATCGCTCTCGGTGCGGATCAGGCAATAGATGTAATCGGCAAAGTCTGCTCCCGTGCACCAGCGCTTGGCCCCATTAATGACAACGTGGTCGCCGTCAATCACCCCGCGCGTGGTGACACTGGACAAGTCCCCGCCGACATCGGGTTCAGACAGCCCATAGCAGAACATCAGCTCGCCCTTGGCCAAGGCCGGCAAATAGGCGGCCTTTTGAGCATCATTGCCGTTTTCTGAGATGTTCATCCCGCCATAGAAGGCGCAGTGGATGAAGGGTCCTGCCAAAAATGCCCCTGCCCGGCACAATTCCTCAATCACCGCCACGGCGGCATAGACGTCCTGGCCAAGGCCACCAAATTCCTCTTCAACCGTCAGGCCACAAATGCCCATAGCGGCAAGTTCGGCAAACAGGTCGCGTGGCCAAGTATGGGTGCGGTCCCAATGCTGGCGCTTTTCGCGCGGCGCTTTGGCCTCCACAAAGCGGCGCAATTGATGGCGCAATTCGGTGATGTGGTCGGGTTCAGGGGCAAAAGCGTGTGGCATGTCTATTCCCCCGTCAGATTCATTTTGCGCTTTTCTTTAAAGGCGGCGACCGCTTCGGCCCGGTCCTTGGCCATATTGGACAAGGTCTCATAGGCAACAGCGGCATCCATGGTCAGATTGGCAGCTTGGCGTAATTGTTGGTTCATGATGACTTTGGTCCAACGCACGGCCCAACGCGGATTGCCGAGGATTTTACCTGCCATTTCAGCGACTTTGGTGTCGAGCTGATCTGAAGGCACCGCATAATTGACAAGGCCAATGCGCGCGGCCTCTGCGCCAGAGATCAAATCGCCTGTCAGCAGCATTTCTTTGGCCCGCGCAACCCCGATCAAGGCCGGCCAAATCACCGCGCCCCCGTCCCCTGCCACAAGGCCGACTTTGACATGTGGGTCCCCGATCTTGGCGTTCTCCTCGGCAATGATCACGTCGCACATCAAAGCAATGGTAGCCCCAAGGCCTGCCGCTGCACCATTCAAACGGCAGATGATCGGCTTTTCGAGTTCCAGCAAAGACAATACGATCCGCTTGGCATCAGGGGCGATGGCGCGGAAACTGGCCGGATTGCTGATTTGCTCGTCAAACCAATCCAAGTCACCGCCTGCGCAGAATACGCGGCCCTTGCCCGTCAGGACAATCAGATCGCTGTCGGTATCGCGCTGGCAGTCGGTGAATACTCGGGCCAATTCCTCATGCATGGCCTCGTCGACGCCATTGACGGGATTATTACCGCTAATGGTAACGACAAGAACGCGCGGGCCATAACCTTGATCATAGGCAAATTGGATGCGGGAATAGTGCTGAAACTCCATGGACCTCGCCCCCGGTTAGATGCGCGCAAGCCGGCGGCCAAAAGTGGCACCGGGCTGGAACAGAGCGCAAAAGGCGGCAGGCAAGCTTTCAACGCCCTGTGAAATCACCTCTTTAAGCTTGAGTTGACCACTTTTAATCATGGCGGCAGCTTCGGCCTGGGCTTCTGGAAAAGCGCGCAAGTCGTCAAATACCACGAGCCCCTCCATCTTGAGGCGATGGGTGATGAAGCGGTCGGTATTGCGAATACCGACACGGTCGGGAAGTGCGACGTTGTAGTCCGCGACTTGGCCAGACACCACAATGCGGCCGAACGGGCGCATCAAGGGCAGGATGGTATCAATCATCGCATTGCCGACATTATCAAATAAAACATCTGCCCCCTCGGGCATAGCAGCGGCAAGGTCTGCCGCAAACGTGGGCGAGCGATAATCAATCACCTCGTCAAAGCCTGCTTCAGCCTTCAACCAGTCCGACTTGTCTCCAGCGCTCGCAACGCCCACAACCCGCGACGCGCCCCAAGCCTTAGCCAATTGTCCGGCTGTTGCCCCAACAGGACCAGCGGCGGACGTCACGATGACCCGGTCGCCCGGTTTGATCTGGCCAATGCGCTTTAGGCCAAACCAAGCTGTCATGCCGGGCACACCCAAAACGCCGATCCAAGCCGACAAAGGCACATCCAATTCAGGCAATTTCGCGCAATAGCCGCGGCCATTGGAGATGGACTGGCTAGCCCAGCCCGAACCCAAAGTTACCAATTGGCCGACTTCAAAGGCGGGATTTTGGCTTTCAACCACATGGCCGACCGCAAAGCCATCAATCGGATCGCCGATTTTCAAGGCCCCCGCATAAGAATCCGTGCCCGACAGGCGCGACCTTGTACCGGGGTCTGCCGAAACAAACTTATTTTCTACCCTAAACTGGCCTTCTTTCAAAGGCGGGGCTTCAAACGTCTCGCGTTTGAAATCCTCCAGCGAAGGGGTTCCGGTGATGTGGCGGGCGAGGGTGATACGGTGAATCTGAGTCATGCCCACACCTTGGCCCGCAATGAGCGCCCTGTCAGCCCTAAAGTGCATTTCATCTGTTTTGCTGTCGTGACAGCCAAGTCCAGCTCGGGCAAGGATTGGCAAAGCAGAAATGAGGCAGACCATGACCCAAGAAACCGACACGCGCACCGGCGCAGACCAATTGGTGGCAACCTTGGCTGGACATGGGGTCACAGCCTGCTTTGCCAACCCCGGAACAAGCGAAATGCATCTTGTGCAAGCGCTTGATCGGGAGCCACGCATTCGTTCGGTCCTGTGCTTATTTGAAGGGGTAGCGACAGGTGCGGCAGATGGCTTTGCCCGCATGGCGGGTAAGCCTGCCATGACGCTTCTGCATTTGGGTCCGGGTTATGCCAATGGTGCTGCGAATATTCATAATGCGCGCCGCGCTTACGCACCCATGGTCAATGTGGTGGGCGATCATGCTACCTATCACCGCATCTTGGATGCGCCCTTAGCGTCCGACATTGAAACCTTGGTAAAGCCCAATTCCCGCTGGGTCGGCGTTGTAGAAAAGGCCAGCGAAGCAGGTGAAAAGGCGGCAAAAGCTTTCTTAGAAACCATGGGGCCACCGGCAGGACCTGTGACCCTGATCCTGCCAGCGGATAGCGCGTGGAATCCAGCGGGCCCCGATACCCCGCGCGTATCGGTGCCCGGCCTATCCCTCGTTGACCCCGCCCAGGTCGAAGCGGTGGCCGATGCCATCCAACTGGCGCAAAAACCCGTGGTGCTGGTCAATGGCCCGGCCCTTTATGATGAGGCTGCTTTGGAAACCATGGCGCGATTAAAGGCAGCTGGAGTCCGCGTGTTGTGCGATACCTTTGTTGGCCGCCTCGCGCGGGGTGCAGGACGCTTTGGCCCTGATCGGATGGCCTATTTTGCCGAAATGGCGATGGAGGATCTGGCAGGCGTTGATCTGATGATCTTGGCAGGTACCGGTGTGCCCTGCGCCTTTTTCGCCTATCCCGGCAAGCCCAGTATTTTGGTGCCAGAAGGCTGCACGACAATCGAGCTATCTGCGCGCAGTGAAGACACCGCAGAAGCCTTGGCTGCTTTGGCCGATGCTTTGGACGCACCCGAAGCTCCACCAGCTCTTGCGCACACAGAACAATCGATGCCAACCGGCAAAATCACACCTTATTCCTGCGCCGCTTCACTGGCGCGCCATATGCCCGATCAAGCCATTATCTCAGACGATGCGGTTACCGCAGGCCTGCCCCACTTTATGGCAACCCAAACAGCGGCCCCACATGACTGGTTATTCCTAACCGGTGGCGCGATCGGCCAAGGCTTGCCTTTGGCGGTGGGTGCCGCGGTTGCAGCCCCAAACCGGAAAGTCATCGCGCTAACCGGTGACGGTGCTGGCATGTACACGTTGCAAGCCTTGTGGACGATGGCGCGCGAACGCCTGCCCGTCGTGACAGTGGTTTTTGCCAACCGCTCTTACCGGATTTTGAATATTGAGATGAGCCGCACAGGGGCAGGCCAACCAGGCTCTGCCGCCAGTTCGATGCTCTCCCTCGACAAGCCAGCCCTCGATTGGGTGAAACTGGCTGAGGGTCAAGGAGTTGAGGCGGTTTCCTGCGACACAGCTGAAGCCTTCGATACCGCGCTGGCCCGCGCCATTGCGGCCAACGCGCCAGTCCTGATTGAGGCGGTAATGTAAAAGCGCTTCGTTCAATCAACTTTGACTTACAGCGGGATATTGTCGTGCTTCTTCCAAGGGTTCTCAAGCTTCTTATGCTTGAGCGCGCGTAGGGCCTTGGCCACTCGACGACGGGTGGAATGGGGCATGATCACATCGTCGATATAGCCACGCTGGGCCGCAACAAACGGATTGGCAAAGCGGTCTTGATACTCCCCGGTGCGGGCGGCAATTGCGTCCGGGTCGCCCATATCTGCACGGAAGATGATCTCTACAGCCCCTTTGGCACCCATCACAGCGATTTCTGCCGTCGGCCAAGCGTAATTGACGTCGCCGCGCAAATGCTTGGAGCTCATCACATCATAAGCGCCGCCATAAGCCTTACGAGTGATGACGGTGACCTTTGGCACAGTCGCTTCAGCAAAGGCAAACAACAGCTTCGCGCCGTGCTTAATCAAGCCGCCATATTCCTGCTTGGTACCCGGCATGAAACCCGGCACATCGACAAAGGTCACGATGGGGATGTTGAAGCAGTCGCAGAAACGCACAAAACGGGCAGCTTTACGGCTGGAGTCGATGTCTAACACGCCTGCCAAGCTCATGGGTTGGTTGGCGACCACCCCAACGGTCGAGCCCTCGATACGGGCAAAGGCTGTGATGATGTTCTTGCCAAAGTCCTTGGCGATCTCAAAATAATCGCCATCATCGACGACCTTCTCGATCAATTCCTTCATGTCATAGGGCTTGTTTGGGTTAGCCGGGATCAGGCTATCCAAGCTCATTTCTACCCGTTCAGGATCATCATGGGTGGGCCGGCTTGGCGGCTTTTCGCGGTTTGACAAAGGCAGATAGTCAACCAAGCGGCGCATTTGGAACAAGGTGTCGAAGTCATTGTCAAAGCTACCGTCAATCACGCCAGATTTTGCGCCATGCACACTCGCCCCGCCCAATTCTTCGGCAGTAACCACTTCATTGGTAACAGTTTTGACCACATCAGGGCCGGTAACAAACATATAGCTTGTATCCTTCACCATAAAGATGAAGTCGGTCAATGCGGGCGAATAGACATCGCCACCGGCGCAAGGGCCCATAATGACGCTGATCTGCGGGATCACGCCAGACGACATCACATTTTCCATAAAAATGTCGGCATAGCCTGCCAGAGAATCAACGCCTTCTTGAATGCGCGCACCACCTGCATCAAACAGGCCAATGACTGGAGCACCATTGCGCGCAGCCATTTGCTGGACTTTGACGATTTTGGCCGCATGGGTCAGCGACAAGGAGCCACCAAAGACAGTGAAGTCTTTCGAGAACAAATAGATCAGCCGACCATTGATTGTCCCTTGGCCGGTGATGACGCCGTCGCCCGGAAATTTCTGGGCATCCATGCCGAATTCCGTGCAGCGATGTTCGACGAACATGTCGAATTCTTCAAAACTGCCTTCATCGAGCAAAATTTCGATCCGCTCACGCGCAGTCAGCTTGCCTTTCGCATGTTGTGCATCCACCCGTTTTTGGCCGCCGCCGGCTCGAGCCTTGGCACGTTTCGCTTCAAGCGCCTGAAGAATGTCCTGCATGGGTCTGTCCCTGAAAAAAGTCACGCTGTAGCCAGCGCTGGCGGTGTTTCAAGTGGGTTAGCGGGACAAAGCAGCGCTGACAAGTTTTCGCAACGGCAAGTGCTAAAGCGCGGGCAGACCCAAAAAATCTTCGCTGCGTCTGATCCAAGCTTGAATAGCGCGATAGCGATGCAACTCGAACCCGCCCTGATCGGCAAAGCGGGTGTAGGGTAAGAGCGCCAGATCGGCCAAACTAAAGCTCGAGCCGACAAACCAATCCGCCCTGCGCAAATGCTCGTCCATGTAAGTAAGTATGACTTGCCCGCGTGGCAGAAGGCTTGGGTCGATCTCGGCATCGGCCTGACCCAGGAGATGAACTTTCGCGCGCCTTACTGCGATGACTACTTCATGGCTATATTGCTCCCAGAACAGCCACTCGAACATTTTTGCGCGGTCAAAAGCGTCTTCCGGGATAAGAGCAGATCCCTCAGCCAGATAAAGAATGATGGCGTTGGATTGAGCAAGTGTTTGGCCGTCGTCGAAACGGACCACCGGAACCTGGCCAAAGGGGTTCAAGGCGCGGAATTGTGGTGTTGCGGTTTGGCCCGTCAGCGCCAACACCTTATGCCAGACGTAAGGCAAATTCAGATGATCTGCAGTCCAGCGCACTTTCAAGCAATTGCCAGAACGATCATCGCCATAAATTTCCATTTCTTCCCCCTGTCTCCATGTGATTATTGACCGGCTAGAGCAGCTTCACAATGGATTGTTTCAAAGGTCCGCCGAAGGATAGCTAGATCAAGGTTCTGCCCTCCAGCCTCGACGGGCTAGCTGACAAGGTTTATGCCTAAACCTTCACGTTCGGCCCCTGTGTGCGTCCGGCACGACATTAACAGCTATGGAAAGACTGCCTGTGAGCTCTGAAATCAAACCTGTTATCTCCGCAACTGGCCTTTATACACCCCCTTATTCCATCACGAATGAGGAATTGGTCGATAGCTTCAACCGCTATGTGGATCTGTTCAATGGCGAACATGCGGTCGCGATTGAAGCCGGTGAAGTGGCCGCGTTGACCCCGTCGTCGGTGGAGTTCATTGAGAAAGCCTCCGGCATCAAGGCCCGCTTTGTCGTCAATAAGGATGGCATTTTAGACCCGGCCATCATGGCCCCGCGCATTCCAGAGCGGCGGAACGAGGAGTTGTCTGTTCTTGCGGAACTAGCCGTGCGTGCCTCCCGTCAAGCGCTCGAGCGTGCAGCGCGCAACCCAATGGATGTGGATGCGGTGATCTGCGCTGCTTCCAACATGCAACGCGCCTATCCAGCCATGGCAATCGAAATACAGGCAGCTCTCGGCTGCAACCCCGAGGGCTTTGCCTTCGACATGAATGTGGCCTGCTCTTCTGCAACCTTTGGCATTCAGACAGCTGCAGACTTTGTCCGCGCCGGACATGCACGCAGCGTGCTGGTAGTTAATCCGGAAATTTGTTCAGGACATTTGAACTTCAAAGACCGCGACAGCCACTTCATCTTTGGCGATGTCGGCACAGCCATCCTGATCGAGGCTGCAGATGTCATAGGAGACAAGCCGCATTGGGAAATTCTGGGGACCAAGCTCAAGACTCAATTCTCCAATAATATCCGCAACAACTTCGGTTTCTTAAATCACACTGCTCCAGAAGGCATAGGTGCTAAGGATAAGCTCTTCGTCCAAGAAGGCAGAAAGGTATTTAAAGAAGTGGTGCCCATGGTCGCTGCCATGATCATCGAGCATATGGAAACCCTGGGGTTAGAAGCATCTGGCCTGCGACGCATGTGGCTTCATCAGGCCAATGCCAATATGAACCGCTTGATTGCTGGCAAAGTATTGGGCCATGAAGCTACTGAAGATGAAAGCCCTACCGTGCTGGATACCTATGCCAACACGTCCTCTGCGGGGTCCATCATCGCCTTCCACAAGAATAGCGATGACTTGGGCCCAGGCGACACGGGTCTCATCTGCTCGTTCGGGGCAGGCTATTCGGCTGGGTCTGTTGTTGTCCGCAAGGTTGCCTAGGGCAGCATTTTGTTCCGTCCAAAGTAAAATCTGACGAACGTTACAAGAGTTTCACTCGACTTTCCCAACAGAGCCTGCGAGCTAACATCAGTCAAAAGTGCGCATCGGGGATTTGCGGCATGTTGATTTTTGCATTGCTGGCAGCAGGGTTAGGCTCATCAACTCAAACCGAGGCAAAAGAACAAGGCCTTGTTGTGGTGCCGCGAGATAATCCAATCGAGCCAGCACTTGTTCCGCCAACCAGAGTTGGCACTCAAAGATATTTCTTCGACAAGCGTTTCGAGAAGAGCCCAGGCAAGCGCAGTTTCATGGTGATCACGCCACCACCCAGCTCCAAGCAGTTTGGCGAACGGCAAGAAGGTAGTCAGTGGCTTGAGCCGCCCGACGGCGGGGTCGCGCCCGGGTTGAAGACAAAACCCTATCTCGCTGAGCCCGTAAAAGAGCCCGTAACAAAAATTCGAGCCCTGCGCGGCGGCGGCCACTAGAGAAAACCCGGCTCTATCTGACACAGATACAGCAGCTCAGCTGTTGCTTCAGTTTTGAATTGACGCGCAACTTTAATCCCTAGGGACAAAAAAAGCGCTCCCTTAACAGTCACGCCCGGGTGCAAACCGCTGCCGACTAGGCTAAGCAAGGCTGATGCGTGCCGCCCCTTACATTTCCCCCGTCAGGATTGATCTGACCCGTCAAGCGGATGGTACGATCTTGCTGAGAAATCCCCATCCATTGCGAGCAGCGTTTGCTAATATTGTTGCGCCTTTAAAGCACTGGGCAGAAGCGGCCCCGCGTCGGCTATGGCTCGCTGGCTTTGAGGCAGGGGCGTGGCGGCATCTTGGTTATGGGGACGGCTGGACCTTGGTTCAGTCGCTAGCAGCAGGCCTTTACGGTCGATTTCCACGCGGCAGCGTTATCGCCATTGCGTCACCCAATTCGATAAGTCATGCGATCCTGAGCTACGCGGCCCCCCTAGCAGGCCTCGCCGTGGCGGCGATTACGCCCGCCTATTCCACAAAAGCACGTGATCCGCGCCGCCTGTATGAGGCCCTCAAGACGGTCGGTGCTGCGGCTGTTTTTATGGAAGGCCAAGCCTTCGCCAAACCGGCACTTTGGGCTGACGAAATCGGCGTGCCTGTGATTTCGCCAGGCGATGGATTTGGCACATCGGGGGAAATCTCGCTCGATCACCTCTTCAGCGACCCCCAAGATGCGCCCGACCTAGACTCAATAGATCGGCGCGATGCATGCAAATATCTGCTGACCTCGGGCTCAACCGGCACACCTAAAGCGGTGACCGTTACGCATGCCAATTTGGCCATCAATGCGGCCCAGATCCGCTCCACCTTTGACGCAGAGCGCGAAGCCGAGATCTGGCCGGACGGCATCATCATGGCCAATCATCTGCCATGGAGTCATTCTTTAGGCGGCAACGCAGTACTGCACATGCTGCTCCATACTGGGGGAAGTCTATGGATAGATCCAGGCACGCCGACGGTGGAAGGGCTAGCTGCCACGATTGCTACCATTAAGCACGTGAGACCCAATTATCACATCACAGTGCCCCTGGGCTGGACGCTTCTGGCGAGTGCTCTGGAACAGGATGAGGATTTGGCCGAAGCGCTCTTCGCCAATCTGCGCATCATGCAATATGGCGGGGCAGCTCTGACCCAAGATGTCTATCGCCGTCTGCAGCAGGTAGCTGTGCGCCAAACCGGCGAAGAAATCACTTTGGCGGCAGGTTATGGCGCGACCGAGACCGCGCCGACTGTCTGCAATGTGCATTGGCCCAACGACGTGATGGGGCTGGTGGGTTTGCCCGTCCCCGGCCTCACCCTGAAGCTGGTTCCCCAAGGCAGCAAGCTAGAGGCCCGCGTCAAAGGTCCGGGCATCACGCCGGGCTATCTGAACGCGCCAGACAAGACCGCTGATGCCTATGATGAGGAAGGCTATTACAAGCTAGGCGATGCGCTTCGCTTTGTTGACGCGGGTCAACCTGAAGCAGGCCTCGCCTTTGATGGCCGCCTGTCAGAGGAATTCAAGCTCGCAAATGGCAGTTTTGTGCCGGCGGGTCTCGTGCGCCCGGCCCTTGTGCAAGCCTCGGATGGCTTGTTCAGTGATGCTGTCATCTGTGGCGAAGGCCAAGGGGAACTGGGCGCTTTGGCCTTTATCAATCTGGCCAAAGCGCGCGCACTTTCGGGCCTAGACGAAGATCTCGACACCTTGGTCTGGCACAAAAAGGTCCGGGCTCAAGCCAAAGCGGCGCTCGAAAAAGCAGGGGCAGGACAACCTGCGACAAGACGGGTCACTCGCCTTATCCTTTTGACCACGCCGCCGAGCCTTGAGGATGGCGAGATCACCGACAAGGGCTATCTGAACCAAGGTGCCTGCCGCGCCGGCCGCGCCATTGCCGTTCATGCGCTCTATCAACAAGAGCCTGCCCTCGCGCGGATCGACCTTTAGGCGGGCAGCACGAAATTAGCCGGATGCTTGCCCACCGCGCGCTCATAATGGCTCCGGATCAGCGCCCAGTCAGCTTCATAATCACCGGTCGGTTTGAGCGAGCCACTGATACGAACGGTCTTGGTGGCAAAGTCCATGACGGCAAACACGATGGGCACGAAAGCCGCCTGCGCGATCAGATAATAGCCCATTTTCCATTCCTCAGCGCGCGCGCGGGTCGCTTCGGGGGGAATTGCGAGGAATAAGTCGCAAGCATTGGCAAATGCTGTTGTCATGCTGGTGACCAGGCCATTGCTGGTCGAACGATCAACGGGCACGCAGCCCAGCCATTTCACAATGGCCCCAAAGGGGCCCTCAGTCAGGCTCTTCTTCCCCATAAAGCGTAAAGTGATGCGGTATTGGCCCGCTGTCGCCAACATCAAAATACCATCCCAATTGGATGTATGGGGGGCGGCCAGAATCACTGCCTTGTTAAGATCGGGCCAATCGCCTTGCAACTGCCATCCGCTCAGCTTTAGATACACCGCGCAGATAAAGCGCCAGGCCTCAGGCAGAATACCGCGAAACGGTGCTGGTTTATGGGTCGATGGATCGAATATTTGGTGGCCGTCAGTCGTGCTCACGTATCGTCCTCCAGGGCATATAAAAAACTCGGTGCAGCCTTTGTCCAAGGTTTGCGACCTTCGCCTTAGCTTGTCCAACCATCAACTACAGTCCGATTGGCATTTTGCTGCGTTAACCGGGCGGGTTGGGATCTGATCGCTCCTCTGACTTAACGCGACTAATAAGGCAGAAAGCATACCAAAAAAAGCAATAGCGCTGCGGCTTCATTGACTTTATGCACGATTACGCTCACGAGACACCCACGGAACCAGCCATCCAGGGGGATGGTGGGTAAGTCGCGCCATGTTCGGCGCCTCGCCGCAAAACATTGTGAGACGACAAAATGACCAACAACAACGGGACCGGTGATACCGGCCCGATTAGCGAGACTCCAGATGGCGTTACCTTCGCCGACCTGGGTTTCTCGTCCCAGCTATTGAGCGCTATTGCCGATACTGGCTATACCAAACCAACCCCTATCCAATGGAAAGCCATTCCTGAAGTCCTGGCTGGCCGCGACGTTTTGGGCATCGCCCAAACCGGCACCGGCAAGACAGCCGCTTTCGTGTTGCCGATGATTGAGCGCTTGTCGCAGGGCCGGGCGCGGGCACGTATGCCGCGCACCCTTATCCTCGAGCCAACGCGCGAACTGGCCGACCAAGTCGCCGAAAACTTCCGCAAATATGGCAAGAACCACAAGCTAACAATGGCACTTTTGATTGGCGGCGTGTCCTTTGGCGATCAAGACGCACTTTTGACCAAAGGGGTCGACGTGTTGATCGCAACACCCGGTCGACTGCTGGACCATTTTGAACGCGGCAAGCTGTTGCTGACAGGTGTCAATATGTTGGTGATTGACGAAGCTGACCGCATGCTCGACATGGGATTTATCCCGGATATCGAGCGCATTGTGAAGCTGACGCCGTTTACCCGGCAGACCTTGTTTTTCTCGGCCACCATGCCACCTGAAATCAAACGCCTGACCGAGCAATTTCTGCAAGCCCCGGCCAAAGTAGAAGTTGCGCGCCAATCGCAAGCGGCCGCGACCATCACGCAACGACTAGTACGAAGCCCTTCTTCTGACCCGAAGACCAAGCGCGCCGTTCTGCGCGCCGCGATCCAGTCGGCCATGGCAACCATGAAAAACGGCATTGTATTTTGTAATCGCAAAACAGATGTCGACATCGTGGCGAAGTCGTTGAAGGTGTATGGCTTTGACGCCGCCCCCATTCATGGCGATTTACAGCAAAGTGTTCGTACAGCCACACTGGACCGCTTCCGCAACAACGAACTTCAAATCCTCGTGGCTTCCGATGTAGCAGCCCGCGGCCTCGATATCCCCGATGTCAGCCACGTTTTTAACTTCGACGTGCCGCGTCATGCGGAAGATTATGTCCACCGAATTGGCCGGACCGGGCGCGCTGGCCGTTTGGGTGAGGCCTTTATGATCGTCACACCGGGCGACACCAAAGCGCTGGATGCAGTGCAAAGCTTGATCAAGACGACGATCGAGTTTGCTGACATCGAAGGCACGCCACAAGAAAAGGTCCAAGACGATCGTCGCCCAGCGCCAGCCGCTGGCTCCAGCAAAAGTGGCAGCCGTCCCCGTCGGGGCAAGCCTGCCGCACCGGCGGAAGCGGTGGTCGAAGAGACAGAGGTTATCGAAACACCTGCCGAGACTACAGACCAAAGCGAGGCGAGCACCTCAGAAGCCGCAGTTGGCCGCGGCCGTGGTGGACGCAATCGCCGCCGGACTAAACCAGATAGTAGACCCAGCGAGCCTGTCTCGGACCCAATGGCGGTTATTGACTTGGGTGGCGACGAAGAAGCTGGGCAGAGCTTTGAATTGCTGGCCCCGCAAGACACCTCGGACATGTCCAGACAGAGCCGTGGACCACGTGATTCACAAGGCAGAGGGCCGCGTGGTCGCGACCGCAATGAGCGCGACCGGAATGATCGGGGTGATCGCGGTGGCCGAGACCGGTATCGCCAACAGGATCAGGACCCAGACGTCCTCGCCTTTGGCGATGATATTCCAGCCTTCATGAAAATCCCTATTCATCTGGGCCCAATCAGCGACGACGAAGGCTAGGACGGCGAGGCCGCAGGCTTGGCTTTGGCGACGAGACCAAAGCCAAGCCGCGACTTTGTGCCGCGCAGACATACGGGTTTTGAGTGTGAGTTTGGCTTGCAGGATGCCTGCGGCTGTGACAATACCGGGCAATGATGCGAACCATTCTCAAAAACTCCCGCGCCCGCCTGTTTGTTTCGGTTGCTGTTACATCCACAATTTTGCTGACCCTTGCGGGGTGCGGCGCTTCAGAGCCGGCGGCTGGCTCCAAAGGAGAAGTCAATATTTATTCAGCCCGCCATTATGATGCGGATGAGCAACTCTATGACTTGTTTGAGAAAAATACAGGCATCGCGATCAACCGCATTGAGATGAAGGGCGATCTTCTACTGGAGCGCCTAAAAGCGGAAGGCACACAAAGTCCAGCTGACGTGATCCTCTTGGTTGATGCTGGGAATTTCTGGCGCGCTGAAACGGCAGGCCTGTTTCAATCGGTTCAATCGGCAAAGCTAGACGCGACTGTCCCGGCCACCTTGCAAGGGCCGAAGAAGGACTGGTTTGGCTTTGCTAAGCGCGCCCGCGTGATCGCCTATGATCCTGTGCGGATTAAAGCAGACCAAGTTGCCACTTATGCGCAATTGGCCGAGCCTGCCCTTAGGGGCAAAGTCTGCGTCCGCCCGTCCAGCAATGTCTATAATCTATCCTTGATGTCGTCCTTTGTCGCCGACTGGGGTGTCCCTAAGGCTGAAGCTTGGGCCAAGGGCGTTGTGGCGAATTTTGCTCGCCCACCTGAAGGCTCAGACACCGATCAACTCAAGGCCATTGCCGAAGGCAAATGCGCGGTGGCCATTGTGAACCATTATTATGCCGTGCGCTTACAACGTTCAAACGACCCAGTAGAAAAGGCGATTGGGGCCAAGATCACCCTCTCCTTCCCGGATCAAGCCGGTGCCGGAACGCATGTGAATATTTCAGGCGGCGCACTTGCGGCCCACGCAGCAAACAAGGCCAATGCTGTTACTTTTCTAGAGTTTTTGGCGAGCCCTGAAGCGCAAAAGATTCTTGCCAAAGCCAACGATGAATTCCCCATCCTTGCTAGTGCGATCGACGACAATAGCGAGCTTAAAGCACTCGCAGGCTTTAAAGAAGCCCAAACCCCGATGGCTGCTTTGGGTACCAATCAAGCAGAGGCCCAGAAAGTCTTTGATCGCGCGGGATGGAAGTGACCACAACTGATCCGGCAGCAAGACCCAGGCCCGTGCGGGATTGGGAAGGGCTTGGCACTGCCAAGCTCCTTGGTTTGCCGCTTAAAGATTGGTCGCTCTATGCTCTCTTGATCGCTGTGCCAGGAATTCCGGTGCTATTCACTGTGCTGGCGGCCCTGCGTCCAAGCGCAAGTTTCGACCATATTGCGCACGTACTTCTAGGCGAAATGGCCCTTACCTCGCTCGCTCTCTTGGTCTTGGCGACTTTAGGAGCGACAATCTTAGGCGTCATTGCCGCTTGGTTCGTCACGGCCTATCAATTCTGGGGGCGGACGGTGCTGAGTTGGGCATTAGCTTTGCCCTTGGCTATGCCTGCCTATGTTGCGGCCTATGCTTGGGGTGATCTGACAGGCGCGCGCGGGTTTTGGATCGCGACCCTTGTCTATGTAACAACCCTCTATCCTTATGTGTATCTCGCTGCGCGCAGCGCCTTTGAAGCCCAATCGGTTTGCGCCCTAGAAGCCGCCCGCTTGTTAGGTGCTGGTGCTTGGAAGCGCTTTTTCACCGTTGCCATGCCTCTTGCGCGCCCGGCAATTGCAGCAGGGGCGGCCCTGACTGGCTTAGAGATTGCCGCCGATTATGGTGCCGCTGATCATTTGGGCGTTTCAACGCTGACCATTGGCGTGTTTCGCGCTTGGTTTTCCATGGGTGATTTGGCCGCGGCGGCCCGCATTGCTTGTCTGCTGCTGGTTGGCGTGTTGTTTCTCGTTTGGCTGGAGCGCAAGTCGCGAGCAGGCTTGGTATCGGGGGGCTCGACCCGCTGGCGCACGCCCCAACGGGCGCCTGTCTCCGGGATTTTTCAAGTTCTGATCAGCGGATTCTGCTTTGTCATTTTGACTATGGGCTTGGTCATTCCTGTGCTGCATCTCACAAACCTCGCGATCGCGAGTGGATTGCCCGAGCGGGCCTTGAGCAAGCCACTGGCTGCTACCGCACTGCTTTGCACGCTGGGGGCCAGCGCCACTTTGGTTTTGGCAGGGCTCAGCGCCTTTGTTGGTCAGCGCAGCGCGCAGGCCAGCGCCTTTGTCCGTGCTGTCAGCCTCGCGGGTTATGCCACACCCGGCGCCGTCACTGCCTTAGGCATATTGGCAGCTTTAGCCTTGAGCGGGTCTCATGTCGTTGCGGCTTTAAGCGGCCCACTGGCGATCGTGGCGCTCTGCTATGCCTATGCCGCGCGATTCACCGCAGCAGGGCTGGAGCCCCTGAGTGCTGGCCTTGAGAAATCGACTCGTTCGATGCGGGAATCAGCACAGACTTTGGGCGCAAGCCGGATCAAGCGCTTCTTGACCTTGGAAGCCCCTTTAGCTGCCCCATCGGCCTTTGCGGCAGCGCTGATTGTGGCTGTCGAGATCTCCAAGGAATTGCCTGCAACCACCATTTTAAGGCCCTTTGGGTTCGACACCCTAGCCGTCCGAGCGCATGCTTATGCTGCCGATGAGCGCCTGGGTGCGGCGGCTTGGCCTGCGCTGGCGATCGTGTTGGTAGCTTTGATCCCTACCCTTTTGTTTTCCCACGGTCTTGCAAAATCACGGGCAGGACAACTATGAGTGAGTTTGCTCTTCAAGCGCGCAATCTATGCCGCAGCTTTGGAACTGTCAAAGCCCTCGATGATGTGAGCTTGAGCTTGGAAGCAGGCAAAGTGCTGGCTCTGTTGGGTCAATCGGGGTCTGGCAAAAGCACACTCCTACGTGTCCTGGCTGGGCTTGAAACCCTAGATTCGGGTGAAGTTTATGCCGATGGGAAGTTGGTTAGTGATGTGCGCACAACCATGCCCCCCGAAAAGCGTCCCTTGGGCATGGTGTTTCAGGACTATGCCCTATTTCCCCATCTAACTGCGTTAGGGAATGTGGTATTTGGCCTTGGGCATCTGGGCAAACCAGAGCGACGAGCCTTAGCGTTGTTGTGGCTAGAGCGCGTTGGACTAAGGGACCGTGGTGGCGCGTTCCCGCATGAATTGTCGGGCGGAGAACAACAGCGGGTAGCCCTAGCACGTGCCCTCGCCCCTAATCCGCGCGCCATTCTAATGGATGAGCCTTTCAGCGGGCTGGACCCGCATTTGCGCGCAGATCTGCAATCCAGCATGTTGGCCACTCTGGCCGAAGCGGGCGTTGCGGCCCTGATAGTTAGCCATGACACAGATGAGGCTCTTGCCTTGGCTGATCAGGTTGCCATCATTGAGCAGGGTCGGATTCTGCAAAGTGGCTTCCCGCGAGATGTCTACCGTGAACCCAAGTCGTTGGAGGCAGCGCGCGCTTTAGGTGCGGTTTGGAGTCTAGATGGCACCGCGCAGAATGGCCTGGTGGAGACACGTTTAGGAACATTTGCGAGCTCCTTTGACGGCCCGGTCGTCGTCTGTTCACGACCTGAAGCAACCCTTGTGGCAGCCTCTGACCTCGGAGATTTCACGGTGATGGATCGCCGTGGCGTTGGCCGCTTTTTGACCCTCAAGTTGCAGGCTATCACGGGTAATGGCGCATTCATTACGGCTCTCGTGGAGGCAAAAACCGCCCCAGACAAAGGTCAGCGTGTTGCCTTAAGTTTGCAGTCTGAAGATGTGTTCATCTTTAAAGCCTGATGCGATCCTTCCGACTTACTTGAAAAATCCGTCAAGCTTGCCCAAGGTGATTGAATGACGGCTTTGCTCCCATCCCTAACCCGCTTGATGCGGGCCCGCTTTGGTCCAAATGCAGAGGTGCACGAAATGACACGGCTGTCGGGCGGGGCAAGCCAGGAAACGTGGGGTTTCAGCCTTCATCTAAGCAACCAAACGCCGCGCCAACTAATCCTGCGCCGGGCCCCGTTTCAAACTGCGGCAAAAGGCGAAGCCATCGGCCTTGTGAAGGAGGCGCAGATCATTGCAGCGGCTGCAACTAGCGGTACCCCGGTCCCCGACCTCGTGCATGTCTGTGGTACAGAAGACGAGTTGGGTGATGCCTTCATTATGGCCCATGTCGCAGGCCAGACGATTGCACGAAAAATCCTGCGCGATGATGCCTATCGCCTAGCTCGCACCCGCCTGGCGTTTCAATGCGGCGCAGCTTTGGCAAAGATTCATAAGGTTGCGCTAGATCGCCTTCCGTCAAACCTGCCGGTTAGTCATGGCTTGGATCAGTTGGATCGTTATGAGTCGATCTATGGCAGCTTTAAGATAGATCGACCAGTATTCGAACTGGCGGTATCATGGTTGCGCCGACACGCACCACCCCCCCTCAGCCCGACTTTGGTGCATGGTGATTTTCGTAATGGTAATTTGATGGTCAATGAAGACGGTCTCGCAGCCGTCTTGGACTGGGAACTGGCGCATCAAGGTGACCCACGTGAAGATTTAGGCTGGATCTGCGTCAATTCATGGCGCTTCGGGGTACGCGAAAAGAAGGTTGGTGGCTTTGGATCACTCGACGAGCTTTTGGCGGGCTATGAAGCTGCAGGGGGGCAGACGTTCTGCCCTGAGGACCTTACTTGGTTTCAGGCCTTGGGCAGCTTTAAATGGGGCATCATGTGTTTGATCATGTATCAGGCCTTTGCCACCAAAGCCGATCCATCGATTGAGCGGGCGATGATTGGAAGGCGGGCCTCGGAAGCCGAGATAGACTTACTAAATCTGATCGAAGGTCGCAGTCATGCATGAATCCCCCTCCCCGAAAGAATTGTTGGGAGCAGTCATTGGGTTTTTAAACCAGGTTGCTGCCCCGCAGCTGAGTGGCCAGGCTGGCTTCCATGCCAAGGTCGCTGCCAATGCGTTAGCTTTAGTGGAACGCGAGCTGGCGCAACGACCAGCGGCGGATGCGCGAGCGTGCGCGTTATACGCTGCTCTTTTACAAGATGAAACAAGCAAACTCGAGGCCTTGAACAAAGAGGTTTGCGCTCAGATCCGATCTGGTGCACTGGCGTGCGATGACCCTGCACTATTGGCTGCCCTGCGTGAGATTACCTCCGCCCAGTTGGCCATCGATCAGCCCAATTATAGCGGTCTAATGCCATGAAGCGGAAGTGGCAGCATTGGATCATTGGCGGGGTCGTTGGCCTCAATCTGCTCGTTGGGCTGACCGCTTATTTCATGCGAGATAATTTGTTTCGCGAATTGATCCAGCCTGCCGTGCCGTTTCAGGTCGATGACCCTCCCCCCTTACCCGACTATAGTGACGCGGCCGCCTGGGCTTTCCGCCCGCAAGGGGCCAATGCAGGCCTGGGCAAAGCCGATATCTTCGTTGTCCACCCCACAACAGCTTGGAGTGGCAATACAGGCTGGAACATGGATATAGCAGACAATGTTTCCCGCACCAGGCTGGAAACTATCGCGCTGCCCAATCACGCCCAACCGTTTTCAGCTGCAGGTCCCCTATGGGCCCCACGTTATCGCCAAGCCGTGCTGTTTGCTTTGCTGTCGCAGCGCGATGATAGCCATGAGGCTCTCAATCTCGCCTATGAAGATGTGGCGCGCGCGTTTCTAACGTTTCAGCAAGCCCGCGACCCCAAGCGACCCTTTGTTCTGGTTGGGCTTGGACAAGGTGGCCTGCATGTGCTTCGCCTTTTACAGGAAAAGATCGACTTAGGGCCCATGCTGGCTGCAACCTATCTGCTTGATCAGCCAGTGCCCAATGCTCTGTTTGAAGGCCCAAGTGCGGTGCAAGGTTTTCCAAAACCCTGCCAGTTTCCCAAACAGACCCGCTGCTTTGTAAGTTACAACAACCTTGATGGCGGCGATCAGCGCGGCGCACGCATTTTGAAGGAGCGCTCAACGATCTGGACAGCTGATAAGGGCTATCACGCCATTGGTGGCGCAAGGTTTGCCTGCGTGAACCCTTTGACGGGGGCAGCCCCCCTCAGCAATGCGCCTGCCAGCACCAATCGAGGCGCTGCTGCCGCTAGTGGCCTAGAACGGGGCACTGAGCCTGCCCTGCTGCCCGGGCAGACCGGAGCTATTTGCCGTAACGACTTGTTGTGGGTAGAGGTGAACCGCCCCGCTGCCCTCTCACGAACGCGCTTCGAACTTGGCACTTTTTACAAAATCACCAGCTATAATCTTTTTTACGCCGCTCTCAGCGCTGATGTCCAGGCACGGGTTGAAGCGCTAAAGGGAAGTGAAATTGGGCCGTAAGAAAGGCCCGCCGAGCTCACTGCTCGGGCAGGCCCTCTTTATTTTGGTACTTACAACAGCCTACATTCCAAATCGGGCTTTCATTTCAACCGTCATCTCTGCAATCGCTTTAGCGGCAACCGCATCTTTTTCACGAGTCTTCCAGTATTTGGTGATCTTCTTGAAGTTCTTCAAAGGTGCTTTCACACCCAAGACGGGCAGGATCTTGACTACGAAGAACAAGCTCGGCGTAATGGTGCAGTCCGCCAAGCTGAACTTATTGCCAGCCGCATGCTTCTTGCCCGTCAATACATGTTCGAGGTGCCCGAGTGCTGTATTGACATCTGAGATAGCCGCTCTGACGACCTCGGGATCCTTACCAGGGCCCAATAGACCAAACACCTTCCCCATCGCCGGGCCCACATAAATGTCGTTCACCCGCGAGATAAGGCGCACTACTGCTCGCTCTTCAGGTTTGCGGGGACGTAAGGCAGGCTTTGGGAATGCATCTTCGAGATACTCAAGAATGACTTCTGACTCAGGCAAGGACATGCCGCCTTCAGTCACTAAACAAGGTATCTTACCGATTGGGTTGATCGCTAGAAACTCATCACTTTTCAGGCCGCCCCCCGGGGGTGGCAGATACTCAACTTCCAAACCCTTAGCTGCAATCTGCATCTTCACGCGCTGCACAAATGGGGAAAGGTCACTTCCATATAATTTCATCGCTCAAGCTCCCTGGTTCTTTTAACAAATAGCGTGCTTTATCTGCCTTAAGAGCGCTGCTCATCAATCAATTTCGACTCGCTCGACCCGCCATTCCTAAGAGGATAGGTAGCGCCACACGCGACTTGGGCCAACAACTTTGACAGCCTACAGACCAATCTGTGCAGTCAATTTTCAGGAATTGACCAGCAAATGTCGCAAGGAAACGGTCTCTCCGAGAACTGAATCGGAAGTCTGAGGCAGATCGCCCTAAAGGCCAATAATCGCAACCGAGCAGACGTTACTCGCGGGCGCACCACCAAGATTGTGGGTCAAGCCCATACTGGGGTTCGACAATTGGCGGTCGCCTGCGCGTCCCTGCAATTGCAAATACATTTCATAGAGCATGCGCAGACCCGAAGCGCCAATTGGGTGGCCAAAGCATTTCAGGCCGCCATCAATCTGGCAAGGCACGCGGCCATCGGCATCATAAAAGCCATTCATGACATCTTTCCAGCCTTGGCCTTCGGGCGAGATGAACAGGTCTTCCATGGTAACAAGCTCTGTCACCGAGAAGCAATCATGGACTTCGATCATCGAAATCTGGTCACGCGGACGTTCAATTCCCGCCTCAAGATAGGCCTTCTTGGCGGCGATACGGGCGGTATGAAAGTAAGAGCCATCCCAAGAATTATGCTGGCTCTCCATCCCGTTGGAGACCGAAAGCTGCAAAGCCTTTACATAGACTAGGTCCTTCTTGCCCAAAGCGCGCGCGATTTCAGGTGTCGTGACAATGGCAGCTGCCGCACCATCAGACACGCCGCAGCAATCAAACAATCCCAAAGGCTCAGCGATCATCGGAGCGGTCATGACTTGTTCCTCGGTCACCACATTGCGCAGATGCGCCTTGGGATTTTTTGAGCCATTGGCGTGGCTTTTTACCGAGACGTGGGCAATGGCGCGCTTCAGGTCTTCGCGTGACACTGTGTGCTTGGCGCGATAAGCGCTGGCAAGTTGAGCAAAGTTACCAGGTGCTGATCCATTTGGGGCGGTTTGGGGAATGTAGGTACCCATATTGCCCGTTGGCAAGCCGCCATAACCAGTGTCTTTTAGTTTCTCGACGCCAACAGCGATCGCAATGTCGGCAGCCCCGGCGGCGACGGCATAAACTGCCCCCCGAAAGGCTTCAGAGCCTGAAGCACAGAAATTCTCAACCCTCGTCACCGCAATATTGGGAAGACGCAAGGCGATGGATAAAGGTGTCCCCCCTTTCCCGGTGCCGATCTCGTCAATGTGGGTTGAAAACCAAGCCGCATCCAATTGGGTCGGCTCAATCCCTGCATCAGCCATAGCCTCCAGATAGGCCTCGACCATCAGTTCTTCGGGACCGCAATCCCAGCGCTCCCCGAATTTGGAGCAGCCCATCCCAATAACGGCAACCTTGTCACGAATTCCTGCGGCCATGCTGATGCCTCCCTGAACCTATGTGGCACTTCTTTTTTACGACTTTGACCCAGATTGGTCAGGGTTTCAAGCCGCTGGTAAGGCCCTTTGATACGGGGCTTTGGAAAGGTGGGACAAAAAAGGAAAGCGCATCATCCCAATCCTTTGTATGGATACCGCGCAGCCGCGGCTGCCGGTGTAAAACCTAGACACCTTTAGCGTTGTGCTGACGCAGCCAGGTCTGGGTAAAGGGTAGTGGTTCATAGAGATGATACACGGGGTCTACAGCCCGCGGGGCCCGGAAGCTGGCGTGCCGGTCACCTCTTTTGTCCTGGCGACCGGCCACCAGCAGCATCACAACCCATAGCCGCGCCCGCAGTGCCCGATGGAAAGGCACAAATAGCCACTGGTCTCGTTTCAAATGCCGCTGACAACAAGTCCGCCTTCCATCATACGAGTGTCCCCAAATTAACACCCGCATCGGGGCTAGCCCGACCTGAGTCCATTGCGTACAAGGCAGACTGGCGTGTGAAGCCCTTGGTCAAGAACTTCGGAGAAACCTTGGGAGAACTCTCAGGGCGTGAAGATAACCACTGTCGTCTGGTCACCTTTAGCTTCTAAAGCCTCCCCTTTAGCAGGAGCCCGTTTTGATCCATGAAGCTCAACACTGCGACAATTCCAGAAATAGGAGCAACTGCTAATCCGCTCCATCGGATCGAGATAGAGCCGGCGTTACCACAGGCCTTTAAAGGACTAAGCGGGGGGAGTTTTACCAAACGTAGCGTCATGACCCAGCTTGGGCTCAAAGTAAATTTAACCGTGGCGCACGGTTTCCGTCGTATTCCAACCCATACCACTATCCAGGCACCCCCCCCTGAAGCAACTGATGCGCGCCCACCCCTCCACTCCTTCAAGGGCAAACCGTTTTAGCCCTGAAAAATGTTTCCTTGCAGGGCTAGAGATGTTCTCTCTCCCCTAACAGGATGGCAACTTTAGACATCGGGATCAGCCATAGCCAATGAGGGGGAGCTTAGTGGCGGTAACGAGACAACCCCCGATTTTCGTACCACCCAACAAATAGTGCGCTTCACCGCACCGGCACAGCCTTCCAGAAATAACGGGTAAATCCACGCCGATCGTCCCACTCCTTCACGCGGAAGGCCATACGAACTTCCGTCCCGCTATCAATTTCGCCGGGATCAACATCAGCAATGTCCATAAAGATCCGGCCGCCACCGTCAAAATCGATCTGGCCATAATGATTGGGTGGGTTCATCGAATAGGTTAGATAATCCGCTGAATAGGTGAGCACCTTGGCGGCGCGTTCAGCGAACTTGTAGGGCTCTTGGCTGTCCACTTCTGGCGAATTCGGGGCAACTGAAATGCGGGTGCGAGGATATTGCACCGTACCCGTCACCTGACATCTGCCGCCCACAAGTCCCAAAATACCATCATTATAGCGATAAAGCGTCGTTAGGGCGGTCTTATTATCCTTTTCCGCCCGCATCCCCTTGTCCCACTCAACCAAGCCGTTGAAGACCAGATACTTCATATAGCTTGTCTCTTCCTTCCGGTTGGCAAGCCAACCAGACAGGCCCATGCGGGGTCTAAACCTGGCGATCGCATTGGTGACTTTAAAGATCAGGGCCTCGCAGCCTTGCCCGAATTGCGCCACCAAAATCGTTTGCCCGGCTTGGGCCTTCTCCAAGACCCCGGTCAACATCAATAGAGCGTGGGCGCAGCCTGTTTCCCCCACGATGGTACCTAGATTGTCAGTGACCGCTTCGGGCTTGATGCCCATGCGCTTGGCAATGCCTTCGGCAATACCCTTGAACGTGCTGGGCAGAATAAAAAAATCGACGTCCGTAGCTTCAAGGCCGGCACTCACCAAAGCCCGTTTCAGGACAGGTGGCACGATCTTCATATAGCCTTCATCGCGGATCCAGCGCTCTTCCCATTGATAATCAAAGGCCTCGCCTGTGCCACGAAAATGATCAACGAAATCAACCGTACTGCTAGCCCCGCCCAACCATTCCGCAAGCACATTCTCGCGCCCCACCACCATGGCCGCCCCGCCATCGCCGTAGTCAAATTCCTGAGCGGAAACAGCTTTTGGCACACGCCGATCGGCTGCCGCTACCAAGAAACTCGGATTTGTCCCTTCAGGCGCGCCATGCGCGACGCATAAAGCTTGGGCCAGCGCCGTCATGCCCGCTTTTTGCGTGCCGGAGATGTCGGCCGCTTGGATCGTAGGCTCAAGAGTCAAAGCCGCTTGCACAATGCCAGCATTCAAGCGGTCGGCAAAGGAGGCGGTGGTGGATGCAAAATAGAGTGCCTTGATGTGAGAACGATCATCCTCTGGTCCCAAGGCATCGCGCGCAGCCTCCACCGCGAAGGTGATCGCATCCTCGTCCCAATTGCCAAAGGCGCGCTCGCCTTTCGCTTTGCCCATCAGATTTGGCGCGAGCCACACATTGGTCTGCGCCATCGCTTTCCTCTGCAGGCGCAGGCGCGGCACATAAGCTCCAAAGGCTGTAATCCCAATCATCGCGCCATCTCCCTGGGTTTTATTCTTTGTCTTTGTGATGGTTGTTTGTGGCCTGTGGGCAAGTAGTTTTCAAGATGGTGGGATCAATTTGGTCAGATTGGCAGCCGCAGGCATGGCAAAGCTACGCAGTTTCCTCAAAATCGCTACTCTTGCCTCATCCGCCGGATCTACACCTGCGATCACTTTGCCAAACCCGTCCAAACGTG
Source organism: Maricaulis salignorans (assembly GCA_943372135.1). Lineage (GTDB taxonomy): Bacteria > Pseudomonadota > Alphaproteobacteria > Caulobacterales > Aquidulcibacteraceae > Aquidulcibacter. Next base: position 517,386 of record CALRXH020000001.1, on the reverse strand, counting down.
ACTCGCGAATCCAATCCCGTAACCCGGGATCCCGGCTCCAAGCCAGTTGGTTCATCATATTTCCAAGCACCGCACCAGGATAAAGCTCCAACGTCCGGGGTAAGGGGACAGGCCCACACAAGCCATTTTTGGTGGCATCATCCTCGTAATTGGCTTCAACATAGGCCACGAGCGCCGCGCTGAAGGCCGGTTGAGGGATGCGGATCATCTGCGGCACAATCAAATCGCCTTGGAACACGGGGACAGGGGGACGATCCTCTACCGCAGTGGCCGAGCAGTCGATAAAAAGGGTGCTTTCAGGGAATGTGACTTCACCACCCTCTAAAACAGTTTTGGCGGGCGCTATTGAGCTCACGCGGCCTTTGCGGATCACCCGCTTGATCCTTGCTAATTGCGCAACCTCCCCGGTAGATACGGTGGCATAGCGGTGGACAGTGGGACGGACATTGGGATCAATCCGCAGCATAATTCCGCAATCTTCCAAGCGGAGAAACAAATCGTCTACATCGGCGGCCAGGGCACACGCCTCCATCATATCGGCCTGGCCAGCGATAGTTTCTTCAAAAAAATCCATGCCTGGCTGAGTCTTGCGGCGATTGAGCAGCCAGGAATCGCGCGGCATGATCCAGCTGATGGAGTCAGGATCAGCACCAGATGATAATAGCCAGCAAGCTGCATCCATCCCGGTTTTACCGGCCCCGATGATTACGTAATGCTTTGGCATTCCGGGACTACGCTTCCATAGGGAAGGCAGCTCATTCACGGGCACAAAATCCACACCTGCATCAACAGCAAATTGCGGCTTGTGTGTGGAAGGAACCGTCGTTCCAAAATAGGTGGCATCGACCGTCTTTTTGCGGATTTGAAGGTAGGTTTCCTTCCCCGACAACAAGGACACAAAGCGGCTCTCACCCAAGTAATTCGACATGGGGAAATAGCTGACCCGCCCGCTTGCCAACAGGCGGTGCTTCATCACATTCTCAAAATAGCCACTAACATCAGGCCCTGAAGCAAGCTCGTAAAGGCCTTGGTTAATCCCCTTTTGGTCAATGCGATCTCCGCCTAAAGGTAGCGAGTTCACCCCATAAAAGGCGGAAGGTTGGTGCAAGGAAACAAAGCTATAGGCGTCATTCCAATGCCCGCCTGGTTTGCCATGACGATCTACAATCGTGATGTAGGCGTCGGTTTCATCCAATAAAGTATCAGCGAAAGCAAGGCCAACGGCCCCTGCCCCCACAATCAGATAATCGGTTTCCATAAGGGGCCTCTTCTGGATCAAAAATCGAGCGCCTTTGCCAGTTCTTAAAGGCTTTTATACCGATTTACCACCAAGATTGGGCCTTCGCATTGAAACCTGACTGTGCCTCGAGAACGCCCGCAACCGCAAACACGGTCTCTTCGTCTAAAGCCCTTCCAATAACTTGCAGTCCCAAAGGCAGGCCTTGGACATCCAGCGCTGCAGGCACTGAAATAGCAGGGAGTCCTGCTAGATTTGCTGTCACGGTAAAGACGTCATTAAGATACATTTGAATGGGGTCGGCACTCTTCTCGCCCAAACCAAACGCAGCGGAAGGTGCAGTTGGGGTCAAAAGCGCCCCGCATTTCTGCCAAGCCAAGCGGAAGTCTTCCGCAATTCTAGCACGGACGCGCTGGGCACGCAGATAATAGGCGTCATAATAGCCGGCCGAGAGTACATAAGTGCCGATCAGAATCCGGCGCTTAACCTCATTCCCAAAACCTTGTGCCCGGCTCTGCTCATAGACTTCGGTTAAAGTTTCACCCTCGGCGCGCACACCAAAGCGCATGCCATCATAGCGGGCGAGGTTGGAGGATGCTTCAGCTGGTGCCACAATATAATAACAAGGCAATGCATATTTAGTATGTGGCAGAGAAACGTCGACAATTTCAGCACCTGCGTCTTTCAGCCAAGCGATACCATCGCTCCATAGCTTTTCAATGGCTTCAGGCATGCCATCGACCCGATACTCCTTGGGAACCCCAATTTTTAAACCCTTGACGCCACGAGCGACTGCGGCTGCAAAATCTGGCACCCCAACTTGCAGGCTTGTTGAGTCCTTTGAATCGTGTCCGCACATGGATTCCAGCAGGATCGCGCTATCCAAGACTGTCTTTGCGATTGGACCTGCTTGGTCAAGCGAACTGGCGAAGGCAACGATACCAAAACGGCTGGCGCGGCCATAGGTCGGCTTGATCCCTACGGTACCGGTAAAAGCTGCAGGCTGACGGATTGAGCCGCCGGTGTCGGTTGCCGTAGCACCCAGGCACAAGTCTGCTGCAACCGCCGCAGCTGATCCACCAGAGGAGCCGCCAGGCGTCAACGGAGCATTGGCTCCGTCTCGGCGCTTCCAGGGATTGACCACAGGCCCAAAGCGGCTGGTTTCATTCGATGAACCCATGGCAAACTCATCCATATTGAGCTTACCCAGCATGACCGCCCCATCGCGCCACAGCTGGCTTGTCACCGTGCTTTCATATGTGGGCTTAAACTCACCCAATATGTTGGAACAGGCCGTTGCGCGCACACCTTCAGTGCAGAACAAATCCTTGATACCGAGAGGAATGCCTTCCAAGCGGCCGGCGCTGCCGCCTTTCAAACGCGCGTCTGACTCAGCAGCCATTTCTAGTGCTTTTTCAGGCGTGGTAACCACATAGGCATTGAGCTGGGAATTGGCAGCTTCGATAGCACCATTAAACGCTGTGGCAAGTTCAACCGCAGAAAAGGCTTTCGACGCCAAACCGTCGCGGGCCGCGGCTAGGGTCAGCTCAGTCAATTTGGTCATTTTATTCAACCACCTTGGGGACCACAAAGAAGCCATCCGCACTGCGCGGTGCATTGGCGACAATTTTCTGTGAGTTGCCGCCATCCGTCACGACATCATCGCGCAATGGCAGCGTTGTTTCCACAGCACTGGTCATCGGCTCAACGCCTTCAACATCGACTTCATTGAGCATCTCGATCCAGCCGAGAATGGTGTTCAATTCGCCAGCTAAGCTTTCGAGGCGGGAATCAGGTTCGTGAATGCGTGCCAATCTGGCTACACGCCGCACGGTATTTGCGTCTACTGCCATAAGTTGAAGGTCCTTACTTTCGACTTGTCGCTAACGGCTCAAGCCGCCAAGAGCAAGGATTCAGGCCAGTAAGCACGTCTTTCAAGGGCAGGGAGAAGCAGCACTTCGGCGGATGTCGGTTTGCAATGAAGCGAGACATAAAGGTATTGAACCCGGGAATTCGCCCGTTTGGACCTGAAAGGCCCGGATCTAAGCGGGGTTTTCGCGCAATCAATCTAAAGATACTCTAGCAAAGGATAGGTAAGCATAGGTCTTTGCCAAATGATACCACCCTATTGGCACAAAGAGGTGCTAAAACCGGTCAATTCTTGACCTTCAGAACAGGTACTTGCTTCGTGCGTCTAGGTCGGTTGAGCCTTTGTCCGAGAGACAAATAAAACAAGGCTGGCCAAGATGGCTCATATGGCAAGTGAATGAAAACTTCTTTCGCAACTTGCTCCCGCACACCCAAGCCAGCTTAGCGCGGGCAACCTCACGACGTGCGATAGATGCATAAGCGGCTCAAATTCTTGACATCGAAATGATGTTGGCACGCTCCGGCTATTTACACGTGATGACCTTTGTTTCGGACAACGAATTTGCTCTGTTCCAATCTGGCACTGGGTCCACCACCTGCATGAGGCTTTTTAACGCATCCTATGTGGTCGTTGCACGAAATTTCTGCCACATAGCCCTATGACCAAGCCTCTCCCCAACAATAAGGTGCTGGATAAGCGCGATTCATCCGGGTTTTTCTTTGTTTTTATTACCATTACCTTGGATATGTTGGCACTGGGCTTGATTGTTCCCGTCTTGCCCAACCTGCTGAAGGATATGACGGGCGGGGATATTGGCGCAGCTGCCCACATGATCGGGATTTTTGGACTTTTTTGGGCGCTGACGCAGTTTATCAGCATGCCTGTCCTGGGTGCTCTATCTGACCAGATTGGACGCAAGCCCATCCTTCTAGTCTCAAATTTCGGACAAGCGCTTTCAAATTTGCTTACAGCCTTTGCGCCTGGTTTTTGGGTCTTGCTGTTGTCGCGCATTCTATCTGGCGCTGTGAGCGCGGTTGGCTCTACCGCCAATGCCTATGTCGCCGATAGCGAACCTGTTGAAACGCGCGCGCAAAAGTTTGGCTTGTTGGGAGCAGCTTTCGGCCTGGGCTTTATCTTGGGGCCAGCCATTGGTGGCTATCTGGGGCGGATTGAACTAAGGCTTCCGTTTCTGGTTGCAGCTGGCCTTTGTACGCTCAATGGTTTGTTTGGGCTGATCATGTTGAAAGAATCACTTCTGCGCGAGAATCGCAGACCCTTTCGCTGGAACAGCGCCAATCCAATTAGTTCCATCCGTTTTTTGGCTTCAAACCAAAAGATCTTGAAGCTGGCGGTCATTCGGGGTCTGTGTGACTTTGCCCAAGTTGTCTATCCATCGACTTTTGTCCTGTACGGCCTTTATCGCTACGGCTGGGAGTCTGATGTTGCTGGCCTGACCCTTGGCTTGGTTGGACTAATGTCCATGATCGTTCAGGCGGGCCTGGTAGGCCGCATCATTAACGCCATTGGCGAGGTTTCAACTTTGATCCTGGGGCTATTTCTGGGCGCTGTTGGCTATGGTCTTTATGCTTGGGCACCGAACCAATACATTCTTTGGGCTTCAGTCCCCATTGCGTCCTTGGCTGGTATTTATGGGGCAGCCATCCAATCCTTGCTGACGCGCCAAATTGGCCCCGATGAGCAGGGTCGGCTGCAAGGAGCAGTTGGCGCGGTTCAAGCAGCGACGAGCATGGTTGGTCCTCTTGTCTTCACAGCAATTTTTGCGTGGTCCATAGCACCTGGGCTTGATCCCAGTCTTCCTGGTCTCGCCTTAAGCTTGGCAGCCTTTTGCTTGCTGATTGCAACGGGCATTGCGGCCACCAGTGCTCGCCAGTTCCGGGCCGATCAAGCGTCTGCATGAAACTAAACAGCAGGTCTAAACCCGGATCGTCAGCGCGCGGGCAAAAATTTCTGGATCGACATTGCCACCGCTGCCGGTTACCGCGATCACTTGGCCATTGGCCGACACTTTGCCACACAGGACAGCAGCCAGCGCAGCAGCACCACCAGGCTCGAGGACGATCCGCAAATATTTGAAAGCAAACGCCATCGCATGGAGAACTTCGTCGTCGCTCACTGCAACGCCCCTGGTCCCGAAGCGGGCAAGAATCTCAAACGTCAATTCACCAGGCATCTGTGTCATCAAAGCATCTTGAATCGTGCGTGTACCCGGCTCATTGGCGACCCGCTGGCCAAGGGCGAGCGAGCGGGTCAGGTCATCATGCGAGACAGGCTCTGCCCCGATCAATTGGGTTTTTGGGGAGAGCGCTTCTAAGGCGAGGCCAATGCCTGCCGCCAAACCGCCGCCACTGGCGCAGCTGACCAGGGTATCAAGATCAAGCCCCAATTCTCTAATTTGTTTTATGATTTCAAGACCACATGTGCCCTGTCCCGCAATCACATCGGCATGATCAAAGGGCGGGATCAAAGTCGCACCCGTCTCTGCAGCCAATGCTGCGCCAATGGCCTCGCGGCTTTCCAGCACGCGGTCATAGGTAACAATCTTGCCGCCATCAGCCTTAACCGACTCAAGTTTCCCCTTAGGCGCATCCGATGGCACCACGATCGTAGCAGACATGCCCAAATGCTTAGCGACATAGGCAATGCCTTGCGCGTGATTGCCGGACGAGAAGGCCACGACGCCTTTGGCACGATCCTCAACCGGTATTTTGAGCATGGCGTTGGCCGCACCGCGCATCTTGAACGCCCCGCGGGGCTGCAAGCAATCGGCCTTGACGAAGATTTCGCCACCAGTTGCTTGATCCAGCGCATCGGCCCGCAACAAAGGGGTGACGAGGGCAAGTGGGCGAATGCGGCGATCTGCTTCCAGCACATCAGCGAAAGTTGGTAAGGTCATGCCCCTTCCTCGGGCGACGCGTAACCAAGGTCAAGTGCGCGGTTTAGCACGCGCCGTAGGTTGCGCAGTTGCAGGATCATCGGGCCAGACATGACGAGGGTAGCGCGCCTTCATGTCTTTTCGTACATCTCGCCAGCCTGCCTTCCAGAAGTCTGGTAGATTTGAGGTAACGGCAATAGGGCGATGGGCAGGCGAGAGCAATTGGAAGACCAAAGACACCTGACCGCCCGCCAGCATGGGATGATGCTCTAGTCCAAATAATTCCTGCACGCGAACTGCCACTGTCGGGCCCTGCTCGGCTGAATAATCAATTGTGTGTCGGGTTTTTAATGGGGTTTCAAAATGGGTTGGCGCGGCTTGTGCCAAGGCCTGCCGCTCTGGCCAGGGCAGGAAGTTTTCAAGTGCTTCTGCTACATCGACGTCAGACAAAGCTTTGACCCCCACTAAGGCGGGCGGCAGCCACGCTTCCAGCACATCATCTAACGCACCTTGTTTGCCCAGCGGCCATTGGCCGGGGTCGCGCGCATGGAGCCACTTCAGTCGCTCGACAAAAGACTTCGCGCGATCAGACCAGCTGAGCTTGTCGATACCAAGGCTTCGGACTGCTTCAAAAAGGCCTGCTTCGCATTGGGCCGCCGTTAGGGAAACAGGGTGCTCTTGCAGAACAAGCGAGCCGAGGCGGCGTTGGTGGCGGCCCTGTATCGTTCCGCGTTCCCGATCAAACTGGGTCTGGTTCCTGATTTCAATCTGGGCGGAAAAGAGCTCTTCAAGATCAGATCGGTCGAGGCGCGCAGCTTCCCCAATCCGCGCATTGGCCGCTTTGCCTTGCAGGGAGCCAATGGCCAGAAATTCTGCTGTCGCCAAAGCTTCATGGGCTGGCAATTCGCCGCCACTGCCATTGACCAAAATGAAACCACCCCGACGATCACGCGCTTTGGCAACCCGTTCTGGAAACGCCAGTGCTAGGGACCGCCCAGCCAGTTCTGGGACGGGTGCCTCTGTCCCACCAACCTGCTTTGCCCAGCCCAGCGCTTGGGCGCGAGCTTTGCTAGCGCGCGGTGAGCGGTCGCGCGCAAACGCGATGAGGCGCTGCTCTAGATCAACGGACGTGCCACCTAATCCACGCTCGCTCAACAGGGCAGCTAGATGGGCTGCGGTATTGCCAAAGCCAAGCTCGCCAGCCCGCACAATCATATGGGCCAATCGAGGTGGCAGGCCAAAACTGACCAATTTCTTGCCATGTGGGGTCAAACGTGCCGCTTGACCGGCCTGTGATGCCAAGGCCTCCAGATCGATCAAAAGTTTGATGGCTTCTTGCAAAGCTGGTGTTGGGGGTGGGTCAAGCCACTTTAAACTAGCAGGGTCTGACACCCCGAAGGCCGACAGAGTTAGCACCAAGGGTGCAAGATCTGCTTCCAGAATTTCTGGGCGATCATAGGCCGGGACCGCGCCCATCTCCGCCTCTTCCCATAGGCGATAACATTGGCCAGGAGCCGTTCGTCCAGCCCGGCCACGGCGTTGGTCACATGCGGCGCGGCTGGCGCGCACCGTCACCAAGCGGGTCAAGCCGCTGTCGGGCTCAAAAGCAGGTCTGCGGGACAAGCCAGCATCTACGACAATCTGCACACTCTCAATAGTGAGACTGGTCTCGGCAATGGCGGTTGAAAGAATGATTTTGCGTTGCGCAACGGCCTGAGGGCGAAGCGCTTGATCCTGCTCAGCTGGGCTTAGTGACCCGTGCAAGGCGATAACGCTGCAAGACATAGCCGCAGCTTTGGTATGAATGGCGTCATTGGCGCGGTTGATCTCAGCCGTGCCGGGCAGGAAAACCAGCACATCGCCAGGCCCCTTCGATAAAGCCCGCAGGGCGACATTGGCCGCGTACACCTCAATGGGCTGGTCTTGCGGGCGACCCACATAGAAGGTCTCAATCGGGTAGAGCCTGCCGGCGCTTTCGATCAATTCGGCACCGCCCAACTGGGCCGCTAGGTGCCCCCCCTCAATAGTTGCCGACATGGCAATCAGCCGCAAGTCCTCTCGCAGGCCAGCCTGAATATCGAGCGCAAGCGCCAGACCCAGATCGCCTTCCAGATTGCGCTCATGGACCTCATCAAAGATCACGGCTGCTACATCCCTTAATTCAGGGTCTGTCAGCATGCGCCTTGTGAGGATACCCTCGGTGATCACTTCGATGCGGGTGCGCGCCGTGATCTTCTTATCGAGCCTAACTTGATAGCCAACGGTTTCGCCTACCGCTTCACCAAGCAACTCAGCCATGCGCGCAGCAGCGGCCCTCGCCGCCAATCGCCTTGGGGCTAGCATCAAAATTTTCTTGCCTGAGGCCCATGGCTGATCGAGCAAGGCTAGTGGCACAGCCGTCGTTTTACCCGCCCCGGGCGGTGCCACCACAACAGCAGAAGATCGGGTCTGCAGGACCTGAGCCAATTGGCCCAGCACAGCGACAATCGGCAAATCTGGCGGAATGGCCGCCATCATAGCCGATTATTCTTGATCTGGGTCGGTTGCGACCCCGACGCGCTGCGCGAGCGAGGCTGCCATGAACATATCCAAGTCGCCATCCAGCACGCCCGATGTATCAGACGTCTCGGCCCCGGTGCGTAAATCTTTCACCATCTGATAAGGCTGCAGTACGTAGGAACGGATTTGGTGTCCCCAGCCAATGTCGGTCTTTTGCTCTTCGAGCGCATTGGCGGCGGCTTCGCGCTTTTGCAACTCCATCTCATAAAGGCGAGCGCGCAGCATTTTCCAAGCAATCTCGCGGTTCTTATGCTGGCTCCGCTCTTGCTGCGAGGCACACGCAATACCAGTAGGCAAGTGGGTGATCCGCACCGCCGAATCGGTCTTGTTAATGTGCTGGCCGCCCGCTCCCGATGCGCGATATGTATCGATGCGTACATCCTTGTCTTGAATATCAATCACGATAGTATCGTCAACTACCGGATAGACCCAGACGCTGGAGAAGCTGGTATGGCGCTTGGCGGCGCTGTCGAAGGGCGAGATTCGAACCAAACGATGTACGCCAGATTCGGTCTTGAGCCAGCCAAAGGCATTCTCGCCCTTGATTAACAAGGTTGAAGATTTAATCCCGGCTTCTTCACCGACGCTTTCTTCAATTTCTTCCACAGTCATCCCGCGCGATTGCGCCCAGCGCACATACATACGGCGCAAGATACTGGCCCAATCCTGACTTTCTGTGCCACCGGCTCCTGCATTGATTTCCAGATAGGCATCATTTCCATCTGCCTCACCCGACAAAAGCGCTTCTAATTCAGCACGATCTGCACGTGTCTTCGTATCGACGAGGCTTTTGCGGGCTTCCTCGATCATATCCTCATCGCCTTCGGCTTCAGCCATCTCGGCCAACTCGACATGATCGGACAAATCGCGCTCAAGCTGCCGGACAGCCTCTACCGAGGCTTGAATGCGGTTACGCTCCCGCATCAAGCCTTGGGCTTCTTGCGGATTATTCCAAAGCTCCGGCCGCTCGCTCAACGCGTCAAGTTCGTCCAAGCGGCGCAACGCGACATCCCAGTCTAGCCTGCGGCGCAAAAGCGCCACGGATCTGCAGATATCGCGACTGAGCGCTTCAAGTTCGGCGCGCATAAGGTCTCTCCAAAATCAATCCACGCAGAAGCGGACATAAGCAAGGCCGGTCTGAAGGTCCAGACCGGCCAAAAGTTGGTGTCAGTTTGAACCGTCAGCCTTCTCGTTCGGCTTGAGGAGTAGCTACGGGGGCAGTTTTGGGGGCAACTGCTGGAGCAGTTTTTGGCGCAGCTACTGGGGCATTTTTTTGGGGGGCTACTGGGGCAGTTTTTGGCGCAGCTACTGGGGCAGATGCGCGTCCGGCGGGCGTATCATCGATCACGATGGAGCTTCCGGGCCGAGTATCCATGCGGGGTCCATCGGTTCTGCTGCTGCGCATCTGCGCCAAGGTAGCAGCAGCACCGGCAGGATTGGTTTGCAATTCAGCCAGAATATTCATCCGCTCTTCGGCTTCGATTTCGCGCATGACTTCCGGTGAGGCATCGAAATCCTCTACCGGACGGCCTTCATGGGCCTTCATCATATATTGCTTGAAGATCGGACCTGCGACTGGCCCACCCGATGCGCCCTCATAAATCGTTCGTGGCAAATCGTAGCCGACATAAACGCCCGTCGCGATGGAGGGCGTGAAGCCAACGAACCAAGCATCCTTGTAGTCGCTGGTGGTTCCGGTCTTGCCTGCAACCGGGCGACCGAAATCAACGCCACGCCCCGTACCTTTGAGGACGACATCGCGCAAAATGCCTGTCATTTCCCAAGCCGTACGCGGCGAAATCACCTGCACGCCCCAAGGATCGATTTGCGGGGGCCCTGCATCAGGGTTCAAGGCAGCATCGCAAGCGGGACACGAGCGCCGGTCAGAGCGCCAGACGGTGCGGCCGTGCGGGTCCTGTAATCGGTCATAGAACACAGGCGGAATATAGCGACCACCATTGGGGAATACAGCAAAGGCTGATGTTAAGCGCAGGACGGTTGTTTCCCCTGCCCCGAGAGCCATTGTCAGGTCATTAGGAAGATCATCATACACGCCAAAACGGCGGGCATAATCGGCTACACGGCGCATCCCAACGCGACGTGCAATCCGCACAGTAACCGTATTACGCGACATCACGAGCGCTTGACTAAGGGTCATCACCCCATAGAATCTGCGGTCTGCGTTTTCAGGACTCCAGCCACCCCCGCGGATTTTTTCATCTGAAATTTTGGTTTCAGGTGTCAATCCCTGCTCAAGTGCTGCGGCATAGATAATAGGCTTGAAAGACGATCCAGGCTGGCGCCTGGCTTGGGTAGCTCGGTTAAATCCTGAATCCTCAACATCCATACCGCCCGCCATCGCGATAACAGAGCCTGTCTGGACATCGATGGATACCAGCGCGCCTTGGATACCCTGATGGCGTTGCAGCTGCAGGCTACGATCATCTCGGCGACCCAACCACACCAACGCTCCATCGGCCAACGGCTTGTTGGAGCGCAGCGCCCAATCCTTATCGGCCTGGGGAATGGCAACCTTGGTGCCATCGATAAGGCCAAACGACTGTGCATCATCGAGTACAATGGCAAAAACGGCGCGAGGATCTGGTCGCCAATAACGCGCTTTGGACAATCGTGCAGGCCAATCACCACCTACATTCATCATACCGACTGCACCAGCGAAACCGCGCATCCGGCGCGGGTCTAGACGATTGAGACTGGCGGTTAGCGCTTCACGCGCGTATTTCTGCTTATCCAAGTCCACGGTAGACCGAATGATAAATCCTCGCGAATAAGGCGCATCCTTGCCAAAACGGCGGATCAAATCGCGTCTTACTTCCTCCACAAACTCTCCCGCGTCGGGGTCCGTCCAGCTACCACGCGGATTGGGGTTTACGGTTAAGGGCTGCGCACGCGCTGCAGCGGCTTGTTGGGTGGTGATAAAGCCATTGTCGGCCATGCGCCCGATCACCCAATTACGCCGCGCCAACGCACGATCCATGTGGCGCAGCGGGTTATAATTGTTCGGCCCCTTGGGCAGTGCCCCCAAATAGGCTGCCTCGGCGATGCTCAGATCGCGCACATCCTTGCCGAAATAGGTTTGGGCTGCAGCTTGAACGCCATAAGATCTAAAACCCAAGAAGATCTGATTGACATAGATTTCCATGATCTGATCCTTGGTCAGGACTTCTTCGATCCGAATGGAAACCAAAGCCTCGCGCACCTTCGACAAAATCTTGTCCAAGGTAGAGCCACGCACCTCATCCAGCAGCAGAACGTTTTCGGCCACCTGCTGGGTGATGGTCGAAGCGCCCTGCATCCGCCGCTCGCCCAGATTGCTGATGTTGAAAAGAAGTGCGCGAGCAACGCCCATCAAGTCGACGCCAGAATGGGAGTAAAAATCCTTGTCTTCCGCAGCCATAAAAGCGGCAATTACGTGGTCGGGTACCTGTGCGATCGCAATGTAAGACCGGTTTTGCCGCGCAAACAGTCCGATCTGGCGACCGTCTGATGAATAAATCGAACTGGATACAGCTGGTTGGTAGCTTGCCAGCTTCTGGTGGTCAGGCAGGCCTTGTAGGGCCGTATTGACCAACATCACCGCACCGATTACGCCCATGGCAATCGCGACCAGAACGGTCAGAGCAATGATCTTCAAATAACGCATCGTCGCTTGATCTTTCTCGGTTGAGCCTGCCGCGTTTGGGGTTTTTGCCCTGTCCCGCGCATGCCCCAGTATCGTATCCTAGTATGGCCTGCTTGGCGCGCAAGTTAAAGCGCCCGTTCCCAGCTGGGCTGCCGCAAACGGGGCAGAACGCATTCTTATTTGGTAGCCCCACCACTGATTACTTGCACCTGATCAAAATAGGCGCTGATGGATTTTGCGGTGGCAACCATCTGACGGCTGCGGAACTGGGGATTGCCCAAGCGGGCCTCATCCTCTGGATGCGACATGAAGCCCATCTCTAACAAAACTGCAGGCACGCGCGGAGACAGAAGAACAAAGAAGCCGGCCCGCCGATGCGAGGTTTGGGTAACTGGGCCAATTTTACGGATTTCGCCAATCAAAGACTGACCGAAAATGGCGGATTGGTTTTTGGTGTCGCGCTGCGTCAAATCGCGCAGGATCTCCATAACGGATTTATCTTGGGTCTGGTTTGGCTGGGCAATTGACCAATTGTCGTTATTCAGCAGCTGACGCGCCCGCTGCCCGCCCGCTTCGGACAAGGTATAAACCGTCGCCCCCACGGCACGAGAGCCAATGGGTGCAGAGTCCGCATGCAAGGAGATGAAAAGATCGGCACGTCTATCGCGCGCAATCAAGATCCGGCGTTCTAAGGTTAGAAACACGTCGGTGTCGCGGGTCAAAATCACTTCAAATCGCCGATCGCGCCGCAAATAATCGCGCAATAAAATGGCACTGGCGAGGGTGACTTCCTTTTCAAACAAATTGCCTGAAACCCCGGTCGCACCAGGGTCCTTGCCGCCATGGCCAGGATCGATCACGATCACAAAACGCCGACCGGAGGGACTAGGCCGGATCGGCGTCGGCACGCTATTGACCTTCTCGACCGCGCGCGGATTCGGCAAAGGCGCGGTCGTAGCAAACGTGTTGGGATTGGTTGGCACCAGTTCAAGGCGCAGCTGTCGCCCACCCAAAACACCAACGACCTCGTGCTTACGCACCCGCATCGGACCTGTGAGGTCGAGCACAATACGAGATTCAGATAACGACTTATCGGCAAAACGGATTTGCGTGACACCGCCTTCGCCGATTAGGGTACCTGCCTTGCCATTGCCAAGGCCCCAAGTGACGCGCGGCATATCGACAACAAGACGCGGCGAGGGCGTAGGCAGGGCAAAGAAGCGATATTTAATCGCTTGATCCAAGCGAATGGTGACGATCGTGGCTTCATCTGCTTGAGCCGTGGTGATGGCACTCACGCGGGGTAGGCCTCGTATCTGGGCTTGCGCTTGGGCAAACTCAGGGCTGCCCTGTGTCAAAGGTGCCCGCCACTCAAAGGACAACGAGGCCACGCCCAGTGCAAGGACCAGCAACGCAGCAAGGCGCCCTGCAAAAGTCCGCTGCACCCGAAGCAGGCGGAAGACGGCAGCAATCACTGTTTGATAAGACAATAGCTTCATAAAGGGTCGGACTGCCGAATCTGTGCAGAAATAAGCCTGTTCTTGATACCTGTAACCCACCGGACCTGTCCAATGTGGAATCAGGAAGCAAGTCGCGCTTTCCTTTCTGTGCGAAGTGGGGCAGTGTCATGTTCAATGCGGGATAGATCGAATTTTGATCTGCACCGTGTTGTTTTTTGGTACCGGACTTGCGCATTCGAAAGCCAAGTCTCAACCAGTTCATTCAATATGCCTTTGGGCATATTTTAAGTCGGGACGCTCCGCGGCGATGACAGTGCGCGCCAGTCTGTTTTTAAAGACGTTGATCCTTAGCGAACCTATGGCGCACGCGCGCCATTCGAAAGGGCCTTATGGCCGGGATCTGGGTGCTGCTCTCCCATCGCGCTTCGTTCAGCGCCGGCTTTCACCTACAACCTTTTGTGATTCGCGCTTACTGACCGGGAGACGACGCCACTGCGTTGCCCTGCGGCCGAGCCAGCGCGCTGGAGCTTATATCTATGTCCAAAACAATGCTGATCGACGCGGCTCACCCGGAGGAGACCCGGGTTGTCGTGCTCGCTGGAAACCAAATCGACGACTTTGACTTTGAATCTGCATCTAAAAAACAAATTCGTGGCAATATCTATCTTGCGAAAGTCACACGGGTAGAACCATCCTTACAGGCGGGCTTCGTAGAGTATGGCGGGAATCGCCATGGCTTTCTCGCGTTTGGCGAAATTCATCCCGACTATTATCAAATTCCCGCTGCCGACCGCGAAGCCTTGCTCGCTGAAGAAGCGGAACAAGCCGCACTTGATGAAGAAAGTGACGGCGATGACGAACAGGTTCGCGCCCGCCGCGCAGCCCAACGTCGCTACAAAATCCAAGAAGTAATTCGCCGGCGTCAAATCATGCTGGTCCAGGCCGTTAAGGAAGAGCGCGGCAATAAAGGCGCTGCACTAACCACCTATTTGTCGCTCGCGGGACGCTATTGCGTGCTTATGCCCAATACCCCGCGTGGGGGCGGCATTTCGCGCAAAATCACTGCCGTTGGTGACCGCAAGCGTCTTAAGTCTGTAATCGCGGAACTCGAAGTGCCCAAGGGCATGGGTCTTATCATCCGCACTGCGGGAGCCAAGCGTACCAAGACTGAGATCAAGCGCGACTATGAGTATCTCCTTCGCCTGTGGGACGATATTCGTGAGCGTACCATGAAGTCGATTGCGCCGTCACTAATCCATGAAGAAGACAATCTGGTGAAGCGTGCGGTTCGCGACCTCTATGATAAGGATGTCGATGCAATTTTGGTGGAAGGCGAAGAAGCCTATCTCGAAGCCAAAGACTTCATGAAAATGCTGATGCCAAGCCACGTCAGGAAAGTGCAGCAATATAAGGCTGCAACGCCTTTGTTCTCGCGTATGAAAGTGGAAAGCCAACTCGAAAGCATTCATTCGCCCATCGTTCAACTGCGCTCTGGCGGCTATATCGTGATCAACCAGACCGAAGCTTTGGTCGCGATTGACGTCAACTCCGGCCGCTCCACTCGGGAACGTTCGATTGAATCGACGGCTCTAAAGACCAATCTTGAGGCAGCCGAAGAAGCCGCGCGTCAGATGCGGTTGCGCGACTTGGCAGGCCTTGTGGTTGTCGACTTCATCGACATGGAAGAAAACCGCAATGATCGTGCGGTCGAGAAAAGGATGAAAGATGCACTGCGCTTTGACCGCGCGCGTGTGCAAATGGGAAGAATATCAGGCTTTGGTCTATTGGAAATCTCCCGTCAACGCCGCCGCACCGGCGTGCTGGAAGGGTCCAGCCATATTTGCCCGACGTGCGATGGCACCGGTCGCGTCCGTTCGCCAGAATCTGCGAGCTTGCAGGCCTTGCGCTCGGTGGAGGCAGCTGTAGCCAACCGCAAGGATTGCGAAATCGCCCTGCATGCTGATATCGCAACCGCACTTTATCTGTTGAATGAAAAGCGCGACCACCTAACCAGATTGGTTCATGAGCGCGGTCTTGTGGTGCGTGTATTTGCCGATTCGGACATGACACCAGGCCAATACCGCTTCGAAATCGTTGAGCTCGGCGAAGAGTTGCTCGAAGATGATTTCGTCCCGGTCTATTTGAAGATTGACGATCCAATCGACGAAGATGATGAAATCATTGAAGACGACGATGAAGAAGATCAAGCTGAAGCTGAATCCGACGGCGACGATGACGGACGTGTCGACGCCATGGAAGGCCAGAACGGTGAGGGTGCACGTGAAGGCGGCAAGCGTCGTCGTCGTCGTCGTCGCGGCGGGCGTCGTGACGAAACAGCCGAAGGTGAGACCACGATAGCTCGTAACGGTGAAGGCGACGCCGGAGAAGCCCCTGAAAGTTCAGGCGCAGAAGAGAGTGAAGGTGATGACGAAGCGGGCCCTGAAGGGGAAACCCCGGCTGAAGCCCAAGCCCGCCGACGACGTCGTCGTGGACGTCGCGGTGGTCGTCGCAGACGTGAAGGTGAAGCCATACGCTTAGGGCAAACTGACGGTCCACCTCAAGGAGAAAGCGTTGGATCGGCCTCTGAGATTGCAGGCATGGAAACCATCCATGTCGACGGCGGTCTTGCAGAAGCAGCGGCAGACGATTTGACGGCAGTTCCTGTCATCGAGCCTCTCCCCGTTTCTGAAGCGCCGGCAAAGCGAAAACGTCCCAGTAGGAAGAAAGCCACCGCCGATGAGGCAAAGGTTGAACTTAAAGATGAAGTAGCTGAGGCTCCTGCCGCTCTTGAACCTGTCGCCGAAATAGCTGAGGCACCAGCAAAGAAGGCATCAGCTAAGAAGGCACCAGCCAAGCGCGGTGCCCGTGCTGGCAAGGCTGCATCGAAGAGCATCGAGGAATCTCCTGTCCCTGATCTAGAGGCTGCCCCAGTCACAAGAGAAGCGACGGCAGAAACGCCAGAGCCTGCCGTAGATGCGCCACCAGCTGCGCCGCGCAAGAGTGGCTGGTGGTCACGCAACGCGGAGAAGCTGTTTGGCAATTGAGGCCAGGCGGTCTAGCGACGGCAGCGGGGCCAGATTCCAGATGGGGTCTGGCCCTTCGCGTTTGACGTAACATCGCACGATTGCCATTTTCTTTAACGGTTCTGGCTGACGGTCGATGCCTCTGCCGCGAAATCGCCCTAATATCCATGAAGACAGTTTCGTGCTAAGTTAAGGACAATGTTGTGCCATGATTAGAAAGGGGGATTGGTCGAGGAATATGTCAGACAGCGCCAACCAGAAGAACGCCTCGTCCCTTCCCATGCTAACACATTGGCTATCCCCCGTTCGAATGCTGGGCATTGCGGCAACGATCGTTTTCACGCCTTTGCATTCCCAGGCTCAATCCCTGGTCCGCGACGCGGAAATTGAACGCACCTTGCGCGATTATTCGAACCCGATTTTCCAAGCAGCGGGTCTCGCCCCCAATGATGTGAAAATCTACATTGTGGGCGACAAAACGTTGAACGCCTTTGTCACCAATGGCCAGAACGTATTCCTGCACACAGGCCTGATCCTCGAAACCGAAACGCCAAATCAATTGAAGGGCGTGATCGCACACGAGACCGGGCACATCTCAGGCGGGCATTTGGCACGTTCAGACGCCAGTATGCGTGAGGCGATGCGCCCAGCCTTTGTAACAATAGCCCTGGGGCTACTTGCTATTGCTGCTGGTGCCCCCGATGCCGGTGCCGCTCTTTTGGCCAGCTCGCAACAATTTGCGATGTTGAGTTTCTTCACTTTCACCCGTGTGCAGGAAAGTAGCGCGGATCAGGCTGCGGTTACTTTCCTGGAGAAATCCGGGCAATCCGGACGCGGCTTACTCGAATTTTTCACCAAGTTTCGCTATAATGAAATTCTCTCAGACTCTCGTCGAGAGCCCTATTTTCGGTCTCACCCACTATCAGGGGATCGTATTCAGGCGCTGCAAAACCGGGTGAATGAGCAGAGCAATCGCAATGCTGTGGACAGCCCTGCCGATATTGACCGCATGAAAATGATGCAGGCTAAGATCCAAGCATTCCTGTATACGCCAGCGCGCACTTTTGTGAAATACCCGGCCTCGGATCAATCGATTTATGCGCGCTATGCCCGTGCTGTAGCGGCCTTTCGGGCCCCGGACTTGACCACCGCTGTTCGAGAAACTCAAAAGTTAATCGCCGAGCAGCCACAAAATCCATTCTTTTATGAGCTTTTGGGGCAAATCTATTATGAGAACGGCAAGTCCGAAGCCTCTATTGAGCCCAACCGGCGTGCAGTCGCTTTGGCCCCGAATGAGGCATTGCTCCTTATTGGCCTCGCGCGTTCCCTGTTGGCGACGGAGCGGGCGGACTTACGGGTCGAGGCGGAAGCGTGTCTGAGATCTGCATTGCGGCTGGAACCGTCAAACGCCTTTGCATGGAACCAATTGGCCGTCGTGGCAGACCGCAATGGGCAAGTCGGCCTAGCCCGGCTTGCGACCGCTGAAGAAGCTTACAATCTGGGTGACCTTTTGCGCGCGCATCGTTTCTCAGACCTTGCGATGCGCAATCTGGTGCGGGCAACTCCAGAATGGCGGCGCGCCTTCGATATCTCAACCATTACCCTGCCGATAGCTACAAAGGCTGGTCGTCGGGGTAATGATCCCCGTCCTTTAAGTTTAATATTCGAAAGACCGATCGCGTCCAGCGTCTCTGGGCGAGCAACCTCCGTAGAGCTTCTACGGGTCGTCAGTTTCGATCAGAATACTATGGGCCACGGTTCTGCAGAGACGCATGCAAAACGTTAAGATTTAGCGGATAAAAACGTATCAAAATTCAGCTATTTTCCCCGGAGCCATTGATGCGTTATCAATCGTTTGTCTCGTTCCTCGCTCTCGCCGTCACCACCCTTAGCTTCACAAGCTGTTCCAAACCGGCCGAGAAAGCGGAAGAAACGGGCGAAGCCGAAGCGACAGCTTCACAGGTAACCCCGGCGCCTGTTAGTGAGGGGGTTTTGAAGTCGTTGACGACAGAACAACAGAGTGCGGTGCGCGCTCTGATCCGCGACGAGCTGGTCGCTAATCCGGAAATCTTGCTGGAAGCCCAGCGCGCCTTTGAAACCAAGCAAGCGCGCGTGCAGAACGAAAAGGTAGCTGCCGCCTTTAAGACCCTGAAGAGCGAGCATGCCCAACTCAGCTTCGGCCCCGCCAATGCCAAGATCACGGTCATTGAGTTTTTTGACTATAAATGCAGTTTCTGCCACACGGCCCAGAGCTGGGTCTCCAATCTGATGCAAACGCGCAAAGATATACGCGTCATCTTCAAGGAGCTGCCGATCCTTTCGGAAAACTCAACGATCGCGGCCAAGGCGGCTATTGCTGCACACAATCAAGGCAAGTATCTTCAACTGCATAACGCGTTGATGACCGCTCAAGGCAACCTCAACCCGGAACAAATCTACCAGATTGCAGGCACGATTGGTTTGAATGTTGAGAAGCTCAAAGTTGATATGAACAAACCCCAAGTTGAAGCCACCATCACTGGCATGCGCGATCAAGCGACCAATCTCGGCATTGGCGGCACACCGGGCTTTGTGGTTAATGGCAAATTGGTTTCAGGCTTTAACCAGGAAGAACTCGAAAATGCATTGGCAACAGCTGGTGTCGATGTTTCCATCCCGCCGCCAGCAGCGAGCCCAAAGAAGGGCTAAACCAAAATATCAATCCCACTGATGGCCTTTACGGCACTGACCGCAAAGGTATTCTGGGTTTGCACAATGGCTTGGGACAGGGTCGACAGCGCGCGTTCTTGGCCCGGCGTTTCCTGGACAGCCCGCAAAGCTGCCATTTGTAAATGGGCTGCTTGCGCCTGCATTTTAGCATTCATCAACGACGAAACATCCATAGCGTCCCCCTGTGACTTACTATGATCGCAGCAATGCCTTAGACTTGGCTTGCAAAACTCATCACGTATTAAATCAAATTGGATAGAGTTGCGCCCATAGTCGGGCACTTCGCACGGCGACGAGCGTGGGCACAGACGGTGAGATAAAGCTTTGAAGAGTTGGTGCCCCGGGTCGGACTCGAACCGACACTCCTCTCGGAACTGGATTTTGAGTCCAGCGCGTCTACCAATTCCACCACCGGGGCACGGTTGGGAGGGCAGTTCCTAAACGGGCTTGGCCGTGAATGCAATCGGATTTTCTGCAACTTCCTGCAGGTGAGGACCATGAAAGTTGGAGCCCAAGCGGCAAGTGACCAATCCTGATTGGCAATCCCGAAGGCTGGGCGTATAGACACGCAATGACCCCTGCCCCACATATCGCGTCTGACGCACACGAGCCTCCTGCAAGCTTTATCGACGCCATCGTTAGCCTTAGAAAGGCCGTCGGGCCTGATGGGGCTTTGGTTGGTGATATCGTGGATCAGTTAGACGAACGCGCCTTTGGCCTTTTAATCTTGTTGTTTGCCATTCCCTGTTTGGTGCCTGGCCTGCCTGGTGCACAGCTCATTGCAATCCCGATCTTCCTATTGGCCATGCAAATGGCGCTGGGCGCACAAGAAGTCTGGTTGCCAAAGCGCGCGCTTGAAGCACGGGTAAAGACGGCTTGGATTGAGTCGATTGCTGACTTTGCCGACAAGCGCTTGCGCTGGACTGCGGTATTTTCAAAGCCCCGGCTCAGTTTCCTGGCCAGCGGTTTGGCTGAGCGTCTGGTTGGAGCGATTTGCGCGATCGCATCACTCACCATCATGCTACCCATCACCAATACCATCCCCTCACTTGCCATCACAATGATTGCTGTGGGCTTCCTTCAAGCAGACGGACTATTCACTTTGGCGGGCAGCCTCTTAGGCCTTGCTTGGTCAATCTTCTTGGCTGCTATGGTTTGGGGTTTATTCGCAGGGGTCGGCTTTGCCGCGACCTTTGTTCGGGAACACCTGCCTTGGCTTGGCAATCTGATAGGACAATAGGCCGTATGCATAGGCGATGCGGGTTGAACTGTTCCAAACTTGAAGAACGACCTATATCATCATGATGCGTCTACGCCCTTTCTTCAGCTTCATATTCGCCCAATGGCCTTGGGTCGCATTAGCGTCTAGCCTTTCGATGTTGGCGATTGCCCATGGGTTTGAACGCTTTGCGGGCCTTGCACCTTGTACCTTATGCTTGCACCAGCGCGAGGCCTATTGGATTGCAGCAGCCATTGCCGCGCTCGCGCTTGTCGCTCGCCGAATGGAAGGCGCAGAAATGACAAGCCGCGCCCTCAACCTGCTCTTGACTTTCGCCTTTGTCGGCGGTGCGATTGTGGCCGGTTTTCACATGGGAGTTGAGTATAAGTGGTGGCCAGGCCTGCCTTCTTGCACCGCAGCTGGCAGCGGGCTTATGCCGACTGATCTTTTGGGGTCCCTCGATCGGCCCATGCATGTGGGTGGGTGCGATGAGGCGGCTTGGATATTCCTTGGCCTGTCGATGGCAGGTTGGA
Organism: Maricaulis salignorans; assembly: GCA_943372135.1. Classification (GTDB taxonomy): domain Bacteria; phylum Pseudomonadota; class Alphaproteobacteria; order Caulobacterales; family Aquidulcibacteraceae; genus Aquidulcibacter. Next base: position 496,240 of record CALRXH020000001.1, on the reverse strand, counting down.
ACATGTTAATCTCGCTCAAACTGGCAATCTATTCGGGCTTGAGTGTCCTTAATCCCCGCGGTTTAACGGAGAAGTCTGATGTCTGACGCCACTACAGCACGCTCCAGCCGACCTGCGGCACCCGGCCGCCGCTTCGTAAAAGACCGCGTCGCAGAAATGCTACGCGTCGATCATGCGGGTGAGTTTGGTGCGACACGCATTTATGAAGGCCAACGTGCTGTGTTCTCGCGCTTGCCTGCTACGCGACGGATTGCCGCCCAGCTTGCCGAACAAGAAGCCGATGAGGCGGTCCATAAGGCAGCCTTTGATAAATTGCTGCTGGAGCGCAAAGTCCGCCCAACCCTTCTGGGCCCAATTTGGGGTGCAGCAGGCTTTGGCCTGGGGGTCGTGACAGCCCTTATGGGTGAAAAGGCCGCGCACGCTTGCACGGCTGCCGTCGAAGAAGTGATCGAAGACCATTACCGTGAGCAGATCGAGGAATTGGGCGATCAGGAGCCAGAGCTATCGGCCATGATCAGCCGTTTCCGTGATGAAGAAATCGCACACAAGGATCAGGCGATAGCGGAAGGTGCGAAAGAGGCCTTTGGTCACCCTGTCCTAGAAGCGGTAATCAAAGCGGGTTGCCGGGTTGCCATTGCAGTTTGCCAAAAGGTCTAATGTCAGCTCAAAGTGCGGCCTTATTGATAGCGCAGGTCGGACTCAATCGACTGGTCCAACAGCTTAAGATCAATATCTAGTTCCTTGCCTTCGTCAGCCTTAAGCTCCAGCTCAGTCCGCTCGAACAAGACTTCCAGCTTCTTCAAAATCGTCTGGGTGCCGCCAATCCGCTCCATATCTGGCGCTGAATCGGATTCAAGTTTGGCGAGTGCTTCGGCCACTTTGACCGTTTCCGGGCAATAATAGGTGAAGACACGCTGGGCGATGGCGAACTTCTCTGGATTGGTTGCAACCATGATCATCAAGCGGTTGCCAACTGCCACGATGCGCGCCACGGAGGCCACCGAGTCTGGATGGCGTAGACGTGCCATCGTCCCGTCGAGTGCACGCAGGGCTTTGGCCGCATCAGCCAAGACTTGCTGCACCAATTCGGTACGGCCTTGCGGCATGGCATTTTCACTCACCGTTGGGGCTTCAATCTCAGGCCGCTGAGGCACGGGCATCGCCGCTGTTCCTGCGGCAGGCTTCGGGGTGCGATGGAGGAATAAAGAACCAACCCACGAGATTGCTCCACCTACCATGATCCCAAAGCCAATGCCGGCAAGGGGGTTGAGCGCATCGCCAATAACTGCGGCCAGAAAAATCCCGGCCCCAACAGAAGCCAAAGTCCAAGTCGTTTTGATGCGACCTTGGGCACGGCGTAGTTCACGCTGGACATCCCGCGCGGCACGAATCTCAAGCTCAAAACGGCGGCGGGCGTCTTCCATTTTGCGTCTATAGACCTTGCGATCTTCGTCGTCATCCTCTTCGCGCCATTCGCGTCGTCGTCCCATCGTGTCACTACCCTTTTTGATCTGCGCCTCATGGTGCCGGTCGAGGGCTTCATAGGCCTCGCGCATCGCCAGTTCGATAACACTTTGTATAAAACCGATCAAAAGGCCAAGTAAGCCAAGCCCAGCAAGGCGGCCTTTACGCAGTAAGGGGCCCGTTTCGCGTACCCGTCCCAGCCCACGACGCAAAGTTTCGCGAGCAATCGCACGGGTCGGTCCAAAGCGGCGCTTCATCAAGTCAATCCTTAGGCCAACGCGAAACTGACCTCTCATCCGACATAGTGGGTGAAAAGCCTCATCGAAAGGGGCAAGCCACGCATTTGGGCGCTGTGAAGATTACAATGATGTAAGACGGGCCCGATTAGGCTTCCAGCACCACATCCCAATAGAGCCAATCGACCCAGCTCTCGTGCAAATGGTGGGGCGGGAACTTACGGCCCATGGCCTGCAACTCGTGCATCGTCGGCCTGCGCGGTGGCTTACGCGGTGTCATAGCCGCTTCACGCAAACTGCGCCCACCCTTGCGCAAGTTACATGGCGAACAGGCAGTGACGATGTTTTCCCACGTCGTCTTCCCCCCTTTTGAGCGGGGCACCACATGGTCAAACGTCAGATCATCGGTGGCATGGCAATAAGCGCATTTAAACCCGTCACGCAGGAACAGGTTGAAACGGGTAAAGGCTGGCGCGCGATCTTGCTGCACATATTCTTTGAGCGAAATCACACTCGGCAGGCGCATTTCAAAACTGGGGCTGTGGACGGCCTGATCATATTCCGCCACCACTTCAACCCGGTCCATATAAACCGCTTTAACCGCATCCTGCCAAGACCAAACCGACAAGGGATAATAGGACAAAGGCCGGTAATCAGCGTTCAAAACCAAAGCCGGGAAGCCCGCTAAACTGGATTTTGTTTTGATGGGCTGGGAGGCAGAGGCCAATTCGAGACGGTCAATATCCATACTCGCCTCCGTGTTTCAGAGAAGCAAATTCCATTGTTGCGGCGCGGCCGACAGCGAGACATGTATGGTGTGGCCTATCGAAAACGGCTTCCTCCTGCTCTGCGCTTCATCAGTAACCGATTCACTGCAAAGAAAACATGACAGATACGATATCGATTTGTGTCGATGCAGTTGTTCTGCCAGTGACGGACTATGACGAACCAGATTCACCCCAATGAACTAATCCTGCCTGCACCAACTGCCAAACTGACCGCGGGCCTGTTGTGCTTGTTCACCTGGGCGGCTTTGATCCTGCAATCATCCATTAGCGTTGGCTGGACCATGCAAGATGGCATGAACCTTGTTGACAGCCTGTGGCGGCTGACGGGCTATTTCACCATCCTGACCAATGGTTTGATTGCCGTCAGTATGGGGCTGATTGCGATGTCGCCGAGGGGGCCGAAGGTTTTCCCAAATCATGCTTTGGCGGCCCTGACCTTCTACATCGCCACGATGGGCGTAGTTTATCACCTTCTCTTGAGTGGCGGGCGCAATCTTTCAGGGCTTAATCTGATTGGCGATTTAGGCGTTCATTACGCCGTCCCTGCCTTAACGCTGATGTGGTGGCTAAGCTTTGCCGAGAAAGATGAGATAACGTCTCGCCACGCCGCCATCTGGCTGGCTTGGCCACTGCTTTATACCAGTGCTGTCCTGCTGCGCGGCCGGTTTGAGAATTGGTATCCGTACTTTTTCCTCGATGTCAGCAAATATGGCCCTGGGCAGATTGGCCTCAATGTTTTAGGCCTCGGACTTGGCTTTTTGATCATGGGACTTTTCTTCGTCTTGCTCGCCAAAGGCCTCAAGCGGATTCAGACGAAGCGCCCTTAAGCACGCGGGTCAAAAACGCACCGCCAAGCTGCAGGCCGTCCATCGCGATCGTGTGGGCAGCCCGCGGTGAGACATGCAGGCGAGCATCGAGCCCGGCCGCACTTAAAAACTGCTGTGCCATTTGACTGGCCGCGAGCGGCACCACATCGTCTTGATCACCGTGAACCAACAAAACCGGCGGCTTAGACGCTATCTCCGGATTGCCGACCAAAGCACCTGAAAAACCTAGAACCCCTGCAAAGGGCTCTTTTGAGGCTAAGCCCACTTGCAGCGCCATCATCGTGCCCTGGCTGAAGCCTACAAGGGCCGTCTGCGCTTTAGTAACGCCAAAGCGCGCCATTTCCCCGTCCAGAAAGGCTTCCAATATGGGGGCTGCATCACGTACTCCTTTAGCCAAATGGACCGGATCCATGCTCTCAATTGGAAACCACTGATACATTTCGCCAAAGCCCTGCACGCGCGCGGGGGCGTTGGGCGAACTGAATTGGACATCCGGCAAAAGCCGATCCCAATAAGGGGCAAGCGAGATCAAATCATCGCCGTTTGAACCATAGCCGTGCAGGGTCACAACGAGACCCTTTGGGCTTTGACCAGATGACGGCGGGCGATGCGGGCCAGTGAGGCGTTTTTCAGTCATAACCCATGCTAGCAAAAGCTAATTGCCAAAGACAGCCGCCCCACGGCATAGAGCAGACATGTTTGCCACCCGCTTTGCCCCCTCGCCCACTGGCTATCTGCATCTGGGTCATGCCTTTTCGGCCTGGACGGCCTTTCACGCAGCCCAAGCTGCGGACGGACGGTTCCTTTTACGGATCGAGGACACCGATCAAACCCGGTGTCGGCCGGAGTTTGAAGCCGCCATTTACGAAGACCTCGCGTGGTTAGGCGTTGACTGGGAAGCCCCTGTCCGTCGGCAAAGTGAGCATATGGCAGACTACAAGGCCGGCCTCGACAGGCTGAGAGATCTCGGCGTGCTCTATCGTTGCTTTAAAACCCGCAAAGAGCTGCTGGAAGGCATAGCTTCGGCCCCACATAGCTTTACCGGGCCAGAGCCTGTTACCCCTTTGTCGCCCCACAATGAGGCAGAGCTTCTGGCAACAGGAAAGGCTTTTGCATGGCGGCTGTCGCTGCAACGTAGTCAAGACCTACTTGGCACTGATTGGGACCAACTAGGATTTGAAGCCAATGGCATCTGGGTCAAGGCCAATCCGGCCCAATTGGGCGATATCGTGCTGGCGCGCAAGGAATTTCCGTCAAGCTATCACCTCGCCAGCGTGCTGGATGACGCAACCCAAGGCATCACCCATGTCATTCGGGGTGAAGATTTGGCCGAGGCCGCCCATATCCACGTCATTCTGCAGAAACTACTCGCACTGCCAACACCGGTTTATCACCATCACCGCCTCATCCTCGACGTTGATGGCAAACGCTTTGCCAAGCGTAATCAGTCCGTCACATTGCGTAGCCTACGCGAAAGCGGCACAAGCCCCGCTGAGATTCGAACCAGCCTTGGCCTTTAGGAACCCGCGTGTGGCCCAAACCGAAGCACAAAAGCTATTCTTGGGGACTTTGGCATTGGCGGCGGGTGCCTCTTGCATCGCGCTGGCCCCCATCATGGTAAAGCTGTCGCCGGTTGGCCCACAGGCCAGCGCGTTCTGGCGCCTCACCTTTGCACTGCCGCTCTTGGCACTGTGGGCCCACTTGGAAACCAAACCCGAGGAGAAAGACGGCACGCGCACCGCTTTGCCCATCGGGCTTTTGGCACTCGCAGGGCTTTTGTTCGCAGGCGATCTGGCCACCTGGCATGCAGGCATCGTTCGAACCAGTGCAGCCAACGCCACCTTTTTGTCAAACCTAACGCCCATCGTCGTGGTCGCAGTCACCTGGTTAACAACACGCGCGCTACCAACTAGGGCCTATTGGGTCGCCGTGGTCATTGCGTTGGTCGGCTCGCTTCTGCTGTCAGGTGGGGCCCCGGCTACGAATCCAGAACGATTGGCGGGAGATGGATTATCAGCCCTAACTTCAATCTGGTACGGCCTTTACCTCCTCACCATTGCCCGCATGCGCAGCCAATGGGGTGCGGGTACCATCATGTTCTTCTCGTCCGGCTTTGCCATGGTCCTCTGTTTGGTGGTAACATTAGCAGCCGGTGAGCCCCTTTTGCCGGCTGCGACGGGGCAGTCTTTTATCGCACAATGGTGGCCACTCCTGGTCTTGGGCGTGTTCGCGCAAGTCGCTGGGCAAGGTCTGCTGGCCGTCGGCTTTGGCATGGTGCCGACCCATATTGCTTCGGTCCTGATCTTGTTACAGCCCGTGCTGGTCGGCTTCCTCGGCTGGGTGTGGCTACAAGAAAGCCTGACCCCACTACAGATGATGGGCGGGGCTTTGGTACTGGTGGGCGTATGGTTGGCCAGGCGGGCAGGCTGATCCTCTTGCTTAATCTTCAAAAGAAGGTGAACCTGCCTGAAATACAAAGGGAGGTACCAACATGGCAGACGGCCATCAGTCTGATCTTCATTCAGACCAAGCGCACTTCAAATCCATGATGAAAAGCACGCAAGAAGATTGGGCTATTATTGCGGGCCATTCCAAAGCCTTCAACAAAGGCTTGGCAGACCGGGTCTTAGCGCATCTGCGGCTATTGGACGGCGATTATGGTGGCTTCCCGATAGATCGGCTGACCCATTCTCTACAATCAGCCACCTTGGCCCACCGCGACGGGATGGACGAAGAGTATGTCGTGTGCGCACTACTCCACGATATTGGCGACACCTTGGGCAGCTATAATCACCCTGATATTGCGGCAGCGATCCTGAAGCCCTTTGTGGGTGAAGCCAACCATTGGATGGTCGCCAATCACGGCATCTTCCAAGGCTATTATTTCTTCCATCATCTGGGCCTCGACCGGGACATGCGCGAAACCTACCGCGATCATCCCCACTTTGAGCATACGGCGCGCTTCTGCCACCGGCATGATCAAAACGCCTTTGATCCTTCCTATGACACCATGCCGCTAGAAGCCTTTGAGCCGATGGTTCAACGCCTGTTCGCCGCTCCTAAAAACTCAATTTATTTAAAGGCGTTAGCGGAAAAAACTTAGGCGGCCACGTTTCAAATGATGATGACTTTGTTGGACAATTCGTCCACATCGTCGTCTTGAAGGGGGAAGTGTTCGGCAAGAATTGTAGCGCAGTCTTGGATGGCAGCGATGAGGCCACGAGCTAAGGCCTCCTCGCGCGCGGCCATGGCCAATTTGGCTATAACACCACGCCAAACATCGCGCGAAACCTTGATGTAAATACCCGTATCAGCAATGATTTCTGCTTGATGCTCAGCCAAGCTCACGAAAATCAGAACGCCGGTTTTGCCAGCAGTCTGGTGTAGACCATGGGCCAAAAACTGATCGCGCGCCGCGCGATGAACCTGTTGTCGCTTGATCCATGCTGGAGTGAGTTTAGCGGCAAAACCTGGCCTAAGATCTAGGGCCGAAACCAGCATAAACAGGACCGCTTGTAGAGCGAGGATGAAAATCATGCCTGTTGCGGACTCGTCGGCTGGCGTTGCCCCTAGCCCGATATTCCACCCCCCAGCCTGCCAATGCGTGAATGCACTTCCAATTGTCAGCGGGTTTTGACCAAAAGCCATCAAGATCAAGGGCACCAGAATAGCAACCAAAGCACCACAGAACAGCAGAATCCAACGATAATCAGCGGTGCGCCCAGTGACAACAACAAAGATCTCGCCCGAAGTCTTCATCTCGGCCGCCTCTATCGCTTGGGCAACTGCCGCTTTTTCCTCGGCAGATAAATGCATGTGCGTGTGTTTTACCATGAGCCTGATGCCCCGCCCCCACCAAAGCTGCCACCACCACCGGAGAAGCCGCCGCCACCACCAAAGCCACCGCCGCCGAAGCCACCGCGACGATCATCATCATCGTCATCCCAGTCATGCAAAATGATTGGGCCACTTCCCCACGGCGAATGACGCCGGAACAGCGTCCGTCGCGTAGTTGAGATCGAAAGCCATAGCCAGAAAATCAGAAAGGCAATCACCAGAAACACAGCATTCGGATCACCACTGGTGTCCTTGGCCTCAGCCTGCAGTCCACGGGCGGCCCGGGCTTGCAACTCGGCGGGGTCAGTGGTCAAGATCTGCTCAATCGCAGCCGTACCTGCAACAATGCCGCCGGGCATGTCGCCAGCTTTAAAGGCCGGCACAATGGTGTCGCGAATGATTTGGCTTGTATAATAGTCCGTCAAAATGCCTTCGAGGCCATAGCCAACCTCGATTCGCACTTTACGCTCAGTGGGAGCCACCAAAAGGATCACCCCATTGTTCAGACGCTCGCCCTGCCCGATTTGCCAAGCCCGACCTAATCGGTAGCCAAATTCCTCAATCTCAAAGCCCTGCAAGCTCAGCACCGTCACAACAACCAATTGGTCAGAGGATTTGGCCTCAAGCGCTTCCAATTGTGCAATGAGTTCGCCTTCGGTCTCTTCGGGAATAATATTGGCATCATCCACGACCCGTCCCGTAAGGACCGGGAATTTAGGATCTGCCGCCCAAGCAGGGTTTGCGGCAAAACCCGCGACAAGAACACCGACTATGAGCAGTAGCCCAAGCCCTAACCGGTGCTGAGCCCGAGTTGAAGGCCGTAGCAAGGCGGGAGAAGTCACTCGCTTAGAACTTCACTTCCGGCGGCTTTTCAGCGCCTGCCGTGGCTTGGAACAGCTGCATGGGTTGCGACGAGGAAAACGCTGTCTTGGCCCAGACCACACTCGGGAAGGTCCGCAAGGTGGTGTTATAGGTCTGCACAGCCGCATTATAGTCGCGCCGAGCGATGGCAATGCGGTTTTCGGTTCCTTCAAGCTGGGACTGAAGCGCGGCAAAACCTTCCAAAGACCGAAGCTCGGGATAATTCTCCTGAATGCTCATTAAACGTCCCAAAGCGACGGACAATTGCCCTTGAGCCGCCTGAAACTCCTGGAACTTAGCGGGGTCGGTGATGGTCGAAGCATCAAATTTCGGTTGGGTCGCAGAAGCGCGCGCCTCGGTAACAGACGTCAGGACTTCTTTTTCCTGCTCAGCAGCCCCTTTAACAGTCGCAACCAAATTAGGAACCAAATCTGAGCGGCGTTGATATTGGGTCTGAACTTCTGCCCAAGCAGCCTTGGCGGCCTCTTCCTGGGTTGGAATAGTGTTATAGCCACACCCTGAAACCGATGTTGCGGCAACGCCAATCAATGCCAAAGCAGCAAAACGTGTGTTCAAAGCCATCTAAGCCTCCATTGAGCCTTTGAATCGCCATTTGCGCGTACCAAAGGACGCCCATATGTTAGGAGTGGTAGCGGGCAGCGCAAGGTGGCGCATGTTAAATTCGATCGCGCGCCGTCGTTATGGCTCTAAGCGCATGGTCTGATACTGGTAGGCAGTGGCAAAGCCTTCGTTCTCATAGAGGTGTAGCGCCGGAGCATTATTGGTTTCGACTTGCAACCAAAACAGCCGATAGCCTGCCTCATCAGCCCGACCCATAATCGCGCGCAGAACGGAACGTGCAAGCCCTTGATTGCGATAGTCCGCTTGCGTTCGCATGGCAGCTATCCCTGCGCTATCGCCCGCAAAAGTACACAGGCCTGCCGCTGCTGGAGCGCCATTTTGTCGGATAACCCCAAAGGCAGACGGGTTTGGCACGCGGCCTAGAATATCCAACCGCTCTTGGCCATCGCCAACCGAATGGCTGGTTTGTGAAACAATCTGGATGAAATCGGCTGTGACTTTGGGCTCGATGTCCACTGCATGTTCAGGTGCGGCTAACTGGCCTTTATGCATCATCACCGCTACCTCACTGACGATGCGATATCCGCGCCGAGCTAGCCGTTTCGACAAGTCCGATGGATTAGCATAGCCTATCACCAGTTTGAACTGTGGCGCTAAGCCCAAAGCGCGGTAATGAGCCTCCACCGCATCAATCGAAGCCTCCACCGAACGGCCCCGATAGGTCAGCGGCCAACAGGAATTGGTGCGTCCGACATAGCCCAGACCGGAAAAGACCTGCCACCCATCAATTTTGTCCTCGCGCGTCGCAGGCCATCCACGTGCGGTTGCCCGTTCGATAAGGTGGACGGCGGATGGTTCCACTCTGTGAGCTCTATTTTTGCGCGCGGGCAGCGGCTTCAATGCCCAATCTGGCCCAAGCCAAGGCCTCATCTGCATCATCAAATGCAGATTCTGGCATCGCACGATACGACAGGGTCATGATCTCGCCTGTACCCTTGTCATAGTGAAAAGGCGGACACTCCTCAGCGTCAAATCTTGGATTACTGATCCGATCGGCCTTCAGATAGATCTCGTTGTCGGCCAAGAGCGCAAACATGCGACCGTCATAAAAGACCCCTGCGCCACCAAACATCTTGCGAACCCGAATATCCCTTAAGCTGCTAAACAGATCTTGCGCGGTGGCGATAAGGGCATCGAGTTCGGGATCGGCTTTCGCTTTCTTAGACAAGTTCAGGCCTCGAAGGAGGCCGGTACAATGGTAACACTCTCACCACACCCGCAGGCATCGGTTTCATTGGGGTTCTTGAAGACGAACTTTGAGTGCAGCTTGGTGTTTTCCACATCGACGACAGAGCCGACCAAGAACAAAATCGCATTGGAAGCGACGAGGATTTTAACGCCCTTTTCTTCCACCACTTCATCCAGCGGATCTGGCGCATCGGCATAGGCCATGACATATTCCATCCCCGCGCAGCCGCCATTTTTAATGCCAACACGCAGATAGGGCTTTTCAGACTTGGCCATCACGTCGCGCACGCGCTCGGCGGCGGCGTCTGTCAGGCTCACCACTTGCGGGCGTGGGCGACGGGTGCGGGTTGGGATAAGGTCGGGCGTGTTCATATTGGCCACCTATAACATATTCAAAGCCAAACGGGCTTCATCGCTCATGCGCGCTTGGGTCCAAGGCGGATCAAAGGTCACAATGGCCTTGGCCGAATTGATCCCATCCACCGTCTTGGCCGCATCTTCTACCATAATTGGGAGTTCGCCGGCCACAGGGCAAGCAGGGGCGGTTAAAGTCATGTCGATATCGACATGGCCGCCAGCCTTCAGATCTACCTTGTAAATCAAGCCCAACTCATAGACATCGACCGGAATTTCCGGATCATAGACCGTCTTGAACGCGTCGATCAGATCATCCGTTAAGCGAGCAATTTCTTCTGGCGGCAGGTCGGCGGGTTCCCGATCTGTTTGGACGATGGGCGGACTGGATACATCCAGCATGTCTCGCGGGGCAGTGGTTTCATCGCTCATGGGTGGACCTTACAGCAAAAAATCGCGCGCTTTTCCAAGCGCTTCAACAAAGGTGTCGACATCTTCGAAACTGGTATAGGCGGCAAAGCTCGCCCGAGCGGTGGCGGTGACGCCTAACGCCTGCATCAGGGGTTGGGCGCAATGATGACCCGCCCGAACGGCTACGCCATAGCGGTCCAGCAATTGGGCGACATCATGGGGATGAGCGCCGTCAATATTGAAGGCAATAATGCCCCCCTTGCCCGGTGCAGTGCCATAGAGGCTGATGCCATTTATGCCGCGCATGAAGGTCATCGCATGGTCTAACAAGGCCTGTTCATGCGCGTGCATGGCCGCTTGATCTTGCGCCATCATCCAATCCACAGCGGCACCTAAGCCAACGGCTTCCGTAATCGCCGGCGTGCCCGCTTCAAACCGGAAGGGCGGGACATTGTAAGTGATCAGCTCTTTGGAGACGATCTCAATCATCTCGCCGCCGCCTTGCCAAGGCGGCAAACGGTTTAGGGCCTCCGGCGTACCATGCAGCACGCCTATGCCGGTGGGCCCATAGATCTTGTGCGCGGAGAAGGCATAAAAATCCGCGCCAATGGCTTGAACATCCACGCTTTTGTGCACCACGCCCTGACAGCCATCGATCAGAACTTGTGCACCAACTTGATGGGCGAGGGCCACGATGGTCGCCACATCCTGCACACTGCCCAACACATTCGACATATGGCTGATCGCTACCATTTTGGTGCACGGACCAATCAGGGCGGCAAGTGAATCCATATCCAGCGCGCCTTGTGGGGTAATCGCCGCCCATTTCAACACCGCGCCAGACCGCTGGGCGGCCATGTGCCAGGGAACGATATTGGCGTGATGCTCCATCTCGGAGATGACGATCTCATCGCCAGCTTTAAGGCTTTGACTAATCCCTGCAGCCACCAGATTGATCGCCTCGGTCGCACTCTTGGTGAAGACAATCTCGTCTGCACTACCGGCATGGATAAAGCGCGCTACTTTCGCACGGGCATCCTCAAACGCTTGGGTGGCTTCATTGGCCAAGGTGTGCAGGCCGCGATGAACATTGGCATAAGATGTGCGCTGGAAATCGGCCATGGCCGAGATGACGCTCTCAGGCTTTTGTGCACTGGCCGCGCTGTCGAGATAGACCAAGGGCTTGCCGTGAACTTTTCGCGTCAGGATCGGGAAGTCTGCACGAAGTTTGGCGACATCAAATATCGGAGGGGTGATAGGCGTTTGCGCGTTCATGACGAACTTGCCTCCAACCACGTCCGTGCCAGACCTGAAAACCAGTCGCGCACACCCTCATGGTCAATCGCATCGAAGACGTCTGTCACAAAGGCTTCCACCAGCAAGGCTTTGGCTTGGGCCTCCGGGATGCCACGCTGGCGCATATAGAAGAGGGCCTGATCATCCAAGGCCCCAATGGTGTTGCCATGGGCGCATTGAACATCATCGGCATAGATTTCAAGCTCAGGCTTGGCATCAATCTCTGCCCCCTCGCTCAACATCAACGCATGATGATTTTGACGGGCGTCAGTCTTTTGCGCAGCTCGCTCAACCAGAATTTTTCCTTGGAAAACCCCGCGCGCACGGTCCTGAACGGCCCCTTTGAACAATTCGCGGGTTTGCCCATTTGGACTGGCGTGGACGACCCGTGTTGTCATGTCGGCATGCGTGCTACCCGAAAGCAGATAGGCCCCGTGGATCAAACAGCTTGCCGCCTCGCCTGCCAGCACCACTTCGGTTTCCGCGCGGGCCAGCTTGCCACCGAACATCAATGCAATCGCGTGATAACGACCTGTTTCTGCAACGCTCACCGTCGTATGGGCTAGATCGATCGCGTTTGGGGCACCATTCTGCAGACTATATCGGACCAGCTCCGCATCGCCACCAATTTCAATTTCTACAAAGCCTGTTGAAAGACCCGCGGTTGCCAGTGCGGTATCGATCAGGGTTAATCTGGTGCCTGCTTCCAATTCCAAGCGAACCCGCATCGGTGCGCCGGGATGACGGCGCAACACGACGGGGCGGCTCTGGCTTTGAGTGACGCGCAGCACCACAGCGCGCGGGGCAAAGCCCGCCGCCATTAGGGCGAGAGGGCCTGCGCCCTCAAGCTCCAAACTATCTTCGGTCTCGATGATCAGACCCTTATCCTTTTCACCCTCAAGGCCAAATCCTTCAGGTGCGAAATCCAAAACCAAGGCATCTTGCAGGCATTCAGGGATCAAGCCAGCCGATCCATCGGCTTCTGGAATGCCGGCAGTGAGCGCCGCGCGCACATCCGTCCATTTAAACGCTTCCACCCGGCGATTGGGTAAGCCTACGCCAGCAAGTCGGGCGCGCGCCGCCTCCCCTGCCTCTGTCGGGGGGAAGGCATTTAACAGTGCCGCCTCACCTGCCGAAAGTCTCAATTCAGCTAGGGCCATTAAGCGGCATCCTTGTAGCGATCATAGCCGTCTGCTTCGAGCGCGAGCGCCAATTCGGGCCCACCGCTATCGACAATGCGACCACCGGCCAACACATGCACCCGGTCTGGCTTAATGTGGTCCAGCAAGCGCTGATAATGGGTGATGACCAGCATGCCCTTATCTGGCCCGCGCAAGGCGTTGACGCCTTCGGAGACAACTTTGAGCGCGTCGATATCAAGACCGGAGTCGGTCTCATCCAAGATCATGAAACGGGGGTCGAGAAGCGCCATTTGATAGATTTCCATCCGCTTCTTTTCGCCACCGGAAAAGCCGACATTCAAAGGCCGCTTCATCATATCTGGGGTAACACCTAATCTCTTGGCGACATCGCGCGACAATTTCATGAAGTCAGGCACGCTGATCTCGGCTTCACCGCGCGCCTTGCGCTGGGCATTGAGCGCCGTGCGCAGGAAGGTTAGCGTGGGAACGCCTGGAATCTCGAGCGGGTATTGAAACGATAGGAACAACCCCTTTGCCGCGCGCTCTTCTGGGGCGAGGGTCAATAAGTCTTCGCCATTCAGGGTCGCAGTGCCACCTACAACTTCATAGCCGTCGCGGCCAGTTAGAGCATAAGACAAAGTCGACTTGCCCGCTCCATTGGGGCCCATAATGGCGTGCACTTCACCTGCGGGCACCTGAAGCGTCAGGCCCTTGATAATAGGCGTGACACCGACTTCGACTTGCAGATTGTTGATGTTCAGCATGACAAGGTCTTTCAAACTTTTTTTGGGCCGATGGCCACAGATAGGAGGAAGGAAGGATGGGGTTGTCGGCGGCTGATTATGCTGGGAAACGTCATTTTGCAGTCGCCCCAATTGGTTTCAGGATCTCGATCCGATTGCCAAATGGGTCATAGAGAAACGCCCGCATATAGCCGGGTAAATCGTCATCATGCTTGACTTGAAAGCCCAAGGCGACGGCCTTGTTGGCAAGGCCCTCGACATCGGAAACGCGGAAAGCCACATGAGCTTTGTCATTGGCACGAAAGTTCTGTTCGACGCCTAAGTGAACCTTGACCCCGCCCGTCTGGTACCAAGCGCCACCGCGTGCGGCCATCGATGCAGGCTTAGGCACTTCAGTAAGGCCTAAGAGGTCAGCATAAAACGCATGCGCGACCACTTCACCACCGGCTGGAATGGCGATTTGAACATGATCGATGGCAGCGATGGTGGTCACCCCACGCTCCCCTCAAGGCTAATCGCGACGAGCTTTTGCGCTTCCACCGCAAACTCCATTGGCAGTTCCTGCAGGACCTCCCGCACAAAGCCATTCACAAGAAGCGCCACTGCATCTTCGGTGGGCAGGCCACGTTGTCGGCAGTAGAACAGTTGATCCTCGCTCAAACGCGTTGTGGTCGCCTCATGTTCAAAGGTGGCATAGGGCGTTTTGGCTTCCACATAGGGCACCGTGTGGGCCCCACATTGGTCGCCGATCAGAAGACTGTCACATTGGGTGAAATTGCGCGCACCTTTGGCTTTGGCATGCGCACTCACCAGGCCACGATAGGTATTGTTGCTTTTGCCAGCCGAAATGCCCTTTGAGACGATGCGCGAACGGGTATTTTTGCCCAAGTGGATCATCTTCGTGCCGGTATCGGCTTGTTGATGCCCATTGGTGATCGCGATTGAATAAAACGCCCCTTGGCTTTCATCGCCGCGCAAGATGCAGGACGGATATTTCCAAGTGACGGCTGAGCCCGTCTCCACTTGCGTCCAGCTGACCTTCGAGCGCGCGCCCCGGCAATCGGCCCGTTTGGTCACGAAATTATAGATCCCACCCACGCCATTTTTGTCGCCGGGATACCAGTTTTGCACGGTGGAATATTTGATCTCGGCATCATCGAGCGCGACCAATTCGACCACCGCAGCATGGAGTTGGTTTTCGTCGCGCATCGGGGCGGTGCAACCCTCAAGATAGGAGACATAAGCCCCCTTATCTGCAATGATTAAGGTGCGCTCGAACTGCCCTGTATCTGCGGCATTGATGCGGAAATAGGTCGACAATTCCATGGGGCAGCGCACGCCGGGCGGGATGTAGACAAAAGTTCCGTCAGAAAACACCGCACTATTGAGCGTGGCGTAAAAATTGTCGGTCACCGGCACCACGGTTCCCAGATATTTCCGCACAAGGTCTGGATAGTCCTTGATGGCTTCAGACATGGAGCAGAAGATCACGCCCGACTTGGCCAATTCCTCGCGAAAAGTGGTAGCGACCGATACGCTATCGAAGACGGCATCGACAGCAATGCGGGGCGCGCCTTTAACGCCAGCCAAAACCTCTTGCTCGCGCAAGGGGATACCTAGTTTCTTATAGGTCTCCAAAATCTCCGGATCGAGATCGTCCAGGCTATTGAGTTCTATTTTGGCCTTTGGGGCGGCATAATAATAGGAATCCTGGAAGTCGATGGTTGGATAATTGACCATCGCCCAGCTTGGCTCTTGCATGGTCAACCAACGCTCATAGGCGGCTAATCGCCACGCCAACATCCACTCAGGCTCACCTTTTTTGCCCGAAATATAGCGCACAATATCGGTATTCAGACCTTTGGGGGCCATTTCCATTTCGATGTCGGTGATAAAGCCATGCTCGTAATCGGCAATGCTTTCAACGGTTTCGACGGTTTCTTTTACTGCGGGCATTGCGTTTGGGTGCCTTTCAGGCGGCTTGGATGGAAAGCGTGCGGCCGGCACGGGCTGCGGCTTGAAGATAAAGTTCGGCCAATCGTGCACCTTCTTCGATGCGGCTTGACCAGCCAAAGCTGGCGCGGATCGACGACGATGCGGCGCTATCGCTATAGCCGCAGGCCTTCAAAATTCGGGACATTTTGACTTTGCCAGACGAACAGGCAGAGCCGGCAGAAACCGCTGCACCAGCCAAATCCATCGCCATAACTTGACGGGCACCCTCCCAGCCATCCACCAGCAAACACGATGTGTTGCTAAGGCGATGAACCTGGTGACTGACAAAGTCGACGTTGGTTAAGGCCCCTGCCACTGCCAGCTCAAAGGCATGGCGGGTCTGCGAGGTCAAATCCTGATAGGCTTGCACCGCATCATCATGGCATGCGATAGCAGCCGCCGCCGTAAATCCCGCAATGGCGGCAACATTTTCAGTGCCGCTGCGCGCGCCACGTTCCTGCCCGCCTCCGGGACGGCCATTGAACACATCGATCCCTGGCGCTGCGATCAACGCTCCTGCCCCCATGGGGCCACCGATCTTGTGAGACGACACAACCAACCAGTCTGCAAATCCTGCAAACTGGGCGACAGAAACTTTGCCCAAAAGTTGGACGGCGTCGCACAATAGCGCCCCGCCAGCCGCGCGGACACGGGTTGAAAGTGCAGTCAGCGGCTGGATCGTTCCGGTCTCATTATTGGCCCCTTGCGCAATCACAAGCGGTTGGCCGCCCTGGCCGTCAAGTTCTTGGCCTAACCAAGCGACATCGAGGAGAGCGCCTTGGTTGACCGGGATAAGCTGTGCCTCGGGCCACAATTTGACCGCATAGGACCACACAGCATCATGCTCGACCGCCGATACATAGACGGGGCCAAAGCCCATAGCCTTGGCGCTTTCCAGCGCCAGGTGCAGTGCCTCGGTCGCGCCGCTGGTGAAAGTTACCGCATCAGCGCCACATTCAAGGATTCGCGCTAGGCTCTCGCGCGCATCTTCCAGTATGCGTTTGGCAGCCCGGCCTTCGCTATGCACCGATGAAGGGTTGCCGCCTAGATCCAACACCCGCAGCATCGCTTCTCGCGCTTCAGGCCGAAGCGGCGAGGATGCGTTATGATCTGCGTACAGGCGATCCATTATTCAGCGGCTTCCCGATTATAGCGCGCGATTTCGTCGGCTTTGCCGGGCAGTTGACGGGCCAAGACATCGGCCAAAGTCACAGCACCCAGAAATTGGCCGATATGTCGAGACAGTTCGTCCCACAAATCATGCGTCATGCAACGACGATTGCCACTAAGGCAGCCAGCCCGGGTATGGGCATCGCACCGGGTCACTTTCAGAGGCTCTTCCACCGCCTGCATTATAGCCCCGATCGAGATCTCTTCCGGCAAAGTCGCCAAGCGATAACCGCCACCTGGGCCGCGAGCGCTATCAACCAGGCCGCGGCGACGCAGGCGCGCGAACAATTGTTCAAGATAGGACTGGCTAATCTCTTGGCGTTCAGCAATTTCGCCCAGATTGACAGATCGCGCCGATGAGCCGGTTTCTGGGCTATTCAGCGCCAAATCCACCATAGCCATAACGGCATAACGTCCCTTCGTCGACAATTCCATTGTGGCAGTCCTTTCGGCGCTTTACAGACACTTTACAGCGCTATTGCGGAAAAACTTGGCTTTTTGATACTGGCCTATGATACGAGCCGGTTTCAATCTGTTACTGGACCTAGTATTCCCGACCTCGTAGGTCAAGAATTAAACTGAGCATCATGGCTGAACTTATCCTTACTGGCGCCGCCGGGCGTCTCGAAGCCCGTTACAATCAAGCAGAATCGGAAAATGCGCCGATCGCCTTGATCCTTCACAATCACCCCAAAGCAGGCGGCTCCATGCAAGACCGTGTCACCGTCATGCTACACAAATTGTTTGTCCAACGTGGTTTCTCCACGCTGCGCTTCAATTTTCGTGGCGTGGGTCGAAGCCAAGGCAATTTCGACAATGGTCAAGGCGAATTGTCCGATGCGGCCAGCGCGCTAGATTGGTTGCAAGGCCAGAACCCGGTAGCCCCGCTAACTTGGGTGGCCGGCTATTCATTTGGCTCCTACATCGCCCTACAACTCTTGATGCGCCGTCCTGAAATCGATGGCTTTATCACTGTTGCAACCCCTGCCAACCACTATGACCTGTCGTTCTTGGCACCCTGCCCATCATCGGGCATGATGTTGTACGGTTCAAATGACCAAGTGTCGCCTCCAGCTGACCTTGAACGCTCTGCATCCAAGATCCGCACTCAAAAAGGCGAACTAGTCGAATGGGAAATGATTGAAGGGGCGGACCACTTCTACCGCAACGAGCTTGACCTCTTGCGCGACCGGGCTGCTACTTATCTGGACCGCCGCTTGGCCGAGCCGCGCAAGATCACGCCTCCGCCTCGCCGATAAAACCGATGTATCGAATGGACAAAAGACCCGGAAGCCAGTAATTCAGGCCTCGACCCTTGGTAGCAATTCAAAGGCGGTTTCGGCCCTTGACAGGCCGTTACGTGGTGACCGCTGAGCAGGCCCAAGTTCCCCACCTTGGTGCGGCTGGTTAGAAATGGAACCGCTATCAGTAGTGCGATCTTGAGCATAATGCTCGAAGCTGCTCCTGCTGCGTGGCTGGCCCCATCATTAATGCCAAATGGCGCAACCCAAAAATCAAGATTGCGTGCGGCCAGAAAATTGGCGGGCAGCGACCGGAACGGTAGGCGTTCAAAGGTAGAGGCAGAGATCAGCGCGGTGGCCGCCGCTGCCACCACTCTGGTTGCTGGTACCGCACCGAGCAAGGTCACGCCAAACTGCCACATCCAAGATTCGGATGCGCCGTAACAGCCTCCCTCCATATCATCGACAAGCCTGCCAAAGCTGCCGTCGCCAGTAACATCTTCTGGAAGCCCCGCAATACATCCACCCAAGGAGGCAGCAGAAAAGAGACTGAGGAGACCAGGCGCATAGATTCCGTTGGCGAAGCGATGGTCGTAACTGGGTTGTGCTATCACGCTACTCACCAGTCAAACGCCCAAAGTTAAAAGTGTCAGCATCTCCCAAACAAGAACAGCATAATCTGCCCCGTACCGAAAACGTGGCTCCGACACCAAAGGCAAAACTTACTGGCAGCCGTAAAACCAGTCGATCTTGGTCGGGATTGGTTATTTTCTGTAACCGACCCTGCATCCAAGTGTGGAGCTTGCTTACACCTTCACGGTGGCGTGTTATGAGGCGGCCAAGGCCTTATTCGGTGGCCTGTCCCGTCCCTTGATTTGCCTCTCTTTCAAAAGCTCAAGCCATCATGCATGCTCCTGACGAAACGACAGTCCTGACACAAGAAGCCACTGGCTCAGCTGTAGTGACGCGGTTTGCCCCATCGCCCACAGGCTACCTCCATATTGGAGGAGCAAGAACGGCATTATTCAACTGGCTCTATGCACGAAAGGCAGGCGGCAAGTTCCTGTTGCGGATTGAAGATACCGACCGCGAGCGTTCAACCGACGCGGCAGTCGAGGCGATTCTTGAAGGCCTCGCGTGGCTAGAGCTGGACGCAGACGGTGAACCCTTGTTTCAATTTGCGCGCGCCAGCCGCCACCGGGAAGCCGCTGAAAGCCTTGTCGCCGCTGGCAAAGCCTTTCGCTGTTACCTGAGTGGCGAGGAAGAGTCGGCCTTGAAAGTAGCCGCACGGGCCCAAGGCCTTGCCTTCCGGTCCCCTTGGCGTAATCCAGACCGGGCAGCCCCACCTGCAGGCACACCTTATGTGACCCGTCTGCGCGCGCCCGGCGAAAACGAATTCATCCGCGTGCAAGATAAAGTGCAAGGCAATGTGGTAACTGCCGGGCGCGAGATTGACGACTTCATCTTGCTCCGCACGGATCACACGCCAACTTATATGCTGGCTGTCGTGGTGGATGACCATGATATGGGTGTTACCCACGTGATCAGAGGCGATGACCATTTGACCAATGCGGCGCGCCAGACCGCCCTGATCCATGCCTTTGGCTGGCCAGTCCCCACATATGCCCATATCCCCTTGATCCATGGTGATGATGGCAAGAAGCTGTCGAAGCGCCATGGCGCTTTGGGCGTCGAAGAGTATCGCGACATGGGCTATTTACCCGAAGCCATGCGGGCCTATCTGTTGCGCCTTGGCTGGTCCAAGGGTGATCTCGATATCGTCAGCACCGAGGAAGCACTCGAGCTGTTTGACCTTGAAGGCCTGGGAAAAAGCCCGTCGCGCTTGGATTTTGCCAAAATGGGCAGCGTGAATGCCCACTTCCTGCGCTTGGCCGATAATCAGCGCTTGGTCACCCTCTTGCGCGAACAAGCCGCGCGGGCGGGCCAGCCCGACATGGAAAAATCTGACGCAGAACTCGCCGTCGCTATGGCCTATCTAAAAGAGCGGGCAAAAACCTTGCCAGAGCTTGTGGAACAATTTGGTTTCCTTCTGGCGCAGCGGCCGCTGCCGCGCGATGAGAAGGTCCAAAAAACCTTGTCCCCAGAAGCAATGGAGCGGCTTGCGCGTCTGCGGCCGGTGTTGGCGGACACAGCGACATGGCATCAGACAGAAATCAAAGCCGCGTTGGATAAGTTTGCCGAGACCGAAGGGGTCGGCTTTGGCAAAATTGGTCCACCGCTACGTGCTGCGCTCACCGGTGGCCTTCCGGCACCAGATTTGGCAATCGCCTTGGAGCTAATCGGCAGAACCGAAAGCTTAGCGCGTCTTGGAGACGTGATGTAAACTTCTATCGTGGAAACTGTGGTTACAAGCAAAATACAAGAGGGCATGAATATGGAAAGCAAAGCAGAACCAAAGGGTACCGCGAAACTTGATTTCGAAGGCAAGGTGATTGATTTGCCAATTTATGGTGGTGCGACCGGACCTGATGTGATCGATATCCGTAAGCTCTATGCAGAGACGGGTGCCTTTACTTACGATCCAGGCTTCACATCGACCGCTTCGTGCGAAAGTCAAATCACCTTTATCGATGGCGATGAAGGCATTTTGCTGCACCGCGGCTATCCAATCGACCAATTGGCAGAGCGGTCCAACTTCCTAGAAGTGGCCTTTTTGTTGTTGGAAGGCCATCTGCCGAACCAAGGTGAGTTTGATAAGTTCAAACACGACATCACCTATCACACGATGCTGCACGCCCAATTCGACCGCTTCTTTGAAGGTTTCCGTCGCGACGCACACCCAATGGCCGTTATGGTCGGCACGGTGGGGGCCTTGTCGGCCTTCTACCACGACAGCTTGAACATTGATGACCCGGTCCAGCGCAAGATCACCCAGCACCGCTTGATCGCCAAGATCCCAACCATCGCAGCACGCGCCTATAAATATTGGCTCGGCCAGCCATTTGTGACCCCGCGCAATGAATTGAGCTATGCGGCAAACTTCCTGCGCATGTGCTTTGCCGTGCCTGCCGAAGACTATGTCGTGAACCCAGTTCTCGCCAAAGCGATGGAGAAAATCTTTATTCTCCATGCTGACCATGAGCAAAACGCCTCGACTTCAACTGTCCGCTTGGCAGGCTCTTCAGGTGCTAACCCGTTTGCCTGTATCGCTGCCGGTATCGCCTGCTTGTGGGGCCCAGCCCATGGCGGTGCGAACGAAGCAGCCTTGAACATGTTGAAGGAAATTGGCCATGTTGACAATATCCCGGACTTTGTCGCCCAAGTGAAAGACAAGAATTCCAGCGTGCGCTTGATGGGCTTTGGCCACCGCGTATACAAAAACTATGACCCCCGCGCCAAAGTAATGCAGCAAGCCTGCCACGAAGTGCTGGCCGAAGTTGGCATGAAGGATGATCCATTATTGAAAGTCGCCATGGAGCTCGAAAAAATCGCGCTGAATGACGAGTATTTCGTCAGCCGCAAGCTCTATCCAAACATCGACTTCTATTCGGGCATCACCTTGAAGGCGATGGGCTTCCCGGTGGAAATGTTCACCGTGCTGTTTGCTCTAGCTCGTACCACCGGCTGGATCGCCCAGTGGGACGAGATGAACAGCGACCCCGCTCAAAAGATTGGTCGCCCACGACAGCTCTACACGGGCGCGGTGCAACGCGATTACGTGCCGATCATCAATCGCTAAATTCTGCGTCATGAAAGGGAAACGCGCGGGCCAAAAGCTCGCGCGTTTTTCGTTTTGGATAGTTTTTTGTGGTTTCTTGTCCATGCATCTCAATCAGAACACACTCAAGAATTGCGTCAAACACTAGCACCATGGGTAAAGTTCGCCTAAAGTGACGCGCATGCTTGATCATCTCAAAACTTTTGGCGAAGGTGCCGCGCAAGTTCATTATGGGACGCCTGAGCTTACCATGTTGCGGCCCGGGAAGTTCGTGCGCTGCGCGGTGACGGGTAAGCCCATTCTGCTTGAGGATTTACGCTATTGGTCGGTCGAACTGCAGGAAGCCTATGTGGATGCAGCAGCAGCGACGGTGCGCTGGAAGCAAGTGAACGCGCGCGCCTAAATTTTTCGACCAATCTCGCCAGACGGACCCTTCTGTTCGGTGGCCTGTTCGGCCTAACCGGATTAAGCAGCGGGTGCGACCGCGCTTTAGCCATGTCGCCTGAATCCAGTCATTCGCCTCTACCCTTCAGCTTTCGCGGCACCCCACAACAATCGGGTTTGGTGATTGGCACCACGGTGCCGGGTGCCCAAATTGATGCCAGTGGCATTACGACCAATGCTGATAGCGACGGTCGTTTTGTGATGGGCTTTGACCGCGACTCCCCTTTACAAGCCATGATCACCATCTCGATGGGTACCACCGTGGCCCGGTTCGGCCTCGAAGTCGCGCCACGCGCCTATAAAGTTACAAGCGTCAGTGGCTTGCCCTCGGCTACCATCGACCCCCCTGCTGAGGCCCTTGCCCGGATTGAGGCCGATGCGGCCTTGAAGCGGGCAGCGTTTGACAGCAACAACCAGATAGCCCGCGGCTTTGAAGAAACTTTCCGCTGGCCCTTAGACGACGTGCGGATCACCAGCCCTTGGGGTGCGACCCGTATGCTGAATGGCAAGAGCCAGAGACCGCATTTCGGCATTGACCTTGGTGCGCCCCGAGGCACGCCCATTTATGCCCCTGCCAGCGGCTTTGTCGTGTTGGCAGAGCCTGACATGCATTTTGAAGGCGGCATGGTGGCCATTGATCATGGCCAAGGCCTAATCACCACTTATTTGCATCAAAGTGCCCTAGCGGTTGAGGTGGGACAACGTGTCACACCTGGCACGTTGATCGGTTATGTCGGCTCCAAGGGCCGCGCCACCGGCCCGCATTTATGCTGGCGAATGCGCTGGCGTGGCAGGAATCTGGACCCGAGCTTACGGGTGAGATCCGCCTAAGCTCTCAGTCCTGAAGCACCACTATTGAGTGCCAATCAGGCTGGACATTTTACGCCAGCCTGCCTAGCGAGACCCGATGCGCCCCGCCTCTGCATCTCTATCTTGGCTGAAGAAACTCCATCTGTTGGTGGGGATGCTCGCGATCGCCATCAAGGTCGCCATCCCCGTTGGCTATATGGTGGCACCCCAAGCTTTAGCGGCCGGCCTCACGCCCATCGTCCTATGTACGTCTGATGGCAATGTTACCGCCTTTATGGATGAGGGTGGACAGATTGTTACCCACGGCGATGAAGCCCTTGCCAACGACCATCAGGGCCTGCCGTCTGACCATGAAGGCTCTAAGTGCGCCTTTGCCGGCCAAGGTGTGCCACTTGCCGCCCCGCAGGCGGCCAGCATGGCCGTGCAATTTGAGGGCGCTGTTTCGGTTACCGCCATTCAACAAAGCTTTGTCGCCCTGGGCTTAGGCCTTGCCGCCCCGCCCCCGCCCAAAACAGGGCCACCTATCCAAGTTTGAGATCACTTAAGCCGCGCTGATGGTCCTCCATCGGCTTGCCTAAACCTCGACTTGGAAACCCTATTATGACCTCCCTTAAAAAAGCGCCGCGCGGGCGCACTATGTTCTTCTTGAAAGCCCTCTTGGCCGCAACTTGCTTGTCCACCCCGAGCGCACTTTTGGCTCAGGATTCTCCGGCCTCAAACGCCGAGAAGCCAACCGAAACCATCATTGTCGTTGGTCAACGTGACACCCCGATAACCGTTGTACCTCGGGGCTTGTCTGTCTCACTTGGCAAAGCGGACTTTGAAGCCGTCAATGCGATCAATGTCGAAGACTTGATGAAATATGCGCCGAACTTCTTCGTCCGCAAACGCTTTGCCGGCGATGATAATGCGGTGGTGGCCCTGCGCGGGGCCAATACAGTTCAAAGTGCACGGACCATTGTGATGGTGGATGGCTTTCTGGTCTCCAACTTCCTAGGCAATTCCTTCTCCTTTTCACCGAAATGGAATGTGGTTGGCCCAGCCGATGTGCGCCAGTTCGACATCGTCTATGGCCCTTACTCTGCCCGCTACGGCGGCAATTCGATGGGTGGAGTAGTCTCGGTCACCACTGACGAGCCCAAGAAGACTGGGGCCTATCTCAACGCCCAAACCATGATCATGCCATTTGCGGAATATGGCTTTGATGAAACCTTCACAGGCTATAGCGTTGAGGGCGGTGGCACCCATGTGACGAAAGACGGCAAGTTGCGGCTTCGCGCTGGCTTCCGTCGGTTCGACAATGTCGGCCAGTCCATGACGTACAACCTCCTCACCCCTGCAACCGGCACAGCTGCGGCAACGACTGTTACCGGTGCCTTTGTGGACCCAGAGCTTGCAACGCCGGTTTTTGGAGCGGCCTCCCCGGTTGACGTCGTCCAAAATCAAGCCCGCCTTCGGGTCGCCTATGACTTTGCACCAGGTTGGACGGCCGACGCCATGCTATTTGGTTGGACGACAGACCAAACCTTGCGCGATACCCGTACTTTCCTGAGCGATGCCAATGGGGCACCTGTCGGCCAAGGCCGCGTGCGCTTTAACAACCAAGTTTGGAATGCTACGGGCCTTACCTCTTCAGAATTTGAACGCACCGAATATCTTGCTGGCCTCAAGCTTACAGGTGCTTTGGCGGGGTGGGATATCCGCACCAATCTCTCGCGTTATTGGATGCCGATTTGGAATACCAAGACCTCGCGCGACTATTTGACGGGCCAGTCAAATGGTGCGGGCACTTATCAAGTGCAGGACAATCCCGGCTGGTATGCTGCTGACATCACGTTTGACCAGAGCTTTGGCAATCACAATGTCGGCTTTGGCCTCAATGCCAATCGCTATGAGACGGCGCAGAACACCTTCAACGTCACCAATTGGAGCGCGGCGACGGGGCGGACCTTTGCGTCCTCAACCGCTGGCAAGACGGAGTCGCTTGGCCTGTGGGTCGAAGATGCAATCGACCTAACAGAAACGGTCAACCTAACACTTGGCGGCCGTTATGACCGGTGGCGGGCTTTTGACGGCTCAATTGCACGCCAATCTGGAACGGTGCTGCTGGCCGATGCCTATCCAACCCGGACGGACAGTGCTTTCAGCCCAAAAGCATCGATCCAAGCTGAAATCACCGAGGGCGTCGTAGTACAACTTTCGTTGGGTGGTGCGACCCGCTTCCCGACTGTGGGTGAATTGTTTCAAGGCCGGATCGACGACATCACGCGTGAGATCGATCCACAAAGCTTTGATCCCAATCTGCGACCCGAACGCTCCACCGACATCACATTGATGGGGCGTGGCAAGATTGGTCCTGTGCAGATTACAGCCAGTGCTTTCTATCAAGATATAGAGGACGCCATTTTCTCCTTCAGTGGCCTCAATCAATTCGGGACCGTCGTTTCTAGCTTCAAGAATGTTGATCTGGTGACGCAATCTGGTGTGGAGCTTATCTTTGAAGCCAAGGACCTTTGGGTCAATGGTCTCGATCTGAACGCGAGCGTCAGCAAGATGGACGCCACGACCGTTCGCAATCTGTCCAATCCAGAAACGGTTGGCAACCGCTTCCCCCGTATTCCAGAATGGCGGTCGAGCGGCAATTTGCGTTACAAATTGAGCCCCAAATTGCGCGCCTCATTGGGTTGGCGGCAGGCAACGACCCCAACCTCAGATTTGTTTGGCCGCGAAGGCAGTGTCTATGGGTTCCAGACCGAGTATTTCCTTGTCGATACGCGTCTAACCTATGACCTGAACGACAAAGTCCAACTCAATCTAGGCGTAGACAATCTCAATAATGACCAAGCCTATGTCTCTCACCCCCTGCCACAACGGACCTTCGTGTTCGACGTGAAGCTGAAACTGTAGGAGCCTTAAATGACAGATGTTTCAGCCCCAATCCAAACGGCTCCATCGGTGCCAGAAAAACGAGCCCGCCTTTATCGTATGTTGTGGCGCTGGCATTTTTATGCCGGGCTTTTCTGCATTCCTTTCATCATCCTGTTGTCAATCACCGGCAGCCTCTATCTGTTCAAACCCCAGATAGAGGCCGCTTTAGACCGGCCCTATACCAATCTTGTGATGACCGGGCCGAGTGCTCCGGTCAGCCAGCAGGTACAAATTGCCCTTAAGCATGTGGAGGGCTCCAGCTTAAAATCCTATAGCTTACCTGATGGACCCAAGGATGCCGCCCAAGTTCTGGTTACTAAAGGCGGCGAGGATACGATCGTCTATGTGCACCCAACGAGCCTAGAAATTCTCAAGGCGCTTCCCCGCGAAGCGCGCTTGATGGCCGTGGTGCGTACCATACACGGAGAATTGCTGATGGGGGATAACGGCTCGCTGATTGTTGAGCTTGCTGCCTCTTGGGCGATTGTGATGGTGGTGACGGGGCTTTATCTGTGGTGGCCTCGAACGGCACAGGGGCTCCACGGTGTCTTGATCCCGCGCCTCAAATCCGGCCCGAAAGTCTTTTGGCGCGATTTGCATGCCGTCACCGGCATGTGGGTATCCTTCTTTGCGCTCTTTCTGCTGCTAACCGGCCTGCCTTGGACCAATGTTTGGGGCAAGGGCTTTGATATCGTGCGCAATTGGACAGGTACAGCGGCTGTCTCCAAGGACTGGACCACGAGCCGCACGGCTGAGCGCGAGGCGACCGCGCAGGCCTTCTCCCACCAAGGTCATGATGCGCCTTATTACGTCGCCAATGTCGACGACATTGCTGCAAGTGCTCGAGCAGCGAGACTGGCCCCACCTGTCACCATCACCCCGCCCAATGGCAAGAACCCCAATTGGATGGCGCGATCCTTAGCCGGAGACCGTATCAGCCGCATCGACATCGCCTATAGCGCGCAAGATGGCAGCGAAATCAGCCGCGAGGCTTTTGTTGAGAAGCATGTGATTGATCAGGCTGTTGGGGTCGGCATTGCCGCCCATGAAGGCCAATTGTTTGGTCTGCTCAATCAGCTCCTAGGCGTCCTCACTGCCTTGGGCTTGGTCCTGTTATCGGTGTCCGCCTTTGTGATGTGGCGCAAGCGTGCGCCTGACGGTGTTCTCGGTGCACCACCGTCCATTCCAGATCAGAGGATTGGGGTGGGGCTTGGCCTACTCATCTTCGTCTTTGCGCTGTTCCTACCCGTGTTGGGGGTCTGTCTGATCCTTGTCGCGGTTACAGAGCGGCTGATCCTAAGCCGTGTACCCAGCCTGCGCCACTTTCTGGGCCTAGTCCAACCTGCCCCGCTTTAGGAGTTTCTCATGACCTTATCCGTTCGAACCCTTCCACTTATTTTGATCGCTTTTGCCGGACTGGCCGCGTGTGAGCCCGCCAGGACGCCCCCTGCCCCTATGCTGACTGTCGCCACGATTGATGGGGTGGAGATTAGCGAGCCGCGCTTGCGCGTGCCACCGAATGGCCGCGACGTGACGGCGGGCTATCTGACGCTGACCAATGGGAGCGACAAGGCGCAGAAATTGGTTGGGGCCAGCAGTCCAAAAGCCGAGCGTATCGAGCTGCACGCCCACCTCAAAGGGGCTGATGGCATGGCGCAGATGCGCCAAGTCCAACAGGTTGAGATTCCCGCCAAAGGTACAGCCGTACTGGCCCCGGGTGGGCTACATCTGATGGTGTTTGGGATCAAAGAACCCTTAAAATCCGGTGACAGCTTTCCCGTCGAATTGACCTTTGATGGCAGTCGGAAGGTGAGCTTTGTCATGCCAGTGGTCGAGAACCCGACCCAAAAGACCGAAGGTGACAAGGGCCATAGCGGCCATCAGCATTAAGCCGACTTGAAGCAGCAGGGTTAAAGCCCTGCTGCTGCCAAGCGCCGTTGTTGACGGCCCTCGCGCAAACCGTTGGCAATGGTGAAAGCCAGCTCAATCGCTTGGTCTGCATTGAGACGTGGGTCGCAATGCGTGCGATAACGGCTCGACAAGGCGTCTTCAGTCACAGGGGTTGCGCCGCCCGTGCATTCGGTCACGTCATCACCCGTCATTTCGAGGTGGACGCCTCCGGGATAGGCCCCCTCGGCACGGACGATATCCATGAAGTCATTGACCTCACTTGCGACGCGCTCAAATGGCCGGGTTTTATAGCCAGATGTGGTTTTCAATGTGTTGCCATGCATGGGGTCAGACGACCAAATCACACTGCGGCCTGCCTCGGTGACTTTGCGCACGAGTTTGGGCAGACCTGCGGCAATCTTGTCTGAGCCAAAACGCGCGATCAGCACAATCCGACCGGCTTCATTCTTGGGGTTTAGCTTGTCGAGCAGCGCCAACAGCTCATCGGAATCCAGGCTCGGCCCACATTTCACACCAATCGGATTGGCAATGCCCCGGCAGAATTCCACATGGGCATGATCAAGCTGGCGCGTGCGATCACCGATCCAAACCATATGGGCGGAGGTATCGTAGAAGGCACCTGAACCAAACAATTGGTCTTGTCGGGTCATGGCTTCTTCATAGCCCAGCAATAAGGCCTCGTGGCTGGTGAAGAAATCAACTGTATCGGTCGCAATGCCGGCAGGCCCACTCAGACCCAAGCCATCCATGAATTCAAGGCTTTCCTCGATTCGGTGGCACAATTTCAGATATTCGGCCGACGCCTTGCCCTGCTTCTTGGCAAACTTCAAATTCCAGCGATTGACGTTTTCAAGGTCGGCATAACCGCCAGTTGCGAGCGCGCGCAACAGATTGAGGCTCGCCGTGCTTTGGTTATAGGCTTCCACCAAACGCTCTGGATCCGGGATCCGGCTTTCTGGGGTAAAGGCCGAGCCATTGATATTGTCGCCCCGATAGGACGGTAGACTAACGCCATCAATCACTTCGGTAG
This sequence comes from Maricaulis salignorans, assembly GCA_943372135.1. Taxonomy (GTDB): domain Bacteria; phylum Pseudomonadota; class Alphaproteobacteria; order Caulobacterales; family Aquidulcibacteraceae; genus Aquidulcibacter. The sequence continues at coordinate 467,243 of CALRXH020000001.1, read as the reverse complement.
GCTCTGACCGCGGCTTGGCAAACTGGCCTGCAACACGACCCACTTTCACAACATGCTTGCCGCCCGCAAAGGTGAGTGCGACAGACATTTGCAAAAATACGCGGAAATAGCGGGTAATGCGATCGGCCTCAAACTCGGCGAAGCTCTCCGCGCAATCGCCGCCCTGCAGCAAAAAGGCTTCGCCTTTACACACGCGCGCAAGCTCAGCTTTCAGCTTCTCAATCTCTGAAGCTACCACCAAAGGCGGCTTTTTCGCCAAGCGCTGTTCCACCGCCAGCACGGCGGCTGGATCGGGATAGTCGGTTGGGATGTGGCGGGCCGGCAATGCGCGCCAGGATGAGGGCGTCCAAGTCATCATGATGTCCAGTGGAAAGGTTCAACCTGTCATAACGTTGCGCAGCGCTTTTGTCGAACGCGGGTGCCAGTTTGGCTGCAGACCTCGCAAATATTGTTAGGTTCTCCCCTCGCCAGTTGGGGCAAAGCGGACGGCAGGGAGCGGGGTTTGAAGCAGAGACCGAATGGGCCCTAAGCAGCACGCACCGCGCGCACATCCTTGGCCACCACTTCTTCACCACACGCAGCACAGGCGACATGGGGCGTGAGGATATTGCCGCAGGTCTGGTGGCGCTGGCGAAGTTGGGTTTCGGGCTGGCCATCAACAGCGGTGCGGCCCCATTCGCCCAACATCAGCAGGACCCCATTAAGCGCCCGCCCCTTGTTCGTCAGCATGTAATCATAGCGTACCGGCCGGTCCTGATAGGGCTGCTGCACCAAAATGCCCGCCTGCACCAAATGCGCCAGGCGGTCGCGCAAAATCGTGCGTGAAATACCCAGATTGGCTTGAAACCCCTCAAACCGATGCACGCCAAAGAAGCAGTCGCGCACGATCATGAGGGTCCAACGGTCGCCTAAAATGCTCAAGGCCCTCGCAATCGGACAATCGACTGTATCAAGCTCGCTCCAACGCATGTGCAAATTCTCTCCTGGTTTCCGTTGCGGAGGTGATTGACGCCGGAAGCACCCACCCATTAAGTGCGTTTAGATTATAAACTGACTATAATGGTTTGACCCGTGAAAAGGCAAGCATGACAAAAGCGCGCGCGAAAGTTTGTCTTGTGGTAGGAGCTGGCGACGGCTTGGGCGGGGCGATTGCGCGCGCCTTTGCCGCCCAAGGCCTGATTGTCTGTATGACGCGCCGTCCGCGTAACCTTGATAGCCTCGAGGCCTTGGCCCAGTCCATTCGCGATCAAGGCGGTGAGGCCCATGCCTTTGGCATTGATGCGCGCGAAGAAGAGCCCATGGTGGCATTGATCAACACAATCGAAGCCGAGATTGGCGATCTTGAAGTGGTCGCTTTCAACATCGGCGCCAATGTTCGCTTTTCCATCACCGATACCACGTCCCGCGTCTACCAAAAGGTCTGGGAGATGGCGGCCTTTGCAGGCTTTATCGCCGGGCGCGAGGCTGCCCGCGTGATGAGCACGCGTGGTCGTGGCACGATCATCTTCACCGGCGCAACAGCCAGTTTCAGAGGTCGGGAAGGCTTTTCCGCCTTTGCCGGGGCCAAGCATGCCCTGCGGGCGCTGGCCCAAAGCATGGCGCGCGAATTGGGACCCAAAGGCCTACACGTCGCCCATGTGATCTTGGACGGCATGGTTGAAGGCACCTTTATCAAAAGCATGCTCCCTGATTATGAAGCCCGCTTGGCGGGGGGCGACATCATCCAAGTGGATGAAGCCGCGAAGAACTGGGTCTGGCTGTGGGGTCAAAACCAAAGCGCTTGGACCCATGAATTGGATCTGCGGCCTAGCAGAGAAACCTGGTGAGGAAGTAATGAAACAGCTTGAATTTATCTTTGATTTTGCAAGTCCAAATGCCTATTTGGCCTATCATGCGCTAGGTCCGATTTTGGAGGCGACTGGGGCTGAGCTGGTCATTACCCCCTGCCTTCTGGGCGGTATCTTCAAAGCCACCAGCAACCAAGCTCCGATGGTGGCATTTGGCGGCATCAAGGGAAAAATGGACTATGAGATGCTGGAGATGCGTCGCTTCATCGCGCGTCACCAATTGACCGCCTTCAAAATGAACCCGCATTTTCCACTGAATTCCATCCACGCCATCCGCGGTCTAATCGCCGCGCAAGCGACCGGCGTGGGTACAACCTATCTCGAAGCGGTACTCAAGGGCTTCTGGGAAGATGGCTTGAAGATGGATGATATGACGGTGATCGCAGAAGTTCTGGGCCAAGCCGGCCTAGATGGCCCTGCCCTCATGGCGGCTACAGCTGAGGCCGATGTGAAAGCGACCCTTGTGGCGAATACAGAAGCAGCTGTTGCCCGTGGCGTCTTTGGCATCCCCAGCTTCTTTGTTGCTGGTGAGCTATATTTTGGCAAAGACCGTTTGGGCCAAGTGCAGGAAGCCTTAGCCGCATGAGCGATGATAAAGCCCCTACCCGCTTTGATACGCTTCTAGGCCAAATGGCCGAAACGGACGGGCACTATCACGTTGCAGTCGGGCCTGACTGGATGCAAGGACGCACGCTTTATGGTGGGATTTCGGCGGCCCTGTGTTTACGCGCTGTCCGGATGGCCTATCCAAGCCTACCCGCGCTGCGATCTGCCTTGATTGCCTTTGCGGGACCAAGTGCAGGGGATGTTTCCGTCCGCCCAAAGATGCTGCGGCAGGGCAAATCCGCCGCTTTTGTGACGGCTGATCTGACGAGCGAAGTGGGCTTTGGCGTGCATGCCACTTTCTGCTTCGGGACCAGTCGGGTGTCGGCCAAGCGGCAAGTAGTGTTGGAAATGCCAAGCCTGCCAACACCAGATGACGTCTATCGACCTATGCCCAAGGATCGGCCCCGGCCGCTCTTCGCTGACCATTTTGACATGCGCGTTGCAAAGGGCGGCATGCCCCTGTCCGGCGCGGCTGACGCAGACATTTGCTGGTGGCTGAAAGCCCTTGATAGCCATGAGGATTTTGCCGAAGCCACCCTTCTGGCCTTGGCCGATGCGCCGCCACCTGCAGCGCTTAGCCTGTTTGACAGCTTCACGCCCCTTAGCACCATGACGTGGATGGTCGACTTCCTATCCGACGACTCGTCGAGTCCGGACGGCTGGTACGCTGCGAACCTCAAGAGCGAGGCGATTGCAGACGGCTATTCGGCGCAAAACTCCTATCTATGGACTTCTAACGGCAAGCCCCTTTTGGCCTGCCGCCAAACCATCGCCTTATTCGGCTAGTGGTGTTCAGGACGCATCGCGCGCGAGGATGAATAGCTCTTCGGCCTGCGTGCACCAGATCATTCAAGCCGCTGCTTGATTGACTCACTATCGGGCTCCTCGCGCCCTTTGCGCCGACATAGGCCCCTTTTCGTATAGGCTTCTGATACTGAAAGACATAATACCAATCAGCAATATTCATGGGTTACCGATTGCCTGTGACACTGACTAAAAACTGTCGAAGCGGTTGCTTATGCCATCAAGCTGGGGCCACCCACTTGTCCTTCATCGTCACCAGCTCTTCGGCCACCGTGGGGTGAACCGCGCAGGTGGCATCAAATTGAGCTTTGGTCAGGCCGTGCTTTACCGCAATGCCTACTGCTTGGATGATTTCGGCCGCATCTGGCCCGACGATATGACAGCCAATCACAACATCATCGACTGGCCGCACGATCAGCTTCATCAACATGCGCGTCTCGTCATTGGGCATGACATAGCGCATCGGCCGGAAGGTGGTCTTATAAATATCGACCGGGCCATATTTTGCCCGCGCGTCGGCTTCAGACAGGCCAACTGTGCCCGTGGGAGGCTGAGAGAAGACGGCCGTGGCAATCGTGTCATGGTCATACGACATCGGTGTGCCGCCAAACACGGTCGCAGCAAAGCAGGCCCCTTCCCGTATCGCCACAGGCGTCAAATTTATCCGATTGGTCACATCGCCAATGGCATAGATGGAGGGCACGGAAGTTTGCGAATAGGCATCGACCTTGATCGCGCCATTGGCCTGGCGCTCGATACCCGAAACCTCACAGCCCAAACCGTCACTATAGGGATCACGCCCTACAGCCAGCATCAGGGCGTCTGCTTGGATGGTCTGACCATTGACCAAATGTGCCATGAGGCCCGTATCGGTCTTCTCCACGCTGGCCAAAACATGATGCGTCACCACCCGAATGCCCTTGCGCTTCAGCTCGCCATGCACCTGCATGCGCACATCATCGTCAAAGCCACGCAGCACCGTATCGCCACGATACAGCAACGTCACATCGACGCCCAAACCCCTCAATAAAAAGGCAAATTCAACAGCAATATAGCCACCGCCCACAATCAGGATCGACTTAGGTAACGCATCGAGGAGGAAGATTTCATTCGACGTAATTGCATGCTCAATCCCTGGCACCTCGGTGGGAATAGAGGGTTTACCGCCTGTGGCAATCAAAATGACCTTGGCGGTCAAGGTCTCGCCGGTCGAGAGTTTCACACTGTTCGGGCCAGTTATCTCGGCGCGCGCTTCTAAAATTGTGACACCGGAATTGCGCAGATTGCGCGCATAAATGCCGCTCAAGCGGTCTACCTCGGCGCCCACATTTTCGCGCAGCGTTGGCCAGTCAAACTTGGCACCTTCAATCGTCCAGCCATAGCCCGGCGCAATATCGACCATCTCATGACCAAATTCTGACGCATAGATCAACAACTTCTTAGGCACACAGCCCCGGATCACACAGGTGCCACCGATGCGATATTCTTCCGCCACCGCCACACGCGCACCATAAGCCGCACTCATCCGCGCTGCCCGCACACCGCCTGACCCCGCCCCAATGACAAACAAGTCGAAATCAAAGGCGTTCGCGTCAGGCATGTGAGAGCAGCTTTCGTGACAGGTGTTGGCGCTTCATGTAAGGCACGCGGCTAACGATTGCTAGGTGGGGAGGCGGTCGACGGGGAGGGCTGGCGAAAAAGATGGTGCCAAAGTCGCGCCAGAAGTGGAAGCCAACCCAAAACACGAGCAACCAAATGGAACAGAAAAAGACGGCAATCATGAGGTCCGCTTCAGATGGTTTTGACATATGAGACATCCTAGGAATCGTCAAAACCCAAAGTTTTTCAAAAACCAAAGTGATCATGTTTCTAGGCGTTATCTCAACCCAAGCTAAGCTCCTAAACCTCCACCACGTCCACCCCATCATCATGCCCGAACATCACGGTGCGGACGGTGCCGGGGAAGGCGAGGAAGATGCCGTTTTCAACAACGCCGGGGATGGCATTAAGGGCAATGGAAGTGGCCGCGGCATCAGGGATATGGCCGCAGGCACAGTCTAGGATGTAATTGCCATTGTCGGTGATGAAGGGACCGCCGGAGGCCCCTGATTCGCGCAGCTCGATATCTGCGGTTCGGCAGCCTGTGGCGCGCAGAGCATCAAAGACTTTTCTCGCGGTGATTGTGAAGCCAAAGCTTGTGATTTCCACCGGCAAACGAAATGCACCTAAATCATTGACCTGTTTGGATTTATCGGCAATTATAACCAGATGATCTGTGGCATGGGCGATAATTTTTTCGCGCAATAAAGCGCCACCTCCACCTTTTAGCAGATTCAAATATTGGTCGACCTCATCGGCCCCATCGACCGTCACGTCGATCCGATCAGCTTGGTCCACATCGACCAAAGGGATGCCGAGACTGGCAGCTAAGCGCCGGCTGGCCTCAGACGTAGGGATCGCACCAATGGCCAGACCACCGCGGATCCGCTCGCCCAACATGGAGATGAAGTGGTTGGCGGTTGACCCCGTGCCGAGGCCCACGATCATGCCATTTTCGACATATTCCAAGGCCGCGGCGGCGGCCTGAATCTTGGCAAAGTCTGGCCCGGTCACGCGCCATCCGCTTTGGATTTCATCGCTTTGGCGGCGGTCTTGCGGGCACGGAATTTGGTGGCCCAGCCTTCAAGGTTACGCTGATCGGCACGCTCTAGCCCCAGTGCGCCCGCGGGCACATCCTTGGTGATGGTAGAACCCGAGCCCGTCATGGCACCCTCGCCAATGGTGACGGGGGCGACCAACATGGTGTCAGACCCGATAAAAGCATTGGCCCCAATTTCGGTATGATATTTGTCGAACCCATCATAATTGCAGGTGACGGTGCCCGCACCAATATTAGTCTTGGCCCCCACAGTAACATCGCCCAGATAGCTGAGATGATTGGCCTTGGCCCCAGCCCCGATCTTGGCCTTTTTTGTCTCCACGAAATTACCGATATGGGCATTCTCGCCAATGTCACTGCCCGGGCGGATACGGGCATAGGGGCCGATCAGGGCACCCTTGCGGATCACGCAATCTTCCAAATGCGAGAAAGCGCGGATGACGGCCCCGGTCTCGACCACCACTTTGGGGCCAAAGACAACATGGGGCTCAATTGTCACATCATTGGCGATCCGGGTATCGTGGGCGAAATAGACGGTGTCAGGCGCGGTTAGGGTCACGCCCGACACCATGGCCTCATCACGTTTGCGCGCTTGGAATTGGGCTTCGGCTTGGGCCAGCTCGACCCGACTATTGACGCCCAAGACTTCATCCTCCGTGCCAGGCACCGCCGTCACGCGCAGTCCTTGCGCGCGAGCAAGGGCTACCACATCGGTCAGATAATACTCGCCCTTGACGTTGTCATTCTTGACCTCTGCCAAGAGCTCCAACAACAAGGATGCAGGGGCGGCCAGCACGCCGGAATTGCACAGCTTTACCGCCAGTTGCGCGGGGCTTGCCTCTTTCGCCTCCACAATGGCCTCCAGATCACCTGCCCCATCTAGGATGAGACGGCCGTAAGCACCAGGATCTGCTGCCTCAAAGCCTAGGACCGAGACGGCAAAGCCTTGGGCGAGGCTATCAAAGACTTGGGCGGCAGTCTCGGTACGAATCAGAGGCGTGTCAGCATAAAGCACGATGGCATCACCCTCAAAGCCCTTCAGCGCGTCCTTGGCCGCATTCACGCCATGGGCGGTGCCAAGCGGTGGATCTTGTAGCGCAGTGGTGCCGGGGCCCAAACTGGCTTCTGCCACAAGCTTGGCATCTGGATTGTGGCTGCCGACCACAACGACGATCTTCTCGCAGCCGAGGCTTTTGGCCAAAGCAATCGTCCACGCCATCATCGGGCGGCCGCCCACGGGGTGGAGGACTTTCGACAAGCTCGACTTCATCCGGGTGCCGTGTCCAGCTGCAAGAATAATAGCGGCGCGCGCGCGAGACATGGGATTTCCTTCCACGATGCAATTGCTGATTCGGCTTGTGCCCGAACGTCTAGTCTTCTAGCCAACGAACAGGCAAACAGGCCAGAGGCGCAACAGATAAACCTTTCTGGGTTGGCTTACCGAAAAACCAAAGGACGATGGGAAATGCGCGGAATTGATGGGCTGGCGATCTCCTTTGATCTGGATGGCACCTTGGTCGATACCGCGCCAGACCTAGTGCGCGCGACCAATGCAGTGATGGTGAGCGCCGGCCTGCCCGAGATTTCGCTGACCAGTGTGCGCGGCATGATTGGCCAGGGCGCGCGGGCCTTAGTGGTCAAGGCTGGCCTCGCAGCCGGTGTCAGCTTTGATGACGAGACGCTGGCCACCCACGTCGCCCATTTTCTGGAAGTCTATCAAGCTGGCCTTACGCAAGAAAGCCTACCATTTGATGGCGTGATCACCGTGCTGGAATCCTTGTCGGCCAAGGGTGCTATCCTTAGCGTCTGCACCAACAAGCCGGCACATTTAGCTTATCCGGTTTTAGAGGCATTTGATATGGTGCGCTATTTTAAGGCCATCGTCGCCAATGGACAGGCCGGAGTTAACAAACCCGATGGCGGCCATCTAACCTATACAATTAAGGCCAGCGGCGGCAGCATCGACCGCGCGCTGATGGTAGGAGACAGCATCACTGACCTTCAAGCCGCGCGCAATGCGTCTATCCCTGTAGTGCTGGCAACCTTTGGCTACACCATAGAAAAAGCGTCCGCCTTGGGGGCGGACGCTGTCTTTGATCATTACCATGAGCTTCCCGACCTGATCGAGCAGCTCTTGATAAAATGATTTATGCGGCTTCGGTCGCAGCGCGACGCCGCGGCAAACCATTCACCATGTCAGAGCGCACATCGGTACGGCCCGAACGCATCGCAGGCACAAAACCTTCTTCAACTAGATCAACGCTGACGTCATAGCCACGCTCGCGCCAATACTCTTGAATCTTCAGCTTCAAACGTCGTGCGCCGTCGTTCGTGCAAAAATCGCCTTCCATTTTGGTCCTCATTTATTCTGTTATTAATTGGGGGACAAACCCATAACGAGCATCGGTTTGTTTTGGATGGCGGCTTAAACTACACAAACCTGTCACATTCAAGGCAAAAATCGACGATTTTTAATCGGACTTGGAATGCCGAAAAATCGTCAAACCGGGGGTTGACATCAAAATTTCTCAAATTATTCCAAAAATTATTGATATAACGGTAGAAAATTCTATTTTGATTTACACATACAGAATTTTTTTGGTGAAACAAAGTATATTTCAATGAATGGCCTGACCTCGTCCCATTGGTTTTCATTTATCATAGGTCCATTGCAAATTTGCATGGAACTGATTGCGGGGAAGGTTTAAGGCTATTGCAGCCGTTTAGAACAATCCGAGACGAAGTCACGGGTGATGTCACCTTGCACCTGCTCTGCTAACTTGATTCCGCCGAGCGCAAATTGGGAACAGCGCCACTGAAGACAGCCTCGCCTGGCGCTCAAGTTTGCTGCACTCGAACAAGGATTGGCATATGCACCTCTTGACGTTGTAGGCCTCAAGGGTCATGACGCCGGCTCTCGCACTCACGGATACATTGTAGTCGATGCGGACGGGCGATTAGCTCAGCGGAAGAGCACTGCATTCACACTGCAGGGGTCACTGGTTCAATCCCAGTATCGCCCACCATTAAATCAATAACTTAGCTGACAACTGAAACAAAAACGGATATCTGGTCCCGATATAGTCCCCATTTGAGTGAATTTCGCGCCCTCACCTGCAGAACTGAAAAGCCCCAGTTTGGACCTGACAAAACTGACAGAAGTGCCGCTAATGTGAATAATCGCCCCATCATATGCACCCACCCGCACATATCTGCCAGAGACATCATCAGCTCTCGAAGCAGATTGGCGGACTCTACCCCGCCATACATCACGCGTGCAAACTGGTCAGAAAACTCAGAAACGATCTGGGTAGATCAGCAAACCCAGCAACACCATTCATCACGCACTTGACCTCATTTTTGGTCGCATCGAGCAAAATGCCTCAGATGGGAAGCCCAGGGACTTCTAGGTATGCAAGCCTGATCCCGTGCCCCTGCTTCCGGGCTGCCACCCCAAAAGCCCAGTATGCGAACCTTCAGCATGATCGCTTGGATTACCGCATCGGCTTGGGGAGGAACAGCTAACAGCGCTGCGACCCTGACCCCGTCCAATTCATTTAAGAGCGCTCTGATGGACAACGAGACGGGATTTGGCTTATCCGCCCTCAGTTCCTGAATCTTGGCACTTACATCTACATGCCCTCAGCCAGCAATGAATTTAGGATGCGACGGCTGGCGGGCGACCCATAGCGATGCTCAATGCCCTTTGAGCGGCCGATCAATCAGCACGGCAAGCAGAAGGGCGGGGCCGCCGTGTGCGGTCCATGCGTGGTTGGTGCCGCGCTGGATCACCACCTGCCCCGGCCTGATCCGTGTCTCTGCGTTTTCCAGGATCAGCGACACCTCACCCTGAAGTAGGCATATTACGTCGATCGAATGCGTCTCGTGCATCGCGGAATGGCGCGACTGGTCGATGATGTGATGGGCGCCGTCGAAGTCTGCGAAGCGTTCGCGCACCGCCTCGTCGAGTGCCTCTTTCGGCACGCCATCGGGCGTCGGCGTAATGACGAACCAACGCACCTGCACGTTGCCAGCGCGCGGGCCCAGCACCGGACGCTTCGTGCCCAGGTCATCGTGCACCCGGGGATCGAGGGGGCCCGACGCGAAATCTTCCCAGATCTCGAACAGGCCGCCGAGACCAGGATCGCCGATCTCCGAGGACGGCCCGCCATCTATGATGATCACCGACTTGCCGTCGGCGTCGTCGCCCGTGATGACGCGCCGCATCGCTTCGCCAAATGCACTCATGGCTTGCTCCCTCTCACGAATAATCTTCCTGCGGCTGCCGAATACCCCACAGGATAACAAAGCAACCGGAACGAGTTATTACTTTATCATAAAGTGGCTCGGTTTGTTCAGACCAATGGCAGTCAGCAGAACTCATACCTTTGAGGCATCAGCCTGCTGGCATAAGAAGCAAAGGCAGAACAACAAGTGGTTCCCCACCGCAACGAAACCGTCACAAGTCCAGCAAAATCGAGTCAAAGGGCCAAACAACTCAACAAGAATGTTTTCTTGCTATCACTATCTCGGCTGAATGTTACCCAAAAACGCCAGCAAAGGAAGCAGGCTACTTGCTGCGTCTTCTTCATGCGGGACATGGCCAAGATCGTCGAAGGTGACCAGCGACGCATTGGGGAGGGCCTTGAGATAATCTTGCGCATTGGCGATGGGAATGAGGGCGTCTTTCCGACCCCAGAGCAGCAAGACGGGCTGAGTGATCTTGGGCAAGATCGGTCGGGGGTCGACAAGCACGGTTTGCTGCATGCGGGCCAAAAGCGCCTTTCGGCTCTCGGGGGCCAAGGTCAGATCGTAATAGCGATCAAGAACCGCTTCACTCAGGCGTTTGGGGTCGGAATATGCGGCTTCAATATTGGGCCGGAACAGCGCCTTGGGCAGCGCATACGACATGATGGACAATAAAATGGGCACGTTGGCCTTTTGGCCATAGGGAAAGCCCGGGCTGGCAAACCCATCGGGCGAGATCAGCACAAGATTGCTTACGCGCTCAGGGTGCTTGGCTGCAAAAGTCCATGCCACGCGCCCGCCCAAGGAATTACCAACAAAAACAGCATTTTGGATGGTGAGCTTGTCCATCAACTTCAAGATCAGGGTATGGGTTCGCGCGTCAGTATAGTCCCCTGTTGGGTCCGGATCAGAGAGCCCGACACCGGGCAAATCAAACCGTATCACGCGATAGTTACGCTCCAGCGGTCCTGCCCAACCGTCCCAGGTCTGTAGGCTAGAACCAAAGCCATGCAGGAGAATGATGGACGGCGCTGATTTAGGGCCCGTATCGCGGACATTAAGGCGGAAACCGTCCAGATCGACGAGGTCACGGGGGCTGTGTAAATAGTGTGCTTCAAGCTCTGCCCGAGAGCGATCGGGCGTCCAAAGCCAAAAGGCCAGCCCAATAATGAGTATCAGGCCAATTGCGCCAGCTAGTTTAAGGGTCATTTGATCCATGCTTTCATCTAACGCTTTACCGTCTCGATAGAGCAAGCAAGAAACGTGATTGAAACTGTTTATTGAATACTTCAGAAAAGATGGGTGATACATGAAGCGACGCAGAGAACTGTTGAAAACACGATCATCTTTTGGCCCTGCTTTTGGGTGCCTGTGCATCGACCTCTTGTCTATATGGTGCGATGCCAGAGCCGGAACCAGCCCGTGTTCAAGTTTGGCGTTCACGGCGCAATGCTCCCTTAAGCAGCTTCAGGTCTTGATGTCAGCCAAATTTGTTGCCGCCCACAAAGAGCGCCGCTGGAAGAGGGAACCCGGGGTTGGGGACCTATGCAATTCTTATTATTGTAAGCCCGCGTAGATCAGGACCGGAACCGACGCCGCCAGTCCCAGGGGGCCTCGAAACTGCCAATCCACATCCCTGCCTTAGCCACCTTAGCCTGAGCTTCATAGGGCTGGTAAGCCTTGGAATAGCGCAGGAAGGCCAGCGCATGGCCATTGCGTACCAGCCAGGCTTGAAGGTCTTCACCCGCCAGTGAACAGCGCGCTACAACACGGCCATAGCGATCCTTACCGGTCGGCTGGCAGGAAATTGGTCTTGCACCCACTTTATCGGACAAAGCAAAAGCCGCCTCCCGGCCACAGCGATAGGTTTTCCCCGATTGATCCAAACAGGTTTGTGCCGCCTCCGGAGCATCAATGCCAAACATGCGAATCCGCTCGCCCTGCACTTCCAACGTATCGCCATCAATGACTGAGGCGCGTCCAACTATGGGCTCGCCAGAGTATTTAGCAAAAGCTCTGCCTACACTCAAAATACCCACAAGCACACAGGCATAAAAAATCAGATTTATGATTGAATAATGTCTGTATCGCCATTGAAACAAAAACATGAAAACCTTACTCTCCGCCACGCTTCTAACTGGATTGACTATCGATCGCTCCCCAGTTCAACTCTATCGTCCGCTGTCTTCTTCGTTAGAGAGCGGAGTGTCAGAATCGGTCATTACTTGCGGCGGCTGTGGCTGTCGCGGCAGCCCAAGAAGAAACTCTAAGCTCACCGAGCCATGTGTGGTCTAAAATAAACCCTATTGCTACCAAGACATCCACCGAGCCGATCGCTGTGGAGCACAGAAAACCACGCGCATTAAAATAGTCGGACCCCCTAGTCTTCGAAGCCGACAAAGGTGGTGGCGTCTGCCACGCTCTTACGCTCTGACACAACGGCATTGGCAGGAAAGGTCTCATCGGGCCATCCCAGCGCAATGCTCTTCATGATGACCTGATCGTCCGCAATGCCGGCATGTTCGCGGACGACGGGCGACTGCATGATGCCTTGGCTATTGATCACGGTGCCCAAGCCCCGCGACCAAGCTGCGTTCACCAAGGCGGTTGCCACTGCCCCACAATCAAAGGGCGTATCATCGCTTCCATCGAGGACTTTGTCATAGGTGATGATGATACAGACCGGTGCATCAAACTGGCGGAAGCCGCGCAGGACCCAATCCTGCCGCATAATCTGATCCTCACGCGCGATCCCCATAGCGGCGAACAATTGTTTGGCGACACCGACTTGGCGATCACGGTGCACGCCTGCAAAGGCCTGGCCAATGCGAAATTCGCGCGAGTGCGGCACTCCAGCCAAATTGCGCTCGGTATTGCCGGCGCGAATGCGGTCTAAGGGCTCGCCCGTCAGCACATAGAAGTTCCAAGGCTGGGTGTTCATGGAGGATGGCGCGCGCATGGCCAGCGCCAAAATCTCTTCAATCAAAGCGCGCGGCACGGGATCAGGCTTATAGCCGCGAATACTGCGGCGGCCCGAAACAACCTGATCGAATTCCATTTTTTCACCCCTTAGTCATTCCAAGCATTTCTTGTCGATCTTCTCCTACAGGGACTCAGGCTGAAAGGTCAAAAACCATAACGGGAACCTGATCGTGCGCTACCCGCCATCAAAATACCTGGCACCCCTGAATTTACAATGAGCGGAAACGCGCCCACATTGGGGACAGAACACACATGGTTTGACTTCATAAGTAGGCGCAAATCGCGGGGGCGGACATGACAGACGGGCTTAGTCCTCAATCAGACAGCGCTATGACGAAAGCCAGTGTCCCGCCACCAAGTCTGGCAACAAAAATCAGTTATGGCTTTGGGGCAGTCGCCTATGGTGTGAAGGACGGTGGCTTTAGTTACTTTCTACTGATTTTTTATAGCCAGGTTTTGGGCGTTGATGCGCGTCTTATCGGCCTTGCCATAACGATTGCCTTGATATTGGATGCTCTCAGCGATCCAGTTGTTGGATATTGGTCTGATAATTTTCGGTCAAAATGGGGCCGTCGCCATCCATTTATGTATGCATCGGCTCTTCCGGTTGCCGCGTCCTATTTTCTGCTTTGGAACCCTCCCGAGGGTTGGTCGGATGTGGCCCTGTTTTGGTATGTTCTGGTGATTTCTGTTTTGATCAGAACCTGCATCACTTTTTACGAAACACCTAGTTCCGCATTGGCCCCGGAGTTGAGCAAGAACTACGACCAACGCAGTGGTCTAATCAGCCTTCGGTATTTCTTTGGCTGGACCGGCGGCAATCTGATGGCCGTGATTATGTTTGTGGTGCTATTTCCCGCTTTTGTGACCTCCACCATCCCAAATGGCCAGTTCAATAAGGATGCCTATTCGACCTATGGCATTATCGCGTCAGTTTTAATTTTTGTGGCCATTATGGTCTCTGCGCTGGGAACCCACCGGCGTATTGCTCATCTCAAAGCCCCACCTCCAAAGCGCAGCCTGTCGATTGGCTTGGTGTTTAGGGAGATTTTCGAAACCTTGGCCAACCGGTCGTTCATCGCTCTGTTTCTCGCGGCGATCTTTGCTTCGATTGCTTCCGGGCTTTCTGCCTCCATGACCTTTTACTTTACCTCCTTCTTTTGGGGGTTCACGCCCCAGCAGACAGGATTTTTGACCATCAGCGTCTTCATCTCCGCGATCATCGGGGCTGTTATGGCCCCTATTGTGACCAAGTCTATTGGCAAGAAACAGGGTGCCATGATCATTGGCTTAGTTGCTTTTCTGGGGGCGCCCTTGCCCATCGTGCTGCGTCTTTTGGGGGTCATGCCGGAAAATGGTGACCCCAGTCTGTTCTGGATCGTTATGCTCGCCAATATGGTCGATACCGGGTTGATCATTTGCTTCCAAATCCTGTCGGCATCCATGCTGGCAGATCTGGTGGAAGATGCAGAAATTAAGACAGGTCGACGGTCTGAAGGCATTTTCTTTGCGGCATCGACCTTCATACGCAAGTCCGTACAAGGACTTGGTGTGATCGCGGCAGGCTTTGTCTTGACAGCCGCGCAATTCCCTGCCGGCCTCAAGCCAGACCAAATACCCGCAGAAGCCCTAACCCGCCTCGGCATTTTCTATGTACCAACCATCCTATTTCTTTGGTTGACCATGCTGGCGATTATGTCGACCTATCGCCTCAAGCGCGAGGATCATGAAAACAACCTGCGCGAACTCGCTTCAAGACAGAGCCAAGCAGTCGAGTAAAATTGGATTTTGCGCGCAATGTCACCAATCAAAAAGGCCAGCCTTTCAGGCTGGCCTTTGGGTATGCACGTGCCTCTGGAAGCCCAAGCTTAGGCCGCAGACTTCTCCCCAGCACTCAAAGCAGCATAGCGCTTCAAATGCCAATCGGCGCTACCGGCTTGGGTATCGATCATGGTCAAACGCTTGAAGTAATGGCCAATAGCCAACTCGTCGGTCATGCCCATGCCACCAAAGATTTGGATGGCATTTTGGCCCACAAAGCGACCACCGCGACCGATTTGCGTTTTTGCACCCGCACAGGCCTTCGCGCGTTCCAGCGCGTCATCTTCGCCACAGCGAATGGCGGCTAGATAGGCCATAGAAGTAGATTGCTCAGTCCACATGAACATGTCGACCATACGGTGTTGTAGCACCTGGAACGACCCAATGGCGACGCCAAACTGCTTGCGCTGACGGGCATAATCCACTGTCATAGCATGAGCAACGCGCATGCCGCCGACAGCCTCGGCGCACAAAGCAGCAATCACATTGTCTTGGGTCTCTTCCAAAGCAGGCAAAATGCCATCGACTGGGCCGATGACAGCATCCGCGCCCACCGAAACATTTTCCAGGTAGACGTCGCTAGCGCGCAGACCATCAACGGTTGGATAATCCTTGGTCGATACGCCAGCTGCAGTCTTGGACACTAGGAAGGCGGAGAGGCCTGCGCGTTCTCGCTGGCCACCGGCAGTACGGGCAATTACGATGAGTGTATCTGCTTGCGGCGCGCCAATGACAACCGACTTGTGGCCGCTCAGAACATAGCCCGAACCGTCTTTTTTAGCGGTGGTCGACACATCTGCCAAGTCATAGCGGCTCTTTGGCTCGCTGGTGGCGAGGGCGTAAATCCCCTCCCCCGTTGTGATACGACCGCCATGCTCTTCTTGTTGGGCGGCAGAACCTGCCACGCGCAAAAGATTGCCGCTGGCGACAACTGAAGGGATGAAAGGCTCCACCACCAAGCCTTTGCCGAATTCTTCCATGATGACGAGCGTGTCGATTGCGCCACCGCCAAGGCCACCCATGGACTCAGGCAAAGGGGCCATCATCAGACCCATCTCAGACATTTCAGCCCAGATCTCAGGCCGCCAACCCGCTTCAGAACGAATGGCCTTGCGACGTGTATCGAAATCATACTTTTGCTGGACCAGCTTTGAGATCGAGTCCCGCAGCATGTTTTGTTCGTCGGTAAAATTGAAATCCATGTGGACGTTCCCTGAGTTCGTGCCTGTTCAGGCTCTGCATTATTGGAGAATTGATAGCGCGTTTAGCGCATGATGCTAGGGGGGAGACGCCGTTTAATTCAGGCGATTACACATTAAAAAAGCAAACAAGCCCGCGATCATACGGGCTTGTTCCTTAGTTTGAACCAAAGCGCTCAACCCAGACGGGTCAAGGCCGCTTCGTATTTCTGCTTCTCAGCTTCATAAATCGTGCGCCGCTCGCGCTGTTCTTCAATCACTTCGGCAGGCGCTTTGGCCACAAAGCCCGGATTATCGAGCTTGCGCGAAACCGTCTCGATTTCTCTGCTACAGCGCGCAATCTCTTTGGTAAGACGGACTCTTTCTGCACCAATATCCATGACGCCAGCCAAAGGAATGGCGACAATGGCTTCACCAAGTACAAAGGTGACGCTGCCGGCCGGGGCCGCATCGGCGACTACCGAATAATCCAAGCGCGCCAAACGGTCGATTTCGGCCTGATATCGCTCAAGGCGTTGTGCCGTTTCTTTCGACGCACCGATCAGAAGTGCAGGAACCTTGGCACCGGCGGGCACATTGGTTTCGCTGCGCAAGGACCGCAGGCCTGTTACCAGATCAACAACCCAGCCAACTTCGGTAGCGGCAGCCTCATCAATCAAGCTGGAATCCAGTTTGGGCCAAGCTTCATGGATCAGCAAGCCGGCCCGATTGGGCCCAAACTCGGCTGTCTTGTCCCACAATTCTTCAGTAACAAAAGGCATGAAGGGGTGAAGAATTTTCAAGATCTGATCGAGAACCCAAGCAACAGTGCGGCGCGTCTCAGACTTAGCATCCTTGTCCTCCCCATTCAGCAAGGGCTTGACCAACTCGAGATAGAGGTCACAAAATACGCCCCAGACAAACGCGTAAGAGGTTTGGGCCGCTTCATCGAAGCGATGGGCCGATAAAGCGGATTCAACACTCTGTGCTGTTTTGGTCAATTCCGACACGATCCAGCGGTTTAGCGTGTGTGTTACCTTGCCAGGCTCAAAAGCCTCCCAAAGGGTACACTCATTCATCTGGGCAAAGCGGGCGGCGTTCCACAGTTTCGTGCCGAAATTCCGGTAACCTTCGACCCTCTTGTCACTCATGCGGATGTCACGGCCTGGCCCTGCAGCAATAGCCAAAGTAAAGCGCAGCGCGTCAGCACCGTAAGTGTCAATCAGCGCCGTCGGGTCGATGATATTGCCTTTGGACTTAGACATTTTCTTGCCATGCTCGTCGACCACACGGGAATGGATGACCACAGTGGAGAACGGGGCCTTGCCGGTAAAGTGACAGCCAAACATCATCATCCGGGCGACCCAGAAGAAAATGATGTCAAACATCGTCACCAAAGTGCTGGTTGGATAAAAGCGGCTCATCTCAGGGGTGTTTTCAGGCCAACCCAGAGTGGAAAACGGCCAAAGGCCTGAGGAAAACCAGGTATCTAGGACGTCCTCATCTTGGATCAAAGACACCTCCCGACCGTGTTTGGCCTTGGCTGCAGCCAGCGCTTCGGCTTGGGTTTCTTCAACGAAGATTTGGCCCTCCTCATCATACCAAGCCGGAATCCGGTGACCCCACCACAATTGGCGTGACACACACCAAGGCTCGATATTGCGCATCCATTGGTAATAGGTCGCCGTCCAACTTTCGGGAACAAACTTGGTCTCGCCGCTCTCTACCGCTTTAAGGGCGTTGACCGCCAGTTTGGCCGCATCAACATACCATTGGTCGGTCAACATGGGTTCGATCACGACGTCAGAACGTTCGCCCAAGGGCTGGGTGATCAGCTTGTCCTCGACCTTCAACATCAACCCGCGCGCATCAATATCGGCGACCACTTGGCTGCGCGCGTCAAACCGATCGAGCCCCCGATAGGCTTGCGGGATATAGTCAGCATCCAGCATCCGGCCCTTGGTATCGAGCAGGACAAACATCTCAATATTGTGGCGTCGAGCGACTTTATAGTCGTTGAAATCATGCGCGCCGGTAATCTTTACCGCACCCGAACCAAACTCCGGGTCGGGATATTCGTCCGCGATGATCGGGATCAAACGATCCGCCAGCGGCAGTAAACAGCGCTTGCCGACAATTGCCGCATAACGCTTGTCGCTGGGATGAACTGCCACAGCGCCATCGCCCAGCATGGTTTCAGGCCGCGTCGTGGCAATGGAAATATAGTCGCGGGTTTCAAACTCCGTGGGTTCGCCATCCTCGTCAAAAGCGATCGGGAATTCAAAGGTCTCGCCATTTTCTAGCGGATATTTGAAGTGCCAGAAATGCCCCGCCCGCTCTTCATTAACAACTTCCAGATCCGAGACAGCGGTTTCAAAGTGCGGATCCCAGTTTACCAAGCGCTTATCTCGGTAAATCAAACCTTCCTTATAGAGTTGTACAAAGACCTTGCGCACGGCAGCAGACAGGCCGTCGTCCATGGTGAAACGCTCACGACTCCAGTCGCACGAAGCACCGAGGCGTTTAAGCTGAGTGGTGATCGTCCCACCGCTCTCGGCCTTCCAAGACCAGACTCGCTCCAAGAATTTTTCCCGACCCAATGTACGGCGATTCTCGTTGGTGCCGCTTTGCGCCATCTGACGTTCAACCACCATTTGCGTGGCAATGCCCGCATGATCGAGGCCCGGTTGCCAGAGGACCGATTTACCGCGCATACGCTCAAACCGACACAAGATGTCTTGCAGTGTGCAGTTCAGCGCATGACCAATGTGCAACGACCCCGTCACATTCGGCGGAGGAATAACAATGGAGAAAGTTTCCGCGTCTGGATCGGCTTTTGGCTTAAACGCGCCAGAGTGTTCCCATGCCGCATATAGACGAGGCTCAGCAGCTTGGGCGGAGAAATGACTTTCTAACATGTGTGTCCCGAGTGAATGTGACGTGGGCGACGAGGATTAGCCCCAATGGCACCAATCAAAAGCGACGTTGGCATACCATGCCAACGCCGTACTTTTGAAGACTTTATGCTGTTCGAAGCGGCCAGAAGGACCCAAAGCGCAGTCTTAGAAGGAGCGACGGGCGATCCGTGCAACTTCGGCTTCAACTTTTTCTTCCACAATGCGGGGCAAATTTGCGTCAAGCCAGTCTTTCAACATCGGCTTGATCAACTCACCAACCATAGCTTCCACCGTATTGCCAGAAATAAACATACCCGGCAGCGTGGTGTTGGGGGCCAATTTTTGGAAGACTGATGAAGCTTTGTCAGCGATTGGATTGCTCACCAAACCCTGATCGAAAGGGAATGGCGTTGGTGCAGGCTCTGGAACGGTCACATACGCAGGTGCCTCGATCGGTGCCGCTGCAAGGGGCGGAGGAGGCAGTGCAGGCGGTGCAGGCGCAGGTTCTGGCTCTTCCCAGCGATCTTCGATAATGATTTCCTCAAGCGTGACTTCAGGCTCATCTTCGACAGGCAAGGCGTCAAAGTCGAAGTCTGGCGAGACCGTTTCCGGCATTTCCATGACAGGCTCGCTCAATTCCAAAACTTCGTTGTCGAAATCTGGTTCAGGCGCATCCGCTGGCGCAGCTTCAGGGGGTGGAGCAGCGCTGTCATCTTCAGAAATAATCCGGCGAATCGAGGCCAAGATTTCTTCCATAGTCGGTTCGGGTTGTGCGTCTGCGGCGCTCATAATATCCCCATAGCGTGCGAATCGCACAAGAAGTTAGCCAAGCTAACGTGGATTGCCAATCAAAGTCCAGCGATGCCGTGAATCTGACAACAAATCGTTAAAGAGCAAATTCGGGCGAGACGGAAAAGCCTGGCAATTGAGGCACCGTTGCATCAAAAATCACACGTCCAGCAACACTTGTCCCGCCCCTGGTAAAGATATTGGCGGTCCCCATCGGCCCTTTTAGTAAGATGACGCACAAACGGCCCTGCTCTGCAAGAACCTTTGTCCAAGCATCTGGCAAGGTTTCAACCCCTCCATCAACGAATACTACGTCAAACGGTCCCGACGGCGGAGAGTCCAAAGCCCCCACCACGCTGGTAACTTCTGGAACATCGACAGCCACATCGTCGAGCACTGTGACTGTGCAACCCAAAGCAGCAAAAACAGCGGCGCTATAACCGCCTGCACCGCCAATTATCAAAACCCGCTCGCCAGCCACAACATTTGCGGCCTGGGCTAATTTCGAAAAATCGCGGGCCTTCCACAACCAGCGGCCGGACGGCGTCGGAGACGTGACTTCGGCATAAGCAAAGGCGCGCTTTTCGGCCAGGACGTATTGCTCGCGTTCAACAACCCGCATGGCACCTAGAAGTGCCAGATCGTTGATATCATTTGCACGGACTTGGCTTTCGATCATCGTGTCACGTGCTGCCGCAAAATCCATATCGGTCCCCGTACCTGTGCGTAAAAATTGCTCTGCGATCCAATACAAGGAATTAGGTCTTGCGGGCAAGAATGGATAACTGTCCAAAGTTTGCACTTAGGATTTCCGATACAGCGCGAACCTGCAGTCCTTCATTGCCGCTTAAGGCCTGCTCTGTTACATCGCCGGTCTACCCGCTTGCTTCTGCGTCTAGAAGGCCTCGTGGCGGAGTGGTGACGCAGCGGATTGCAAATCCGTGTACCCCGGTTCGATTCCGGGCGAGGCCTCCAAGAACTCTCTGTTTTTCTTATCGATAGCGTGCTTAGCTCGTGCTGCTGGGTGAGATATCATCGCCCAGTAAGTAGCGAGGTCCAGTCCCACACTTTCCGGCTTGGTTGCCCGGATTGTAAAGAGCTCAGGTCTCCAGCAACAGACAGCCACAGCCGTCTAAACGATCACGTGGTTGCGCAAGGGCTGACGCCCTTCAACCATGGCGACCATGAACCTGGTCGCCGTTTCTATTTCTTTGACGCAAGTGGCATTGAATTTGAGGTGGTGTCTTATCGCTTACGCGGCTCGGGCCGTCAGCCTTAGACCCGTGTAAAAGCGCAAATCTTATGCCCCTCTGGCGAACGCAAATACGCGCCATAGGTCATGCGCGCGCCACCTGAGCGGGGACCGGGTGCGCCCTCATCTTGCCCGCCGGCCAAAAGGCCTGCGGCATGGAAGGCATCCACGTCTGCAGGCGTTGCAGCCCGAAAGCCGATGGTGCCGCCATTTCCTGCCTGTGCGCTTTGCCCATCCAAAGGCTGCATCACCAGAAACGCCCCGGCATCTGCCCCGACATAAACGAGCCGTGCTTGGGGAGAGTTTGCTTGTCGGCGCAAACCTAAGGGTTTCAGGGCCGCATCATAGAAGCGTCCGGCGCTTTCAAGATCATTGGTACCAACAACAATGTGGGTGAACATGTGGCAGGTCCTTCACAACTGCTTCTAAACGGGACAGAGGAGGACATTAAATGCGCTGCCATTGGT
This sequence comes from Maricaulis salignorans, assembly GCA_943372135.1. GTDB lineage: Bacteria > Pseudomonadota > Alphaproteobacteria > Caulobacterales > Aquidulcibacteraceae > Aquidulcibacter. The sequence goes on along the minus strand of CALRXH020000001.1, from coordinate 445,693 downwards.
TGACCAGCGGCCGCCTTACAGTCGCCCCTATTCCATCACAGGCACAGGCACCCCAGATGTCAAGCAATCGGCAGTACGCTGATCACCAGAAGGAAAACCATATGCTTATCGATCAGCTCAAGTGGCGCTATGCAACTAAAAAAATGGACCCAAGCAAAAAAATCCCAGAAGACAAGATTGCGGCAATCCTTGAAGCCATTCGTCTCACGCCAACTTCGAGCGGCCTGCAACCTTACGAAGTGATCCTAATTACCAATCCAGAAGTCCGAGCGAAGATCCAGGCCGCTGCGTGGAATCAGGCCCAGATCACCGAAGGCTCTCATGTCTTGGTATTCGCGGCTTGGGACAATTATACCGCAGACAGAATCAATCACATGTTTGACCTGACCAATGAGGTCCGCGGCTTTAAAAACGACGGCTGGGAGAATTATCGCAATATGCTCTTGGCGACTTATCCACAGCGTGATGCGGAAGCGAATTATCACCATGCTGCCCGTCAGGCCTATATTGGCGTTGGCGTGGCCATGGTTGCGGCAGCTGAAGCCCAAATTGATGCCACGCCGATGGAAGGCTTTGACCCGACGGCGGTGGACAAGATTTTAGGCCTAGGTGAGCGCGGACTTCGCAGCGTCGTGATCGTGCCCCTGGGCTATCGTCAAGAAGAAGGCGATTGGCTCGTAAATCTGACAAAAGTGCGCCGTCCCACAGCCGATTTTGTCACTGAAGTCCGCTAACCGCACCCCATAATCTACCAATCATTAACCATGTCATTTACCGAACATTAAGGTTAGAATCATATTAACTGACATTGTCTTCTGCTGAAGACACCCCACCATACTCGGTCTTGACGGGGAGCTTGAAATAGCTCCCCGCTTTTTTTTCAGTGTGGTTTAGCGAAGCTTTGCGGTTCGGATCTAAAGCTTGCTGCATTCAATCGTCATCAAAGGCTTGCACGTTTTAGAGGTGGCGGTATAAGGCGCGCCTTCACGTGTTCCCCGATAGCTCAGTTGGTAGAGCAAGCGACTGTTAATCGCTTTGTCGTAGGTTCGAGCCCTACTCGGGGAGCCACTTCTCTTCTCCCCAAAAAATGCGCGGCAGTTCACCTGGTGTGCCTTATGGGCAACTCTCAAAAGCGTGGTTGGTTTTAAGTGTGAACGCGCTTGGGAATTTCGACCGCCGTCTGGGCATTCATCCGCGCCTGCATCTCCCACAGTTCGCCATAAACCTTGCCCTTGGCCAAAAGTTCATCATGGGTGCCGCGCTCGGCGACTTTACCGTCCGCGAGCACAATGATCTCGTCTGCATCTGCCACTGTAGAAAGGCGGTGGGCAACCACCAAGGTCGTGCGACCCTTAGCGGCATCTTCTAGAGCCTCGCGGACTTCGGCTTCAGTGACGGAGTCGAGACTGGAGGTCGCTTCATCAAGCACGAGAATGGGTGGATTTTTTAACAGGGCGCGCGCGATGCCGACACGCTGACGCTCCCCACCTGACAGCTTCAAGCCACGCTCCCCCACTTTGGTCGCGAGCCCTAGTGGGGCCGCTGCGATCAAGCCCTCTAGACGAGCCATTTTGGCAGCTTGTTCAATTTCCTTGTCCGAGGCATTTGGCCTGCCATAGGCAATGTTATAGGCCAAAGTATCATTGAACAGCACAACGTCTTGCGGCACGAGCCCGATGGCGGCGCGAACACTCTCTTGGGTCACATCGCACAGGTTTTGGCCATCGATAAGCACCGCCCCAGCTTGGGGATCGTAGAAGCGGAACAATAAACGCACAATTGTAGATTTGCCCGAGCCAGAAGGCCCGACAATCGCCACAGTCTTGCCACTAGGGATTGTGAAGGACACGTCAGCAATACCTGCATGGCGTCCATCATGCACGAAGGCTACCCGATCGAAGCGAACCTCGCCTTGGCTGACTTGTAACGGCTGGGCAGCCGGTTTGTCTGCAATATCGGGCACCTCATCGAGGAGCGCGTACATGGCTTCCATATCGATCGAGCTTTGTTTGATCTCGCGCCAAGCAAAGCCCAAGATGTTGAGTGGCCCATAGAGGTTCAGCATGACCAGCGTAACAGCGGCAATATCACCTGCCCCCATCGTGCCACGGGAAATCGCATAGCCTGCAGCCGCCACCATGGCAGCAAGCCCCAAATTCTGGATAAAACCTTGCGCTGCGTTGAGGCCTTGTAAGGTGGCGTTGGATTGCACCGAAGCTCGGGCATAAGTTCCTACTGCTTGATTATAGCGCTCGGTCTCGCGCGCTTCGGCGGCGAACGCTTTGACGGTTTCGAAATTCATCAAAGAATCGACTGCACGGCCTGTTGCCTCGCTATCAGCATCATTCATGTCGCGACGATATTGCAACCGCCACTCGGTGATTGCCAGCGTGATTATGGTATAGACTAGGACGGTCGATGCCGCGATCAGCGCAAAGAACCAGCCATAGCGCACGCCTAGGACAGCCGCCGCCATCACCAGCTCAATCAAGGTTGGTCCAATATTGAAGGCGACAAAGCGGGTGAGAAAGTCGATAGCACGAACACCGCGCTCAATCGTGCGCCAAACCGCCCCGGTACGCTTGGATTGATGGAACCGGATTCCAAGTGAATGCACATGCCCAAAAACGGCAACTCCTGCTCGCCTTTGGGCTTCCTCGCTAACTGACTGAAAAATGGTGTCGCGCAATTGAGGTGCACCAGAACCCAAAAAGCGCATTAAGGCCCAAGTACCAATGGCCATGAGAAACACACTATCCCAAGATAGATTGTTGCCATTGCTCAGGCCGTTCACGGCATCAGCCAGCACCAAGGGCGCGCCCACAATGAAAACCTTGGAGATTAGGGTCAGGCCGAGAGCAAGCGCCACTCGGGCACGCAGCTCAGTTGTATCAAGCCCACCAATCAGTCGGACCAAGCGCGACAAGGCGCGACCGATGGGTGAAATCTCATTGGCTGCGTCAGAAGCTGTGCGTTCACCTTTTCTCATACCGAGCACATAGGCAATATTGGCATGGATTGAACAGCCCAAATGTGTTTGCTGGGAGGGCTTGATGCACAATTGTCTGGAAACATGCATAAAGCTCAAGAAAAATCAGATGCGACCAAGAAGTGACTCGGGCGCAACATCGGACATCGGCTTGAGGAGCAGGGCATGACCAAACTAAGATCTGTCTGTGTCTATTGTGGCTCATCAAACCAGGTAGACCCAGCGTACTTTGACCTTGCGACCCGAATGGGCAAGGAAATTGCAAAGCGTGGCATTCGCCTTGTCTATGGCGGCGGCAATGTCGGCCTGATGGGGGCGACCTCGCGTGCGGCCCATGAAGCGGGTGGCGAGGTTCTAGGTATCATGCCGCACTTTCTAACCAAGTGGGAAAAGCCTAATGCCGCTTTCGAGACGCGTATGGTTGAGACCATGCACGAGCGAAAATGGGGATTGTTTGCAGAATCCGATGCCTTCATTGTCTTGCCCGGCGGTATCGGAACCTTGGAAGAAGTGGTTGAGACTCTGTCCTGGCAACGCCTTGAGCTTCACCGCAAACCAGTCGTTTTTGTTGGCCGCGCTTTTTGGCAGCCTTTTGTTGATCTGATTGAAGCCACGATCGTGACGAAATTCACGCCTGAGGCTTTCCGCAATTCCTTCTTTTGTGTGGATACGCCCGATGAAGCGATGGATGGCCTAGAGTCGATATCGTTTTGATTGAAACACACCCGACGGCTTTGATCGTGTTTTATGGCGCGTCCGGTTCAAATTGAACCAAGTTGGTCTCGAAATCTGAAGTGAAGCAACATCTTATCCACTTCATCTGAACCCGATAGAGTGGGCTTTGCTCTCGTGTTCTAGAGGCGGGATTGTTTGGACGAGATTGCCAAGTGCTCGGGGTATGGGATCGAGAGTTGGGGTTTGGGCCATGCGCATCGCCTATTTGATCGTGGAGAAGGATTGTTTGACGGGATTGAGATCGGGCGGATAAGGCAACAGGAACCGCAGGCGTGCCCCTGATGCTTTTATGCCTGTGCGGACGGCATGGACTTTACGGTAGCCTGCATCGTCCATGAAGATGATTTGTTCGGGCCGTATAGCAGGAACGAGAAATTGCCCAAACCAGGCAGTAAAGCAGAAGCCATCAATAGGGCTACCAACCAATCAGGGCGCTTGACTACTGGCTGTTGTCAGCGCCGCAACACATGTCTTGGTACGCCATTGGCCATGATGGGCACATCCAATCCGTTTTTGCCCGCATGGTCGCAGAACCCCTCAGTGGGGCCAACTTGGCTTTGTTCCAAATTTCATTAATAAACACAATTAGATTATGGTCGAGAAGTGACAAAAGCAATGCCATGGTACGCGGCGCTGGGCTATGTCAGGGCTGAATTGCCATACCCCATTGCGCGACAGATGATGCCTTGTTCGTCCAACAACGATGTCAATCTTTGGTAGATCAAATGCGGCGTTGTTGCCATTAACTCAACAATAAGTGCTTCCTAAGCCGACAGGGCATTGGGTCAATGTCCCACTATCCTGCCCGGCTTCACACTTTTCGTCGGCACAAACAATTGCCACCATTTAATCACTGAAGACGGGGCAACACCAAATTTCCGGGCTGGCATCGGTGGCGATAGAGCGGTCATCCTCGCCTCGACCGCGCGTTCGCGCAGGTCTATCGAATACGGTCGCCCCCTTTAAGCTGGCATTCGTGTCCAGCTCACATCATGAACCATAAGTCGCAAAGCACCGGAGTCTCCAACCGACCCGAACAAGCAGTCATCGGCTCTAAAAAGCCTTCCCTGCCAAGCGGGCTGCAGCGCGATCTGGGCCAAGCAGCATAAAGATCAGCTTCATCTCCGGACCGTGATCTTGGCCCGTAAGCGCCTTGCGCAAGGGCATGAACAGACCTTTGCCTTTGGCCCCTGTTGCAAGTTTTACCGCTTCGGTAAAGCTTGACCAAGACGTCTCATCATAAGGACCAGGCGGCAGAAGGTCGAGCGCTGTTGAGATAAAGCCAGGCTCATCAATCTGTGGCTCTATTGGACCCCGAACCACTTTGGCCCATAGCGCCACATCATCAAACTTCGCGAGATTGCCGCGGACGGCCAACCAGAACGCTTCTCCCAGATCGCAGTCCAACGCCATCAATCGTGCCTTAACCGCGCCATAATCGGCATGCTGGAGCAATTGAGCATCCAGGCGGCGAACGTCTTCGGGATCAAAGCGGGCCGGCGCACGACCAATCTTGGCAAAGTCAAAACCAGCGATCAAGGTCTCAAGATTGTCTACCGCTTCCACCGGGTCAGAGGTACCGATCCGCGCCATAAGAGACAAGACAGCCAAGGGTGCCACTCCTTGCTCGCGCAGGCTTTCAACCGACAAAGAGCCAATGCGCTTCGATAAGGTCTCACCATCAGCGCCCACGAGCATCGGAAAGTGGCCAAACTCAGGACGCCTGCCACCGGTCAGAGCTTCGAAGATTTCAGCCTGCGCACCAGTATTAGTAACATGGTCTTCGCCGCGGATAACATGGGTGACGCCCAAATCCACATCGTCTACCACCGAAGGCAAGGTGTAGAGATAAGCTCCATCTTCTCGTATCAGCACTGGGTCGGACATGGAAGATGTATCAACTGTTTGCTCGCCCCGTATCAAGTCCTGCCAAGCCACGCGATTGCCTGAAAGCTTAAAGCGCCAGTGGGGTTTGCGTCCTTCAGCTTCAAGGGCGGTTCTCTCTTCAGAAGAGAGAGCGAGAGCCGCACGGTCATAGACTGGAGGCAATTTTCGCGACAAGGCGATCTTGCGCTTGCGGTCTAGTTCTTCCGATGTCTCATAGCAGGGATAAAGCAGGCCCGCCGCGATCAGACGATCACGCGACTTGTCATAGATATCATAACGGTCCGACTGGCGCGCCTCTTCATCCCAAGTCAGACCAAGCCAGGCCAGATCCGTGCGAATGCCGTCCTCATAAGCTTTCGTGGAGCGCGCTGTATCGGTGTCATCAATGCGCAGTAGGAAGGTGCCGCCGTGTTGGCGCACAAATAACCAGTTACGCAAGGCTGTGATCACATTGCCGACGTGAAGCTTGCCGGTGGGTGAAGGTGCAAATCTGACTTTCATGTTCTTTTCCTATCTGGCCTGACTTAGCAGTCATGCCGCCGACAGGCGAGAGGGACAGGTGCAGGTAAGCCAGCTTGCGGCTGCGGAAAAATTCACATGAACCTATAGACGCAAAAACGGAACAGAGTTAGAACATCGCCACTTTGTTCGTGCATCGTTCACGGTGACATCGCAATTGATGGGGGCCTTAGGCAGTTCCCCGCAGGATAGGGGAAGTTGATGCTGACGTCCAAACAACGAGAGCTATTGCTATTCATACATGAGCGTCTCAAGGCAACCGGAGTCTCACCGTCCTTTGATGAAATGAAGGATGCTCTGGATCTGGCATCCAAGTCGGGCATTCACCGCCTGATCACCGCCCTTGAAGAGCGGGGATTTTTGCGTCGCCTCGCCCATCGAGCGCGGGCCCTGGAAGTATTAAAATTACCCGATAGTGCCACGACAGCCGCCCCACCAAAAGGCCGCCAGCCCTTTATGCCGCTGGTGGTGGGTTCGAAGCCAACGACACCTATTCCAGTCATACCGTCCTCAGCGGCCAATGATATTGCGGTCTTGGGTCGTATTGCTGCGGGTGTGCCAATTGCGGCAATACAACATGAGATTGATCGGATTGCAGCACCGGACAAATTGGATCCAGCTCTGCATTTTGCCCTGGAGGTGAAAGGCGATTCTATGATTGATGCTGGTATCTTGGAAGGCGATTTTGTCATCATCCGCCGCGCAGACGATGCCCAATCCGGAGATATAGTTGTAGCCTTGATCGACGAAGAAGAGGCGACGCTAAAGCGCTTGCGCCGTCGCGGCCAGTCAATTGCCTTGGAAGCTGCCAACCCCCGTTATGAAACGCGAATTTTCGGACCGGATCGTGTGAAAGTACAAGGCGTACTTGCAGGCCTCTATCGGCGCTATTAGACGCGACCTCAGGGTTGGCTTTTCTCCAATCTATTGAACGCGGTTCTGCCCAAGCGACTGCCAAGGTTCGTCATGTCATCTTGATGAATTAGGTGGGCGCAGAAAGCCGTTAAAACTCAGCAACCAAGTCAACGCCGGCTGCACTTTTTAAGGCGCGCCGGGCGGCGACATCGATCGGAAAGCGCCCTGGGGCCTGAATTTCCACTTCTCGACCATCGGCGAGTTCGATAACCAAGCGCAATTCTCCAAAGCTTGACGATGTGGCCCCGCGCAGGGTCTCAGTCACGCGAGCCAATTCTTCGATGGGTGCACCACGAGCCAAGAATACTTTTATTCCAGCACAGCCAGACATATCGGCTTGGTCCAACAGCTCGATCTTCTCCGCCGAAAGTTTCAAGTCGCCATCTCGTAGCCTTGCCTTCGCACGAAAACTGACCGATGTCCCAGGTTCAAGATAGTCCCGCGCTTCATTGAGCGTTTCAGGCATAATCATCACCTCAAACTCACCTGTTGGATCACTTAAAGTCACCCACGCAAACTTCCCGCCATCGCGAGCCGGGCGCTCCTTTCGCGACCGGACAACACCCGCCATGCGGAAGATTGCGTCTGAACCGTGCATTTTGGAGTGAACTTCAGAGAAGAACACTGTTTGTCGACGACGTAACGCCTCAACCAAATCATCAAGTGGATGACCCGACAGGAACAGACCGAGTGCTGCAAACTCATTATCCAAGCGTTCTTGGGCTGACCAAGGTTTGACGCTGGGCAACGGCGCACGTGGCGGCGGGGCCGCGTCACCAAACAGGCTAGTTTGCGCGCTTTGCCGATCCGCGGCCGCAGCATTGGCATGGGCCACCAATTGGTCAGAAGAGGCAAACACCAAAGCACGATTAGCTTCTATCGAATCAAACGCCCCTGCTTTGGCCAAAGTTTCCCACGTCCTGCGACCGAGAATACGTGGATCCACCCGCTCTGCTAAATCATGCAGCGACTTGAACTTGCCTCCTGCTTGCCGGATTCCCACCACTTGGGACATGGCCGCCGCACCAACAGACTTAATCCCGCCCAGCGCATATCGAATGGCATTGTCTTGGACAAAAAAATCAGCCTCAGAATAGTTAAGGTCTGGTGACAACACCTTGATCCTCATGCTTTTTGCTTCTTGCAAAAAAGCACCAAGTTTATCGGTATCATCAATATCGAGCGACATCGAAGCGGCCATGAATTCAACCGGATGATTGGCTTTCAGATAGGCGGTCTGATAAGCAATCACGGCATACGCGGCAGCGTGCGACTTGTTAAACCCATAGCCAGCAAATTCACTCACCAATTCAAAGATACGGTCGGCGAGTTCCCCATCAACGCCCCGTTCGGTGGCCCCACTGACAAAACGATCCTTTTGCTTGGCCATCTCTTCGGGTTTCTTCTTTCCCATGGCGCGGCGCAACAAGTCTGCTTCGCCCAAAGAATAGCCCGACAGGATCTGAGCAATCTGCATCACCTGCTCTTGATAAATGATAACGCCTTGGGTCTCCTTCAAAACAGAGACCAGGCTTTCATGAAGGTAATCCGCTTCTTTGCGACCAAACTTCACATCGCAATAGGTCTCGATATTCTTCATCGGCCCTGGACGATAAAGCGAAATCAACGCGATAATGTCGTCTAGGGTATCAGCCCGCATCTTGCGCAAGGTATCGCGCATACCTTGGCTTTCTAACTGGAACACGCCCATCGTCTTGCCCGACGCCAAAAGCTCATAGGTTTTGGGATCATCAAACGGCAGTGTGTCGAGATCAACCACGATGTCGCGCGCCTTTAGGAAGTCCAACGCGCGCTGGATCACTGTCAGAGTTTTCAGACCCAGAAAGTCAAACTTCACGAGGCCCGCAGGCTCCACCCACTTCATGTTGAATTGGGTGGCGGGCAGGCTAGAGCGGGGATCCTTATAGAGTGGCACAAGCTCATGGAGCGGCCTATCCCCAATTACCACGCCTGCGGCGTGCGTGGAGGCATTTCGGTAAAGCCCTTCCAACTCAATTGCGGCGTCTAACAAGGTGCGCACATCGGCATCGCGAGACCGCTCTTCTTGTAACCGCGGCTCATTCTTGATAGCCTGGGCCAAGGTAACAGGTGCTGCAGGATTGTTCGGTACCATTTTTGCAAGCCGATCGACTTGGGCATACGACATATCCAAGACCCGACCCACGTCGCGAAGCGCAGCTCGTGCCTGTAGGGTACCGAAAGTTATGATTTGGGCGACCCGGTCTGCACCATATTTTTTCTGAACATACTCAATTACCTGGTCGCGCTTTTCTTGGCAGAAGTCGATATCGAAGTCTGGCATGGATACACGTTCCGGGTTCAAGAAGCGCTCAAACAGAAGGCCAAAGGCCAAGGGATCAAGGTCTGTGATGGTCAGCGAATAAGCAACCAGTGAGCCTGCACCAGAGCCCCGCCCTGGGCCGACGGGGATGTTGTGTTCCTTCGACCATTTGATGAAATCGGCAACGATCAGAAAGTAACCAGCAAAGCCCATGCGGTTGATCACATTGATTTCGTGCTCCAACCGCTGCTCGTAAATCTCGCGCGCCACTACAGGTGGCCGCTTGGCAAGGCGGGCCTCAAGGCCTTGGCGGGCTTGTGAGGCCAATTCCTCGGGCTCATCGCGCCCTTCTGCCGTCGTATAGCGCGGCAGGATCGGTGCCCGCATCAGTGGGCGTATAGCGCAACGCCGTGCGATATCCACACTATTTGCCAAAGCCTCTGGCAGGTCCGCAAACAAGGCCATCATCTCGGCTTCGCTTCGCAAGCAATGATTGGCCGACACGCGCTCGCGCTTGTCATCGGCCACGCGGGTGGCTTGGCCAATACACATCAAAATATCCTGGGCGCGATGCCGCTCTGGGCTGTCAAAGCGTACATCATTGGTCGCCACCAACGGAAAATTACCTTGATAAGCCAGGTCGATCAGGAGCGGCTCAACTTCAACCTCATCGGCCATACCGTGACGCTGCAGTTCGACATAAAGCCGATCGGGGAATGCTTTAGCCAGCAAGCGCACCAGCTTGTCGGCCTCAGTCTGCAAATTGGCTAGAAGTGCACGGGACAATAGCCCTTCTCGCCCGCCAGTAAGACAGATGACACCTTCACTATGGTCGAGCACTTTTTGCAACCTGACATGAGGCAGACTGCCGGCTGGCGCTTCCAGGAAGGACAGACTGGAAAGGGCCATCAAATTAGCCCAGCCGACTTCATTCTGCGCTATCAGCGCCAAACTACCATCCGGGCCAGCAGCCGCACCAGGCTTTTGACCGAGGAAAGAGACTGGTAGCGTCAAGCCCATAATAGGCTGAATGCCCTTTTCGGCCAAAGCTTCTGAAAACTCGAGTGCACCAAACAAATTTGGGTCTGAGATACCGACAGCGACACAACCCGCCTTAGCGGCAAAGCTCGCCAGCTTTTTGACCGTCATCGCGCCATCCAGCAGCGAATAGGCCGAACGCACCCGCAAATGCACAAAGCCAGGGCGAACCAACCCAGGCCTTCCCGTTTGCACTGCCCCCGCAGAACCCGCCAAAGCGACGCTTCCTAGACCCTGACTGCTGCCAGAGAATGCGTCGCCCGAGAGAGTAACATCTGCCATAAGACCACCTGAATCCATCGACTGAATCATCGTCAAAGAAGGATTTAGTCTGACAGGACTCTCAAGCTTCCGTCAGCCCTCGCCAACAGAAATTTTAAAGCCATCCTCAACCGATGACAGCGCCCCAACCCCAAGCCATTAGGGTGAATGCGAGAATTGCTGCAAAAGCGGCTGCGTCTTGAAGTTGGGCCATATTCCACCTTTTTTGTTCCTTGTTTGTTCTATTCATGATTTGTTCTTATTGCAAGAGGGTCTTTGCAGAATCTGGGAACAAATAACAAAGGCCTTATTCCTGCACGAGCCGGCCACCTTCGATGCGAAACACACGGTCCATTTGCTTTGCCAAATCAAGGTTATGAGTTGCTACAAGTGCAGAGGTACCCTCTTCCCGGGTGGCCCTGCGGAAGGTGTCAAACACTAAACCGGAGGTGGCAGGGTCAAGATTGCCGGTCGGCTCATCGGCAATCAGAAGGGCTGGTTGATTGGCCAGTGCGCGCGCAATCGCCACGCGTTGCTGCTCGCCTCCTGATAATTGACCGGGCTGATGCAGTTTGCGGTCAGCCAGCCCCATCAGATCAAGCAGTTGCTCAGCGCGTCCACGCGCCCCGGATTGGCTGACGCCCGCAATCCATTGCGGTAAAGCGACATTATCAACCGCGCTAAACTCGGGTAACAAATGATGAAACTGATAGACAAAGCCCAGCGCGGTGCGGCGCAGGGCTGTACGTGCAGCATCAGGCAGTTTCGTTGCATCAATGCCAGCCAATTCCACTGTGCCGCCTTGGGCAGCCTCTAGCAGGCCGGCAGCATGGAGAAGCGACGATTTGCCCGAGCCTGACGGGCCAATCAGGGCAACGATCTCGCCCGGCATGATGGTCAGACTAGCACCTTTAAGGACTTCTAACTCGCCGGCGCGGGTTTGGTAAACCCGACGCAAATCGGTAAGGCGCAAAACAGGGCTACTCATAGCGCAAGGCCTCCACCGGATCGAGCTTGGAGGCCCGCCACGACGGTGGCAGCGTGGCCACCACGCTTGCGATTGCCGCAAACAGGGCCGTAGTGATCACCTCATGCCATTCTACTTTAGCGGGGATTTGGCTCAAGAAATAAATGTCAGCGTTAAAAACAGGGCCAAAAACGAACTCGACCACCTTTTGAATGGTGCCAATATTTAGACAGAAAAGTGTGCCGCCGATGGCCCCAGCCAGTGTCGCCAGAATGCCAACACTGGCTCCAGACATCATGAATACACGCATAATAGAGGCGCGCGACGCCCCCATCGTGCGCAGGATGGCAATATCGCGGCCCTTATTCTTCACGAGCATGACAAGACCTGAGATTATGTTCATCGCGGCAATTGCGACAATCAACATGAGGATCAAGCGCATCACATTACGCTCAATCTGCAAAGCCGAGACAAGGCTTTCTGACTGTTGTCTCCAGTCCGTCACAAAGCGGTTTTGGCTGAATTTTACGACTTCTAGGGCCAATTGGTCGGCTTTATCAGGGTCCTGCATCCGCAGTTCGATCGTGTCCCAGCTGGCCTCCTTGGAGAAGAACAATTGGGCCTGTTCGATTGGCATGTAAATAAAGGTGGCGTCATACTCGCTCATGCCAATATCGAAAATGGCCGAGACCGTGTAGTCCTTGATACGCGGAGTGGTCCCAAAAGGAGTTGAGGCCCCTTGCGGCGAGATCAATTGAACCGAATCCCCAGGCAATAGTCCCAAGGCCTCGGCCAAGCGGGAACCCATGGCGATCTCGTCGCCGCCATAGTCACCCACCCCCCAAGTCTTGAGGTTTCCGCCGACCAGATTACCCGAGACAATCTTGAGCTTACCGAGGTCAGCGGCAGACAGCCCAGTCACCACTGCGCCACGAGCAAGGTTTCCGCCTTGGCCGACTGCCATCACTTGGCCGTCAATCTTGGCCATCACGTCCACGACGCCCGGCAAAGCCTTGGCTTTGACCACGATGGCGCGAGCTTCGGGAATGGGCATATTGCGCACATCTACAAAGACATGGCCATTGACACCTAAAATGCGCCCCAGAAGTTCGGCACGAAATCCGTTCATCACGCTCATCACGATAATGAGAACGGCTACAGCCAAAAAAATGCTGATAAAGCTGATGAGCGAGATCAAAGCGACCCCGCCATCCTCACGCCGGGCCCGCAAATAGCGTGCGGCCAGCGTGCGCTCCCACATGCCAAAAGGCCCCGCTCCGCCAGCTTTCATGCGGAGGCCTTTGCGGTCAGGCGTGACAGCGCGCTTTCCAGTGACACTTCTTCCTTGGTTCCCGTTTTGCGGTCCTTCAACTCAACTAAACCGTTAGCCAAGCCCTTTGGCCCCACGATCAATTGAGTGGGCACACCGATCAGGTCCATGGTGGCGAACTTCGCCCCAGGCCGATCTTGGCTGTCATCATAAAGGGGGTCCATGCCAGCCTTCAACAGTGCCTGATAGGCCTGCTCGCAGGCAGAATCGACGGCCTCATCGCCGGGACGCAGGCTGATCACACCAACATCAAAGGGGGCGGCAGCATCTGGCCAAATAATTCCATTCTCATCATGACTGGCTTCAATGATAGCCCCGACCAGACGGGACACGCCAATACCGTAAGAGCCCATTTGCACCAAAATGTCCTTGCCATCTGGGCCAGAGACTCTGGCATTCATGGGCGCCGAATATTTAGTACCAAAGAAGAAGATATGGCCAACTTCGATCCCGCGGCCGGTGCGTTGACGGTCTTTCGGCACTTCCGCTTCAAAGCGGGCCATGTCGTGGATCTCGTCGGTCGCCGCATAGGCTTTGATAATGCGCGAGACGGTTTCAGCGCGATTGGCGCGCGCTGCGTCGTTGTTATCAAAGCTGATGTCCATGCCAGCCCAGTCAGTCTCGTCATAAATGGCGTCGTAGAATACGCCACTTTCCCCGGTTGGAGCCAAGACCAGAAACTCATGACTCAAATCGCCACCGATAGGCCCCGTATCGGCGCGCATCGGCACGGCTTGCAGGCCCAAGCGCTGGAATGTCTTCAGATAGGCCAAGAACATCTTATTATAGGCATCGCGCGCGCCAACTTCATCGAGGTCAAAGCTATAGGCGTCTTTCATCAAGAACTCGCGCCCGCGCATTACGCCAAAGCGGGGCCGGACTTCATCGCGGAACTTCCATTGAATGTTGTAGAGGTTCAGTGGCAATTCCTTGTAAGAGCGCACATGGTTGCGGAAGATATCGGTTACGACTTCTTCAGCCGTGGGCCCAAACAACAAATCACGCTCATGCCGATCCGTAATGCGTAGCATTTCCGCGCCATAGGCATCATAGCGCCCACTTTCACGCCATAAATCAGCCCCTTGCATAGTGGGCATCAAAACCTCCAGCGCGCCAGAACGGTTTTGTTCCTCTCGGACAATCGCCTCGATTTTTTGCAAGACTTTCAAGCCCAAAGGCAGCCAGGAATAAATCCCGGCGGAATGTTGCTTGATCATGCCGGTACGCAGCATTAGCTTGTGCGACACGATTTCGGCATTGGCCGGAGTTTCTTTTGTAACAGGCAGAAAATAGCGCGACATGCGCATGGCGATCACCTTCTCTTTGACGCTCTGCCTTAGTCTGTGCCGCGCGCTGAGGCAATTAGTCAGCGCTGCGGGTGGTGTGGGCGGCGGGGCGAGAAGAAGTTCTTTTCGTCTGGACCCATTTTGGTGAAAACTATGTTTCACCAAAACGGGTGATCGAGGATTAGCACGACATCTGGGTAGTCAAGTGCGCAGCTCCGCTGCGTCGCGAGGCGATCCGCTTTCGAAGAAAGCGGACTCTTGACGACCCATATGTCGCAAAGAGAATTGAGGTAGCGGTTTGGTGAGCCAGAATGAGCAACAAAGCGCTTCTAAGTGAAAGGCATTGGGCTAGCTTATCCGCTTCGCCAAGGTACGCCCAAAGGACCGCCCACCATTAGGCACGCATGTGACCGCGGATAGATGCGCAGCTGGCCCTCCCAACCCTCAACCGAAAAAAGGCCGCGCTTGAACGGTTCAGGCGCGGCACAAGGTTCTGGGAGGAAACGCCATCAGGCATTTACGATGGGGCGACAGGCCCGTCTCGCAAGTGCACAATCGCCGTTCCGCCTCACAGGTGCAACATGGTGGCTGCCCCATTCCCGCAAAAACATGCTTATGCCCATCATGCGGCTGAATGTGGTGCAAACCCTGCCCTCTTTTTGGGCTTGAAGCCGAAATTGACCCAATAATCAGGTCGATCGAGCCCATCAGCCCATCAACCGACCCAATGGATGCTCCAAAGAGACCCAGCCTGACATCAAAAGCAGGGCAAAAGCTGTCCACACAATGGACGTAATCGCCGTCGTCCAGATAAGTTTCTGCTTGATGTTGGCGACGACAGGGGCACCAGGGTCTGTGCCTGCGACAACTTCGCCGCTTTCTTCCTGGCTGCGTACGCCAATCGGTAGCACGCAAAAAAGTATCACCCACCACATGGTGAGGAAGATTGCAATCCCTGTGAACCAATCCATCTAATGGGGCCCCTTTGGTGTTTCCATTAGTTCGATCAAGACGCCGTTAGAATTCTTTGGGTGAACAAAGATAATCAAAGTGCCGTGAGCCCCAATCCGCGGTTCGCCCAGAATGGTCGCGCCATTGACCTTCATCGCGTCGCGGGCGGCATAAATCTCTGGCACTTCAAAACACACATGATGCTGGCCGCCATTGGGGTTCTTTTCAAGGAACTTGTGGATGGGCGAAGCCTCCCCCAAAGGCTCAATCAACTCAAGCTGGCTATTTGGAATATCGACAAAAGCCACCTTCACGCCTTGCTCCGGCATCTCGCGCATCGGCGTAATATCGGCCTCGGTGACGCCATAGAGGGCTCTGTAATTTTCCAAGGCAGCGGCAATGGAGGGCACGGCAATGCCGACGTGATTGAGACGACCCAGTTTCATGATGCTTTTCCTGTGCAAGTGGCCCGCTTCCATCATGGCTTTAGGCGGCTACGTCAATCTTAGCCCACAGGTAGGCCTCACTTTTGGATAGACAAGCGCGGCGGCGGTCCTTAGCCTCAAAAGGCTGTGATCAGAATTGTGATCGGGGAGACCACTATGAAAAGAACAACTTCAATCGCTGCATTAGCTGCTCTGATCATCTTAGGCGCTGCTGCCCCTAAACCGACGGCGCCGGTGCAGATGCTGAGAATTCCAGAAGTAAGCGCTAGTGTGGCCGCTGATTATTCAAGCTCGCTCAAAAGCTTGTGGGAGGACTTGCACGCCAATCCAGAACTGTCCTTCCGCGAAATTCGCACTGCGGGCGTCGTGGCACGAGAACTGCGTGCCATAGGCGGTATTGAGATAACAGAGAAGGTCGGCGGCACAGGTGTTGTCGGTGTGATCCGCAATGGCGCAGGACCAACTATTATGTTGCGCGCCGACATGGACGGTCTTCCAATCCTCGAACGTAATGGCCTGCCTTATGAATCCAAAGTCCGGCAAATCGACGCTGACGGGGTTGAGATGCCCGTCATGCATGCCTGTGGCCATGATGTTCACGTCGCCGCCCTCATCGGGGCAGCGCGGCAATTGATGGCACGCAAGAGTCAGTGGCGCGGCACAATCGTACTCGTTTTCCAGCCAGCCGAAGAACGTTTAGGTGGGGCTTTGGCGATGTTGCAAGATGGCCTTTATACCCGCTTCCCAAAGCCTGATGTTGCCCTGGGCCTCCACATTGCCAGCGGCCTAGAGCGCGGCAAGTTCAAGGTTGAAAACCGCGTGGCCAATTCCAGCTCGGACAGCGTTAACATCATCGTGCGCGGGGTCGGCGGCCATGGTGCCTCGCCACAACAGACGGTCGATCCGATTGTCATCGCGTCCAATCTGGTCATGGCGCTACAGACTCTGGTCAGCCGCAATATTTCGCCGCTTGAGCCGGGTATTGTGACCGTGGGTGTTGTGCACGCCGGGTCAAAGCGTAACATCATTCCCGAAGATGCGCGGCTGGAGCTGACGGTGCGGGCTGACACGCCGGAAGTGCGGGCAAAGCTCCTTGATGGGATCAAGCGCATTTCTGACGGTGTGGCAAAAACCTATGGCGTGCCGGAAGATCGGATGCCCATCGTCACCAATCTGTCGGAGAAAGCTCCGCCCAATCTGAATGATCCTGAGAACGCCGCCAAGCTGCGCGCCAGCCTCGAGACCGCCTTTGGCCCTGATCGCATGTCGAAGATTGAGAGATCCAGCATGGGCGCGGAGGACTTTGCCTATTATGGTGCGCCCGAGTGGGGCGGGATTAAAAGCGTGTTCTTCAATGTCGGCGGCAGCATCACCGATGACATGAGCAAAGCACCACCCCATCACTCGCCTTTGTTCCGGATTGAACCAGAGGCCTCGGTCAAGTCGAGTGTCGAAGGCTATGTGGTTGCGGCGATGACATTCTTGGGTACGCCTTAGGGAAAACGCTCGGAAGCTGCTTCCAGTTTAAGGCCAAAACTTGGAAGACTTGAATGCCACGCTTTGCTTGCATTCAAGTCTCTGCTGATTTTGATTTTGCGCTTGGCCCAGTCAAGCCCTCGCCCGAAGGGCGACCCGCAGAGCGGGCTCAAGGCTTGACAAAGTCAGGCGCAACGACATCCTTTTGGGTGCGCCTTTGCGTACAAGGCAAAGCCTGCACCAAAGCGCTTCTAAATCGGTTTTCCCTAAAGAAGCAGCTATAGAGCCAGCCCTAAATCGTCATCACCACGACATCGACGATGGGACGCTTGCCAAAGATGCGGTCACAAGCCTTGCGCACAGCTCGCATGACAAAGCCTTCGGCGGTTTCTTCGTCCATGCGCTGATCAGGCTTCAGGCGGTTAAAGGCCTCTTCGGCCGCATCGGCCAATTGTTCCAAGCGGCCTTCGGCAGGCGACCCATTACGTTCCGACAGACCGCGGGCGCGCACATCTGGCCCGGCCTTGATCCGGCCTTTGGCATCAATCGCGATCGATACCATCACATAGCCATGCTCACCCAAACGAATGCGGTCACGAATTGTATCGCTGTCGGCGGCGATTATGGCATCTCCATCCACCAACAACCGGCCATTAGGCACTTCATCAATCACGACCGCAGGGCCTGGGGCCAAGCGGATCATGTCCCCATTTTTTACGGCGAGAGCTTCTGGCACCTGAAGGCTCAAAGCGAATTTCGCATGTTCCATCAAATGGCGTTGTTCGCCATGTGTCGGGATGGCGATTTGCGGGCGCACCATCTCATACATGGCGCGCAACTCGTCGCGACACGGATGGCCCGAGACGTGGATATGACGATCCTTGCCCGTGATGATGTACACGCCGCGCATGGCGAGCTTGTTTTGCAGCTCTAAAATCGCCCGCTCATTGCCCGGTATCTCGCGGCTGGAGAAGAGGCAGGTATCGCCGCGTCCAAGGGTCACAAAGGGGTGGTTGCCTTCTGCGATGCGGGCCAAAGCGGCGCGCGGCTCGCCTTGACTGCCCGTGCAGAGATAAAGCAATTTGTTGTCTGGCAAATGGCGCGCCATTTCAGGCTCTATGAAGGTCGCATCTTGCAACAGGCCGACCGCTTTGGCAGCCCCAGTAATGCGCAGCATGGAGCGGCCGATCAAGGAGACCGAGCGGCCAGCCGCCGTTGCGGCTTCGACCGTGGAGAGGATGCGCGCCACGTTTGAGGCAAAGCACGCAACAGCCACTTTACCCTTTTGTTCGGCGATTGCTTCAAACAGACCGTCGCGAACGCCGGCTTCAGAGCCCGCTTCGCCGTCGGAAAACACATTGGTGCTGTCGCAGATCATCGCCAGCACGCCATCATCGCCAATCTGGCGGATGCGGGCGCTATCAGTCTGTTCGCCAATCAAGGGGTCGATGTCGATCTTCCAGTCGCCCGTGTGCATAACTGTGCCCAAAGGTGTGTGGATTGCAAGGCCATTCGGCTCTGCGATCGAATGGGTCAGCGTCACATACTCAATGTCAAACGGGCCGATTTGAAATCGATGCTTCAACGGCACCTCATGGAGGGGGACTTTTCTCTCAATCCCGCGCTCGCGTAACTTGTCGCGCAGGAGATGTGCGGTAAAGGGCGTCGCATAGACGGGTGCGGGAAAGCGTGGCCATAGCCAGCCCATAGCTCCGATATGGTCTTCATGGGCGTGTGTCAGCACAATGGCGAGAATATCATCCTTATTGGTCTCTAAGAATTCTGGATCGGGCAGGATCAAGTCCACGCCTGGGATACCTTCCTCTCCGGCAAAGGTGACACCAACATCGACAACAATCCATTTCCTATCGCCATCCGGCCCGAAGCCGTAAGCGTTAAGGTTCATGCCGATTTCATTAGAGCCACCGAGGGGAAGAAAGACAAGTTCATCTGATTTTGTTTTTGTCACGTTGGGTTCCGTTTGGCGGACCTGCCGCCATTGCGTTCAAAGATTTCTAAAAGCCCGATAGTCGTCAGGTCCTGATCATAATGATCAATATGGGTCGAAGCGCCTTCAAACAAAGAGGCGACACCCCCGGTTGCGATCACTTTCATGGGTGCGCCATATTCGGCCTTGATCCGGTCGATCAAACCATCAATCAGCTCAATATAGCCCCAAAAAACACCAGACTGCATGGCACCGACCGTGTCGGTACCGATAACTTTGTCAGGCTTACGAATTTCGATGCGCGGCAAACGTGCCGCGGCTGTGTGTAGCGCTTGAAGGGATAAATTGATCCCGGGTGAAATCACACCGCCCTCAAATGCGCCATCTGACCCCACAATGTCAAATGTGGTCGCTGTACCGCTGTCGATCACAATACAAGGCCCGCCATACTGGATGAAGGAGCCGATGGCATTGACGAGGCGGTCGGCACCAGCTTCGGATGGCTTGGGGATGCGTACATCGATACCAAGTTCTGCATTTTCACCCACGACCCAAGGCTCTACCCGGACATAGCGGCGCGACAAATTGCGCAAATGAAACAACGCTTGCGGCACCACAGTTGAGATGACGCAATGATTGAGGTCATGGATGGTCAAACCTGCAAAGCGCATGGCTGCATCCAGCCATACAGCATATTCATCGGCTGTTCGGGACGAATTACTGGCCGCGCGCCATGTGCCGCGCCATTTTGTGCCATCATGGACAGCAAACTTCGAATTGGTGTTTCCAACGTCAATGGCCAGCAGCATGCATCCCCCTGGGTTTGTCTCGAATACGGGGTCAAGCCCGTTTGGGTACCAGTCCACAGGTGCCATGACCTGCTTGCGTGCCCTCTTTAACCTGCAGGCGGTGGGCTGCGCCAGTACCAAGGGTGCAGGTCGCCCTAGCCAAAGAACACATCGCCTGCCGTAACTTCGACAATCGTGCCATCGGCTTGTTTAAGCTGCAGCGCCCCATTACGCGCGAGGCCATAAAAGCGGCCTTCAAGCGTCTCATGTGGCAAACGCACAATGATGGGCTCGCCAACGCCGGAAGCCCGCATAAGCCAAGTCTCTGCAATCGCAGCAAAGCCCGCTTGAGCCCATAGGTTAAACCACTTTTGAAAGCGCTCACGCAACGCCTCAAACAAAATTTCTGCGCTGACGGGTGGATGGCCATAACGAACGTGGTCGGCAACGCAGGTGATCGGCTGGTCCATGTTGTTTGGGCGGGTGCGCACATTCACGCCAATGCCAACTGCCACGTGAAAGCCATATGGCCCCTGCCAGCTCTCCAGCAAAATGCCACTGGTCTTCTTGCCCGCTATCAAGACGTCATTAGGCCATTTGAGACTGACCAAGCCGTCTGTGACATGGGGATCAACCGCCTCAGCCACACCAAGAGCCGCGATAAAGGACAAATTGGCCGCTTCTGCAGGTCCGCAGGTCAGCGTGAACAGACCTGTAGTGAACAGATTGCCGGGCTCCCCCAACCAAGTTCGGCCGCGCCGGCCCCTGCCCTTGGTTTGTTCAAGGCTGCGCACCCACAAGGGTCCGGTTTCGCCGCCTTCAGTTAGGCGGCGCGCCTCGTCATTGGTGGAATCAATCGTATCATAAAGCCGGACGTCATCGTGTCCGCCCGCAAGGCCTGGCGTCAATGGAAGCCAGCCCCAGCGATGCTGGCAGCAGAACCAACGAGGCCGATCACCAAGGTCAAAGCAGCCAGGACAAAAGTCGCCCCAGTCAGCGTCAGGGTCGTGGAAGCCCCAACCGGCACCATCGCGATGTGTGGCTCGTCAAACCAAACCGTCTTGATGATGCGCAGATAATAGAAGGCCGAGACCACCGACGCCAAGATCAAAGCGATTGCCAAAGGTAGAAGCCCCGACGCACTTGTTGCCAAAATCACTTCCCACTTCCCGAAGAAGCCTGCCAAGGGTGGAATCCCCATGACCGAGAACAGCAACATGGTCAGAGCCGAAGCCAGAAGCGGGTTGGAACGCGACAGGCCAGACAGAGCTGATATTGTCTCGACCCGTTCGCCTTCGGTATTGCGCAAGGAGAGCACGACGCCAAACAAGCCGACAGATGTGATGGCATAGATGGAGACAAAGACCAGCAGTGCTTTCGGCCCAAACTCTGGCCCGCAAGCAATCGCAACCAGCGCATAGCCCATGTTGGCGATGGAGGAATAGGCCAACAGGCGTTTGATATTGGTCTGCTGCAGCGCAAACAAAGCACCAATTGCCATAGACAGGACGGCCATGATCACGACGATTCCTAGCCAATCCTTTTCAAGCGGGCCAAAGGCTTCAAAGCAGACGCGAGCAAAGAGGACAGAAGCGGCAACCTTGGGCGCAGAGGCAAAAAAGGCAGTCGAAACCGTGGGCGAGCCCTCATACACATCGGGCGTCCACATATGGAATGGGGCCGCCGACATTTTGAATGCGAGACCGCACAAAATGAAGACAAGGCCAAAGACCACACCGATGGAGCGCTCACCTGCAACTTGGGCGGCAATTACGTCGAAATTGACCGAACCGGTAAAGCCGTAAACGAGCGAACAGCCATACAGCAACAAGCCCGACGACAAAGCACCCAGCACGAAGTATTTGAGGCCGGCTTCCGAACTTCTGGCGTCATCGCGGGCATAGGCGGCGAGCACATAAAGCGCGAGGGATTGCATCTCGACGCCAACGTAAAGCGCAATAAGGTCATGGGCGGAAACCATGATAAACATGCCCAAAGTCGCCAAAAGCGCCAGCACTGGAAACTCTGGCTTGTCGAGCTTTTTCTCCACCAGAAAATCGATGGAGAGCAACAACGCGCTGCTGGCTGTCAAAGCGATGATCAACTTGGCATAGGCGGAAAATCCGTCAGCGGCATACGAGCCTGAGAACACCACAACTTGCTCTGGCGGCATATGCAGGACAGCCATAGCACCAGCGGCCAAAATCGTTACGACGCACAGCCAGGTGACCAAGCGCGCGCCCTTATCACCCATAAAGGCACCGATCAGCATGATGATCAAAGCCCCTGCTGCCAGGGTAATTTCCGGCAGAATATGTGGAACCTGCTGGAAAAAGAGCTCTGCTGTCATGGTTTGGTTGATGGCCATTACCGCACCGGTCACTTGAAGTTGGCGTGGAAGGCGTCCACGAGCGCAACGGCGGAAGTCGCCGTCTGGTCAAAGATGATGTTGGGCTGGAAACCCAAATAAAGAGCCGCCACAATCAAAGGCACGAAGATCAAGATCTCGCGCGCAGTCATATCGGTGATGGTATTGAGCGCTGGATTAACAATCATGCCGAAAATCACCTTGCGATACAGCGTCAGCATATAGGCCGCCGAAAGGATCACGCCGCTGGCAGCCACCATAGCGGTTACTGGATCCACATTGAACGCGCCTTGCATTGTGAGGATTTCACCAACGAAACCCGATGTACCCGGCAGGCCGACATTGCCCATGGTGAATAAGAGAAACACCGCCGAATAGATGGGCATCCGATTCACAAGGCCACCATATTGGGCGATTTCGCGGGTGTGCATGCGGTCATAAATGACGCCGACGCACAGGAACAAAGCGCCAGAGATAACCCCGTGGCTAAGCATTTGGAACAATGCCCCTTGAATACCCTGCTCATTGCCCGAGAAAATCCCCATGGTGACAAAGCCCATGTGTGCGACCGAGGAATAAGCAATCAGCTTCTTAATGTCGGTCTGACGGAAGGCGACCAGCGAGGTATAAACAATTGCAATGCCCGACAAAGCAAACACAAAGGGCGCAAAGTCGTTGGAGGCTTCAGGGAACATGGGCAGGGAGAAGCGCAGGAAGCCATAGCCGCCCATCTTCAACAACACCCCAGCCAGAATGACAGACCCCGCCGTTGGCGCTTCCACGTGGGCATCGGGCAACCATGTATGGACAGGCCACATCGGCATTTTGACAGCGAATGAGGCAAAGAAGGCCAGCCACAGCCAGGTCTGTGCACTCTTGGCAAATTCAAACGCCTGCAAGTCCGGGATCGACGTCGTCTTAGCCGTGATCGCCATCCAGGCAATCGCGATCAATAAGAAGAGCGAGCCCAACAATGTATAGAGGAAGAACTTGTAAGCCGCATAGACGCGGTTCTTCCCACCCCAAATCCCGATGATAAGATACATCGGGATGAGGCCGGCCTCGAAGAAGATGTAGAACAGCACAATATCGAGCGCGCAAAACACGCCGATCATCAAGGTCTGTAACAGCAAGAAGGCCGCCATATACTCGACGATGCGCTTCTCGATCGAGGTCCAGCTGGCCAGGATGCAAAGCGGCATCAAGAAAGCCGTCAAAAGGATCAAGAGGACCGAAATACCGTCAATACCCAGATGATATTGGATCATGCCATACCAGTCGGCCCGCTCGACGAATTGATAGCCAGCCTTGGTTTCGTCAAAGGCCAAGGTCATCCAAAGCGCTAAGCCGAACACGATGACTGTTGTGACCAAGGCAATCCAACGGGCTGCATTGGCGCGCGCGGCCTCCGGGCTCTTGATGAGCTGGGGCAAAAACAGGATCAGGACGGCCGCCACAGCGGGCAGCCACGTGAGGATCGAGAGGATGGGCAAAGTGTCCATGATAGCCTCAGGCACCCCGGAATAGAATAAAAGCACCGAGCGCGACCGCCGCGATCAGCATCAAAAAGGCATAGTGATAGACATAGCCAGACTGAATTTTGACGGCTTTCTTCGAACCAAAGTTCAAAGCTGCGGCAATACCATTGGGTCCAAGCCCATCGATCAGCTTGCCGTCACCGATTTTCCAGAAGAAGTCGCCCAGCGCGCGGGCACCCTTCACAAAGACAATCTCATAGAGCTCGTCGAAATACCATTTGTTCTCCAAGAAGGCGTGCGCCATGCCCTTGCGCTCGGCGATCTTCTTCCCCAAGCCTTCATTGAACAAATAGAAGTAAAGGGCGGCTGCAAGGCCGATCAGCATGACGACCAGCGGCGCATAGAACACCCAGCCCGGAATTGAATATTTGTCTTTGAGGACCGTATTATCCGGTGCGGTGTAGATGGCGCTGCCCCAGAATTCCTTGGCATGATGGCCCACAAAGGCATCATAGAAAATGGAGCCCGCAAACACCGCACCCAGAGCCAGAAGCACCAATGGAATCAACATCACCAGCGGGCTCTCATGTGGGCCGTGCCATGAATGGTGACCATGGTCGGCAACATGGCTGCCTGCCGCATCCTTGGCGACGTCGCCGACATGGGCAACAGCCGGCAGGCCATGGGCATGGGCAGAGTCACTATGGTTATGGTCGTCATGATGGCCATGTTCGCCATCAGCCTTCCACTTGGGCGTGCCGTGGAAAGTCATGAAGGCCAAGCGCCAAGAATAGAAGCTCGTCAGGGTTGCCGCCAACAAAGCCATCCAGAAGGCCGCTTGTGCGGCCGTATTACCCGTCATGCCTGCAGCATAAGTGGTCTCAATAATGGCGTCTTTCGAGAAGAAGCCAGCAAAGCCAAATGGCGAATGTGGGATACCGACACCAGTAATGGCCAAAGTGCCAATGATCATGATCACAAAGGTGATCTTCATATGCTTGGCAACATCACCCATTTTGCGCATGTCTTGTTCGTGATGCATGCCATGGATCACGCTACCAGCTCCCAAGAACAACAGGGCTTTGAAAAAGGCGTGGGTGAACAAATGGAACATAGCGGCCTGATAGGCCCCAATGCCTGCGGCAAAGAACATAAAACCTAATTGCGAACAGGTTGAATAAGCGATCACACGCTTGATATCGTTTTGGGCGAGGCCTACCGTTGCCGCAAATAAGGCCGTTACCGCGCCAATAATGGTGATGAAGCCTGCGGTCTTGGGGGCGGCCTCATAAATGGGCGAGCACAAGCAGACAAGCACGACACCGGCCGTCACCATAGTGGCAGCATGGATCAAAGCCGACACCGGCGTCGGGCCTTCCATGGCGTCTGGCAACCAGGTGTGCAGGAAGAATTGTGCCGATTTGCCCATCGCGCCGATGAACAACAAGAAAGCGATGATCTCGACGGCGGGCAAGTGATAGCTGCCCCATGTCAGCATCACATTTGCCTTTGCCGGCACCAGGGCGAAGACTTCCTTGAACTCAATTGTGCCGAACACAAAGAAGACAGCCATAATACCCAAAGCAAAGCCGAAATCGCCAACACGATTGACCACAAAGGCCTTAATTTGTGCGTCATTGGCCGAACGCTTGTGATACCAAAAGCCGATCAACAGATAAGACGCGAGACCCACGCCTTCCCAGCCAAAGAAAAGCTGCATGAAGTCCGCCGCTGTTACCAGCGACAGCATGGCAAAGGTGAAGAGCGACAGATAGGCAAAGAAGCGCGGCTTATGGGGATCTTCGGCCATATAGCCCCAGCTATAAAGGTGCACCAAGGACGACACGCCGGTGACGACGATCATCATCACAGCACTAATCGCGTCTAAACGAATGGACCATGTGCTCTTAAGGTCACCAACATGGATCCAAGTCGCGATGCGAATGGGCTCTGTTGGCAGGTGCAGGCTGTGCTGCCAATGGCCGATAAAGATAGTAACGGCGCAACCTGCTGCGACAAACAACAAAGCGGTGGCAACAAACATCGCCACTTTCTCGCCAATGAAGCGGTTGAAGAGCCCGCAGAGGATAGCGCCCAAGAGCGGCGCGAACACGACAACGGTCGCGAGCGTTTCGGCGAGGCCCGCAGTGGCGTGAGGATCAGCAGACACGCGTTAGCCCTTCATCAGATTGAGATCTTCAACCGCGATATTGCCGCGGTTTCGGAAATAGACGACCAGAATGGCAAGGCCGACAGCGGCCTCAGCGGCGGCAACTGTCAGCACGAACATCGCAAACACCTGTCCGACCATATCGCCCAAGAAGGATGAGAACGCGACGAGATTGATGTTCACCGCCAAAAGAATGAGTTCAATCGACATCAGGATGACGATGACATTCTTACGGTTCACGAAGATGCCGAACACGCCAATGGTGAACAGCGCGGCAGCAACCGCCAGATAATGAGATAGGCCGATCAAAGTACCACTCCTTCGCCCGGCTTCGGGTCAGTCATTTCAACGCCGCCCGCACGGGTGCGGCCGACTTGTGCGGCAACATTTTGGCGACGAATACCGTCGCGGTGCCGCAGCGTGAGCGCGATCGCCCCCACCATGGCAATAAACAGAATAATACCAGCGGATTGGAACAAGAAAATGTAATCGGTATAGAGGATGCGGCCGATGGCTTCGGCGTTTGATACTGCCGCTGCGGCGGGCGTTGGTGCAGCAATAGCTTCGGCTGAGACAGACTTTTCAATCCACGCCCCACCGACCATCACGAACTGGCCAAACAAGATCAGAGCAATCAAGCCGCCAAACGGCAGATAGGTAAAAAAGCCTGCCTTCAACTCTGCAAAGTCGATGTCGAGCATCATCACGACAAACAGGAACAAGACCGCGACTGCGCCGACGTAAACGACGATCAAAAGCATAGCGAGGAATTCTGCCCCTAACAGCACAAACAGGCCGGCTGAGGTGAAGAAGGTCAGGATTAGAAACAAGACGGAGTGCACGGGGTTGCGGGCCACCACGACCATAAAGGCCGAGGCAATCGCAATCGCACTCAAGATGTAAAAGGCGGCGACCGCAATCATCGCTACTCTCTTCCCCTCTGCGCCCTCTGTATGGTGTGACAGGCGCGCGCTTGGTTAAACTTTCACAGGTTTTGGCTTAACGATAAGCCGCATCCAATTCTAGATTCTTCGCGATTTCGCGTTCCCACCGGTCACCATTGGCTAGAAGCTTGTCCTTGTCATAGAACAACTCTTCCCGTGTCTCGGTAGCAAACTCAAAATTCGGACCTTCCACAATCGCATCCACCGGGCAGGCTTCTTGGCAGAAGCCGCAATAGATGCACTTGGTCATGTCGATGTCATAGCGCGTGGTACGCCGGGAGCCATCATCGCGCGGCTCTGCCTCAATCGTAATGGCTTGGGCCGGACAGATGGCTTCGCACAATTTACAAGCAATGCAGCGCTCTTCGCCATTGGCATAGCGGCGCAGCGCATGCTCACCCCGGAAACGCGGGCTGATATGGCCCTTTTCAAACGGGTAATTGATGGTGAATTTCGGCTCGAAGAATTTCTTCATCGCAAGGCCAAACGCGCCTGCAAAGTCGAGCATCAAAGCGCCTTTAAGGGCTTGGGCAATGCTCATGATCTACCTCCCGAAGTAAGCGACATGGCCGCCTACCACTGCCACGGCGACCAAGGTCGTGGGCAAAAAGATTTTCCAGCCTATGCGCATCAGCTGGTCATAGCGATAGCGGGGCACAATCGCCTTCACCATGGCGAATAGGAAGAAGACCAGCCAAATCTTGATATAAAGAATAAGGAACCCGACCCATGGGTTCTCAATTGGGCCCCAAGGTGCGTTCCAGCCGCCTAAGAATAGGATGGAAATCATCGCGCACATCAGCACAATGGCGAGATATTCCCCGATCATGAACAAGAGATAGGGGGTCGAACTATATTCAACCTGATAGCCCGCCACGAGTTCGGATTCGGCTTCAGGCAAATCAAACGGTGGACGGTTGGTCTCTGCCAGTGCCGACACAAAGAAAATGCCCAGCATCATGAACATCACAAGGCCAACGATGAAGGCGTAAGCGGCACCAATGACGCCTGCGCCTGCTTGGGGATGCACCAGCGCGCCGATGAAGGAAAAGGCGTGCCAATCCCAAATGCCAGCCTTTTGATGGTCGACAATGTCGGTCAAATTCAGGCTGCCGACCACCAGAAGCACGGTGATTAGTACAAAGCCGATAGAGACCTCATAGGACACCATTTGCGCCGCAGAGCGCAGCGAGCCCAAGAATGGGTATTTCGAGTTCGACGCCCAGCCCCCCATGATGATGCCATAGACCCCCAAGGAGGACATCGCGAGCAGGTACAAGATCCCGACATTCATGTCTGAAATCACCCAACCCGGCGCGAACGGCACAACGGCATAGGCGACAAAGGCAAGCGTGATGGTGATCAGGGGTGCCAGAATAAAGACCGTCTTGTTCGCGCCAGCTGGAATCACGATTTCCTTGACAACGAATTTCAAGAAGTCAGCAAAGCTTTGCAACAGGCCGAAGGGGCCAACCACGTTGGGGCCCTTGCGCATCATCACGGCAGCCCAAACCTTGCGGTCAAACAACAAGATAAAAGCCAAGGTCAACAATAGCATGACCATGATCGCCAGAATCTGGCCTGCCCCGCCCAATACGCCCCACAAGGGGCCCCAATCGCGAACGAGATCCTGCATCGTCCCCCTACTCCGCTGCTATGGCAGCCACAGAGGCTGCTTTCTTGGCTGCCGAGCATTCAGCCATGGTTTGGCTAGAGCGGGCAATCGGATTGGTGAGATAAAAGTCGTCAATCGGGCTGATGAAAGGTGCTGCATCGACATCGCCTGCGACGCCCAACAGCTTCAATTCTAAGTGCATGCTGGCCCCTGGCGCATAGTCCAGACCTGCAAAGCTTGGGCACTCAGCCATCAACTTAGCTCGCAGGGCGTCGAGATTGTCATACGGCAATGTCTTGCCAACCAGAGCGGAGACCGCGCGGAAGATCGCCCAATCTTCACGGGCATCGCCCTTGGGGAACACGGCCCGGCGCGCCTGTTGCACGCGGCCTTCGGTGTTAACATAGGTGGCGTTCTTTTCAGTATAGGCGGCAGCTGGCAGGATCAAATCGGCCTGTTGCGCACCAGCATCGCCATGGCTGCCGACATAGACAACAAAGGTCCCCGCTGGGGCTTTAACTTCGTCTGCCCCCAACAGGATCAAAGTATCCAATGCGCCAGCTTGCAGCATCTGCGCGGTTGAGAGGCCTTGGTCTGCGGGCAGGAAGCCCAGATCAAGCGCTCCCACGCGGCCAGCAGCTTGATGGACGACATTCCAGCCACTCCAGCCTTCGCGTACGATCTTGGCCTTCATGCCAATTTCAGCGGCGAGCTTCAAAATCTGCGCGCCATCTGGACGGGTCAAAGCGCCCATGCCGAGAATCAACATAGGCCGCTCTGCCTTAGCGAAGCGCTTGAAGAAGTCGCCCTTGCCCTTGGCCAAATCCGCTAAAGTCTTAGGGCCCACCCCCACATGCTCATAAGCATAGGTAAGGTCAGTTAGCTCACCCACGACACCAATCAAATCGAGGGTGCCACGCAACCAGGTCTTGCGGACGCGGGCATTGATCAGCGGGGCTTCCAGACGCAAATTAGAGCCGATGATCAGCAAAGCATCGGCATCCTCGATGCCCATAATGGTAGTGTTGAATAGATACTCGCCACGTTGACCCGACAGACCAATTGCCGCACCATCTTGGCGGCAGTCGGTGTTGGCGACGCCAAGGACACGCAACAAGTCCAAAGCGGCTTTCAGGCCTTCAGCATCACTTAAGTCACCTGCAATGGCGCCAATCTTGGCCGCATCGCCCTTCAAGCGCGCCGAAAAAGCTTCGAGTGCTTGTGGCCAGCTGACGGGGACCAGCTT
This sequence comes from Maricaulis salignorans, assembly GCA_943372135.1. Taxonomy (GTDB): domain Bacteria; phylum Pseudomonadota; class Alphaproteobacteria; order Caulobacterales; family Aquidulcibacteraceae; genus Aquidulcibacter. Next base: position 416,034 of record CALRXH020000001.1, on the reverse strand, counting down.
GCCATTGGTCTTGAGATATGGCTTGTCGAGGCGCTGACGGCGCAGGCCATCGACCGCATGGCGCGACTTGTCCGATAACCATTCCTCGTTGATCTCTTCATTGAGGCGCGGCAGCACCCGCAGCACATCATTGCCGCGCGCATCGACGCGAATGTTGGAGCCAACCGCATCCATCACGTCGACGGTTTCGGTCTTCTTCAATTCCCACGGACGGGCGTTAAAGGCATATGGCTTCGAGGTCAGCGCACCAACAGGGCACAGATCAACCACATTGGCCGAAAGCTCGCTCGTCAAGGATTGCTCAAGATAGGTGGTGATTTCCATATCTTCGCCGCGGCCAATGGCCCCGAGCTCGGACACGCCAGCCACTTCGGTCGCAAAGCGGACGCAGCGTGTGCATTGGATGCAGCGCGTCATCACCGTTTTGACCAAGGGGCCCATATTCTTTTCTTCAACCGCGCGCTTATTTTCATCATAGCGCGAACCAGCGCGGCCAAAGGCCACCGCTTGGTCTTGCAGGTCGCATTCCCCGCCTTGGTCGCAAATTGGGCAATCCAGCGGATGATTGATCAATAGGAATTCCATCACGCCTTCGCGTGCGGCCTTCACCTTCGAAGACTTGGTGACAACGACAGGTGGCTCACCATTCGGACCGGGGCGCTGATCCTTTACCTGCTGGGCGCAAGACGCCACAGGTTTAGGCGCACCTTTGACTTCCACAAGGCACATGCGGCAATTGCCAGCAACACTTAAACGCTCATGATAACAGAACCGCGGAATCTCTGCGCCGGCAGCTTCGCACGCTTGTAACAGCGTGTAATCGCCTGGCACATCTACTTCGGTTCCATCGACGACGATTTTCGTCATCTTCTCGCCCCATCGTTTGAAACAGACTCAGCCGAGCTGTCCCGCCGACCGCCGAGATACGACGCTACGACCCAAATTGCCACCGCCAAACTCACCCCAAAACCAGCAAAAATCCAGCCAGATACAGCAAGCTCATAAACCAACGCCAAAACGATCCAAGCAGCGATGCACAGGGGTGCTGTGATGGCGAGGATCAGGCGCAAGATTAGGCAAGATTGGCAGGGCTGCTTCATGGGGGCGATTGGCCTTTACCGAACTCTGTGGGCGAGAATTCAGCTTAGTTCAGAATAAGTATCTAACGAAACCATCGTTGGCAGGTAGCGCAGCTTTATGTTGCCATATGGCAGCTTTTGATATATACACTGCCATATGGAGAGACCCATGCTGACTTTAGAGCGCATTGATACAACGAGCCCCAACTTCCGTGCTGATCCAATCACGCAGGACGAAGGTGCCGCGATGTTCAAGGCAGCACTCAATCTTTTCGGCAGATGGGATTTGACGGACGAGCAAGCCGCCATTGTATTGGACATGCCGTTACGCACATATCGTCGCTGGAAGGCCGAGGGTCTAGGGCGTTTGTCGCGGGACGGGCGGGCGCGCCTCTCCAATCTTATGGGGATCCACAAAGCCCTTCGGATCATCTTTACAGAGCCTGCACGCAGCTATGCGTGGGTCAAGGCACCCAATGCCGCCTTTGGTGGCCCCAGTGCGCTAGAGGTGATGCTGGGCGGTGAATTGACCGACCTAATGCGGGTACGTCGCTATCTCGATGCGGAGCGGGCGGGCTGGTGAGTGCAATGGCCGAGATTGCGGTGTCTCACATCAATTGGAAGGGCGCGGTTCGGATAATCCGCAGCAGCTTCCCACCGATTGATTTGTTTGAGGATATTGCCGATCCTGAAGATTGGGCTTTGTTGATCTCTGCCGAACAAAAGACCAATTCCCGCCTCATAGCATCCATCGGGAACCTCGATTTGGTGCCAATCGCGCGACGGGTTGGTGGTCCTGGTGCGAGCTATCTGATGGGCCCCTTCACCCATGTCAGCCCGGACCGACAAAGCCGCTTTAGTAACGGCACTTATGGCGTGCTCTATGTCGCCGCGCAGTTTGAAACCGCCCTATTTGAGACGATCCACCACCATGCCAGATTTATGGCGCGAACTGACGAAGCTTCGGGCTGGACGTCGCAATTTAGGGAGATCATCTTGTCCATAAATGCTGACTTGCACGATCTTCGATCAAACGACCCTATGCACCAAGCTTCACTAGATCCAGAAATCTATGCGGCGTCGCAAATGCTTGCCGCCAGCTTGAGGGCGGCAGGATCAAACGGGATCGTCTATCCCAGTGTTCGCCACGCACAAGGGGAATGCGTTGGTCTCTTCTATCCCGACTGCGCTGCAAACCCTCTACAAGGCCGCCACCTCGCCTATCATTGGGACGGCGAACGTGTCGATCTGGTTCGTGATGCGGGGACTGGCGAGGTATTTCGCGTGGTGGAGACGCCCTAATCTCGTACCAGAAGGCCTAATGCCGAATGACGTAAATTGGCATATCTTCAGACGTCATCTCGGGAACCTTCGCGGCCAGCGGAGCCCAGACGGCAGCGGAGGTTTTGTAGGTGCAGTCCTCTGCACTAACTTCAGGGCAAAAAGGGCCGCCAAAAGTCAAGGACATCGCATGGGCGGCGTCTGGGGACCTCGCAATTATGACTGTGCCAAAAACAGCTGAGGCAGCAGCCCTCTCTTCTTGGCGGAATTCTGATTGCGTCTTCGATCGACGCAACATTTCGGGAAGATTAGACTCCGGTACAGCATAGCCACAAACTTCACCAAGTGGATATGACCCAAGATATTTGATTGCTAACTGACGGCCAAAGCTGTCCTCATTGGGTGAGGAGGCGTAAAACTTAGCCCCATCCTTCGTGCGCTCAACTCGGATGGTTTGAGGTGGTGCAGGGAGCCAGTTGTTGGGCTGAAACTTGTCTTATGACTTTTTGCGTCCGTTCGGGCATGATGGTTCCGCTGAGGGGAGGTTGCCTCCTCCCTTCAGCGGCGAGGGATGGATCGTGGCGTTGCTGGCCGTTTGACGGGCCGAGTTAGAGTCTGATCACCCTCGTCTTTTCCTGAAGGCCTGAACGGATACCAGGGGTTTGGCCCCGGATGACAAGCAGAGGCTCAGAAAAAGATGACAGAACATACCATCGCAATCGACGTTTCAAAAGACCATCTTGATGCTCACAAGCTGCCTGACGGCATTGCCCGCCAGTTCGCCAACACACCGGCTGGTATCAAAACCCTGATCGGCTGGATCGGGCCTGACCCGGCACGCATCGTGTTCGAACCCACCGGTGCCTATCATCGTCAGCTGGAAATGCGGCTGGCAGAAGGCTTGCCCATCGTCAAGGTCAATCCGCGTCAGGCCAAGCGCTTTGCCCAAGCGATCGGCAGCTCGCCAAGACCGACCGCCTGGATGCGGCCATGCTGGCCAGGATGGGCGCGCTGCTGGATCTCCTGCCACGCCTGGTTCCCACTGCAAACCAGCGTGATCTGGAGGACTTGCACGTCGCACGCGAGGCCCTGATCAAGGATCGCACCGCTGCTGCCAACCGGGCCAAGACCCTGCTCCTGCTTGTACTCAAGCGCCAGAACAACGCTCGCGGCAAGCAGATCGACATCCAGCTCGCCGAAATCGACGCTGCCATCATGGCCCTGATCAAGGCAGACCCCGAGCTTGCCAGAAAGCTCGCCGTGCTGACGTCCATCCCCGGGATCGCCGCCATCACCGCAGCCATGCTGATCAGCGAAATGCTTGAACTGGGCACACTCGATGAAAAGCAGATCGCAGCGCTGGCAGGCTTGGCACCCATCGCCCGGCAGTCCGGCAAATGGTCCGGCAAGGCCATCGTCCAAGGCGGCAGAAAGAAGGTCCGCAACGGCCTCTACATGCCAGCCCTCGTGGCCATGCGATACAACCCCGACCTCAAAGCCAAATATCAGGCACTCACCGCACGCGGCAAAGCCCCAAAACAAGCCATCACCGCCGTCATGCGAAAACTCCTCATCATCGCCAACGCACTGCTCAGAAAAGGCTCACATTGGCAAAACCAATTGGCTTGACCATCACGGATACTCTAACGTAACTTCGTTCACCTCCGAACCAAACGGCCAATCGCGGACTGTGGAATATGGCCCGACGAGCAGCGTACACGCCGTCGCGACCGCCACCATGCACAATACTAGATCGCGTCTCGTTTTCTTGAAAACGAGACGCGATCTAGTTTGTCGAGCACATCAATGACCCGCAAACGCATGCCACGGATGCGGGGCTCACCAAAGCAGACGTTTGGATCAATTGTGATGCGTTCTGAAATGCGTGTGCCTGTCCGTCCCCGAACATTAGTGCAGAGTGCACCTTTGTGAAAACGACAAACTTTACTCTGCCGCGATGGCCGCACCCATCACATGGGGCTTACCCAGGCGATAGCGGTCGATGCGCTCTTCGATCTCACCCCGGAAGCGCCAGATCAGGCCTTGGACGGGCCAAGCGGCCGCATCACCCAGAGCGCAAATCGTGTGGCCTTCAACTTGGCCGGCGACTTCGAGCAAAAGGTCAATCTCGCGGTGTTCGGCTTGGCCGACGGCCATGCGTTCCAACACGCGCCACATCCAGCCCGTACCTTCGCGGCATGGCGTACATTGGCCACAGCTCTCGTGCTTATAGAAATAGGCCAAGCGGGCGATGGCTTTGATCAGATCGGTCGATTTGTCCATCACGATCACGCCAGCGGTGCCGAGGCCCGACTTCAAGGCCGATAGGCTGTCAAAGTCCATCAAGGCATCTTCGGCCATTTCCGGGGTAATCATGCGCACCGAGGAGCCGCCGGGGATGACGGCCTTCAGGTTCGACCAACCGCCGCGCACGCCGCCACAATGCTGTTCTAACAGATATTTCAGCGGGATCGACATCGCATCTTCAACATTGCAGGGCTTGTTTACATGGCCCGAGACGCAGAAGACTTTCGTGCCCGTATTGTTAGGCCGGCCAAAGCCCGCAAACCACTGGGCACCGCGGCGCAAAATCGTGGGCACCACCGCGATTGATTCAACGTTATTGACGGTGGTTGGGCAGCCATAAAGACCTGCATTGGCTGGGAAAGGCGGCTTCAAGCGCGGCTGGCCTTTTTTTCCTTCCAAGCTCTCCAAGAGTGCGGTTTCTTCGCCGCAAATATAGGCCCCTGCCCCATGGTGGACATAAAGATCAAAGTCCCAGCCATGCACGTTATTCTTACCAATTAGCTTGGATTCATAGGCTTCTTTGATTGCAGCTTCTAAGTGCTCGCGTTCCAGCACATATTCGCCGCGGATGTAGATATAGGCGGCATGGGCTTGCATGGCGAAAGAAGCGATCAGGCAGCCTTCGATCAGCAAATGCGGGTCGTGGCGGATCATATCGCGGTCTTTACAGGTTCCAGGCTCGGACTCATCGGCATTAACGACGAGATAATGCGGCCGGTCTTTGACCTCTTTCGGCATAAACGACCATTTGAGGCCCGTCGGGAAGCCAGCGCCACCCCGACCACGTAGGCCGGAATCCTTCACCTGCTGGATGATCCAATCGCGCCCTGCATCGATCATGTCCTTGGTAGCATTCCACGCGCCACGCTGCTTGGCCCCTTCCAAGCGCCAATCATGGCGGCCATAGAGGTTCAGGAAGATACGGTCTTTATCGGCAATCATAGAACACTCGATCAGCTAGGCATGATAGGTCACGCCTAGGCTTCTATAGGGCTTCATTCAGCCTGCCAACGACATTTGCAGCCCTAATCGCATGCGTACTGCGCGAGAGATGCCACCGCTGGGTTCAATAAACCTTGCCACTTTATCCTGCGAATTTGATTAGCCAGATCACGCCAGCACCGCCATCATGGCGTGCAAGTTTCGGAGGTTCGCGATGCGCAAGGTCTGGGTTCGTTATGGGGGTTTGGCTGTCTTGGCCGCGCAAATCGCCACACCAGCCGCCGCCCAAATCATCAAGCCGAATGAACGCGCCCAAGCCGTCAGACAGCATCCCCAGATCGTCGCGCAATTTGGTGGCGCGATCACGGGCCCGGTCGCGACCTATGTCTCGTCTGTAGGAGCAAAAGTTGCCACCACGGCAGGCCTGAAGGATCAATGCACGTTTACCGTGATCAATTCTGACGTCGTCAATGCCTTTGCCGTACCTGGATGCTACATTTATATCACGCGCGGCCTGATGGTGATTATGAATTCGGAGGACGAGCTCGCCTCCGTCCTCGGCCATGAAGTCGGCCATATTGTTGGCAAGCATTCGATGAAGCGGGCCCAAGCCTCAACGCTATCCACCTTGGGCGCGATTGCGCTCGGCATCGCCACCAAATCGGAAGAGGTTATGCAAACTGCCGGGCAGTTAGCGCAAGTCTACACGTTGAGCTATTCGCGCAAACAAGAAAATGAGTCCGATGATTATGGTGTGCGCTATCTCCAAGCCAATGGTTATAATCTTTTTGCGGCGTCCGACATGCTAGCGGCCTTGGCCGCACAAGAAGCCCTTGATGCCAAGGTTAAAAACCGTCAATCCCGCGATATCCCAACCTGGGCACGCAGCCACCCAATCACTACAGAGCGTGTCAGCCGCACCGCCAATGCCGCCCAAGTCGCAAAGGCCAACCGTGATGCGCCTCCTGAACTAGTCCAGCCCTATCTGACCGCTCTTTCCGGTTTGCGCGTAGGTGATGATCCCGAACAAGGCTTTGTCGACGGGCGACGATTTTCCCATCGCGGTATGAAGATCACATTTGAAGTGCCACAAGGATTTTCGCTCAACAACACGTCTGAAGCCGTTGAAATTGAAGGACCAAACAGCCTTAAAGGCCTCTTTGGTGGCGGGTTGCCTCTTTCCGGCGGTCTGGAGGCCTATGCGCTTGCAAAAGCAAAACAAACCCTGGGTCAGACGCCAGCCTCTTTTGGCAGTGCCACATCAGGCATCACCAATGGGATGGCGACTGCCGCCCTTCTCGCCCGTGCTCAAACCCGTAATGGTCTCGTCGATGTTGGTGTGATTGCTTATAACCTGAATGGACGGGCGTTCCACTTCGTGATGATGGGCCCGGCAGATGGCCTGTCACCCACCTTCCCCATCACCCAGACCTTTCGGGAATTGTCTGCAACCGAAATTGCAGCCCTTCGCCCGCGCGAGCTTGAGATTGTGACCGTCCGCGCCGGGGACACGGTCGCAAGCCTTGCCGCCCGAATGGCTTATCCTGACTTAAAGACCGAGCGCTTCCTGATGATTAATGGCATGGGTGCGGAGCGGCCGCTAAAGCCCGGCGAGCTTTTAAAGATCGTCCGGTTTAGCCCGGCTGGGCATTAAGGCGCTATAGGTAACAAAGGCACTCCACGCCGTCAGGCTAGCACAAACGCCGTAAACCAAGCGGGCTGGCAAATCGCGGGTGTAGACGAGGCCGAACCAAAGCCAGGCCCCCGTGACCGTGATCATCATGGCCAACATCAGCCAGGCCTCAACGCGCTTAGGGCGCATACCGGTTGGCAACGGCCGTTCCAGTCCTTTAAATATGGCGACGCCAATCAGGCTGATACCGGCCACCGCCGTCACATTGACTGCCCAACGGTCCACGTCGAGCAGATTGTCTAAGGACTGCGCCACCCACGACAGCATTAAGGACGCCCAAAAGGCCGCATCACTGGTGATGGGGATACCAACGCGGTTTGGATCATCCTGCCGGCGCAGAAACGGTGGCTTTTGGCCTATGGTCATCAGCGTGCCCGCACCAAACCGCCTTAGGCTTTCTCAGGCAGGTTCGGAACCTTGTTCTTTTTGGCGAGGCTGCCGTCAAACAAAGACTCATCATTCAAGACATTAGGCCCACCGTCGGGGGCACTGGTCAATCGGCCAATGGCAGAACCAGGCGTCACGTGCTTGCCAGCAGCCAAATCATCTAGCAGCGCATTGAAAGTTTCAGCGGTCAAATCTTCATGGTAATAATCATGGATGGCCACGATGGGCGCGTTCACACACGCCCCCATGCATTCCATTTCTTCCCACGAGAACAAGCCATCAGGCGTGACATGGTGGTGATTGCCGATGCGCGTCTTACACACCTCAATCAATTCGCCAGAGCCGCGCAGCATGCAAGGCGTGGTGCCGCAGACTTGCAAATGGTGTTTGCCAACCGGGGCCAGGTGGAACATCGTGTAGAAGGTCGCCACTTCATAGACGCGGATATAGGCCATGGCGAGATCGAGTGCGATCTTGCGCAGCGCAGGCTCACTCACCCAGCCATCTTGCTTTTGCGCCAACCACAGAAGTGGAATGACTGCCGACTGCTTGCGGGCTTCTGGATATTTGCCCATCCAAAACGCGACTTTGGCAGCACTTTCCGCCGACCAGTCAAACGACTTGGGCTGAACTTCGGGGGGCGCGAGGCGACGTGTGGCCATTTAACTTACTTTCTCAGTTTGACGATTTGGCTCATCCAAAGGCAAGCCATGAACACGATTATAGTCGAGGCGATCACGGGCTTCAGCTTCGTCAGCCAGTAAATAGCGGAACGGCCCAGAATAAAGTCCAATCCATTGGAAAAACAACCCAACGATCAAAGCAAAATAGTATTGGGTTGTCTCCACGGGCCCACCAACAAGGTCAATCACTAAAAGCAATATAAATGGGGTGAGTCCCAATGCCGCTCTTGCCACATTGGCCCGACGAAAGCGCGCGACTCCCCCCGGCATAAGCGCTGCGATCTGATGGGTGCCGGCAAGCGGAAAAATTGAAAAGGCGAGCGGCCACAGAAAGATCGACGCCGAGGCCAGAACGCTCATATCCAATTCCAGCATCTGCCCACGGCCTTATTTCACAAAGTCCACACGCGCGATTTTGCCATCCTTAATGGTGTAAATCGCCAGCACTTCAAACGGCTCACCTTCAGGGCTGCGGCGGACGCGCTCATGATCGACTACGATAGTGCCACAGGCCAAACGGTTCACAATCTCGGCGTGGTTTTGCGGATATTGCGCAAACACGCCGTGATAGCGGGCGCGATAATCGGCGATGCCGTGCAAAGTCTCGGCCCCATTGAGGTCGGCGATCACCACATCATCGGCAAAACAAGCGACATGGGCATCCAAGTCTTGCCCATTATAGGCGTCAAGCTGTTTGGCGACCAAGGCCAGCGCTGCTGCTTCATCCCCCTGCCTCGAGATCGATTCACACCGGGCGATCAAGCCATCGCGCACGGTATAGATCATCATCACATCGGCAGCGGGGGCCTTAGAGCCTTCGCCCGGTTCGGAATGTTCGCGCTTGATAGTGACTTGGCCCAAGTCCATCCGGCCCAGCACATCGGTGCGGTCCATCGGATAATCGACCAAATGCCGCGCATACAATTTTCGTGCAGCATCCTTACTGGTTAGCCAAGGCGAGCCGCCAAATGGCGAAACGGTGTAATCTTCAGCCAAAGTCGCCAAAATGCCTTCGAGGTCATTGGCAGCATAAGCGGCGTAGTTTGCGTCAACGATACTGGACATCAGCGATCCACCTCACCAAACACGATATCGAGTGAACCGAGGATCGCCGACACGTCGGCCAGCATATGGCCTTTATTCAAATGGCTCATCGCCGCCAAATGGGCAAAGCCCGGGGCACGAATTTTGGCGCGGTAAGGCTTATTGGTGCCATCGGCAACCAAATAGACGCCAAACTCACCTTTGGGGGCTTCCACCGCGGCATAGACTTCACCGGCTGGCACATGGAAGCCTTCGGTATAGAGCTTGAAGTGGTGGATGAGTGCTTCCATCGAGCCCTTCATATCGGCGCGGCGCGGTGGGGTCACTTTGGAGTTTTCCGCTAGAACTGGGCCCTTGGGCATCATCTCGATACATTGCTTGATGATACTTGCGCTCTCGCGCATTTCATCCATCCGGCACAGATAGCGATCATAGCAATCGCCATTCTTTCCAACGGGCACTTTGAACTTCAGCTCCGAATAGACTTCATAGGGCTGGCTGCGGCGCAAATCCCAAGCAATGCCAGAACCGCGCACCATGACGCCCGAAAAGCCCCAATCGAGAATGGTCTTTTGGTCGACAACACCAATATCGACATTGCGTTGCTTGAAGATGCGGTTATCGGTCAACAAGGTCTCGATATCGTCGCACAGCTTCAAGAATGGGTCGCACCACTCATAGATATCGCGCACCAAAGCGTCTGGCAGGTCTTGGTGAACCCCACCTGGGCGGAAGTAGGCCGCATGCATGCGCGAGCCTGAAGCCCGCTCATAAAAGCCCATCAACTTCTCACGCTCTTCAAAGCCCCACAATGGCGGGGTCAGTGCACCCACGTCCAGGGCTTGGGTGGTCACGTTCAAGATATGCGACAGGATGCGGCCAATTTCTGAGAACATGACGCGGATGAATTGCGCGCGGCGCGGCACCTCAATCCCGGCCAAACGCTCAATCGCCAAGCACCACGCATGTTCTTGGTTCATCGGCGCAACATAGTCCAACCGATCGAAGTACGGCATGGCTTGCAGATAGGTCTTATACTCGATCAGCTTTTCGGTGCCGCGATGCAATAGACCAATATGGGGATCAACCCGCTCTACAATCTCGCCATCCAATTCGAGAACCAGACGCAACACGCCATGCGCGGCGGGGTGCTGAGGCCCGAAATTGATGTTGAAATTGCGCATGGCGGTTTCGCCCGGCAAGAGATCGGCAGAAGGATTGGTTTCTAGGGTTTGTGTGCCGTCTGCCATGGGTCAAAATCCTACCAAGTCACGCGCTTATCAAAGCACCCGATTCATCGTGTGCTTGTGGGCCAAGATGGCCACAGGATCAATAGTTTTGCCTGCGGTTTTCAGGTCTGGAGACTGCTTGCTACGGGCTATTTGGATCGTCGCGTGGCACGCGCAGACGGTAGGCCTCAAGCGTGAGCGGCTTCAGCGGCTTATACATGACATGGCTGAGGTGGGTTTTGCCATTTGGTGCCGTGCCTTGACGACGGCGTGTCTCTAAAAAGCCGTGCCGGGTCCAAAAGGCCATGCCGCGCGCATTGCCATCCAAGACCCCGAGGCGCAACACATCCGCGTCACGGCTTGCCAGCCAGTCTTCCAAGGCTTGATACAATTCGTGCGCCAAGCCAGTGCCATGCAGGGCCGTGGCAACTTGAAACAGGCCGATATGGCCAACGCCCTTGTCGATCATGTCTTCGGTCACATCGAGAATGGCGGCAATTGTTTCGGGGTCTTGGTGGCGGCGCGCGGTCAACTTGTGGGTGGTCGTCCAATTGAAGGATGCGGGCGGAAGGTCCGTCATGAAATCCTCAACCCACTCCGCCTCGTCCGGTGCCTCACCCGTCAAGAACACATCATATTCGGGATTATCGCGGCAAAAGGCAGCCAAAGCGGGGCGATCCGCCTCGGTTGCGGTCCAGACGTCGGCGTCGTTGAGGGTGAAGACAGGTTCGGGATTCATGTGGTTGGATTAGCGGTTTTTTGGGACAGCGTCACGGGAATGGTGCCTAGCAGCCGCCATTAGGTTCCTAGCTGTAAGTCCTTAGGAAGTCCCCGCTCTCCGCCTACGCCCCAGCTGAGATGACAAGTTGGGGGTTCCCCCTACTCAGCCGCCTTCTCATCCCCGGGCAGCATGCCTTCCCAAGGGCTCAAGAAGTCGAAGTTGCGGTATTCTTGGACGAGCTTGACGGGTTCATAAATCACCCGCTTTTGAGCTTCGTCATAGCGAACTTCGGTATAGCCGGTCAGCGGGAAATCTTTGCGCAGCGGATGGCCGTGGAACCCATAGTCGGTGAGGATCCGGCGCAAATCTGGATGGCCTGAGAAGAGGATGCCGTACATATCAAAGGCTTCCCGCTCAAACCAATCGGCAGCGGGCCACAGCGCGAAAGCTGATGTCACTGGTGTATCTTCGTCAGTTGAGACCTTAACCCGGATGCGCACATTCTTGCTCATGGACAGGAGGTGATAGACCACCTCAAACCGCTCAGCGCGTTCTGGATAGTCGGCACCGCACACATCGACAAACGTCGAGAAGCTTTCGATATCGCGCAAGTGCTGCAGCACGGCGAGGATATCATCGCGGCGCACGACGACGGTCAGCTCACCCGTCGCCTGCGTCGCAGACAGGACGGATGCACCCAAAGCCGACATCAGGCGCTCTTCCAAGTCAGCCAAAGCGCTCATCGTTCGATCGTTCCTTCACGGCGGATTTTCTTCTGCAATTGCAGAATGCCATACATCAGAGCTTCCGCTGTTGGCGGGCAGCCCGGCACGTAGATATCGACAGGCACGATACGGTCACAGCCGCGCACGACTGCATAGCTATAGTGATAATAACCACCGCCATTGGCGCACGAGCCCATGGAGATCACGTACCGCGGGTTTGGCATTTGGTCATAGACCTTGCGCAAGGCCGGGGCCATTTTGTTGGTCAAAGTCCCAGCCACGATCATCACATCCGACTGACGCGGGCTGGCGCGCGGCGCAAAGCCAAAGCGCTCCATGTCATAGCGCGGCATGGCAGCCTGCATCATCTCAACCGCACAACAAGCAAGACCAAAGGTCATCCACATCAGGGAACCGGTGCGCGCCCACGTAATCAGATCGTCTGCGGCGGCAACCACAAAGCCCTTATCGGCCAATTCGTCCGAGAGGCCCGAGAAATAAGGGTCATTAGGAATGACAGAGCCAATCGTTTCGGGTGTGGCTGGAACCAAGCCCGCGCGTGGGGGAAGCTTTAGTTCCATTCCAAAGCCCCTTTCTTCCACTCATAGATGAAGCCAACCAACAAGATGCCAAGAAAACTCATCATCGACCAATAGCCAAAAGGTCCAAGATCATCGAGCGCCAGTACCCACGGGAACAGGAAGGCAATCTCCAGATCGAACAGAATGAAGAGGATCGACACCAGATAGAATTTCACATCAAACTTCATGCGCGCATCGTCAAACGCATTGAAGCCGCATTCATAGGTCGACACTTTCTCCGGGTCGGGGCTTGAAGGTGCCAACACCCATGACGCCAGCATGAAGGCGCAGCCAAGGCCTGCTGCAATCACCAGAAAAATCACGATGGGGAGAAAGTCGAGCAGAAACGCATTCGAGACCAAGGTCTGTTGAATACCTGAACCGGCTTGGTTGACTGCTGCCACTGCGCTGTCGGCCATGTGTGCCCTCTTGAAACCTATCTTTTGACCCACCAACAGCCCTGTCGAGCCGAGGCAGCCGAATCTGATTTTACTAGGCTGGAGTGGACCTTGGTGCAATGCGCGAAGGCCGTAAAGTCCTGCGAAATGTCGCTAAAGATCAGCCCAAGCTAGCAAAACACGCTGCGACGACAGTGGGATGGGTCAACATGCCATCGCGCGCTGTCGGCACATCAATCCACTGCCAACCAGCCTCCTTGCCCGGCCCCCACATGGCTTGTGAAGATGGGGCAAAGGTCTGCAGGGTGGTGTGAATATAAGTACGCGGCCGGTCTTCCCAGCCGCCATTTTTAAAGCTGACAGGTTCCGTCCATTGTCCTGCCGGATGCCAAGTCAGTTTGCGCCTCAAAAGCGCGGCATTGACCTCGTCATCTTCTGGAACCAGCATTTTGATCGGATAGTGATCAAAAAAATTCATCTTGTAGCCGTCGATAAAATGGGCCTGCCGATCGGTCCACCATTTGGGCCAAGACCCATCGGCGTCCGGCATCACCCATGCCGGGCGAGCACGTGTGGGAATGAAGGCATCATAAAAGGCGATATGGGAGATGCGTTCCCCCAATCTGTCAGCGACGCCTGTAATGGTTAGCCCTCCAAAGGAGTGCCCGATCAGGATCACATCTTCGGCGTCTTCAGCTTCGATCACGGCGCAAATGTCTTGCACATGGGTGGAGAGATCGGTGTCGGGCCCGATCAGATGCGCGCGCTCGCCACAGCCTGTTGCTGTCGGTGTCAAAACGCGGTGGCCTTGTGCCCGCAGCAGTTCTGCCACCTGCCGCCATGCCCAGCCGCCATGCCATGTCCCGTGAACAAGAACATAGGTCTTGGATTTAACGCGCTGTGCCGCCGGAGCGGCAGCGCTGACCGCTTGGGGAACTGCGAGTGCTGCTGCGGGTACCGCCACGTCGAACAAAGCCGTCCTTCGAGTTACGCTGTGTATCGCCTGATCATTCATTGCGCTTCTCCCTTGCAAAACGTCGCCCAAAACGTTTAGAGACAGCTCCGATGCCGGTTTAGCTCAGCAGGTAGAGCGCCCGATTTGTAATCGGACGGTCGCGGGTTCGATTCCTGCAACCGGCACCATTTTCACTAAAGCCCGCAATCTTGCAAGTTGTAACAGGTGCCGCTGTAAGCTTGGCCAGAAAATGGCCTGAGCCCTCACTGCGAAGTGATCGATTTACGGAGCTTGTGAAGTGCCGCGCCGATGTGCGGTGTCTGCCCAGCGCCTACAATTGTGTTGCCCCAGCCAATTGAGTGTGGTGCTCATGAATTTGACTTTCTACCCTGGAGATGAAGATGATCCGGACCAGCGTTGCTCTGATCCCGTTGATAGCCGTTGTTGCCTGCGGTCAGAGAACGCAATCGAGCGAGACAAAGCCTGCAACTGAAGCCGCCAGCACGGAAACAGCCCCCGTAGCACCGGCCCCCGCTGCCCCTGGCCCTTCGCTTGAAGACGCCAAAATTCTGGCCAGCCTGCCTGCCCCTTACAATGAAGGCGATCTTGCCAATGGCCGCAGGCAGTATGCCAAGTGTCGGTCATGCCATGTGATAGAAAAAGGCGGCGACAACCGCGTCGGCCCTGCCCTGCACGGCGTGTTTGGTCGTACAGCAGGCACCTCTCCAGGCTTCAGTTATTCACCCGCATTGACGAATGCCGGCTTTGTCTGGAATGCAGATAAGCTCAATCAGTGGTTGGCTGATCCCAAAGGTTTCTTGCCCGGTAACCGCATGACCTTTATCGGCCTCAAGCAGGAAAAAGACCGCCGCGACGTGATAGCTTATATGAAGGTTGAAAGCGCGAAATAGGGTTGGCGCGCACCGCTACCGCACCCGCTTGGACGACTTAAAGCCCGATCTCAACGTCTTATCGCGGAACACTTTGGCGTTCTGCACCAAGCCAAAGCCGAACATCAGCGAGAGCATCACGCTGCCGCCATAGCTGAGGAAAGGCAGAGGTTCGCCCACAACCGGCATCAAGCCCATAATCATGCCAGCATTGATCCCGACATAGATGAACAACAGCATGGTGATGCCCGCGGCCAAAAACTTGCCAAAAATATGGCGGCAGCCGATGGAGATATATATACCAAATGCCATGGCGGCGAGATAAAGCGCGAGCACAAACAAGCCGCCGACCATACCAAATTCTTCCAGCAGCATTGCAAACACAAAGTCTGTGTGGCGTTCTGGCAAGAAGTCAAGTTGGCTTTGGGTACCTTGCATATAACCGACGCCAAACAAGCCACCAGAGCCGATGGCAATCTTCGACTGGGTAATGTGATAGCCGGTGCCGAGCGGATCGCGGGACGGATCCAAGAAAGTCAGAATGCGGTTCTTTTGAAATTCCGCCATAAAGAAGAAAAAAGCCACCAGCGCGAAGGTCGCGACCGAGGTGCCGGCGGCGATGACATACCACCACGACAGGCCCGCCAAAATCACCATCGTGGCACCCACGCCTGCGACCATGATGGCAGTACCCAAATCAGGCTGCAGCGTAATCAAGGCAGCCGGTGCAGCCAGCATCATCAGCGGGATTAAGTGGGCGCGGATTGTCCACATCCGGTCAGACTCCGCATCTTGATAATAGCGGGCGAGCGCGAGGATCAGGGCGATCTTCATGAATTCGGAAGGCTGCAGGCGGATCGGCCCTACTTCCAGCCAGCGCTGCGCACCCAAAGCGACTTTCCCGAACAGTTCAACCGCAATCAATAGAATGAAAACGCCAATGTAGGCGGGATAGGCGAGATGATACCAAATGCGCACATCGACTGTGGCCACCACCAGCATCAGACAGGTCACAATACAAAAGCGGATGATGTGATCACCGGCCCAAGGCTCCCAGCTGCCACCAGCGGCTCCGAACAACAGGATTGTCCCGACTACACTGATCATCGCCATCACAAAGACGAGGCCCCATTCGATTCGGCGCAGCTTGCCAAAGAAGCTGTCGCGACCGCTTTCCATGTCAGGTAAAAAGGTCATGCTTTGCCATCCCCCGGCGGCGTGCCGTCTGCGGGTGGGGTTATGTCTGCCGTCTTGGTTCTGGTTGTGAAGGCGGGACGCGATGAAGGGTCCTTCAACAAAGTCGCTTTCATGATTTCGCGCGCGCGCGGCGCGGCGGCTGCACCGCCGCCGCCGCCATGATCAACCACCAGCGCGCAACAATATTTGGGATCTTCAGCTGGTGCATAACAAACAAACAATGCGTGATCCCGCTGTCTCCAAGGCAGCGACGCATTGGAGCGAACGCCCGTCCGGCGCTCTGCCATCGTGATGCGCCGAACTTGGGCCGTCCCGGTTTTGCCCGCCATGCGCACGCCTTCAATGCCAAGGTCGCCCCGGCCCGTACCACCGGCTTCGTTGGACACCGCGATCATGCCCTCATGGACCAGATGCATGTTCTGATAATTGAACGGCAGGGACTTAAACGGCGTGATCGGCACAGCACCTGGCCCTTCGCGGATCAAGCGCGGCTCAACTGCTTTGCCTTGCGAGGCAATCCGCGCGGTCATAACCGCCAATTGCAAGGGGGTTGCGGCAATCAAACCCTGACCAATCGCAACATTGAGCGAGTCGTAAACCTGCCAAGGCTGGCCACGATTTTTCATCTTCCACGCATTATCGGGAACATGTGACGCGGAAATCCCCGGAATCCCCAGGTCAAAGCGTTGGCCAAAACCAAAGCCGCGCGCAACCTCGGCCATTTTGTCGCCACCGATCCTGCGACCCATTTCGTAGAAATAGACGTCGCAGGAAACCTTGATCGCAGTATGCAGGTTAACGCTGCCATGGCCGCCCCGAGAATGACAATGGAAGCGATGGTTGCCCAGCATATAAAAGCCCGGGCAATTGATCGTTTCCTCGGGGTCGGTAATTCCGGCTTCCAGGGCCGCCACGGCTGTCACCATCTTGTATGTAGACCCTGGCGGATAAATGCCGCGCACCGCTTTATGATAGAGTGGGCGCATCTCGGCACTATTATACTCGTTAAAATCGGTACGGCTGATGCCGTCGACAAACTTATTTGGGTCAAAGCTTGGGGCAGATACAAGCGCCAAAAGCTCGCCCGTGCGGATATCCATTACCACCGCCGAACCCGCTTCGGCAGGGCGTTCGTCCTTGGCTTGGAACTGGTCATAAGCGACTTGTTGAATTTCGGCATCAATGGTGAGGACGATGGGTGTGCCGCTCTTGGAATTGAGACGGGGGTCGACCACTTCTCGGATTACCCGACCGTGGGCGTTGACCTCGAGCTTCGTTGCGCCATGAACCCCTTTGAGGCCTTTTTCCTGTTCCTTTTCAATTCCCTCTTTGCCGACCCTGATACCAGGATGGCGGGCTTGTGGGTCCACCGAAACATCCTTGTCATTGGCCTTGGCAACATAGCCCAAGACATGGGCCATGCTCTCAGCGAGCGGATAATTACGCGCCTCGCCCATCTCGCAACGCACGCCCGGGAAAGACGCGGCATAAACGCTGACCCGCGAATAATCTTCCCACGACAGATTCTCAGCCACCATTGAGGGCATGAAACGAGGCGAGATTTTGGCCTCGCTCAAGGATTCCTTGGCCTTCTCCGGCGACATGCGCAGAATAGAAGCTAAGGCCCCCATAGTCTTGGGCAGATCGTCAACGTCTTCGCGCATAATGGAGACGCGGAAGTCACGCCGGTTGACGGCCAGCGGTACGCCAAAACGATCATAGACGGGCCCGCGGGAGGCCGGATTGACCAAGAGGTTGAACTGGTTCTCGGCAGCCTCCAACCGGAATTCGTCATTCTCAAATATCTGAAGCTGCGCCATGCGTAGGCCTAAGACAGCAAAATAAAGCCCCCCAAGCGAGGACAATACCATGGCCCGTCTGCTGAATAGATCTGATCCACCACCTTGGCTCATACTTCATCCTCAGACAGATCAAACCAAGGCGCTACCCATTGATAGGTCACAACCGCACTTATAATCGGCACCAAGATGGAGATAACGTTAAACCCTTTCCCACTTAAAATCGACAGGAAGATTGTGGCTACCAGGAAAAAAAGTCCGGTGATGGCCGCTAATCCTGTTGGGGTTGATGTCATCGCCACACTGAGCCGGGCGGTCAGCATAGTCAGCGCATGGGCGATCAATGCCACAACGGCCCAAGCCCCTAACGGCCCGCCGGTCAGAAGATCAACCCAAAGGCCCAGCCCGAACAACATGAGCCCGATTACAGCATTCGGACCTTGATTGGCCCAGCCACACGCTGCCCAAATAAGACTCGCGGGCCAGATACTGCCAAATGGACCCAGATTGAGCGAAACGAGATTAAGCAAGCTCGTCCCTGCCACAATGGCTAGGCCAGAAAAAAGACGTAACCTGGTCGAGGGGCGCCCAGGTAGGAGCCTGCTCACAGCTTGGGTGCCCCGCTGGGTGAGATGGAAGCAGGCGGTGCCCCTGCAGGCACCGCTTGACGTTCGGGCGAGCTAGGGTTTGACCCCGATGTTGGCGCGGACCCTGACATGGGGACAGGCTGGCTTTCGGTTGCCAGACGTCCCGCTTCTGCAGGTTGGGCCTGTTCGCGGGCGGCATCGGGTTCCTTTGCAGGGCGCGCTGAGGCACGAGCAGCTTCCATTTCGCTGCTGCGCGAAGCTTGTGCAGCACGAATGGCGTCAGGTGTGGCTGCTGTAGGCACCCGGGCCGCATCATCAGCCAATGGCAACACGCCGCCTTGAACCGGAGGAGTTGTTGCCCCGTCAGTTGGTGGCGGTGAAAGCAATGGTGGTGTT
This sequence comes from Maricaulis salignorans, assembly GCA_943372135.1. GTDB lineage: Bacteria > Pseudomonadota > Alphaproteobacteria > Caulobacterales > Aquidulcibacteraceae > Aquidulcibacter. The sequence continues at coordinate 397,140 of CALRXH020000001.1, read as the reverse complement.
ACAGGATCTAAAGGTGGCGGGAAATTGGATGGTGGGATCAAGCGAACAAAGTCGATTGGCGATGCGCTAGACGCTAAGCGCACGCGCCATTGTTTGTCAGGTGCCACGCCCGCTTGGCCAACTGCGATACCACGTGGAAAAATGCCATCATCGCCCGAGGTCATGACCCGCTCGCCGTCGCGCATAAAGGTCGGCGTGTTCAAATGGGCCAGCTTTGGTGCCGTGGTCTTGTCGCCCATAGCAATGGCGCGAGCCCGGGTTGTTTCGCCCATAACTGGTACTCGACTGTCTCCATCGGCTAGGAACAACACGCGCGAGGTATCGCTGCCTACGGCAATCACGCGTCCAACTAGACCATTCTGGTTCATCACGATCCAATTGACCTTGATGCCTGCCTTTGCCCCGAGATTGACGATGCCAGACTTGGCGAAAGGCCCGCTGCTTTCGCTTATCAGACGCCCGGTTAGGCCTTGGGACAATTGTTCGGTTTTCACGCCATGCAACTTTTCATAGGCATCAAGACGTTCGGCCATGGCTTTGGCCTGGTCGCGCCATTGGAGAAGTGCTCGATTCTCCTCTTTCAGCTTTTGATTGAGGCTGGCACCGCCAATGAAGGAGTTCACTGAGGAAAGCGCGCGTTCGCCCCAGCGCACGGGTGTCATCAAGACGCCGCCCACAGCGCCAGAAATATCAGAGGCAATTCCAGCGACCCCGCCACCCCGTTGGTCGGTCACGGCAAGCGTGACCCCGGCAGTGATCAGCGCCGTCAGCACAGCAACGCCAACGAGTGGCCCTGCCCCCCCTGTTCGCCGGTTGCCTCTGCGCCCCATATATCTGCTCCCTCAACTCATGTACCCGACCTAAACAGGGGGTTCATCCGGCCTACACCTTGGACAAAACACCCTTCCATTGATCGAAATTATCGACGCACTTGCCGGTCCCCAATACGACGCAGGACAGGGCATCATCAGCTATAGAGACTGGTAACCCTGTACGCTCCCGAAGGGCGACATCTAGATTCCGCAATAGCGCACCGCCGCCGGTCAGCATAATGCCTTTGTCAACGATATCTGCAGCGAGTTCGGGCGGTGTGGTTTCCAACGCAACCCGCACTGCTTCGATGATCTCATCGACAGGATCAGACAAAGCTTCTGCGATCAATTGTTCAGAGACTTGAATTTCGCGAGGGACGCCATTGAGCAAATCGCGGCCCTTGACGGACATGGAGAGACCATAACCGTCCGCTGGTGGCAACGCGGTGCCAATTTCTTTTTTGATCCGCTCCGCAGTCGTCTCGCCAATCAGCATATTTTCCGTGCGGCGCAGGAAGTTGATAATACTCTCATCCATCCGGTCGCCACCCACGCGCACAGAGCGCGCATAAACAATACCTTCTAGCGAGAGAACAGCCACTTCAGTGGTCCCACCGCCAATATCGACAACCATGGACCCGGAGGGCTGATCAATGGCGAGCCCGGCCCCAATGGCTGCGGCCATTGGCTCTTCAATCAGATAGGCGTCGGAGGCACCTGCATTTAAGGCAGCATCTTGGATGGCGCGGCGTTCAACGGGGGTAGCCCCCGAGGGGACGCAGATGATGATCCGGGGTCTGCCACGCAAGAAGCCCTTGTTGGAGTTCACTCGGCGGATGAAATGCTTGATCATTTCTTCAGCGACTTCAAAGTCCGCAATCACGCCGTCTCGCAACGGCCGAACGGCTTGGATTTCGCCTGGTGTTCGTCCCAACATCAGCTTGGCCTGATGGCCGACGGCCTGGACCTCCTTGCGACCACCCCGTTGGCGATAGGCCACCACGGATGGCTCGTTTAGGACCACGCCTTGACCTTTCACATAGACAAGCGTGTTGGCTGTACCAAGATCGATTGCTATGTCGCTGGAAAACCAATTGAAGAGGCGTCCGAACATTTTTTTCTCGCGATTCTAAGTCTGTTCTCTGCGATGATTCGCATTTCGTCCCTCTGGGTCGTGCCGCTTCATGACGGCCAAATCAAGGCCGGAAAGCCCCGAACTCCTGCGATTTTTGATAATTTTCGCCAGTTCTGAGCAGTTATGCCCGATGTGATTGGGCAAGCCTCGAAGAACCCGGGGGCTTGCTATCAGATCACGCAGGAGAACGTGTCCGCTTTTGGCCACCACGTGTTCGCCAAAAGCGCGAAATTGTGTGCTCTACCTCTAGCCAATCGCGCCCATAGAGACGCCCGGCGGGAAGGGTGTATCTGCAGGGACGAAGAAGTCCGGCATAAGGTCTTTGCTCGGGTCAACCCGATACTGATCAAACGCGGTGACGCCTGATTCCGACAAAACAACATCATCAATGAAAAAGTTGCCCGTACAACTTTTTGCAGGACGGGTGAGAATTACATGGGCGGCATCTGCCATGATGTCGACCGTGCGACAGTGACGCAGCCCCTCATCACCGGCCAAAGCGAATTGGATGGCGGCGGTTGCAATGCCCGTGCGGGGCCAGAGGCAATTAAAGCCGATTCCATCGTGCCTGAATTCCTCAGCCATACCGAGCGCGCACATGCTCATCGTGTATTTGGCCATCGTATAGGCGACATGATTGCCAAACCAGTTCGGGCTCATGTCCAAAGGTGGCGACAAGTTTAAAACATGCGGGTTTGCCGCCTTCTTGAGAAAAGGAATACACGCGCGGCTGACCAAATAGGTGCCACGTCCATTGACCTGATGCATGAGGTCATAGCGTTTCATTTCGGTCTGTAGGGTGCCGGTTAGTTGGATCGCACTGGCGTTATTGATGCAGATATCAATCCCGCCGAATCGGGCCACGGCTTGTTCCACCGCGTCCTGAACAGAGGTTTCCTCCCGCACGTCGACAATCAATGGCAAGGCTTGACCGCCAGCGGCTTCAATCTCAGCTGCAGCAGAATGAATGGTGCCCGGCAAATGCTTGTGTGGCAGTGATGTCTTAGCCGCGATCACGATATTGGCCCCGTCGCGCGCAGCCCGCAAGCCAATCGCAAGCCCAATCCCGCGAGACGCCCCGGTAATGAAGAGGGTCTTATCTTTTAAACTGTTCATGTCCGCCACTCCCTTGATTTTTTCTGCCACCAGACTTAGCGCCTTGTGAGGTCAGAGCAAGAAAAAAGGCGCGCAGGACTAAGCAGGTCTGTTTGATAGGTCGCGCAAACAGCCAGGGAATTTTAGAAACTGTGCCGCGGCAAGTAGCCGCCGACCAGTGTCGCCTACTCAACTGGACCCGGTTCCTTTACATTTTCCTCCAGAGCTTGAAGTTGGCTTGGTTGATATCACATTGTCTCACACCGTGTGATAGACAGCCCCGAACCGGAACCTATATCGTCCTCGTCGCGATCAAACGCTCAAAAAGCCAAAGGCCTGCTCAGCTAAAGCGGACAGACAAACAACAATCGCTGCTCATGCCAGCTCTTGTCGCGTTCCGCTATAATCCAGACCTCAAAGCAAAATACGACGCGCTTATCAAAGCAGGAAAACCAGCTAAGAAAGCTATCATCACAATCCCGTGCAAGCTCGTCGTCCTTGCACACGAACTCCTGTCAAAGAGCAGATTATGGACGCCAAAACCAGCTTGACAACAACCGATAGTCTCAGCTGAAATTTTGGTTGGAAAATGTGTTCGGCACAAAGCTGGCGGCAGCGCCGGGTCGGTTAATGCGAAGAACGACTAGGTGGTTTGTCGTCCCACTTGGGCATCACCCAGTTGTATTCAGCCTTGATGTCGCCATGCCCCGAGCTTCACCGATACCGCTATGACGAGACCAAATGTCGCCATCGCGGCGGCTGCGCCGATAAATATGCCCTTCAGTCCCAGGCCAAACCAGAACGCCAACAACCAGCCACCGCCGACCGCTAGCACAACCCGCGCCAAAATCGCGATCACGGGCCACCGCATAGCCCCTGCCCCTTGGCTCGCGAGATAGAGCGATAAGCCTAATCCCTGAAGGGCAAAAAAAGGCCCGACGATCTGTATGTAGCTGCGGGCAGCTTCAAACGTCACTTGGTCGTTTGTAAAACCGTAGATCCAAGCTGACGGAAACAGCGCAAGAACCAGCCCCAACACGCCAGTCATTCCGGCTGCAAATGCACTGCCAATCCAACCAATATGTTCGGCTCGATCAATGTTTCCCGAACCAACGCTCAGGCCCACCAGCGACGTCATGGCCGCCCCAATGCCAAATATGAGCGGCATCATTAGAAACTCAATACGCGATCCGATGCCATATCCAGCCAAGGCGGCTTCTCCAAAACTTGCCACCATGGCGGTTAAGCTCAAGATGATAAGAATGGTGAAGATGGGAGACACGGAAGCCGGCAAAGCAACTTTAAAAATGTCTTGAAAGAGAGCTTTGGAAAACGACAAATAGTTGCGGTTCAACTGAATGACGCGGCCCTCTCGCATGAGAACAATCAGCATAATCGCGCTAACCACAAAGCCGCTGATCACCGCAGAATAAGCGGCCCCGACGATCCCCAGTTGCGGCACGCCAAAAAGGCCAAGCACCAGAATAGCGGTAAGGGGAACTTGGAGAAAAGCACTGAGAACCATCAGAATGGCTGGCAGTTTCATATCGCCCATACCGCGAAAGACCGCACCAACAACGCTGACGAGCCAGAGGAACAGGCCGCCCCAGAAAATCACCGCGCAATAGTGGACTGCCTTTTCCAAAATGTCGCCACGCCCACCCAAAAAGGCGATCAGCGCGCGGCCGCCAACAGAGAAAAGCAGCAGAAACAACCCGGCCCCCGCCGCTGCCAGCGCCAGTGCATGCCAGATGAGCTGTTGCGCGCGCACGCGGTCGCCCGCGCCCAAGGCTCGTGCGATAGCAGACGTAACCGCCCCACCCGCTGCCCCACCCGACATCGTCTGGATCAACATGAGAAACGGAAATGCCAAGGCGATACTCGCAAGTGCGCTCGTCCCAAGCTGTCCGATGATCCAGACTTCGGCCAGGCTAACCGAGGACTGAATGGCAAAAGCAAGTGCATTTGGCGTTGCCAGTCTCACCAGCAGAGGTGCCGCCGGAGACGTCAGCATGTGGTGGGTTCGTTCATCCATATGCAGGCGTCTTTCAGTTTGGCTTTGTTTGAATAACAATTGGAAAGTCGTCCCGCCCGATTGTCAAGCGCAGCGGGAGGTTCGAGGGGGTTAAACTGGATCGAAATTCTTGCAATGGTGTCAGGGCGCTCTCTGCTCGCTTTGAAGCCTCTAGACAATTCTGTCTGCGCAAGAAGAGGGTTCAAGGGCTTCTGTGCCCCAGCTCCTTGGGGAGAGGGGCTTATTAGCCTCATCTTGCCCGCTAACACTCGGATACCGCCCTTGCATAGGCGCAGCCTGCAGCAATGGCTGGCAAAGTTAAAGTGACCCCGAAAACGGTGGCCTATGAAGAGTTGGTGCATTCGTTAGCTCGCTGTGCGGGCCTGCGCCGCCTCCCCCATCTGCACGCCGGGGGTGCCAAGGTTGGCGCGGTTTTGCTATGGCCCTGTCATGACTGCGAAGATTTGCGCCCTCTATAAGTTTGCCGATTGCCCGGACTTTGAAGTCCTGCGCGTTGACCTCTTGGCGACGACGAAGCAATTGGGGATTTTGGGAACGCTTTTGATTGCCCCTGAAGGCATCAATGGCACGATTGCGGGCCCACCCGAAAGGATCGACCAATTCGTGACTTATCTGGAGCATGACCCGATCTTTTCCGGTCGATTCCAGGACGCTGAGATCAAATATGCGCTCGAAGACAAAAATCCGTTTGTGCGTATGAAAGTGCGATTGAAGCGCGAAATCGTAACCCTGCGCGCGCCCAAGGCCGACCCCCGCCAGGTGGTGGGTACCTATGTCACGCCGTCAGATTGGAATGCCTTGATCTCTGATCCTGAGATCGTGCTGGTTGATACACGCAATGCCTACGAGACCGAAGAAGGCATTTTCAAAGGGGCCATCGACCCAAAAATTCGCACCTTCACCGCCTTCAAAAAATGGGCTGAAGATAATCTCGACCCCGGGCGCGACAAGAAGGTGGCCATGTATTGCACTGGTGGCATCCGATGCGAGAAGGCGTCCGCCTATCTGCTCGCGGAAGGTTTTGAGAACGTCTATCACCTCAAAGGCGGGATTTTGGCCTATATAGAACATGTGCCCAAAGACGAAAGCCTGTTTCAAGGCGGCTGCTTTGTGTTTGATTCCCGTGGGGTTGTCAGCGCGGAATAAATGGGTGTTCAGCCCTTAACTTGTTGTTCTAACAATCGATAATGTTCAATAATTTGGCGCTCACAGCTCAGTTTCTTGGCAATCTTACTGTCCGGCTCAATCACCCGCCAAAATGGTACAACGCCAGCGCTGGGCTTACCTTCGACGAGATCCGCGAGTGCCACTTCGGCCACGACTTTGAGATAAATCGCCGTGGTAACCGGACAGGTGGCTTGCGCATCATTCTTACGCGCCAGCTCATTACGCATCCTCTCAATGCTGCGAACCTCGCCCACGGGGATGCGCGCGATATAATTCGCGATGGTGCCGGGCGAGCCGATATACATGGTCGTGCCAGCTTTGATACCGGCAAAATCGGTGTGCAGCACTAATGTTTTAGGGGGGTTGGCTGCGTCAAAGCGCTTGCGCCAGTCGGTGGGTCGTTTTGGCTTAACCGTCATCGTGGACCCCATTGCTGGTGACGCTTGGCTTCAAGAGCCAAGGCGTCGATTATGATATGTCTTCGCATGGTGAGAAACATATGTAAGCCGGACTAAAATTAGGCACAATAAGCCCGAAATTTTGTCTTTAAAACCATAACATTGTGCGGATTGATGTCACTCTAGTGCGAGCCAAAGACAGGAGGCACTGAGCCGCTGACTCGGGTTTCGTGCCGAGGGTGATGATCTTTGCCAAGTGAGAGCAAACTTGAGAGCGTAAAAGGCGGAGGAAGCGAGCCTGACGGTACCTCTCGCCCTAACCCTTACTAGTGGCCAGCTTCCTCGCATCTCCGACTGGTCGCATGTTTTAAGGTGTGATAGCCCCTGCGACGGACCCATCGGCAAAGAGTTTAAGGATAATCCAGTCATGAAAGACGACCCAGCCAATCGCGCGCTACGCCCCGCAGTGATTCTATGGGCTTTTGCCGGTCTTGTTGGCATACCTTTCGCGGTCTATTTCGATCTACTGGGCGGCTGGCGCTGGCCCCCATATAACGCAATCTACGATCAGATGATGGTCAGCGTGTATTTCGCGTTGGGTGTCTGTGCTGCGCGCGCCGTCAAAAATCCTATACGACATAGCAGTTTTCTTTGGTTTGTCGCGATCTCGAGTTTTACACATGGCGCGGTGATGCTGTTTCACGCATTGCATGATCAGATGCATCTGAACCATCTTATCGGCGACGTTTGGATCTTGGCCGGCGGCGTTTCCTTGGCGTGGCCGCTCTGGCGACATACACGAGGCGATGATGAAATGTGACGACCGATCAGGCTTCACTACTCGCACGCGCGTCTGAGGAGATGACTCCCAGCAAGGACCATTATGGTGACCGATTTTGCGCAGCTATGGCCAAGCGCGGCACCAAGCCCAGCTTCCCGCGGCGCAAAAGCGCCAAGGTCCATTATGACTGCGACAAAAAGCCCCGCCGCCAAAGCCACGAGATCGAGAATGTCTTCGGCCTGATCAGGTACGGGCGGCGTATCGCAACGCGACAGGACCGGTGCGGACACGCCTATAGGTCCCCCGGCTCTACCCCGATAACAAGCTGCGATCGGTGGTGTTCGATAAATGCTGAGACTTGCTTTCCTGACATAGTTGTTATTTGATCACGATTTGTGGAAATGAGGAGGGAATAGATATGGCTCCGATGATAAAGCGGTTGACCGCTGAAGCTTTCGGCACGTTCTGGCTGGTTTTTGGCGGCTGTGGCAGCGCCGTGTTTGCGGCGGCGTTTCCACAACTGGGAATAGGTTTCGTGGGAGTGTCTTTGGCATTCGGTCTCACGGTGCTGACCATGGCCTATGCCGTCGGCCATGTTTCTGGCGGGCATTTCAACCCGGCAGTGACGGTTGGCCTTTGGGCGGGGGGCAGGTTCGAAGCAGGCAAAGTAATTCCCTATGTCGCCGCTCAGGTCATTGGAGCCATCCTCGCTGCACTCGCGCTCTATGCCATTGCCAGCGGCAAGGCAGATTGGAGCCTTGCAGCCAACGGTCTTGCATCCAACGGCGTTGGCACACATTCGCCGGGCGGCTACGATTTGCAGTCAGGGTTCCTGGCAGAAGTCCTGCTGACAGGCTTCTTCCTCCTTATTATTATGGGCTCAACGCATCCAAAGGCACCTGCTGGATTTGCCCCGATAGCGATCGGCCTTGGACTGACGCTTATCCACCTTGTCTCGATCCCGATAACCAACACCTCGGTCAATCCGGCTAGGAGCACTGGCCCCGCCTTGATTGAAGGCGGCATCGCTCTGCAGCAGCTATGGGTGTTCTGGGCCGCTCCGCTCATCGGCGGCGCTCTGGGTGGTTTTATTTACCGCACCTTGATTGCCGGGAACGAAGACTAGACGCTTCTCCTTTTGTCGAACCGGGCAATTGCAATTTGGGTGGAAGGCAGAGGGGTCGGGGGCATGGATGTGAGACGGACATGAACGTCAAATCAACAGCAGTGGCTTTGGGCTTCGAGGTTTTCGTCGTGTACAATGCCCCTCGCAGAGCTTTGTCTCGGTTCGCCTTATGACGGAACCATTCAACCCCGCGTTCTTTCTCGAAAATGGAAACCTACTCCATGAAAAACAAAAGAGTTAGTGAGCCAAAACTGATAAGCAATTTTTGTACTGCTCTAGTTTTGGGATTTATAGCGCTCATGGCGACCACATCTGCGGCGCAAGCTACTGCCTCCCAGGCTGGCCCAATGTTCGATCCCACGATGACTTCTCAATGCGTCATCGCTTCGGCACAGCGAGCCTCCGGTTTGCGCGAACACGCGGTGCTGGACTGCGTCGGCCGCTCCGCCCAAGTCTGCTTCACAACACCCGCTGGCGATACAACGGTAGGCATGATGGACTGTTTACGGGGCGAGTTAGCCTATTGGGATAAGCGTCTCAACGAAGCCTACGCCAAACGCATCAAGGATGCGCGGGCGACGGACGCCGAAATGGCGAGCATTCGCGCTACTACGGCTTCTCAGGCGAACAGCTTGCGCAACATGCAGAGGGCATGGATGACATTCCGCGATGCGGCCTGCCTTTACGAACAGGCGCAATGGATGGGCGGGACTGGCGGCGGACCAGCAACTCTTAGCTGCCATATGAATCAGACTGCGCAACAAGCGTTGAAGCTGGAAGGCTGGTGGGCCCAATGAAACGGCTCGGTATCATCGCATGGCTGCTGGGAGCCAGCATGCCAAGTTTGGCGGCAACTGAGGAGCATAAACGTCCACCGGTGCCTGACTGGCAGACACAGGTCGGCCAGTGCTCTTGGCGCTGGCTAGAAGCGGGCGGGCTTGGCCTGTGGGCGGAGGCCTGCAACCTTTCGACAGGTAAATGGCGGATCGGATGGGACCGTTCGCGCAATGCCTTTGTTCAGCTGCACAACGGAAGGCCCAAGCGTATCGTCGTGCAAAGCTGGAAGATAGGACCTGAGGGCATAGCAGCCCTGACCGACAAGCTGGTCGCGGCGGGGCACCTTGTTCCCACGGCAGATTGCCGCTGGCAGAGCTTACCACTGCGTCCGGCACCGCGCACAATGACTTTCTACATATTGGGACCAGCAGACCCTAAGGCCTTGGCTCCAACAGGCTCGGGTGACATCCCCGAGCCTGTTTGTGGCCCATATGGTGCCAGCACCCACGGAGTGCGATATTTTATGACTGACATACGTTGGTCTGACCGGGCTGTCTTCATTGACGAGGGGCAGGAGCGACCATTGTTCGCTCCAACCAGTATCAAATTCCTGCCAGAAACCAGATCAAATAAACGCCGCGTTTTATGAGTCTGTTCCATCTGCCGGGTGGGGGTGGTTTTGTGGTCCGGTCCCCCCCTGCTCATCCTTCAAATTCTGCGATTGGTTAGAGTTGATGTAGCACCCGAGATCTGGCCAAGACACAGCTTGGCTCCGCCTCGCCCTAACGAGGTGCTGCTAGATTGCGATTTGGTGCGCGTACAAAGCAGCTAGCGCGCGCTGGCATGTTCGCATTGCATTCAGGCGTGTCCGCGCCAATGTCACGACCTTCCCACCCGCGCAAGACTTGTGGTACGGACAACAATCGCGAAAGAACATCATCCCATGACATCTCATAACGCATCGGCACTCAGTATCATCATTGGCCGGATTTTATTGGGTCTCTATTTCCTTGCGCCTGGGATTGCCAAGATTTTCGACAATAGCTCTCAACTTCTGCTGATGGAGGCACGGGGTATCCCAAATGCTTATCCGCTGCTGCTATTTGCGGGCGTGTCCAGCTTACTAGGTGGGGCGGCCCTTATGTCAGGGCGTTACGTTAAACTCGCCGCTTACGGCTTTGTGGCTTATGTGTTCTTGGTGAACGTACTGATCCATCCTTATTGGATCGTTGAAGCTGAGATGCAGAATTTCGTGAAGAACCTCGCTATCATGAGCGGCCTTTTGGTCCTTGCAGGGCACGCGCAATTTCGGTGGCCATCACTCAGCAATTGGTGGAAGAGCGACGCCGCTGTCTTAAATGCCTAACAACGACCTAGGCCAGCGATCTTGCTCATTAGCCGGAGTTCCGTCTGCGCCGCTTGTGAGGCGCGAACCCCATACGGGGACATGGTGTCCGACCCCACTGAACGTGCATTGAACGTGAGCGCGTCGTCGTCAGCGACCGCGCGGCTTCAGGTCCCTGCGCCGCTGCCTAGCGGTTCTTGCAGCGCACCAGATATTGCCGGTTCCCCGTCTCGGGCGACGCTGCGATCGCTTCGAGCAGCACCATCCGATCATCATCGATGATGATCAGCATCCCGCCGACTTTCTCCTTCGGGACCATATACCCTACCCGCTCGAAGGCGATCCCCACCGCCATCCGCGCCTCCTTGAACTCGGGCGATTGGGACGGATCATAGGGGCCGGCCAGCTTTACCGGCGAGACGACCGGGGTGAGGCGCGTCGACTGGCCCTGATGCCCTGTCGTGCGGACGGTGAGTTCGCTGGCCTTGCCGGAGAATTCATAAGCCGCCGTCGCGCGCGGGTGGCGAATGTTGCACGGCGCGTAGATCCACTCCGCCGTCTGGTCCTTCCAGTCGGCCTTGGCATCGCCCCAGCGGCCGGACAGAAAATCCCCGAAATCCCCCGTCTGCGCATGGAGCGGTGCCGCGCCTCCCAGAGCCAGAGCCACTGCGCCGCGTGCCAACATGTTCATCGTGCTCTCCCTGACGATCGCGAAAGAGCTATCATAGCCATTTCCGGCGTACAATCCCGGCCGGGGCCGTGCCGCTTTTTTGCGGCTGCCCGACGCGCAGAGCATTTTCAATTGGGTGGAAATGGCGGAGGAGGAGGGATTCGAACCCTCGATAGGCTTGCACCTATAACGGTTTTCGAGACCGCCGCATTCGACCACTCTGCCACCCCTCCGGTGCGCTTTGCAGAACGCGCTGCAAGTTGGTCAAGGGCGCGGTGTTTAAGCACCAAACGCGGCTCTGGCAAGACGTGGTTTGCAGGCGACCCTTAACGTCCTGCGCGCTGTAGCCACATGATGCGTGAGTTGACTGGCAAGACAGGCACAAATCTGTCTAAAGCTCTGGCTATGAAAGAGCCTGAAGAGCCTCAGAACAAAGCCACTGCGACCGCGTCCGACGCGGCCAGTCTACGCCCCATTGCAGCCTTTGATGTCGATGGCACGCTGACCTGGGCGGATTCCTATCTGTTGTTTCTGCGCTTTGTGGCTGGCCGTTTCGGTTTTGCGGCCAAGATGTTGCAATTAATCCCGATTTTTCTGGCCTATCGTCTGGGTGGCGTGCCCCGCAGCGCTGTGAAGGAAAAGACGCTACACCTGTTTCTCGCCGGAATGACTCGGGAAGAATATTTGACGCGCTGCAAGGCATTTGCGCAGGCGATTTATCCCATCATCGCGAGGCCAGACGGGCTTGCCCGCCTGCGCGCCCATGTGGGCGTACGCGATCAGGTGGCGTTGGTTTCAGCCTCTCTGCGAGATTATTTGGCCGTCTGGGCGGAGGAGCTTGGCGTGGATCATGTGTTGGGTAGCGAAGTTGAGATCGTCAACGGGCGGCTGACTGGCCGGTTGCGAGGCAACAATTGCTGGGGCCCAGGCAAACTAGCCGCGATTCAATCAGCCTTTGGCGCTGCGCCGCTGGTCGCAGCTTACGGCGATACGCGCGGTGATAAAGAGATGCTCGCAGCGGCCCAAAATGCCAGCTTTCGCATCTTCGAAGAGGGGCCGAGAAACCGTTTGGTTACATTGTTTTCGCTTTACGCTGGCAAATATATGGAATTCAGGATAGCGAATCGCCTTTAGTAAGTGATGGTATCCTTGGGAGGCCTGCGCAGAAGGCAAAGGCGCGCCATAGCAAAACTACCTGAGAAAATCACGCAGGGCTTGATTGTGGAGAAAGAGTGCATGCAAGGCCGTGAAGTCTCAGTCTGGTGTGTCTCAGATGGGCGGGCCGGTATTGAACGTCAGACCTTGGCTGTTGCACATGCCTTGCGCGAGCGCGTTCCTACCCGGATCAAAGTGCTTCGGCTGCAGCCAAGCGGTTTTCAGTTGGTCTTGCCACCCAGCCTGTGGCCTATGCCCAAGGCGGCACTTCCAATTGAACAGGCAGCCCGTTTGCAGGCCCCATGGCCGGATGTCTGGATTGCCAATGGTCGGCGGTCGATTCCCTATTCCTTGCGGATGAAGAAATGGAGCACAGGGCACAGCCTCGTGGTGCAATTGCAGAACCCACGCCTGAAGCCAAAACGCTTTGATCTGGTTGCCCCGCCCAAACATGATCTAGTGCGTGGCGATAATGTTATCACAACCCTCGGCGCACCAGTGTGGTATTCCCAGAAGGAGATTGAAACCAACCTTGCCCAAATTCCAGAGCCTCGCCACCTTGGTAAAAAAAAGGTCATGGTGATCTTGGGCGGCAAGTCAAAACGGCACCGTCTGAGCCTTGCACGGGCCCACGCCATCCTTGCCGAACTACAAAGGCTGGCGTACCAAGAAGTCCATCTCATGATCACAACTTCGCGGCGGACACCTAAACCAGCGGAGGATTTGTTCCGCGCCTTTGCCTTCAATTCTGGTGCCGACTTCTTTGCCAATGAAGCACGAGACGGCCCCAATCCTTATCTGGCTTGGTTGGCGCAAGCGGAAGCTGCGTTAGTGACCGAGGACTCGACCAACATGATGACAGATGTCGCGTTCTTTGGCATCCCAATGCATCTGATCAAGCTGGAGGGACGGGATCCCAAATTCGACCGTTTACATGCAGCATTTATCGAGCGCGGGGCTGCGCGCTGGTTTGGCGGCAGCCTGACCAGTTGGACCTATGAACCCATACGCGACGCCATGGAGATTGCCGAGGCCATACAGGCCCGCCTAATCATGCCCTGAGCCTAGCTCCGTCCTCAAAAGCACGACAGCCGCCCCCGAAACCGCGCGCCCATTTCAGTGGCAAAGCCAATGCCCAGAACACCCCCCAATCGCCGTCCCCACCAAGACCAATCGAATAGGTGGCACCTCTCGCGGCACCCATAGTAGCAGGAGAGACAGAGGCAAGCAGGAAGAGAAAATAAAGATAATGCACCCGGGAGAAGCGGTCTCCCTTGAAAGCAGCAATCAGTATCGCGCCCGTGTTGCCATCAAGGTGATCAGGCAAATTGCTAACACAAATGCAATCACCACGACAGACAGAGCCAAAAGAAGCCTGATGGTCCCTCTAACCGCGCCAATAGGGTTAGCAGCGCCAAACTGACAGAGATAGCAGCGATCGGGGTCGGGAAACCAGCTTAAGCGGCTTGCATCCAAGCTTACGCTTTTGTTCTGTCTGGTATGATCATCGCCCCTGCAGCAAGCACTCGCGACCACCTGAAGGATGATCGCAACCATCAAAGCGCCGCGATAATCATGTTTGCATAAGCGAGGCTTGCGCTTTTTTAGATTTCCGCCACCTTGCTTCGATGAGCTTGATTATCCGCCGCGCCGAACAAAGTGATGCCCCAGCGATTGCTGAGTTGCAACAGATAACCTGGCGTGAAACCTATTCCGGCCTGTTGCCCACTCCGGTTTTGGACGGCTTGGCACTGCCTCGTCTTTATCGAACTTGGCGGGCGGAATTGATCCGCCAAGATGGGGATCTGGATCACGGGATTTTCGTGGCTGAAACCGACGACGGAAAGGCGCTTGGCTATGCGACCTGCGGCGCTGCAGTCGGTCAGGCTGCGGAAGTTCTGGGCGATGGCGAAATCCACCAAATCTATGTGAAAGCTTCCCATCATGGCCGTGGTCTTGGCCGGGCACTGATGTTGGCTTGTTCGCGCTGGCTGTTGATGCGCGGTCTGTTCAGCGGCGGTTTATGGGTTGTAAAGGGAAACGAGAAAGCACGCGCCTTCTATGAGTCAATTGGTGGGAAAATGGCTGGCGACAAGCGCGATTCCATGCAGGGCTGGCAAATCCCAGTCGCGGGCTACACTTGGTCAGACCTCTATGAATTGGCTGGTCTGGAATCTGAAGTGCCCAGCTGGCTTTGAACCAAGAATATTAGGCGTCTCAAAGCCACTTTCCCAATCGCGCGATTGAGAAAATCAAAGCCGAAGATGCAACCATGAGACCTGCCGCCCAGTACGGCCCAATGGGATCTTCAAAAATGGTCATGTGCTGAAAATTCATGCCAAAGGCCGACGCCAGTAAGGTAGGTGGCGCAAACAGCAATGTCACGACAGCCATCGCCTTCAAGGTCTCATTCTGGCGCGCGCTAACCAGTCCCAAAGTGGCATCCAAGAAGAAGGTGAGATCATTGGTGAGAGCTTCGGCCTGACGCTGCAAGGTCTCAACATCGGTCGCCAGAAGGCTCAGGCGCTCTTTTGGTACGGACCAAGCTGCACCATGAGCCAAAACAAAGCGCGACAATCGTGACAGGCTCGACAAGGAATCGCGCGACTGGCTGGCCCCCGCCCCCAATTGCCCCAAGCGCTTTAAGATCGTTTCCAATCGGATGGAGCGGCGACTGACCAGTACCCTTAAGTTGAGGTCTTCCAATTCTTGCGAGCTGGCACCCAAAAAGTCGGCAACCCGCTCAACCAAACTCTCAATCAGGGCCAATAGAATGTCCGACCCGGTCTCAACCTCGGCCAAATCGGCAGAAGCACGCCCTTCATTGGCTTCAAATGCGCGCAACGGGCAGGTGCGTACGGTGATTAGTGCAGTCTTGGTCAAAAAGAAGCTGACGATTTCACGCTTATGGGCGATGGGGGGAAGTTTGGATACTGCTTGCGCATCTGCTTCATGTTTGGCGCGCGCTACCACAGTCGCATGCAAAACCATCACGTCATTCTCGATGTAAAATCGCGCTGACTCTTCTAGGGCGGCACGCTCCGTTTCAGAAGGGGCATCAATCCCGAAAGCTTGTTCGACCAATTGCACCTCGCCATGCGAGGGGTCCAGCAAATCGATCCAAATGGCCCCAGACGCCAAAAGGTCTGCGGCTAGTGGTTCTTGAAGGATGAAAGGCACCTTGGCCTGACGGGTTAATAAGGTGAGTGTCATGATGACTTGCTCTAGCCCATTTTCCGTAAATGCCAAATTATCAAAATAGCCTTTTTAAGTTCGGGGCCCTACCGCCTATCGTTCGGGCCATAGTGCACAGACGGGTGCACTTGGTTATCGCGCGTTCCAATACAGCCACTGTTTTGGCTCCATGCTTTAGATCTTCGCCCGCCAAGTCCTGCAAATGCTTCACACAATAACCATTTATCTCGACCATATCGGTCTCCAGCTTGCCTTGCGCAGCGCCAATAGTCACTTGTTTCAACAACGACATCGCCGCGCGCTCCAACAAGCTGTCGCGAATTTTGCGGGCACGCGTGGCGCCGATCAAACCGTTCCGGATATTGGTTCCCGTCGAGGTTTTCTCCATCCCATTATAGTCTGCTTTGCCGATGGGGAAATGTGCATCGCCTCAAGTAAAGCTCTGCCCAATGCCACACTCGCTCATTACCGAAATACCATCTACTTCCCGCCGCCTTGGGGCCAGACAAAAATGGGTGGAATTTTCGACAGTTGAAACAGGCCGGGGCCGTTGAGAATGTTTGTAAAAACAAGCCAGATCTGGGTGGGGTCGCCTACAGGCACGTGAGCTAGTTCGCAAAATCGCACGCATTTGTTTCGGTCAGTTTCAAAACAGACGACCTCACTTAACCAAGTTATATTGGTCACGAATCTAGGACCGAAGTCATATAGGACGGCTCGACCAGGTAACGAGAACGTGAGATTTATGTCACTTGGCTGCCAGATATCTTCCTTGAAAGCCAATTCCCTTAAGGGGTCATGCCAGCCTTCAACGCAAACCCATAGGCAGCCAAGGCCAAAGGCCTGACGCGATCGGCATTATCTTGGGCGTGGGCACTTGCAGCCGTGCCGTCTCGAACGCGCCCCACAATCCCCTGAACAATCCCCGCCAAACGGAACATATTATAGGCGAAGTACCAATCGATATTCTCAATTGTCTTGCGGCCGGTCCCTTGGCAATAAAGCTCAATATAGCGCTCCATCGATGGAATACCCAGCGCGTCCAGATCAAGCCCTGCAAGCCCCGAGCGCTGGCCTGAGGGCATAACCCAATTCATCAAATGATAGGTGAAATCACCCAATGGATCGCCCAGGGTCGACAGTTCCCAATCCAGCACCGCCAGGATACGCGGCTCTGTCGGATGCAGAATCATGTTGTCGAGACGAAAATCACCATGCACGATACTGGTCGTCTCGCCCTCTGGTACACTGGTTGGCAACCACTCAATCAAGCGATCCATTTCCGGTATCTTGATGGTTTCGGAGAGCTGATATTGCTTGGTCCACCGGCTGATTTGACGGGCAAAGTAAGAGCCAGCCTTACCGAAATCCTCGAGCCCCACAGCCCGATAATCGGTGGCATGCAAGGCCGCCAAAGTCGCTATCTTGGCCTCATAAATGGCAGTGCGCTCAGCGGGCGTACTGTCTGGCAAAGAACCATCCCACAAAATACGACCATCGACTGAGTCCATGATGTAAAAAATGGTGCCAATTACACTTTCCTCCATACACAGCCCAAATGGTTTGGCGACAGGAAAGCCCGTTGGATAAAGCGCTGAAATCACTCTGAACTCACGGTCTACAGCATGGGCCGACGGTAGCAGCTTGCCAGGAGGCTTACGGCGAAGCACGTAGTTCTGCTGTGGCGTCACGATCTGATAGGTTGGGTTCGACTGACCACCCTTGAACTGGCGGATTTCCATCGGGCCTGAAAAGCCTTCGACGTTGGATTCCATCCAAGCATGCAAAGCAGGCTCGTCCAATTTGTAGCGCGCATCGACGGGCTTGGTACCACTGAAAATATCTGCTTCAGCATCGCTCATGATGTTGGATCCCTGTGTGATCTTTGTTGTTATTCGTGTGAACTCTAACCTGCTGGGAGCGCAGGGGAAGGCTTTTTTCAGCCCTAAGACAGACTGCCCAGCTTGAAGACTTTATCCACCTCGGTTTAGCTCGCGCCAGCCGATGTCACGGCGATGGAACCCCATCGGCCAGTCAATGGCGTCAACAACCTGATAGGCGGTGTCCACCGCGGCTTGTAAGTTAGGCCCAAGTCCAATGGCGTTGAGAACACGACCACCGGCCGCCCGCAGTTTACCATCGTCATCGCGCCGGGTTCCCGCATGAAGCAAGACACCATTTGGAATGGCTTGTGCCCCCGCTTCCCCCCGGATTTCAGAGCCCTTGATCGGGTCGTCAGGATAACCTTGCGCGGCCATCACCACAAGAGCTGCGGTCTGATCGGACAGGCGGAAGGTAGATGCTGCTCCCAGTCTGCCTTGCGCACAGGTCATAAGGAGGCGCGCCAAATCGCCTTCAAAGCGGGCCATCAGGACTTGGCACTCTGGATCACCAAATCGGGCATTATACTCGACGAGCTTCGGCCCCGTGGGCGTTAGCATCAGGCCAGCATAAAGCACACCGCAGAAGGGCATGCCCAACTTCTCCATCGCGTCCATAGTTGGCTCGATAAAGCGCGCCATAATATCCTGCACGAATTCAGGCGTTGCATGTATTGTGGGCGAATAGGCCCCCATGCCGCCGGTATTTGGGCCCCGATCGCCATCAAAGGCGCGCTTATGATCTTGTGCAGAGCCCAGATATATGGCCTGTTTGCCGTCACACAACGCAAAGAAAGACACTTCCTCGCCGGTCATGAACTCCTCAATGACCAACCGGGTGCCAGCGCTGCCGAACCGTCCATCGACCATCTCGTTGATGGCTTCTTTGCCGCTCTGAGAGTCTGGCGCAATCACGACGCCTTTACCTGCTGCCAGGCCGTCGGCTTTGATGACATAGGGGGCCTGAATCGTGCCCAGATAGCCGATGGCTTCATCGGCTGAGTCAAAGGTGGCAAAAGCTGCAGTCGGAATACCTTTAGCTTCACATAAGGTCTTGGTGAAGGCCTTAGAGCTTTCCAACTGGGCAGCTGCTTTGGTCGGACCAAAGCAGGCAACATTCTTCTGGGCCAAGGCATCGGCGAGCCCGGCAGCCAAAGCTGCTTCGGGTCCTACCACAACCAGATCGATCCTTTCGGACACGGCCAGGTTCACAAGGGCTGGAACATCTTCAACGCTAATCGGCGCAATTCTGGTGAGCGCTGCGATCCCGGGATTGCCAGGGGCAACCAGCAAAAATGTAACCGAAGGGCTGTTATTCAAGGCTAAAGCTAGAGCATGTTCCCGCCCGCCAGAGCCTATCAGCAATACACGCATCTTCCCCTCCTGCCCTGAGCAAACCTGGGCTAGGCAGTAAGGCCCATGGGGTCAAGATCAAGGATCTTTTCCTGAAGCCAGTATTGCAGCTTTGCGGCAAAATCACTGCGGCTTTTGCCTTTAATCGGACCTGTTTTATCCTTATGAGTCAAGGATAACGCCAAAGGAGTGCAATCATGCTCATGATACGTGAACGATTTGGCTCTAGGAAACGTTGAAGCAGAACAGTGTCCACAGCTGACAGCTTAGGGGGTCGACAGGACGCTGAAGCGAGGAAACAGCTTGCATACCAAGGATTTAGGGCCAATTGTGATTTCAGACTTGGGACATTCGCGTCCCCATTTCTGGACGATCGCGACTGTTGGTACCATTCACCTGGTTCTGTCTGCCTTGCTGCTGACCTCAACTGAGCCGCCCCTTGTATCTAATTTTCTGGACGATGTTGAGATCGTGACGCTCCCGCAAGCGGCTGAAGCTGCGCGACAGGCGATTGTGCCCGCACAGCCAAGCCCAAAGCGCCAGTTACCCGCGTCAGAACCACTTCAAGATAGTGAGCAGCCGCTCAGCCAGATCGCCCCACCGCCTAGCTTCGCCGAATTTGCTGCGGCTCCACCAATCGTCAACCCACCCGTGCCCCCGCCGTCCGCCCCGATGAAGCAAACCGCTCCGGAGGTAGCCAAGACACCGCCAGTGCTATCTCAGGCCAAAAATCCCAAGCCTGAGGCTGCCCCGGTTCCCGTCCAAGAGGCGGCACCCATTCCTTTTGAGCCGATCGCGGCCCCGTTGCCCAAGCCGGTGGCGCTACGACCTGCGGTACCGATCCTGACCCAACCAACGCCAGATGCGCTGCAACTCAAAGGGCAAAAACTAAAGGCCGCTACCACGCCTACCCTTCGAGCCCCGCAGAATCTGGGCGTGCCAGATAGGGTAGAAGACGAAGAACCCCCGCCCTATCAGCCGGGTCCTTTGCCAACTTTAGCCCCGGCAGCAGCGCCAAATCTGCGGACTTTGCCTAACCGGCCCATCACCGCGACGCCAACCCAAGCGGCCCCGCTCGCTTTGCAGAAATCCCAACTCGCACTGCCAAAAGTCCAAGTGCCCCAAATCAGAGCCTTGGACTTGCGTGTTCCTGACGAACAGGCAGTGGCGGAGTCTAGTGCAGGTAATGCTGCGGCAGCTGGTGGCTCCAGTGCGGGCGGCACAGCCCGGCAAGCTGGCGCTCAAGCTGGTGCCGGCACGGTAGGCGGAGTGACCTCGCTAGGCGGCACATTTGCGAGCGGTGGGGCAGCGTCTGGGCCCGTCGGTGGTGGTGGCCAAGTCGGCGCACAAGCAATTTCTGGACCCGGTGGTGCCAGTGGCACCCTGCCGCGCAGGCCCGGTGGGGCAGGCGTCAAAACAGAATTCCCGACCGGTGTCGGTGGTTCCCTGCTGTCCAAAATGGCCCGCACCGGCGAATGCGCTCAAATCAATCGCCAACGTGACGGCAAATGCCCTGAATGGGATCCGATTGACGGCAGGTCCCCGCGCTTGGCCAAACCAATCCCCGTCGCTGCGCCCAAGGATGCAGCCCCTGGCCGCTATCCCCTTGGTGCCAATCCTTTGCCCCTGTGCAAACCAGGCACCCCGCAGGCCCAGTTTGGCTTGTCGTGCCTGCCACGCGACGATGGGCCCGGCATTCCCAAACAATAATCAAGCGCTTGTTTTTTACCCCGCACCACCCGCATAAAGACGTATGATGCAAGTCTTGATGGTTTTTCTAGGTGGTGGTCTGGGTGCGGTCGCGCGCTGGATCTTTGGACTTGCTACGGCGCGCTGGCTAGGCACGGTTTGGCCATGGGGCACTTTAGGCGTCAATATTCTGGGCAGTTTTGCCATGGGCCTGGTGATGGTTTTGCTGATGCGCGGCAGCAGTTTGAGTGCTGGGGCTGAAAATTGGCGTCTGTTTCTGGCCACCGGCATTTTGGGCGGCTTCACCACCTTTTCTGCCTTCTCGCTGGACAGCGCCCGCATGATTGAGACGGGCCAATGGGGCCAAGCAGCTCTTTACGGCCTCATCTCTGTTGTGGTCTCGGTTGCTGCCCTGTTTGCAGGCATGGCACTTGGGCGGCTTAACGGGTAAGAGAGCGCCATGTCGTCTCCTATTACCCTCCCCGTTCGCGAAACCGACGGCGAAGTTCGCCTCGATCGGTTTCTGCGCCGTAAATTCACCACCCTCACGCAAGGGCGGATCGAACAAATGATCCGAAAAGGTCAAATCCGGATTGACGGTGTGCGGGCCAAAAAGGCAGGGGACCGCCTTAGCCCTGGCGCGGAAGTGATCGCGCCGCAAGAAATCGTTATCCCGGAGAAGAAGAATGACGGGGTTGTCCGCGTGCGTTTGAGCCCTGAAGATGAGCGGTGGCTGCGCGATATGGTCATTCATGAGGATGAGGATGTTATCGTTCTAAACAAACCACCCGGCATTGCCGTGCAAGGCGGCACCGGGATGACCAAGCATCTCGATAAGATGATGGAGGTTTTTGCGGTTGATGAGCATGGCAAGCCGAAGCTCTGTCACCGCTTGGACAAGGATACGTCAGGCGTTTTGATTTTTGGCCGCAACCCAGCCGCCACCGCCAAATTGTCTAAGGCGTTTGCCGGACGCAAAACCACCAAAGTGTATTGGGCGATCTGTTTAGGCACCCCGCACCCGCTGTCCGGCGAAGTACGCGGATGGATGATCAAAGCCGGTAGTGCCAAGAACCCTGACAATGAGCTGATGCGGCGTGCGGCGCATGGGGAACCCAACGCTGTGTTCGCCATTACCGATTATCACGTCATATCCAATGCCGGGACCAAAGCCTCTTGGGTGGCGCTCAAACCTGTGACTGGACGCACCCACCAATTGCGCTTCCATATGGCTGAAATGGGCTATGCCATTGCGGGCGACCCAAAGTATGTGTGTGACCGCGAGCCCATTGGTGGCTTGAGTGAGCAATTGCACCTGCATGCCCGCGCCATCCGCATCCCGCACCCAAAGGGCGGGATTTTGAGCGTCACGGCCGACCTGCCACCCCATATGCTCAAGGCGTTTGATGCGCTGGGCTTCCAGCAGTTTGAAGGGCGCGACCCGTTTGAACATTTTCGGGTAGATGCTTGACCTTTCGCTTCGCGGTCTTTGATATCGACGGCACCTTGGTCGACAGCCGCGCCATCATCACCGCCTGTATGGACAAGGCCTTTATTGGTGCTGGTCTTCCACCACCGGGCTTTGAACGAACACGGCGGGTAATCGGATTGTCGCTGGAGCCGGGCTTAGCCTATCTTGCACCGGATGCGGATTACGCGCTGCGCAATCGTATTCTGGACAGCTATCGCGCGGCCTTTTTTGAGATGCGGCAAGACCCGGCCTTCCATTCACCCGCCTATGCAGGTGCCACAGAGCTATTGCATAACCTGCTCGCAGACAATTGGGTCTTGGGCATCGCCACAGGCAAATCACGTCGCGGGCTTGATGCCTTAATGGAACAACACACTTGGGGCGATCTATTCCAAGCCCATTTTTGTGCCGATGATGGTCCGGGCAAACCTCACCCTCATATGGTGCTGGAAAATATGCGCGTCGTCGGTGCACAGCCAGAACGGACGCTGGTGATTGGCGATAGCGAGCATGACATGGCGATGGCTGTAGCTGCGGGCTCCACCGCAATTGGCGTGTCTTGGGGCTTTGGTACACCCGAAGAAATGCTGGCCGCAGGTGCCACCCGCGTAACCTATCAGATGGAAGAACTTGAGCAGACTCTCAAGAACCATGGACTCGACAATTAGGAAGGCTTCATCGCCTCACGCAAGGCCCTAATCTCACTGCGCAATTCTCCTATCTCATGGACAAATTCTTCTTCTCGGGCCTGCGCGGCTAGCGCAGCAGTTGCCACGACATCTTGTGCCTCGTCCTGCATCGCACCAACCACAACCCCGATAAAAAGGTTCAAGACCACAAAGGCGCTGAACAGGATGAAAGGCAGGAAGAAAAGCATCGCATAGGGATGGTTTTCCAACACGGGTTTCACGATCTCGCCGGACCAGCCGTCCAAGGTCATGAGTTGGAACAAAGTATAAAGGCTGCGGCCGAGGTTACCAAACGCTTCAGGTTCGGTTGCAGCAAACAATTTGGTTGCCATCACGGCGCTGACATAAAAAACCAAGCCCAGAAGCACGATGATGGAACCCATGCCAGGCAAAGCTGACATCATGGCCCCCACAACCCGACGTAAACTGGGAATGATCGTGATCAAGCGCAGCACGCGAAGAACGCGCAGCGCCCGCAATACGCTTAAGGCTCCAGATGCCGGTACCAGAGCGATAGCAATTATAATGAAATCAAACAAATTCCAACCAGACTGGAAGAATTTCTGCCGATAGACGACCACCTTCAACCCCAGCTCTGCCACAAAAATGGCAAGCAACACCTTATCGAGTCCCGTCAGGACTGGTCCCCACGTCGCCATTATGGCGGGTGACGTTTCCAGCCCCAAAATCACGGCATTGACCAAAATTAGGGTGGTAATGACCCACTCAAACGCGCTGGATTGAAGGGTTTTTTGAAGTTTGAAAAGCATGGGGTGGTTCCTTAAGTGTTCGCATTGGCGTGAACGCTGGGCTGCGGTCAAGGTTTAGCGCGTTCAGGAAATTGTGATCGGGGGCGCGCGAAACCCCTCCTCTGTCGCTGGTTGCTGGTCAGTCAGTACCAAACACAGTATTGGACCCGTCATGTCGCTGCCAACTTTGCCCCGCCGCTTTTACAAGACTGTTGATATTGCCCCGCTCGAAAATGGCTTTGCCGTGCGCCTTGATAGCGCCACGCCCAAGACGCCCGCCAAAAAGCCTTTGGTTTTGCCAACAGAAGCCGCTGCCCGCTTGGTTGCCGCCGAGTGGGATGCGCAAAGCGAAACCATTGACCCTTTCGCCATGCCCGTCACGCGCCTTGTCAATGTCGCACTGGACCGGGCAGCCGAAACCCGCCTCGCCATGGTAGGCGAGATCGTCAAATATGCAGGGACGGACCTTGTGTGCTATCGCGCCACGACCCCTGCCAGTCTTGTCGCCGCCCAAGCAGCGGCATGGGACCCGCTATTGGTATGGGCAGAGTTGCATCTGGGCGTTCAGCTTGTAACAACCACACAGGCCTTGGCAATTGATCAGCCGGCAGACGCACTCGCTCGGATTGAAGCCGCCGCCCATGCGCTCGACGATTTGCGCCTGACGGCGTTGGCCTTTGCCAATGGGCTAGCTGGCTCTGCAATTGTCGCGCTCGCCCTCATCCATCGCCATATCGATGGCGAAATGGCCTTCCGTGCAATCCGAGTAGAAGAAGATTGGCAAGCCGAACGCTGGGGCCGCGACCCAGACGAAGAAAAAATCGCCAATGCAAGGCGCGTTGACCTGATCGCGGCGGAGCGATTGGTTTCGGCTCTCGAGTAATCCTCACCCTGTCCCCAAAAACACTTCTGGATCGACTTGATCAAACAGATGTAACGCCAAGCGGGCCGCGAGGCCACGCGGACTGGAGAGTGTAGGGTCAGCGTCGACCAAAACGCGCGCGTCACGCTGGGCAATGGCCAATAGGTCTGAATGGAGGGCCGCGTCCGCCAGCTTAAAGGCTGGGATGCCAGATTGGCGCAAGCCCAATAGGTCTCCACCCCCGCGCAGTTTGAAATCTTCTTCGGCTATGGCAAAGCCGTCCTCGGTCTCGCGCAATTTCGCGATCCGCAATGCGCCCGTTTCGCTTAAAGGATTGGCATAGAGCAGGAGGCAATGGCCGGGCTTACCGCCCCGCCCGACCCGTCCCCTAAGTTGGTGCAATTGGGCGAGGCCAAAGCGTTCAGCATGCTCGATCACCATTACACTGGCCTCAGGCACATCGACACCCACTTCGATAACGGTCGTGGCAACCAGAATTTTCGCGGCCCCAGTGCGGAAATCCTCCATCGCCTTATCCTTTTCCTTGGACGACATGCGGCCATGGACCAGGCGGACACCGTTGCCGAACATGGCCTGCAAGTCTTGGAAGCGCTCGCTAGCGGCCGATACATCCACCTTGTCACTCTCTTCCACGAGTGGGCAGACCCAAAACACACGGTCATCTTTCTCAATGGCGCGACGGGCGGCTTCTGCCACTTCATCCAATCGGTCAAGCGACATGGCGATGGTTTTGATGGGCGCGCGGCCCGGCGGCTTCTCGTCTAGGCGGCTGACATCAAGGTCGCCATAAACCGCCATGGCAAGCGTGCGGGGAATGGGCGTTGCACTCATCGCCAGCACATGAGGGGCAAAGCCCTTGTCAATCAGGCGCCTGCGGTCGGCGACGCCAAAGCGGTGCTGCTCATCAACCACGACGAGGCCCAATTGCTGAAACACGACACCCTGTTGAAACAGGGCATGGGTGCCACAAACGGCATTAATTTCACCGTTTGCGAGGCCTTCAAGCACCATCCGTTTGTGACTGGCCTTGTCCTTGCCGGTAAGGACTTCAAGGCGTAAGCCAATCTTGGCCATTAACGGGGCCAGGCCCGCATAATGTTGGCGTGCGAGGATTTCGGTAGGTGCCATAAGGGCCGATTGCATCTGTGCCTCTGCAGCCCGCGCCATCGACCAAGCCGCAACCACGGTCTTGCCAGCGCCAACATCGCCTTGCAGAAGGCGCAACATCGGAGTCGACGCGGCCATATCCGCCCCGATTTCGGCGAAAGCGCGGGTCTGCGCGCCTGTCGCCTGAAAAGGTAAGGCGGCTAACAAGGCGTCAGTATAGGTTCCTGTGCCGTGGACGGCGCGGCCCGGTGTGCGCCGCCGCGCGGAGCCTGAAAGCTGCAGCGCAATTTGGCGGGCGAAAAGCTCATCATAGGCCAACCTGCGCCGCGCAGGCGTGCTGGGCAGGATCTCATCCTCCCCAGCTGGGGCGTGGGCGTGTACCAGGGCTGCGCCAAAGCTCTCCCACCCTTCGCGCGCCACTAGGGCTGGATCGGCCCATTCATCAAATGCCTCGGCTTTGTGCGCCGCTGCGCCACAAATCTTCGCCAGCGTGCGATGCGACAGCCCTGCCACGCTGCGATAAATCGGCTCGAACACCACGCCCAAATCTGGATCGTCTAGATTGAGGATACGGGAGGGATGGATCATCTGTCGCTCGCCATAACGCTCGGTTATTTCTCCCGACACAATTCGCATTGCCCCTTCGGGTAAGCGCTCGGACAGATAGCGCGCATTGGGCTTAAAGAAGAGCAACGACAAGAAGCCAGTATCGTCTGACACTTGAACCTTATAAGGCCGGCCCATTCCACCGGGTTGATGGCGCTCCACCGTCACTTCTAGCGTGGATAAGCGTCCAAGCTCTGCTTCATAGATCTTAGGGCGATACCTTCGGTCGACCAATCCAGTGGGCAAATGAAAAGCCAGATCACGAACGGTCTCTCCTCCGGCCGCTTTCGCTGCCAAAGGTGCAATCTTGGGCCCTACCCCGGGCAGGGTCGTGAGGGGCGCAAACAAGGCAAAAAGGCTTTCAGGACGCATAATGACCTATGTTTAGCCGAGCTTTGCCCGCCGCGTCACGCGCCACTTTTAGCTTTCATCACCCGGATCAAACCCTCTTGAGCAACACTGGCCACCAAACGACCATCGCGGCTGAAGATTTTGCCGCGGTTCATACCACGCCCACGTCCAGCCCAAGGGCTATCGGTGCAATAGAGCAACCATTCGTCAGCCCGGAAATCATCGTGAATCCAGACGGCATGATCCAGGCTGGCTGTCATCAACTCACCCCGCACCCAGCTAAGGCCATGGGGGCGCGCGCAGGTGCCCAAAAGCTGCATATCCGTCGCATAGGCCAGAACAGCACGATGCAGCTGCGGATCGTCACCCATCGGGGCGACTGCTCGGAACCACGAATTTTGTATCGGGGCGTGTTTATCCGCCTTCAGCCAGGCCGAAGGGTCGAGCGAGCGAAACTCGATCGGGCGTGGGATCATGAAGAAAGGACGAAACTTCTCTGGAACAAGGTCAATAGACTTCTGCCGCCACTCGGTCTCGGATGGCAACGAGTCCGGCTCTGGCATGTCGGGCATCGTGTCTTGATGGCTAAGGCCTTGCTCCAGCTTGTGGAAAGAGGCTGCCATATTCAAAATCGGCACGCCTTGCTGTTGGGCGATTACTCGACGGGTGGAGAAGCTACCGCCATCATAGTCACGCACGACTCGGTAGACGACAGGAAAATCTTCATTTCCCGGACGCATAAAATAGGCGTGCAAGGAATGGGGCAAGCGGTCGGTGTCGGTTGACTTGCACGCGGCCATCAATGCTTGGGCAATGACTTGCCCGCCGAATACACGACCGCGACCGCCTGCCTTTCGTGCGCCGCGATAGAGGTCGGTGTCGAGCGTCTCGACGTCCAACAAAGTGGTTAGGCCATGAATCAACTGGTCGGGGGAGGGATATTGCTCGGTCATGCTGCTCAGTTAGGACAATTGCACCTGTGGGGGAAGTTCGCAGGTGCAGGAGAATTGGATTTTGCGTGGCGCGGGCCTGTTTTGTGGAGATGTGCGCGGCGCGTTCGAGTTTAGGCTGCAGTAAAGCCCTCTTTCCCTCTGAGATGGGGGAGAGGCCATAAAACCTCTTTATACGCCGGCTTGCGAAAAGGAATTCCTGAGCAAAAAGAATTGTCGGGCGGCTTCAAGGCAAGCGGAGTGTGGCCTGAAGCCGTTCCAAGTCCTATGGCCGTCCGCCTACAACTTCTCCCACCGCAGCGCACGCCAAGCCTCTAGCTTCTCAACAATGCGCGCTTCTGCGCCATTTTCGGTTGGCTGAAACAAATCCTGTGGCCCTATGCGATCTGGAAAGCCTGACAGGCCTGAAATGCCGCCCGGTGCATCGGGATCATAGACATAGCCCGCCCCATAGCCTTGTTCCTTCATCAGGGACGTCGGTGCATTCAAGAACCGCGCCGGTGGCGGCTCTGAGCCTGTTTGGGCGGCCAAGGCTTGCGCCTTCTTGAATGCCACATAGGCGGCATTGGATTTCGGCGCACAGGCCAGATGCAAAGTAGCTTGCGCAAGCGCCAGCTCGCCCTCGGGCGAGCCTAAAAACTCAAACGCGTCGCGAGCTGCAATGGTGACACGAAGGGCGGTAGGGTCTGCTAGACCAATATCTTCGCTCGCCATCCGCACAAGGCGCCGCGCAATAAAAAGTGGGCTCTCGCCGCCATGCAGGATACGCGCGAGCCAATAGAGCGCGGCATCAGGGTCACTCGCGCGCACTGACTTATGCAAGGCCGAGATCAGATTATAATGCTCGTCCTTATTCTTGTCATAGGCCGGGGCGCGTCGTTGCAAGAACTGGCTGAGGCCTGCGCGATCAAAAGGCTTGTCAAAGGCTGCCTGAAACACCTCTTCCAGAAGAGTGAGGAAATGGCGGCCATCTCCGTCGGCAAAGTCCATCAGAGTCTGGCAGGCCTCTGGGTTCAGGGGCGCTGGGCGGCCATAATAGGCCTCGGCTCGGGTTAGCAGGACTTCTAGGCCCTTGTCTTCCAGCCGCTTCAGCACGAAGACCCGCGCGCGCGACAATAAAGCGCCATTTAGCTCAAAGCTAGGGTTCTCGGTCGTCGCGCCTACCAAAGTGACGGTGCCGGCCTCCACATAGGGCAGAAAGCCATCTTGCTGGGCGCGATTGAAGCGGTGGATTTCGTCGACAAACAAAAGGGTGCCGCGACCCGTCTGGCGCAATTGAGCCGCGGCCTCAAAAGCTTTGCGAAGATCTGCGACGCCAGAAAACACGGCCGAAATCGAGGTGAAGGCCAAATCAGAGGCATCGGCCAATAGTCTGGCGAGGCTGGTTTTGCCCACACCTGGTGGCCCCCACAAGATCATGCTGGACAGCCGCCTTTGCGCCGCCATGCGGCCTATGGGCCCTTCGGGGGCCAGCAAGTGATCTTGGCCGACAATATCGGCAAGGCTCGTCGGGCGTAGCACATCGGCCAGGGGCCTTTTTAGGTCCTCTTCCAGTCCTGAGGCCGCAAACAGATCGCTCACAAGAACAGGACCGCCGTGATTTGCTTATCCCCACGTTGGATCGTGACCTTGCCGCGCTGGCCACCACTTAAGCGGCCTGCGAGGTCTTGCGACGATTGGATCGGCTCATCATTGACTTGCAGGATGATATCGCCCGGGCGAAGGCCAGCACGGGCCCCTTCCCGCGCACCATCTACGGAGGTGACGATTGCGCCTCGTGTGAACGGGTCCACGCCCTGCTCTTCCGCCAAGGCTGGATTGATCGTCGCGACACTTACGCCATCAAAGCTGTGCCGCCCTGCGAGCAGACGGGGGGTTTGGGTCTCACCCGGAGGTGCCGAGAGTTTGCCACGACTGGTTCGGACTTGGCCTTGGCGTTGGAAGGTAAACTCAACCGCTTCGCCAGGCTTGCGGGTCGCGGCCTGATACTTCAAGCCCGAATCGTCGGCCACAGGCGTGCCGGCAAAGGCCGTAATCACATCGCCGCGTCGCAAGCCCGCTTCGGCCCCAGGTGAGCCCGGATAGACGTCAGTCACCAAAATACCGCCCGGACGGCTAAGCCCAAGCGAGCGGGCTACTTCTGCGTCAACATTCTGGCCTTTGATGCCGGTCCAAGCGCGAATGACTTTGCCGTCGGTGACCGCACCATCAACGACGCGCTTGACCATCTCTGCCGGAATGGCAAAGCCAACACCTGCCGAACTGCCCGAACGGGAAAAGATCGCTGTATTTACGCCGACCAGATCGCCATTCATATCAACCAGCGCCCCGCCCGAATTACCTGGATTGATCGAGGCATCGGTCTGGATGAAGAAGCTATAATCGGTAATCCCCACATCGGTGCGGGCAAGGGCTGAAATGATCCCGCCCGTGACAGTCTGGCCAACGCCGAAGGGGTTACCAATTGCAAGGACTTGGTCACCGACTTGGGCATTAGAGGTGTCTGCAAAGCGCAAAGCGGTCAGCCGCTCCCCCTTGGTTTCAATGCGCAGCACGGCCAGGTCAGTGCGCGGATCTGTCAGCACAATTTTGGCGGGAAACTCGCGCCGATCCCCCAATACGACGACCAATTCGGTGGCCCCATCGACCACGTGATTATTGGTGACAATGATACCGTCATCGCGCACCACGACGCCTGAACCTTGGCTCTGGCTGGCGCGATCAGGCATTCGGAAAGCACCGCCAAAAAAATCGACCGCCACCCGGCCCCGCTCAATGGAACGCGCATAGACATTTACGACAGCCGATGAAGAGCGCCGCACGATAGGCGCGTAAGAGGAGATGGCGTCTGCCTTGCTCGCTGGAACCACGCGCGGCTGGGCTGGCGCGCTGGACCCTGTTTCGGCGGCGGCAGCTGGCTTCTGGCCTGTGGCGACCTGCCCAATCAAGGGCACGCCGGTTACCAAGCCCGCGCCCAAAGCAGAAGCGGCGATCAATTTCAACATGCCGACCCGGCCTCCATTGGATGTTTGTCTATTCATAGCCTCTATGAAGGCACCCTTCTTATGAACCGCAAGTGGCCCAATTGTGACAATTCAGTCAGGCAAGGCAAGGGCCATGCAGATGTTACATTGGGATTTCACGCCAGTGGCCGGGGGCAAGATCACCCAATGCCCAGTTACCAATCTGGACTCTCACGAGTCGCAAGGTGGGATGACCAATCGCCGCCGCCATACGCCGCACCTGACGGTTGCGACCTTCGCGGATCGTGAGGCTGATCCAACAATCAGGAATACTCTTGCGCACACGGATCGGTGGAATGCGCGGCCACAAGCCTGGATCGTCTAGTCGGGCAACTTCTGCCGGACGCGTCGGGCCGTCATTAAGCACCACGCCTTTAGCTAAGCTTGTTAGCGCCTCGGCTGTGGGAATGCCTTCCACTTGCACGAAATAGGTCTTGGGCAGTTTAAATTGAGGGTCAGCTATTCTCGCCTGCAGCTTGCCATCATCGGTCAAAAGCAACAAGCCCTCACTATCGCGGTCCAGGCGGCCTGCGGGATAGACGCTTGGCACGTCGATAAAATCTGCCAATGTCTTTCGCCCCTCCCCGCCCGAAAACTGGCAGAGGACGTCATGGGGCTTATTGAATAGGATCAGGCGCGGCATGGTGGCTTTATAGGGTGCTTGGTGGGATCGGGCAAAGGATTGGGCTAAAAACAAAAAAGCCGCCCCAGATAGGACGGCCTTTCTATTCAATAAAAGCGCGAAGGCTTATTCGTCGCCAGCAACTGGGCCGGAGTCTTTACCCTTGGCGCTGACGTCGCGGTCAACAAACTCGATCACGGCGACGGCGGCGTTGTCACCATGGCGGAAGCCCGCTTTCATGATGCGCAGATAACCACCAGCCCGGCTGGCATATCGCGGCCCGATCACATCAAACAGCTTCCTGGTTTGGGTCTCGTCGCGCATGCGCGAGGCAACCAAACGACGCGAAGCCAGATCACCCTTTTTGGCCAAAGTGATCAGGCGCTCCAGAACTGGGCGCAATTCCTTTGCCTTTGGCAAGGTGGTCACGATTTGCTCGTGCTTCACCAAGCTGGCAGCCATGTTGGCGAACATAGCAGTGCGGTGTTCATGTGTCCGGTTCAGTTTCCGGTGTCCGTGACCGTGGCGCATTTTTGTTTCTCCATCTAGCGACGTCTCGCGACGTTGCGTCTTGACTACATTTGGTCTTCGAACTTTTTAGCAAGTTCGTCGATATTCTCGGGGGGCCAATTTGGCGCTTCCATACCCAAATGGAGACCCATTTGGGCGAGGACTTCCTTGATTTCGTTCAAGGACTTACGACCGAAGTTTGGCGTGCGCAACATTTCTGCTTCAGTCTTCTGGATCAGATCGCCGATATAGATGATGTTGTCGTTCTTCAAGCAGTTTGCCGAACGCACAGACAATTCCAATTCCTCCACACGCTTCAACAAGGCGGGGTTGAATGGTAATTCCGGACGTGTCTCTTCAACTTTCTTTGTTTTGGCCTCTTCGAAGTTAATGAAGATGTCCAATTGGTCCTGAATGATGCGGGCAGCATAAGCGATTGCATCTTCTGGTGTCATAGCACCATTGGTTTCAACTTCCATCACCAGACGATCATAGTCGAGAACTTGACCTTCACGGGTGTTTTCCACCTTGTAGGCGACGCGCTTGACGGGACTGTAGAGTGCATCAACTGCAATCAGGCCGATTGGTGCATCTTCCGGGCGGTTCGTATCAGCCGTCACATAGCCCTTGCCGTTTTCAACAGTGAATTCCATACGGATTTCTGCGCCGTCGTCTAAGGTGCACAGGACTTGTTCCGGATTCAAGATCTCGATGTCGCTACCGGCTTGAATTTCGCCTGCAGTTACTTCTCCCGGGCCTTGCGCCCGCAACGTCATGCGCTTTGGACCGTCCGCATGCATCACCAAGGCTACGCCTTTAATGTTCAAAACGATGTCGGTTACATCTTCACGCACACCAGCAATCGAGGAGAACTCATGGACGACACCATCGATCTGAACCGAAGTGATCGCTGAACCCCGCAACGACGATAGCAGCACACGACGCAGTGCGTTGCCCAAAGTCATTCCAAACCCACGCTCCAATGGTTCTGCAATCAGCTTCGCTTTACGCGCTGGATCGAAACCATGTTCAATGACTGTCTTGTCTGGGCGGATCAACAGCTTCCAATTTTTTTCGAGCACCATGTAATCCTCTATATAGTCGGGGGCGAAACTTGGTTCGCCAAGTCAATAGTCAACCGAATGCGGGTCCGAGTGGACCTACTCAAGTCGCGCAACTAAACGCGACGGCGCTTCGGTGGACGGCAGCCGTTATGGGGAATAGGAGTCACATCTCTGATAGAGCTGATAATGAAACCAACCGACTGCAAGGCGCGCAGCGCGCTCTCGCGACCAGAACCGGGCCCCGACACATTGACTTCGAGGTTACGAACACCGTGTTCAGCAGCTTTGCGACCTGCATCTTCCGCTGCCACCTGAGCCGCATAAGGGGTGGACTTTCTCGAGCCCTTGAAACCCATCATGCCAGAGGATGACCAAGAAATCGCATTGCCCTGAGGGTCAGCAATTGTGATCATCGTGTTGTTAAAGCTAGAGTTCACATGAGCGACCGCATTTGCGATGTTCTTGCGCTCTTTACGACGGACGCGGGTGGTATCTTTTGCCATTATGTCGGTTCCAGACGAAAGCCAGCGGGCTCACGCCCGTTGGGGAAAAATAAATTAGCGCTTAACCTGCTTCTTGCCGGCGATCGGCTTAGCAGGGCCCTTGCGGGTGCGCGCGTTGGTGTGAGTGCGTTGGCCACGGACGGGCAATCCACGGCGATGGCGAAGACCACGATAGCAGCCAAGATCCATCAAACGCTTCACATTCATCGATACTTCACGACGCAGGTCGCCTTCGACAACATATTCGCGGTCGATTGTCTCGCGGATCTGAAGGACTTCTGCGTCTGTCAGCTGGTTCACACGACGCTCAGCCGCGATTCCCACTTTCTCACAGATCTCCTGGGCCTTAGCAGCACCAACGCCATGAATATATTGCAGCGCGATCATTACGCGCTTGTTTGTCGGTATGTTGACGCCAGCTATCCGGGCCACTCTGTCTCTCCATTCACAGCCCCACCTCCCTGGGGAGGATCTGCGCCGTGCGGTCAATCTATTGTTTTGGGACTTGTTTTTAAGGAACAAGCCACGTTGCGCGTGAAACGACGAATAACCAACCAACCGGTAGACCCGGGCGGTTGGTATACGTCCTTTAACGGAAGAGCGCTTGTTAATGCGATGCCAGACGTAAGTCAACGCTTTGCGCTGAAATCTGCCCTTAGCCTACAGCCCAGCAAAAGCCTTATCTATGGCGGCAGCCACGCTGTCCATGCTGGCCATACCATCAACTTCGCGCAACAGGCCACGGTCGCCATAAAAAGGCAAAAGCGGTGCAGTCTGGATGTTGTAGGCGGCCAGGCGCTTAGAAAAAATCTCGGGATTATCGTCCGAGCGGCCTTGCTCCTCAAAGCGCTTGGTAATGCGAGCCAATAGCTCGTCATCATCGACTACCAAACGGACAACCAAACCAATCCGCTGATCACGTGAGGCTAACAAACCGTCCAGAGCGACGGCTTGAGCAGTGGTGCGGGGAAAACCGTCATAGATAAAACCCGCCACACCGGGGTTTCTGGTGATCTGATCATCAATCAGTTCAATGACAATCTCATCCGAAACCAGCGAGCCCGAATCCATGACGGCCGCAACGCGATGGCCAAGTTCAGAACCCGACGCGCGGGCAGCGCGGAGCATGTCTCCGGTCGACAGCTGGACAAAACCGCGCCCCTCTACCAAGCGCTTTGCCTGCGTGCCTTTACCCGCCCCCGGGGGGCCGAACATGATCAAATTCATCATTCTAGTTTCCCCCTTCAAAGCCGCGCTTGGACTTTGGGACCTAGCGTCCCCGCCCCTTTAGCTTCGACTTTTTGATCATCCCTTCATACTGGTGTGCCAGCATATGGGATTGGATTTGCGCCACCGTATCAATTGTTACAGAGACGACAATGAGCAAAGATGTCCCACCCAGATAAAACTGCATCCCTAATTCCGAACTGACAACCTCTGGGACAAGACAGACAATCACCAGATAAACGGCTCCGATCAAAGTCAATCGGCTCATAACCATATCCAGATAATCGGCCGTTTTCGCACCTGGTCGAATACCGGGCAGGAACCCACCTTGCTTACGCAAATTATCTGCCGTTTCCTCGGTGTTGAACACCACCGATGTGTAGAAGAAGCTGAAGAACATGATCAGCAAGCCAAACAGCAAGATGAACAAGGGTTGCCCATGCGAGAGCAGCCCCGCTGTAGTTCTGATCCCCTCCTGCATGACAACCTGCCAGTCTGGCGCGCTTTCCGGCAATTGTCCGCTAGCCAAGAAGCCAGCAGCCGTCGCAGGTAACAACAAGAGCGAGGAGGCGAAGATCGGCGGGATCACGCCAGCGGTATTGATTTTGAGTGGCAGGAAGGACTGCTCACCCGTGGTCATTTTGTTGCCGACTTGGCGCTTGGGATATTGTACGACGATGCGGCGCTGAGAGCGCTCGACAAAGACGATAAGGACGATAGCGACAGTCAAAATGACCAAAAGGGCGAGAATGGCAAAGCCCGATATTGATCCTTCTTGGGCCAAAGTCAAAGCGCGGAAAATAGTCTTTGGAACTTCAGCGACAATACCGGCAAAAATGATCAACGAAACACCATTGCCGATGCCGCGGGCCGTAATCTGCTCGCCAATCCACATCAAAAGCAGCGTACCGCCGGTCAAAGTGATAACGGTTGAGGCAATGAACATAGGGCCAGGATCAATCACCACGCCGGGTGAACCGGCCAAACCATTAGCAATGGTCAAGGACTGGGCGACGGCCAATACCACGGTTAGATAGCGTGTGTATTGATTGAGCTGCGCACGGCCCGATTCACCTTCCTTTTTCAACTGTTCCAATCGACCTGGAAATGAGGAGAGCAGCTGGATGATAATTGAGGCAGAAATATAGGGCATGACATTAAGGGCAAAGACTGCCAAACGTTCCACAGCGCCACCGGAGAACATGTTGGCCATACCCAAAATGCCCTGCTGCGCTTGCGAGAAAGCGCGGGCGAAGGCCTCAATATCGATACCCGGGATCGGGATAAAGGTCCCAAGTCGGTAACAGATCAAAGCGATCACAGTGAACATGATCCGCGCATGCAGATCTTTGGCCTTCGCAAAGGAAGCGAAGTTCAAATTGCGGGCAAGTTGCTCTGCTGCTGAAGCCATGGAACGTGGTGCCTTCCAAAAATGAAAAGCGCGCCTAAGCGGAACTCCGCCTGGCGCGCCAAAAAGAGGTACGCAACCCCCATATCGGGGATTGCGCATCAGACCTCAAGGGCTCAGGCTGCTTGCGTCTCAGCTTTAGCCTTGCCGGTTAGGGTGATTTTGCCGCCAGCTGCCTCAATTGCTGCAATTGCAGCAGCTGATGCGCCAGTCACGATGAGATCAACTTTGCCGCCAATCTCACCCTTGTTCAAGATACGCACGCCATCGCGCACACGACGGACCAAGCCAGAAGCAACCAGAGCCGCTTCATCGATTGGCTTGCCAGCATCCAAGCGGCCAGCCGCAATAGCCTTAGCCAGAAGGCCCAGATTCACCCAGGCATGATCCTTGGTGCACCGGGCGTTGAAGCCACGCTTTGGCACGCGCATGTGGATTGGCATTTGACCGCCTTCGAAGCCATTGATCGAAACGCCGCGACGCGACTTTTGACCTTTGACACCGCGCCCAGAGGTCTTGCCTTTACCAGAACCAACACCGCGACCAACCCGCATGCGGGCCTTGGTCGCGCCTTCGTTGTCAGACAATTCATTCAGTTTCATGGTGTTCCTAAAGCACGCTTACGCGCGCTCCTCCACGACTTGAACCAAATGCGCAACCTTGGCAATCATCCCGCGGATAGCAGGGGTGTCTTCAAGTTCACGAACCCGATTCAGTTTGTTCAGGCCAAGCCCGACCAAGGTTTCCCGCTGGTCGAAGCGACGACGAATGGGCGAACCCGTTTGTTTAACAACAACAACAGCCACGATTAGCCCTCCGAGCCTTCGACGCCGCTGGCACCGTCTTTACGACGAACCAGAACGTCAGCGACCTTCAGGTTACGCTTGTTGGCGACCTGACGGGGCGAAATTTGCTCGCCTAATGCGTCAAACGTTGCGCGCACCATGTTATAGGGATTGGAAGAACCCAAGGACTTGGAAACCACGTCCTTAATGCCCAAAACTTCAAACACAGCCCGCATTGGACCACCCGCGATCAAGCCGGTCCCTGGAGGGGCCGAGCGGACGATCACTTTACCCGCACCCCAACGCCCAGCGGCATTGTGATGCAAGGTGCGGCCTTCGCGCAGCGGAATACGCTGCATGCGGCGCTTTGCTTCTTCGGTTGCCTTACGGATTGCTTCGGGAACTTCGCGGGCTTTGCCCTTGCCGAACCCTGCACGACCCTTTTCGTCACCGACGACGACCAGAGCGGCAAAACCAAAGTTTTTACCACCCTTTACAACCTTCGCCACGCGATTAATCGCGACGAGGCGGTCTACAAATTCGCTATCGCGTTCTTCGTTTTTCTGTTCACGTTCCGGCCTGCGAGCCATCAGATCTACTCCTTAGAACTCAAGGCCGGCTTCACGCGCGGCGTCGGCGAGCGCTTTGACGCGCCCATGATACAAATAACCACCACGGTCGAAAACCACTTGCTTCACGCCCTTTTCAATAGCGCGCTCTGCCAGCAATTTACCAACGGCGACTGCATCGTCCAGCTTTTGACCTTCAGCAACACGCAGTGCAGCCTCCAAGGACGAAGCCGAAACCAGCGTGACCCCTTTGGAGTCGTCGATGATTTGTGCGGAAATGTTTTTGGACGAGCGATGTACCGAAAGCCGCAAACGGCCATTGGCCAAAGCCCGAAGACGGGAGCGGGTACGAAGCGTCCGCTTGGTCTTTAATGCTAATGAAGATGGCATTATTTCTTCTTGCCTTCCTTGCGACGGACGGTTTCGCCTGCATAACGAACACCTTTGCCCTTATAGGGCTCGGGCGGACGATACTTGCGAATTTCCGAGCAAATTTGACCCAGCTCTTGCTTGTCTTTGCCGCTGATTTTGATTTCGGTTGGCTTTGGCACCGCAAATGTCACACCAGTTGGTGCTTTGTAGACGATTGGGTGTGAATAGCCGAGAGACAATTCAAGATCTTTGCCCGCTAAAGCTGCACGATAGCCGACGCCGACCAGTTCGAGCGTACGCTCGAAGCCCTTGGTGACGCCTTCAACCATGTTTGCAATCATCGAGCGCGACATGCCCCACAAGGAGCGAGCCAGTTTCGAGTCATTCTTAGGGGTAACCACGATAACACCGCCTTCAATGGCCACCGAGACTTGCTCGTGCACCTTGAAGGACAATTCGCCATGTGGGCCTTTTGCTTTGATCAAGTCGCCGTCGATCGTGACGGTTGCACCAGCCAAAGCTACAGGTTGTTTGCCGATACGTGACATTCTCGGCTCCCTTAGTAGACGTGCGCGAGGATCTCGCCGCCGACGTTATTAGCCCGAGCAGCTGCGTCCGACATCACGCCCTTTGGCGTAGAGAGGATGGCAATGCCCAGACCGTTACGCACGAGCGGAAGGTCCTTCACTGAGGAATAAACACGACGGCCAGGCTTCGAAATACGCTTGATCGTATCGATCACGGGCGCACCGTCGAAATACTTAAGTTGGATTTCCAACTCAATCTTGCCGTTAATTTCAATATCCCCATACCCCCGGATGTAACCTTCGCCGACGAGAACATCGAGGACGCGGGTACGCAGGGTGGATTTTGGGGTGGTGACAGTCGAACGGTTCCGCATTTGAGCATTACGGATCCGAGTGAGCATGTCGCCAACGGGATCGTTCACTTGCATGACAACCCTCCCTTACCAGCTAGCTTTTGTCATGCCGGGGATCATGCCAGCGGACGCAAGGTCACGCAGCGCAATCCGCGACATGCGGAGCTTACGATAGAAAGCGCGGGGACGACCTGTCACCTCGCAGCGATTGCGAACGCGGTTTTCGGCCGAGTTGCGCGGAAGCTCCGCCAGCTTCAAACGAGCCGCAAAGCGCTCTTCTAGTGGCAGATTTTCGTCGGTTGCGACTGCCTTTAGGCGGGCGCGCTTAGCCGAGAATTTCTTCACCAGGGCCTTACGGTTGTCATTGCGGTTGATAGCACTTTTCTTCGCCATGATATCAGTTCCGGAATGGGAAGTTGAACTCTGAAAGAAGGGCTTTCGCTTCTTCATTCGTGCGAGCCGTCGTACAGACGATGATGTCCATGCCCCAGATCTGGTCGACCTGATCATAGTTGATTTCAGGGAACACGAGGTGCTCCTTGAGGCCCATGGCGTAATTCCCACGGCCGTCAAACGACTTGCCGTTGAGACCGCGGAAATCCTTCACGCGCGGCAGCGCAATCGTGATCAGGCGGTCGAGGAATTCATACATGCGTTCAGCGCGCAAGGTAACTTTCGCCCCAACTGCCATGCCTTCACGCAGCTTAAAACCAGCGATCGACTTTCGGGCTTTAGTGGTGACTGGCTTTTGACCAGCAATCGCACTCAAAGCAGCCAAAGCCGACTGCATCTTCTTACTGTCTGCAACGGATTCACCAACGCCCATGTTGATCACGATCTTATCGAGACGTGGAATCTGCATGGAATTGGTGTAGCTGAATTTCTCTTGCATCGCGGCGCGGATGCGCTCGTTATACTCGGTCTTCAGACGAGCTTGATAAGTTTGGGTCTCAGACATCGCCGATCACCTCCCCAGAACGCTTGGCAACACGGACTTTGCGGCCGTCAT
Organism: Maricaulis salignorans; assembly: GCA_943372135.1. Classification (GTDB taxonomy): domain Bacteria; phylum Pseudomonadota; class Alphaproteobacteria; order Caulobacterales; family Aquidulcibacteraceae; genus Aquidulcibacter. The sequence continues at coordinate 357,749 of CALRXH020000001.1, read as the reverse complement.
CCAAGGTTTTGAAACCGACCCGGGTTGGCTTGCCATCCGTAGGGTCCATGTAAGCAACGTTGCTGATCTGAAGCGGAGCTTCAAACGAACGAATACCAGCTTCTTGGGCTTGGGTCTGCTTCTGGTGCTTTTTGACCATGTTCACGCCCTGGACCACCAAACGGTTTTCCTTAGGGAGAACTTTGACCACTTCACCAGTCTTGCCCTTATCCTTGCCCGTCAGGACAACGACCTTGTCACCCTTTTTAAGTTTCGCAGCCATCCTAGAGCACCTCCGGAGCTAACGAAATGATCTTCATGTGGTTCTTGGCGCGCAATTCGCGCGGAACCGGTCCAAAGATCCGGGTGCCAATAGGCTCATGCGAGTTATTCACGAGTACAGCCGCACTCCGGTCGAACCGGATGGTGGAGCCGTCTTTACGCTTGATGTCCTTTGCGACGCGAACGACAACAGCCTTACGGACGTCACCCTTCTTCACGCGGCCACGTGGGATTGCCTCTTTGATGGAGACAACAATCACGTCGCCGACGGACGCATAACGACGCTTCGAACCGCCAAGCACTTTAATGCACATGACGCGACGAGCACCGGAATTATCCGCGACATCCAGATTTGTTTGCATCTGAATCATAATCGATCCTCTTCTATTAGCCCGTATCGGACAGCACTAGCTGCCGACGCGACCAATCACTTCCCACCGCTTCAGTTTGGACTTAGGCGGGCATTCCTGGATCTGCACGACCTCACCCGTTTTGTACGCATTTGCGTCATCATGGGCATGGTAGCGCTTCGAGCGGCGCACCGTCTTTTTAAGGACTGGGTGGAGGAAGGTCCGTTCAACCTTCACGACGATGGACTTATCGCCTTTGTCGCTCACCACGACGCCCTGCATCATACGCTTTGGCATCGATTACTCCTTAAACAGCCGTTGCTGTGGTCTTCTCGCGCATCATCGTCTTGACGAGCGCGATGTCCTTGCGGACCTGGTTGATGCGATGGGTCTTTTCAAGTTGACCCGTCGCACGTTGGAAACGCAAGTTGAATTGCTCTTTTTTCAGCTTGAGCAGCTCTTCTTGCAATTGATCGGGCGTCAAAGCCCGCGCATTAGCGGCTTTCATAGTGGACGCTCCCTTACGCCAGACCGAAGTCGGCACGTGAAATAATCTTGCACGCGATCGGCAGCTTGGCAGCGCCTAGGCGCAGCGCCTCTTCAGCAATCTCTTGTGCAACACCATCGATTTCGAACATGATCCGACCAGGTTTTACCCGTGCGGCCCAAAATTCAGGCGAACCTTTGCCCTTACCCATCCGAACTTCGTTCGGCTTTTTGGACACGGGCACGTCTGGATAAATACGGATCCAGACTTTTCCTTGACGCTTCATTTGACGCGTGATGGCACGACGACAAGCTTCGATCTGACGCGCAGTGACGCGCTCAGGTGCCAACGCCTTCAAGCCATACATGCCGAACGACAAAGTAGCCCCGCCGGTCGCAGCACCATGGATGCGGCCTTTGAACTGCTTGCGGAAGCGGGTACGTTTAGGTGACAACATGTTTCAGTTCCTCCCTTACGCGCCAGCTTGAGCCGCGTCGCCACGACCCCGGCCACGGCCACGGTTGTCACGATCGTTGCGATCATTGCGCGGACGACGATCTTCACGATCATTGTCGCGGCGGGGACGTGCGTCGCCCACTTCAGCAGCACGCTTGTCTTGAGCCATTGGGTCACGCTCAAAGATTTCGCCTTTGAAGACCCAGCATTTGATGCCGATGATGCCGTAAGCTGTCGTGGCTTCTGCGACGCCGTAATCCACATCAGCCCGCAAGGTGTGCAACGGCACACGGCCTTCACGATACCATTCGGTCCGCGCGATTTCAGCACCACCTAAACGACCAGCAACCGTGATGCGGATCCCGCCAGCGCCCATGCGCATGGACGATTGCATCGCACGCTTCATCGCACGGCGGAAAGCCACACGACGTTCGAGCTGTTGGGCAACGCTTTCAGCAACCAAGGTTGCATCGAGTTCTGGCTTGCGGATTTCAACGAGGTTCAAGAACACTTCCGCGTCCTTAACGATTCCAGTCAGATCCTTACGAAGCTTTTGAATGTCCTCGCCTTTTTTACCGATAACAATACCTGGACGCGCTGTATAAACCGTCACGCGGCACTTCTTGTGTGGGCGCTCGATTACGATGCGCGACACACCTGCTTGCTTCAGCTTCTTTTTCAAAAAAGCGCGAACCGCGATGTCTTCATGAAGAAGCTTCGCATATTCGCCCGTGTTGGCATACCAGCGACTGTCCCACGTCCGGTTGATTCCCAGACGCATGCTGATTGGATTGACCTTCTGACCCATCAGGCCGCTCCTTCCATCTCACGCACAACGATGGTGATGTGCGAGAAGGGCTTTTCAATACGAGCGCCGCGACCGCGAGCCCGGGTGTTCATACGCTTCATTACCAGCCCTTTGCCGACAAAGGCTTGAGCAACGACCAAAGCATCAATATCGAGGCCATGGTTGTTTTCAGCATTCGCGATGGCTGATTGAAGGCACTTGCGAACGTCGATGGCAATGCGCTTTGGCGAAAACTGAAGTTCAGCCAAGGCCTTGTCCACTTTCAAGCCACGAATGCTTTGTGCCACCAAGTTCAGCTTCTGGCCGCTGGTCCGCAGATTGCGGGCTTGGGCCAATGCTTCCTTCTCGGACAAGGCGCGAGGGGTCTTTGCTTTTGACATGCGCCTACCTCCGCTTCGACTTCTTGTCCGCGCCGTGACCGAAATAGGTACGGGTTGGAGCAAACTCGCCGAGCTTATGGCCAACCATTTCTTCCGACACGTTCACAGGCACAAACTTGTGCCCATTGTGAACCTGGAAGGTCAGGCCAATGAACTGAGGCATGATGGTGGAGCGACGCGACCAAGTCTTGATCGCTTCACGACGAGGAGATTCCGTCGCCTTCTCCGCCTTGGCGAGGAGGTAACCGTCCACAAACGGACCTTTCCATACCGAACGAGGCATAGTCTTAAGCCTTCTTTTCGTGACGACGACGGATAATCAACCGGTCAGTCGTCGTGTTGCTGCGGGTTTTAGGACCGCGGGTTTTCTTACCCCAAGGGGTTACGGGGTGGCGACCGCCAGAGGTACGGCCTTCGCCGCCGCCATGTGGGTGGTCAACCGGGTTCATGGCAACACCACGAACCGAAGGACGAATGCCCAACCAACGCGAACGACCGGCCTTACCCGAATTTTCGTTCATATTGTCCGGGTTGGAAACCGCACCAATCGTGGCAATGCAGTTATCTGGAACCATGCGCAACTCGCCCGAAGACAAGCGGATCTGAGCATAACCAGTGTCGCGGCCAACCAATTGGACGTAGCAACCAGCAGAGCGTGCAATCTGGGCACCCTTCAAAGGCTTCATTTCCACGTTGTGTATGATCGTGCCCACGGGGATAGACTTCAACAACATGGCGTTGCCTGGCTTCACGTCGACCTTTTCGCCAGCAACAATGGTGTCACCAACGGCCAGGCGCTGAGGGGCCACAATGTAGGACAGCTCGCCATCTTCGTATCTGATCAGTGCAATGAAGGCGGTGCGGTTTGGATCATATTCCAAACGCTCGATTGTTGCAGGCATATCCCACTTACGACGCTTGAAGTCGATGATGCGATAGGTACGCTTGTGACCACCGCCCGAACGGAACGAGGTTACGCGGCCGGTATTGTTGCGACCACCTGTTTTGGTCAAGCCTTCGGTCAACGCTTTGATCGGCTTGCCCTTGTACAAGGACTTACGGTCAACGATAACCAGCTGGCGACGACCTTCAGAGGTCGGCTTGAATGTCTTGAGTGCCATTCCTTAAAGCCCCGTCGTCACATCAATCGTCTCGCCTTCGACCAGCGTGATGATTGCTTTCTTGAAGTCGTTCCGCTTGCCCATCACGCCCTTGAAGCGCTTGGTCTTGCCTTGAACGCGAATGGTATTGACGGCTTTCACCTTCACCTTAAAGAGCGCTTCAACCGCCTCTTTAATAGCAGGCTTGGTTGCCGTCAGCGGCACCTGGAAGATCACTTGGTTCACTTCAGAGAGCAAAGTGCCCTTTTCAGTGATCCAGGGTGCCAGTATGGTGTCGTAGTGGCGTTCGGAAAGTGCCATTATGCAGCCTCCCCTTTGCTTGCAAAGCGTGCCGAGATGGCTTCAATCGCTTCACGCGACAAAACCAGCTTGTGGCGACGCAGGACGTCATAAACATTGAGGCCGGCAGCTGGCAGAACATCCACATTAGGAACGTTACGTGCTGCAAGTTGGAAATTGGTGTCGACTTGAGCGCCGCCGATGACCAAAGCATTGGTCAGACCGAGCTTACCGAAGTTTTCCAACAACACCTTCGTCTTGGGCGCATCGAGAGCGGCTTGATCCAAAATGATCAGCGAACCTTCAGCAGCCTTAGCCGAGAGAGCCATCTTCATGCCCAAAGCGCGAACTTTTTTGTTCAGGCTGTGTGCATGTGAACGTGGGTGTGGCCCGTGAGCCACGCCGCCGCCCCGGAAGATCGGCGCGTTGCGGGAACCGTGACGTGCGCCGCCAGAACCCTTTTGCTTGCCGAACTTTGAGTGCGTGCGCGAAACATCGCCACGGTTTTGGGTGTCATGGGTACCAGCGCGGCGCTTGGCCAACTGATAGCGCACGACGCGGTGCAAGATATCGGCACGAGGTGCCACACCGAAAATGGCGTCGTCCAACTCTACCGAGCCAGCCTTGCTGCCATCTAATTTCAGGACGTCGAGTTTCATTATTCGGCCCCCTCTTGAGTTTCGACAGGAGCCGCAACTTCAACTTCAGCGTGAACGATCTTCAGATCGCCTGGCTTACGGAAAGCGGCTGGCTTTGGCAGGTCAGCAGGAGCTGCTGACTTCACCGCATCGCGGATTTCAACCCAGGAACCTTCAGCACCTGGAACGGCACCACGGATCAGGATCAAGCCACGCTCCACATCGGTACGAACAATAACGAGGTTTTGGGTGGTGACGCGCTCAACACCATAGTGTCCAGCCATCTTCTTGCCCTTGAAAACCTTACCTGGGTCTTGGCGTTGGCCGGTCGAACCATGCGAACGGTGCGACAGAGACACACCATGCGTTGCGCGCAAACCACCGAAGTTCCAGCGCTTCATGGCACCAGTGAAGCCGCGACCGATGGTGATGCCGGACACATCGACCTTTTGGCCTGGCAAGAAGTGGTCAGCGGTCAATTCCATGCCAATTTCGACCAGATTGTCGGAGCTGACGCGGAACTCGCGCAGTTTCGCCTTAGGCTCAACACTGGCCTTGGCATAATGCCCACGCATGGGCTGAGTGACGTTCTTTGCCTTGCGGGCACCAGCGCCCACTTGCAAAGCGGTGTAACCGTCTTTGTCGTCGGTCTTTTGGGCCACCACTTGGCAGCCTTCGAGAGCCAGGACAGTGACAGGCACGTGTGCGCCATCGGCAGCAAACACGCGGGTCATGCCCATTTTCTTTGCGATCAATCCTGTACGCATAGCTGGCGCCCTTACAGACTAATTTGGACGTCAACACCGGCAGCGAGGTCGAGCTTCATCAGCGCGTCCACGGTTTGTGGTGTTGGGTCTACGATGTCGAGCACGCGCTTGTGCGTGCGGATTTCAAACTGCTCGCGCGACTTCTTATCGACGTGTGGCGAGCGGTTTACGGTGAAACGTTCAATGCGCGTGGGCAAAGGCACTGGGCCCCGCACCATTGCGCCAGTGCGCTTTGCCGTGGAGACGATCTCCTTGGCGGACTGATCCAGCGCCCGGTGGTCGAAGGCTTTAAGCCTGATCCGGATGGTCTGTTGAGCCATATTTACCCTCGCGAAGCGGTCATCCAAACGATAGGACCGCATGTCAAACATCGAACGAAGCCTGCTACGACGCCATTTTGACCGGCGACGCATCAGGCTGCGCAAACTTATTTTTAGCTGGAAAGGCCATCTGACGGGGTCGAAGAAGCAAAAACGCGTTTGACCGCGCCATCAGAGGCGACATACCCTTTTCGGCGGTATGAACCCTGCGCTTTTATCGTCCCGCGTCTGAAAAACACCAAGGTTCTCCACAGCCGGTCCAAGCAAGAGCGGCGTTACTAGCTATGTGAGTCTGTTTTGTAAAGGGTAGCTATCAGGCGTGGTGCAGTGGGGGGGCCGCTTCAACAGATTGCTGGCAATTGCCCGACCGTCTAGGCTATGTTATCCTAAAGTATAACAATTAGGATTGCAGGGTTATGCACACTACAAAACTCCGAAAAGTTGGCGGCTCTGTGATGCTTGCGGTTCCGCCCGCCATTTTGGATGTTATGCGACTTCAAGCAGGTTCAAGTGTTGGGGTCACGCTGGATGGCACCAAATTGGTAGTCGAAGCCTCAACACCAATTCGATATTCGTTGGAAGAGCTCCTATCCCAATCCGACTACAGTGACAGTGCCTCACAGGAAGACCGTGACTGGCTTGATGCGCCAGCGATTGGTGGAGAGCTTTTGTGAACCGGGGCGACATCTATTTGGCGTCATTAGATCCAACTCTGGGGCGCGAGCAAAGAGGGAGCAGGCCTTTCCTGATCATTTCCCCAACGGCCTTCAATCTCGCAACCAAGCTGCCGATCGTGCTACCCATTACGAATGGCGGCAACTTCGCGCGGCGATTAGGCTTTGCTGTTCCGATTGCCGGCATTCAGACGACCGGCATCATTCGATGTGATCAGCCGCGTGTATTAGACATTGTCGAACGCGGAGGCCGAAAGGTCGATCAACTGCCGGATCTTATTCTTGCGGAAGTAATGGCGCGGGTCGCAACAATCCTGACCTAACCCACTACACCGCCCCCTTGAGGTTCGCGCCCGCATTAGGCTAAGCAGCGGGCATGACTGATGAAACCAGCCCCACCGCCCTGCCCGACCGCTTAAGCGTCAATCCTCGCAGCCCCTATTATAATGAGGAGGTCCTCGCCCAAGGCGTTGGGATTCGCTTCAAGGGCGAGGAAAAGACCAATGTTGAGGAATATTGTATTTCCGAAGGCTGGGTGCGCTTGGCTTTGGGAAACAAGGTGGACCGCAAGGGCAATCCGCTAACGATCCTGCAAAAGGGCCCGGTTGAGGCTTGGATCAAAAGCGCTGAAACAAACTAACCGGCCCGGCCGGCATGGTGACTTCAGCAAAGCGCTCATATCCCAACTTGTTGGCAACGCGGATTGAGCTCGCGTGCACGGATTCAATCATGCAGACAGTGCGCGCGCGGCCATAGCTGGCTTCATACCAGTCGAGGATCGCTTGGGTCGCCTCGGTCGCAAAGCCCCTGCCAGCCATGGCTGGCGTAATGACCCAGCCCGCTTCGGGCGTGCCATCAAACTCTGAGTGCATCCCGCGCTTATGATCGGCGAGGCCAACGTCGCCAATATAAAGTCCACTTTCCCGATCGCACACGGCCCAATAGCCAAAGCCCAAGGCTGGCCAATGGCCCATATAACGCAGCAGCCGGAACCAAGCCTCTTGCGCGGTTGAGGGACGGGCACCGATATGTTTTACGACCAGCGGATCCGCCCACAGGGCCGAAAGGCGGTCGTAGTCTTCGGCAGTATGGCCACGAAGTGTGAGATTTGGGGTCGTCAGGACCGGGGCAATTGTGATCATTTCTTGACCCTAATTCATGCCAACCCTTATGCAACCCCTTCAATGCCCTTGAAAGTTCGGTAGCATCACTGCCCCTTTGCCTGCGGCACGGCCGCATTAGTGGCCGCTTGGGACGGGACGGGCGCACAGCCCCCAAGGCCTCTGGCTTCACAGATTTCCTGAGGCGAACGGACGCGAGACGGCGTCATTCCAAAGCGCACGCACGCGCCCATCCCCGTCATCTTCACCTTTTGCCCATCCTCCAAACAAGGCGGAGGAATGTCGCGCCAACGCAATTCGTTGCGCGAAAAGGCTTCGGCATTTTCAGGCCGGTATGTCGGCCCGCGCGCAAGTTGCAGGAGGCGCTTAAGCTCCGCGTTTGGTGGGCAGTCGGGCGGGCGGTCCTTGATGTCGATCTGAGCACAAGCTTGCGCCTTGATGATGGCCTGACTTTGGGCGTTGAGAGTTGGAACACCTACCCCGGAGCTGGGTTGGCTGGGTCCGGAGGCAATTCCGACCGGTGCCCCCGCTGGCACTCTATCACCTAAACCAGAAGGGCTTGCTCCAGACCGCCCTGAGGCAAGACTTTTGCTTGGTGGTCTATTGGGGAGCGCTTTCGAGGCGGCACTTTTTGAGGTTGTCGGACTTGTTTGTTTCAACGCGGCGTCTGGCTGCTTCGGCGGGACAATAGTCGCAGGCAGAACAACCAAAGCCGGTCGCTGAAGCGGTTCAAGCCGAACGGCGGCAACGCCTGTCGGTTCAAGTGAAGGCAATGTCTGGGGCTGTGTAGACAAAAGCGCAAAGCCCAGCCCCAGCCAAACCGCAAGTGCGGCTAGACGCGTTATCAGACGCGTTTGCGCCGATATCCCCCCAGGTCCCGATTGCAAGGGAATAACCCAGTCTATGACCATGGCTCAGTCGTGGACTATTGCGACCTGTCTGGCACGTTAAAAAGTGGTTATAAAACCAGAAATGGCGAGCGCTTGGGCGGCTTAAGTCCCGACGATGCCGCCATCCTTCCGACGGACATAGACCACTGTATCGCGCGGCCAGCCACCATTTGGGAAGTTTGAAAAAGGCCCATTTGGACCGCCACGATAGCCTTGGCCACTCGTGCTTTCAGCACCCACATGCTGCACGCCACAGAAGAAGGTCTTTTGGTCCCAGGTCAACAAGGGCCCACAGCACTCGGCACCCACCGGGACGGTCAGAAAGCGCTTTACAGGACGCGGGCCCTTACCAACCATGGGCAATACATAGACGCCATCATTGCAGGGGAAGGTTTCAGGCATTCCATCAGTTGTGATCCAGCAGAATTTGCGATGATCGAACGTAATATTGTCCGGCGAGGCAAAGCGGTCGCCTGTCGTCGTCGGCTTGCCTTGATACCAAGAGGACGCATTTATGACTTGGCCTTCCAGATTGGTCACAGGCGCCACTTCTGCGGAAGGATCACCCGCGACGGCGAAAATGTCCCAGGTGAAGGTCAAGGCGGCAGGGTCCTGACGCGCTTCTTCGAACCGCACAATATGACCTTGATAATTGCGCTCCAGCCCATCACCGCCGACTGTCTTGCGCCGCGGGTTGGCAGCATTGCCCGCCCGACCCGAGTCTGACTGATTGCCGGTGCACATGACAAAGACTATGCCCGTTCCACGGAACGAGCCATCCGTCGGGCTTTCCACATCTTCAGGGCGGTCCATTTTGGTGGCCCCAAGTCGCAGGGCGGCTTCCCGGCAGCGCACCATCACATCGCCATCATCGGTGAAGGGCAAGTCATTAGGGCCACGGGGAGCACGGTTGGCTGCTGCCGCTGTCAACGCGATCCAGCGCCCGGTGCCATTTGCTTCGAGGCGCGCGGCATAGAGCGTCCCATGCGCCAATAGAGAGCGGTTTGCGATCCGATTGGTCGGGTCAAAGCGGTCCCGCGACACAAACTTATAGACGAACTGATTGTTGCTATCATCGCCTGTGTAGACCACCGCCTTGTTGTTCCTGGACAAAACGGTCGTCGCGCATTCATTGGCCTTGCGGCCGAGTGCGGTGTGCTTGTGTGGGCACCAATCCCGATCATAAGGGTCAATTTCGACGATCCAGCCATAAAGCGAGGGGCCATGGGGATTGCGGCTTAGGTCAAATTGGGCAGGCCCACCCAAGCGCCAAACATTGTCATAACGGTAGATCGACTGATCCACAGCAAAGGCCGCATCAGCTTGGGCTTCGACCAAAGCGGGGCTCGCCTTATCGGACGTGAAGAATTGATTGTTGAAATTCTCTTCTGCCGTCAGATAGGTGCCCCAAGGGGTAAAACCACCAGCACAGTTTTGGAAGGTACCAGCCTTGACCGCCCCGCTCACTTTAGGCGCGCCAGATCTCGCGCCTTCGACTTCATTGACAATCGCACCTGCCTTGGCGATCCACGGATGGTTGGCGGCAGACCCGTCATAGACAACCTCGCTATAGGGCGTCACGCGGCGGTTGCGCCCAACCCCAATGGCGGGGCCTTTCACCACCGACCAAGCCCCATTTGCGGGGTCATGGGCGACATCAAAGACGCTGACACCCATACAGGCATAAAGCGCTTCAAGGGCCTCGGCGCCCGTGTCAATTGGCTGCCCCTCGCTGCCGGGCGCTGCCATAAAGGGGCTCACGGCCTCATGGTTCACGCACATAATGGCGCGGGTGACGGTGCCCTCTGGCCAAGGATAGGCCCAGTTGGCGGGGAATAGAGCCAGCATATCATTATGGGTGCCGAAGCGGTTTTCTTGTTCGGCCCGCGTGAAGGTGAAGGGCGCACCGCGCTTTTGGAGCTCTAACGGAGCCATGCCCTCAAACAGCGGATCGCCCCACGAAATCAAAGGCTGCCAGACATAGCCTTCGGGCACCACCACCGTATCCAACCGATTTTCCGTCACGCCCTTGAAGCCAGCAGGAGCTGCCGCTGCCTCGCTAGAGATCAGGCTTAGGGCTGGCAACGCCGCAGTCGCGGTTAAAAACCCGCGGCGAGACAGCGATTCACAAGCGAGGTCAGCGAAATGATTGGAACGTACGGGCATGGGGAGATGCGGCCTTTTTGGGAGGGGGTTTCTGCCGTGACATAGCGCGGCAATGCGAATGGTTTACGACAATTCGCAGTCAGTCAGCCAACAAACGCAGCCCACTCGACCTCGGTCATCACGCGTACGCCCAGTTCGCTCGCTTTGGCGAGTTTAGAGCCAGCACCTGGACCCGCCACCACAATGTCTGTTTTGGCCGAAACACTGCCAGCAACCTTGGCACCAAGGCGAATAGCTTTGGCCTTGGCCTCATCGCGGGTCATGGTCTCAAGGCTGCCGGTAAAAACAATGGTGAGACCGGTTACAGGACTATCAGACAATGGCGCTTCGGCATCGCGCGGGCGGACTTGATCCAGCAAACGGGCAACAGCGTCGCGATTATGCGGCTCGGCAAAGAAGTCCAGCAAAGCGTCACAGGCAACCGGGCCCATGCCATCAATCGCGGCCAGGGACGTGTAGCCATCTTGCGGCCGCCCCGCTGATGCTGATTTCAGCGTGGCGACCAAACCCGCCCAATCAGGGAACGCCTCAATCAAGGCCTTGCGCGCCGGCATCGCGACTTCTGACAGGCGCAACTTCGCCAGGTTTTCGGCCACATCCTGCAACATGTTCGTCTGAGCGGGAACCTCTGCATCGGCCGCCCAAGCCAGCAGCGCTTCCAGCGCACGCGGACCAAGGCCAGGCATAGCCTCCAACTGCTGATAGGCAGCATTGGCGCGCTGGGTCTGGGCCACATCGATTGCTGCTTTGAAAACCGCCCAAGAGCCAAAGGCGCGTGCCAGAATGCCGCTAGTGGTCTCACCAATATGGCGCACACCCAGACCAAAGATAAAGCGGGATAAATCGATATCGCGCCTTTGGTCGATTGCCGCAAAAAGATTGTTCAGCGAGGTTTGGCCATAACCGTCTCGCCCTTCCAAGAATGCATGATGGTCCCCAAGCTTAAAGATATCGGCAGGCTCTTTGACGAGGTCCCAATCAAAGAAGTCCTGCAACTGGCGAGGGCCGAGGCCATCAATGTCAAAGGCTTTGCGGCTGACAAAGAGTTCCAAATGTCGCAAGCGCTGGAATGGGCAGGCAAATTCCCCCGTACAGCGGCGCACCACGTCAAGGTCGCCGCCCTGATCATCGCCGCCCCGGATGGCCGGTGTCTGCAAAGGACATGGGCAGACATGGGGAAAGGCAAATGGTTCACTACCTGCCTCGCGCTTATCGACCAGAATATCGACAATCTGGGGGATCACATCGCCAGCCCGCTGGATGACAATATGGTCGCCCAGCCGCAAATCTTTGCCACCTCGCACGGGCTGGCCTGTTACCCGGTCTATCGCTTTGCCCGCAATGAAGTCCTCATTGTGCAAGGTCGCATTGGAGACAACTACCCCCCCCACAGTCACGGGGCGGACGCGAGCAACCGGGGTTAGAGCGCCAGTACGGCCTACTTGAATATCAATCGCATCGAGAATGGTAATCGCCCGCTCTGGTGGGAATTTGTGGGCGATGGCCCAGCGTGGAAAGCGCGTTACAATACCCAAGCGCGCCTGTAGGGCGAGGTCATTGACCTTGTAAACTACCCCGTCAATGTCATAGCCCAGCTCTGCCCGGCGCAGGCCCAAGTCCTGATAATGCGCCAAAAGACCCTCTGTATCGGGGTATAATTTCATATCGGCATTGGTTCTAAAGCCCCATAGCGCCAAACTTGCCACCGCCTCCATTTGCGTTGTCGCAAACGGGCTGCTCACTTCGCCCCACGCATAGGCGTAAAAGCTCAACGGGCGTTGGGCGGTAATGGCTGGATCGAGTTGGCGCAAGCTGCCTGCTGCCGCATTTCTCGGATTGGCATAAAGTGGCAGGCCTGCTTCTGCCTGGGCATGGTTCAGGGTTTCAAACGCTGCATGGCTCAAATAAACTTCACCGCGAACTTCCAAGATTTCAGGCCAGCCGCTGGAGGCCAGTTGCTTGGGAATGTCGCCAATCGTCAGCACATTGGCGGTAACATCCTCGCCCTCTTTGCCGTCACCACGTGTGACAGCATGCTTCAACTGGCCCTTCTCATAGCGCACCGATAAGGACAGGCCGTCAATTTTGGGCTCTGCCGTACACGCTAATGCGCTTTGATCCTCAACCCCCAAAAAGCGCTGCGCCCGCCCCAGAAAATCCACGACATCGCTATCATGAAAGGCATTGTCGAGCGAGAGCATGGAGACTTGGTGGGTGATTTTGGTAAACTTGGTAGACGCTGTACTGCCCACACTTTTTGAAGGGCTATCGACGCGAATAAGCGCCGGGAAGCGCTGCTCGATCAATCGGTTGCGTCGCTCCAGAGCGTCATATTCCGCGTCCGAAAGGGTGGGCGCATCTTCTTCGAAATAGGCCCGGCGGTGCGTACTAATCTCGCGGGCAAGCCGTTCCAGTTCAATAGCGGCCTGTTCTTTAGTGAGCGAATCGACGGGGAATTTCGTGATATCCATAATCATGAAACTAACGCCAAGCTCGCCCGAGGTGAAGCCTGACGTCTAAGCTGGCTTTTAGGGTTCCATACCCAGGTTCAGACATCTCAGTCCTGACTGGCCGCAACCAGAGCGCGCGCTGCCGCGCGGGCTTCAGCTGTAATTTCAGCGCCTGACAACATGCGGGCCAACTCTTCTTCGCGCGCTCCATCTGTAAGGGTACTGACGCCTGTGCGCGTTATACCATCTTGCACCCGCTTTTCAATTCGCCAGTGTCGGCGCGCACGCGCGGCGACTTGCGGGCTATGTGTCACGCATAGAATTTGAGCGGTCTGGGACAAGCGCGCCAAACGGCGGCCCACCGCATCAGCCGTCGCCCCGCCAATGCCCTGGTCCACTTCATCAAACACCAAGGCCAAGGTGCCACCATCGGTGGATAGAACGAGCTTGAGCGCCAACGAAAGCCGCGAGAGCTCGCCACCAGACGCAATCTCAGACAAAGCCCCAAAGCCCGCGCCCGGATTAGCGGCGATTTCAAATGTTACCCGATCAATTCCGTCCTTGGTTGGGCGGGCAGCATCACTAACGACGCGGCTGCGAAAGCGTGCTTTTTCCAGTTTTAGAGGTGGCAATTCGAACTCAACTGCCCGATCGAGCGCTTCAGCGGCCTGATGACGGTGCTCTGATAGGACTGATGCAGCCTGACCATAACCAATTTGGGCTATTGCCAAGGCAGCTTTAGCCGCTTGAATGGCTTCATCTGCGTGATCAATATTGGCTAGGTTTTGTTCAGCACGTCTGAGCACCTCCGGCAGGGCTTCCACCGTTACGCCATGCTTGCGGGCCGCTGCACGCAAAGCAAACAAGCGCTCTTCCAATTGATCCAGACGACCTGGATCCCCATCCAAGGCGTCGCCAGCGCGGGCCATCCAGCCTTGGGCATCTGTCAACTCGCTTAGAGCGCGCTCCAGAGCGGCTGCGGCTTGATCAACGGCTATAGACAACGCATCGGTCTCTTCGCCCTCGGGTTTGCCGACGCGTGACAGCGCGCGCGATGCAGCCGCCATGCGTTGCTCGGCTTTGCCATCGGCCAAAGCATCGGTAGCATCTTTGAGCGCGGTCGCCGCCTTTTCTGAGCCCATCAGGGAGCGCCGCTCGGTGTCTAGAGCTGCCTCCTCGCCAGCCTTTGGGGCCAGTCTTTTTAACTCGGCTAGAACATGGGCCAAATAGTCTCGGTCCGTCGAGGCACGGCGGGCGCGCATCTCGGCCTCGTCCAGCTCAGTTCGGGCAGCATCAAGCGTGCGCCATGCCTCACTCACCTGTGCTTTAAGGGACGCAGCTTTGGCAAATACGTCCAACAAATCGCGGTGGGTGGAGGGGTCCATGAGGCCTACTGAGGCGTGCTGGCCATGAATTTCAAGCAGGCATGCACCCAACCTGCGAAGCGCACTGACAGAAGCTGGCGCATCATTCACATAGGCGCGGCTTTTGCCGTCGAGACTGATGGATCGGCGCAACACAATCCGCCCGTCTTCAGCTTCGGGTAGGTCTAACTCCTCTAGAAGCGCAATAGCTGGGTGAAGGTCACCAATTTCAAAAATGGCGCTAGCTTGGGCGCGTTCAGCGCCCTGCCGCACGAGCCCCCGATCGGCACGCTCGCCTAAAGCCAGGCCCAAAGCATCGAGTAGAATGGATTTGCCAGCTCCGGTCTCGCCCGTTAACGCAGTAAAGCCTGGCTCAATATCAAGGTCGAGGGTTTCAATCAGAACCACATCTCGGATCGACAAGGCAATCAACATGGACTACCCCGACGGACTAGCCTCGCCACGCACTTGACGGACATCGAACCAGGGAAAAATCGTTTCATTTGCTCGATTGTGGGGCCGATGCTTGCGGTGGCTCAGGCGCACGCTCAAGACCACGTTTAGGCTTGGTGATACGTTGGAACAGGCTGCGTTTCTCAGGCTTGCCCTCCGGCGTGAAACCTTTGGCAGTCAGCAATTTATAGCTGGCTTGATACCATTCAGAGCCCGGATAATTATAGCCCAGAACCGCGCCAACTTTGGTTGCTTCATCAACCAAGCCCATTGACAAATTGGTCTCGACCAAACGGTGCAGGGCTTCTGGAACGTGGGTGGTAGTCTGATAAAGGTCGACCACGCGACGGAAGCGCCCCAAGGCCGCTAAATGCTGGCCATCACGCAAATAGTAACGCCCGATCTCCATTTCCTTGCCAGCCAACTGGTCTTGGGTCATGTCAATCTTCAAGCGGGCATCGCGGGCATATTCGCTTTGAGGATAGCGCTGCACAACGTCGTTCAAGGCAGCCAATGCCAATTCGGTCATACGCTGGTCGCGGCCTACGTCCACAATCTGCTCGAAATAGCAGATAGCGATCAAATAATAGGCATAAACCGCGCTCTCATTACCGGGATAGAGAGAGGCGAAGCGCTGGGCACCCGCAATCGCGTCCTCATATTTGTTCTGCTGATAATTGGCATAAGCCGTCATCAGCAAAGCGCGCCGTGCCCATTCTGAATAGGGATGCTGGCGGTCGACTTCTTCAAAACCCGTTACGGCTTCGGTGTAATTCTTTTTGCTGAGCTCATCGCGTGCATTGTTGTACAGCAAGTCGACTGGCCGTTCGACATAGGCTGGTGCCTTCTTGGCGCTGCTGCCGGGCATGGATTGGCATGCAGCCAAAGCCACAAGCAAGGTTGGCACAACAAGCAAAATTCGAAATGGCGAGTGCTTCACGATGTAAACTCCGGGCCGTATGCCCTTCCCCAACACATCTTTAACCAGCTTCCGGTCACACGGGAAGCCGCTAAAGGCGGTTGAAGGCGTTCGGGTCCATGTGGACACAGTTTAAGTCCCCTTTTAAGGCCCGCGCTGGAAGGCGCTGCGCGCGGGAAGCCCTGGCCAATAGCGGCTTGACCCTCCCCCTCTTCCGGGCACTATGCTTGCAATCGAGGGCGCAAGGCCCAAAGCCAGATGGTGAGAGCCAAGATGAGCAAACAACGATGTGGCTGGGTCCTCGAATCAGACCCGCTTTATATCGCCTATCATGATGAAGAATGGGGTGTGCCTATAAGAGACGACCGCGCCCTATGGGAACTCTTGTGTTTAGAAGGGTTCCAAGCCGGCCTGTCGTGGATCACGATTCTGCGCAAACGGTCCGCCTTTCGCGAAGCCTTTTATGGCTTTGAGCCCGATCAAGTGGCCAAATTTGGACCAGAGGATATAGAACGCCTAATGGCCAATACCGGCATTGTGCGGGCACGCGCCAAAATCATTTCAACCATCGACTCCGCCCGGCTTTTTCAATCCATTCAACGGGAGGAAGGCGGTTTTAGCGACTTCATTTGGTCTGTGGTGGGCGGCACACCCATCCACAATCATCCAAAGTCGTTTCGCGAAGCGCCAACTAAGTCGGCTGAATCCGAAGAACTGGCGCGCAAGCTCAAAGCCCGTGGCTTTAAGTTTTGCGGGCCTGTCATCTGTTATGCCTTCATGCAGGCAGCCGGCCTTGTAATTGACCATGAAACCACTTGCCACGCCTACAGGCCCGCTTGAACCAACCGACAGGCACGGGGATTGCGCATCAGGTTAAAGGCTTTAACGTGGCGCAAAAACAAGGGAGCGCGCCATGAGCCTAAGAACACCAATTTGCGACCTTTTAGGTATTGAACATCCCATCATGCTGGCTGGCATGGGCGGGGTAGCCTATGCAGAAGTCTGTGCTGCCGTCTCAGAAGCCGGGGGTTACGGCTGCCTCGGAATGGCTGGGCGTTCACCCGATGAAATCCGCGACGAAATGCGCAAAGTCCGTGCCTTGACCGACCGCCCGTTTGGCGTGGATCTTTTGGCTGCAGTTCCAGGCAGCTTGGAAGCGTCGGTCGATATTATCATTTCCGAAGGCGCGACCGCCTTTATCGCGGGCCTTGGTGTTCCCTCCGCAATCATCGAAAAACTCCATGGCGCAGGCCTCAAAGCCATGGTTGTCGGTGGGGCTGTCAGCCATGCAGAAAAAGCCCAAGCTGCGGGCTGTGATGGCGTGATCTGCCAGGGCTCTGAAGGCGGCGGCCATACCGGCCTTGTTGGCACTTTGCCCCTGGTCGCCCAAGCTGTCGAACGGGTGACAATTCCTGTCGTGGCCGCAGGTGGCCTGTATGATGGGCGCGGCCTTGCAGCAGCGCTGGCGCTCGGGGCGCAGGCTGTCTGGATGGGTACGCGCTTCATTGCGTCGAAAGAGGCCCATGCCGGTCAGATGTATAAGGATGCGGTGGTCACGGCCAAAGATACCGACACCGTGCGCACGCGTTCCTATTCTGGCAAGCCCATGCGCGTGAAAGACAATGCCTGGGTGCAGGATTGGGAAAGCCGTCCCGCCGACATCAAACCTTTTCCCCATCAAGCCATGATCAGTATGCAGGCGGGGGCCATGGGCGGCATTGGCGGTCAAACCGAAGGCCTAGAAGCCGACAAGTCCTGTTTTGCCATGGGCCAATCGGCGGGCGGCGTGCACGATATTCTGTCTTGCAAGGAAATCATCGAGTCTATCATGGCAGAAGCCCATGAAGCCATTTCCCGCGTTGCACGCCTACAGGCAAGCTCTCCGGCTTGACCCAACACCCGAAACAGGGGCGATAGAGGGGCATGAAATCACGTCTGTGGATGGTGAGTGCACTTGCAACCTTCGCCGCCTGTGGGGCTGCGTTGAGCGTGGCGCAGACTGCTATTCAAGATCCGCAAGATCGTGGCCCAACCCCCATGCTCGAGACCTACGTGGTTCCGGAGATTTCTGTTGGGCCGACACGGCGGGAACCCGTCACGGTGGTCGAAGACGCCCCGGTCGAAATTCCCCAAGATATGCCAATGGATTGGAGCCCCGATCCCAATCAAGACGTGGGTGTCGCCTATGCCCCTCGTCGGGTCCCGCAGGAACGGCGAAAAACTTTACGCAATGTGGAAGGCTTAGAAAGCGAGGAC
Organism: Maricaulis salignorans; assembly: GCA_943372135.1. Lineage (GTDB taxonomy): Bacteria > Pseudomonadota > Alphaproteobacteria > Caulobacterales > Aquidulcibacteraceae > Aquidulcibacter. Next base: position 339,589 of record CALRXH020000001.1, on the reverse strand, counting down.
GATGGTTTTGCCAATCGGGCAACGGAAAGGGAAACAGTAATGAGCGATAACCCGCGTCGAGCTAGGCCGATCAATCCAGAGAAGCATGCGGATCTGACGCGGTTGGCCCGCCTATTGGGCTCGCTGCATGCTCTTCGTGTATCTTGCACGGGTCGCGAAGATCAAACCTATCGGTCCCGTATGTCCACCTTGCTCGACCTCGAAGCTCCCGAGGCAAGCGCGCTGCGCGACCCCTTGGTGGATTCTTTTAACGCAGGCTTCCAAGCTTATGGCCAAGGAAGTGCGACTTGTCCGACCGATCACAGCGCGCAAGAAGCCAAATTGGCCAAAGACGGCTTCCGACTAGCAAAGCAAATGGCTGCCCTCTATCGCCAGATCGGGGTCACTTCCCAAATACAGCCGAGTCAAGCAGGGCAGCAACAGGAAAGATAGACCTCACCCTTTTGATGTATTGCGGTGGCAGATGTTGCTGTTCGCGCAACCTTGAACTATCGATCCGAGGCATGAATATTTCAAACTAGACAGTTGATTTTGTGTAACTAAACTTGCCTCCTGATCGAGGACAGCAAGATGCTTGCAAGCATGAAATGCGACATGTTCACGCGGGCAGTTTAGGTTGGGCTGATTGGCCTGGCGCTTCATTCAGGGCGGACGATTTTGGCCGGAGAACAGGCGAATTCGTTGTTTCCGATCTGACGCTACGGGATACTGCCGATGGTTGCCCAATCGCCGAAGTTCGCCCAGCAGCCTCAGACATAAGGAATGCATCGATCTGCTCGGGCAGTGGCAGAGATTGTGCCTCAACATTTTTAGCGCGCGCCAAGGCGGATGGGGCAGAAATCCCGCCACAAAAGGCCTTTTCGCAAGCGCTTGCATTCGGGCACCCGTCGTCCCCATGTGCTGGTGGTTGCCTCTGCAGAACGCTACCCAAATGCTGTGACTTCGGCTCAAGAGGCCGGCAATTGTGCCACGACAGACATCAACACCCCCGCCACAATCAAGGCAGAACCTAGGCCGCGTCGGAAATCGATCGTCTCTTTAAAGCGGATCCAGCCCAACAAAGTCGCAGTCGGGGCTTCCACCAAGGCATTCAAGGCCCGTACCAAAGCTGCTGGCGCTAAGGTCAGCGCGGCAAACCAGCAGGCGGAAGCGGCTGCTCCTGCGAACCCTGCTGACCAAGACGCCCGCCCATCAGCTGCCAAGGCGGCCAAGGCACATCGGTCAACCATATAGAGGATACCGCCCAAAACCATGCTTTGCAGGGCTTGTACACAAACGAGCGTAAAGGTGGCAGAAAAGATCGGCGCGCTGGGATCGATCGCGAGCCCACAAAGCCTATAACAATTGGCGGAAACGGCAAAGCAGGCCCCTGAAGCAAGCCCGAAAAACCCAGCTCTAAAGCCTGCAATGCCCCCTGCCAGGCCTTGTGTCGGCCACGAAGCCAGCAAAAGCCCCGCTGTCGCACCCCAAATGCCAAGCCAGCCCCACAGACCTAGATGGTCGCCCAGAACCAACACACCAACCACGGCAGCCAGGGGCAAACTCATATGCTGGAAGGTTGATCCGAGGCCAAAGCTGGATGCGCGCATAGCTTGGATCAAGGCAGCCGTCGCGCACACTTGCGCTGTGGCCCCTATGGGCGCGGCAATCCAAAAATCAGTCCCGATCTTAAAGCTTGCGGGCGGAGCCAGCCACCAAACGAAGCCTAAGAACAAACAGGCAAATGGCAGGCCATAGAGAAAGCGCACCAATGTCGCCCCCCAAGGGCCCGCCTGATCGGACAAGCCGCGCTGAGCCGCATTGCGCAGGATTTGCAAAAAGCCTGCGACTAAGGCCAAAGGCACCCATAATCGATTCATTCAAGCAGCCTTGCAGGAAGAGAAACTGGCACCAGCGGAAACGGTGCAATTGGCGCGTTTCTTCCGCGCTTCCGCCCTAAACGCGCCATAAACCGAGCTCAAATAGCGCTTGAGGGACGTATTGTTGCACCGAAGGCATATCAATGGCCTAATGTCGGGTGTGGAGGGCTTTATCATGGCGGAACGGACAAATCTTTTAGCTGCGGCTGGGATCTTGGCATTGGGGATCGCCTTTGCAGGCTTCTCAGCCGGTCAATCCCTTGTGCATTCGCGGTTGGGCTTTCGCACAGTAACGGTCAAAGGTCTATCAGAGCGGCCCGTTAAGGCAGACTTGGGCTTTTGGTCGATTAGTTTTGTGGCCACTGGCAATTCGTTGGAAGAGGCCCGTCAGGCGCTGACAGCGTCTGAATCTGCTGTGAAGGCTTTTTTGACCGCGCGTGGCTTTCCCTCAACCACTTATCAGGTGCAGAATATTCGCGTAGAAGACAAGCTGGCAAATGCCTATTCCAGCGGCGGCATAAACGGGCCACGCTATATATTGACCGAAAACCTGATGGTGAAAACCACGGAAGTCGATAAGCTGGCAGAGGCCTCGCGCAACAGTGGCGACTTGTTGAAAGAAGGCGTCGTATTCGCCAATGATGGCTCCTCTTCTGGTCCATCATTCCAATTCACGGGGTTAAATGACCTCAAAGGTGCCTTGCTAACAGAAGCCACCCAGCGCGCCCGCGAAGCGGCAGATAAGTTCGCCAAGGAATCTGGGGCCAAAGTCGGGGCGATACAAAATGCCAATCAAGGCGTGATCGAAGTTAATCCGGCCGTTGAAATCCCTGGCAGCCCGCCAGACCGTCAGATCGACAAAAAGGTCCGTGTGGTGACGACGATCACCTACTTCTTGAAGGATTGATCGGCGCGGCTTAGCCCGTCGCTCTTTGGAAGCAGGAGTGACGGGGGGCTTGCACTCACAACGTCACTGAGCCCGTTGCGTCGAGTTTAACCGCGCGCAAACGCTCATGCTGCGGTTATTGACCCCACTCCCCAAGCGCTTGCCAAGGCTATGATGGGCGAGCTTGCGCTAACACATGGCTTTCCTCGATGAGAACATCCTAGGGTTGACTATCCACAGCCGACGGTACGACTTGCCAACCATCGGGCCGAGAAACTGCCGCGGAGACGAACATTTTGATCTGTTGTGAAATCAACTTCACCCAAGACGTTTTGCGTCTGGCTCACACGCTTAAAGCGCACATTTCCTGCTAACGCCCTACGTGATTGATTTTGCCAGTTAAGCTTCTGGGGCGTTTCGAGATTTAGAAAGTAGGCAACCGCACCTTTTTGTCGTTGTAGCGTGTCGTCGGGGAAAGAAAAACGACCGACTGAATCTTCCAGCCTTTGCCAAATTCTGAGGTAAATCCATGAATGCGCTGCGCCGCCAAGCCCCTCCGCGGGGATCCATAGTCCAAAAGCTGGCCCATCCCAGGGGGCGCAATCGTGCTCCGCTAGTGCTGACGGTTTAGCTCCGGACCTCTCGCTACCGGCTTGGCCCGGCAGGGTGAGGAAGGGATTGATAAGAGCGGCGATTGTGATGATAAGCAAAGACCGATGTTTCAATTAGGAACTCCTTTGGGTTCGGGGCAGTTGTATCGGTTCGCTGAACAATCAAGTTGGCATGCCGATAGGTACAGCAAGCTTTGCTATTTTGTTTGTCATTGCCGCTAAATTGCCCGCGGAGTTTGCCACAATCAATGCGGCTTTTATACTGATGCTATCATGGCGTTCACACCAGGTCGCTCCCTTGTTATTCTCTCAATATGTTAGGCCGAATACCGTAGTGTCTTGTCTGGCATTGCGAGATGGCTGGCATTCGTGACTGAGAGGGACAGATGTTGCCCCCGAACTTATGCTTCGCAGATGCCGAAGTGCCGGGGAAATAAGCCCTCTGCCCAAAGAAAAAGGCCCCGATCGGACGACCGAGGCCTTAATTTTGTTCTGCAAGAAAGAAGCTTAGTCAGCCTTCTTCTTAGCAGCCGCTTTCTTCTTGGGGGCTGGCTTTTCTTCCACCACGGCTTCAGCTGGCGCTTCGTCTGCAGGAGCAGCTTCCTTCTTGGCTTTCGCCTTGGCAGGAGGCTTCTTCGCAGGCTTGTCTTCAGCAGCGGGGGCTGCTTCTTCTTCGCTTTCAAGCTCTGCACGGGACACTGTCACCTCGGTGACTTGCGCGATTTGCAGGACGAAATCGACGACCTTTTCTTCATACAAAGGTGCGCGGAGGCTCGCGACAGCATTGGGGTTCTTCTGGAAGAACTCAAAAACCTGACGCTCTTGGCCGGGGTAACGCGAGGCTTCAGCTTGGATGGCGCGGGCCACTTCTTCGTCCTTCACTTCCACGCCATTAATGCGGCCCAGTTCGGCCAAAACAAGACCCAAGCGCACGCGACGCTCAGCAATCTTGGTATATTCGGCCTTTAGCTCGTCTTCCGACTTACCGGCATCTTCTGGATCTTGATTGCCAGCGGCCTTGTCTTGGGTCACTTGCGACCAGATGGCGTCAAACTCGGCTGCCAACATTTTGGCTGGCAAGTCGAAGCTGTGGGTGGCGTCTAAGGCGTCCAGCAAAGAGCGCTTGGCTTTTTGACGGGATAATTGGCCCAATTGATCTTCAATGTTCTTCTTGATCGCGTCTTTGAGGGTCGCAAGGTCCGACAGGCCGATGTTCTTTGCCAAATCATCGTCGATCTTGGTTTCAACGGCTTTCTTGACTTCGACGACGGTGACGTCAAAGGTCGCAGCCTTTCCGGCCAAGGTTTCCACGCCATACTCGGCTGGGAAAGTCACGTTCAAGACTTTTTCTTCGCCCGCTTTCACGCCGACCAATTGCTCTTCAAAGCCCGGGATATAGGTGTTGGAACCCAGAACAACGGTAGAGCCATCGGCCTTGCCACCCTCAAACTCAACGCCGTTCACCTTGCCCACAAAATTGCAAACCACAGCATCGCCATTGGCCGCTTTGCCTTTTTTTACTTCAAAGGACTGGGATTGCTTAGCGATTTCGGCCAAGGCCTCGTCGATTTCAGCTTCTGTTGCTTCCGCCACCGGACGCGTCACTGACAGGCTTTGCAATTCAGCAGGAGTGAAGTCCGGCATGATGTCGAGTTCGACATCGAAGGTCAGGTCGGCTTTGCCGTCCATCACATCGGCCAGATTTCCCAGATTGGTAACGTCGGGCTGGCTGGCCGCGCGGATGGCGTTATTCGACACAGCACCTTCAATGCCCTCTTGCACCAGCTCATTCAACAAATCGCCCATAATGGACTTGCCATACATGCGCTTCACATGAACCACAGGCACTTTGCCTTTACGAAAGCCCTTGATGTTCAACTGAGGGGCCAATTCTGCGATCTTGGCATCGGTGCGCGTGGCAATCAGGGTGGCGGCAATGGTAACGCCATAGACGCGGCTGAGGCCTTCAGCAGATTTTTCGACGATTTGCATGATAATGTCCTAAAAAGGAAGCGGATTACGCGGGTTGATGGGATAGCACTGGAGCCTAAGCCCTAACGGTGCGCGCCTATGCCACGATGTATGGCCGCTGTCTATGCCAGGTACAGCAAGTGGTGGAGGGAGACCGTCCAAACTCGACCCCAAAGCTCGACGAGGTCGAGATGGGATCCGTGCGCGAGCCCGCCTGCGTGGCGGCAGAACGCTAACAAAAGAGCCACTTTGCCGAAGAAAAAGTGGTGCGGTCGGGGGGAGTCGAACCCCCACGCCTTGCGGCGCTGGAACCTAAATCCAGTGCGTCTGCCAGTTCCGCCACGACCGCGTTCCGATGCGGCTTTTGGGCCAAGCTGGCCCGCGGGTCAACCAAGGGGTGCAGGCCAGATGCGTCTTCCTTGTGACCATCTGCTGATCCAAGGTCCAAAGAACCCGCAGGGATCATTGTATAGCATTTGAGTTCACACTTGAAACGGTCGAATTTACTGGAAAACTATCTCAAATTCTGCTTCATTGCGCTTAAGCGATCCTAAAGGACCGGAAATAAAATGTCGGATTTTGACGTCGCCTATGATCAAAACGCGGATGTTTTGTACATTTCAACGAAACTGACGGGGCCTAGCTATACCTCCGCAGGCGAAAACGGTATTGTGTGGAGCCATCAGATTGCCGATGGCCGTTTGGTCAGCATGACGGTGCTGGATTTTAACGCCCATTGGCAAAACCGTCTCGCCCTGTTGACCGAACAGCTCACCGAACAATTGTACGCCCCCAGCGCTGTCGGATCGATGGCGCGCGCAGGCTCGGCAAATTAAAGCTGCCCGTAATCGCCTTCAATGCCCAATAAAGCGCGCCCCGCGAGTTCAAGCGAGCCGGGTGCCACCATAATGTGTTGGGTGGCGACATGGGCGTCGCGGAAACGGCGCTGCAGCGGGCAGCTTTCATAGACCGAAGTACCCCCGCCCAGCTCATGCATCATGCGGGTAATTTCAGCACAGGTGCGCACCGCATGGGTGGCAGCAATGCGCAAATTGGCGCGGTCTTCCAGCGTTAAGGCCCCCGTACGGCTGGCCCCTTCATAGGCCACCTCGGCGCTGTCAAGCAGATAGGTACGAGCCGCGCGCAGCTGGCCTTCGGCTTTTGCCACCTCAAATTGGGTTGAAGTCCGTTCTGCCAAGGGCCGCCTCGCTCCGGTTGGGACTTTGCCCCCTGCCAAACCGACCAGATCATCAATCGCCCCGCGCGCATTGCCGAGTGCGACCGCGGCAATGGACATGGCGAGCAAGCCAAAGGCCGGGAAGGCATAAAGCGGCCGCTCTATCCTCGCCTTATCGTCGGTCAGCGAGACCGAGCGGTCAGCCGGGATCAAGACATCGGTGACTGCCAAATCGCCACTGCCCGTCCCCTTCATTCCCATGGCGTGCCACGTATCAATCAGTTCTACCTGATCGCGCTCAAACCACATCATGCGCGCCTGGGGTGGCCCGTCGGCCAAAGTCAAAGCACCACCCACCAGCCAGGCACAATTGGCACTGCCAGAGCCCCAATTCCACCGACCCGTCACGCGGTACTGATCGCCCTCACGGACTGCCTTGCCTTTAGGCGCAAAGACGCCGCCTGTGATGACCGCAGGGTCTACCCAAATCGTGCGGGCATGATGGTCGGGCAGATAGGCCGCATTGATCGCCGTGGTCGCGCCAATCATGATGCACCACCCCACCGAGCCATGGGCATTGCCCATCACTTCAATGACTTCGATCATGCGCGCCGGGGCCATTTCCAACCCGCCATAATCAGCCGGCAGTGCCATGCGGAAAAAACCAGCATCAGCCAAAGTTTTGGCAAGGTCGGCGGGTAAACGTCGCGCAGCATCAATCTCGTCTGCACGCGCCGCGACGTCTGCTTTGAGGACATGGGCGTGGGTCAAGAGGTCGGTCATGGGCCTACACTGACCCATTCCGCCGCCGCCGACAAGGACCTTTAAGGGGGATTACTTACTCCCCCTCGTCCTCTTCCATCTCATAATTGCCGAACACGTTTTGCACGTCGTCGTCATCTTCCAAGATGTCGATCAATTTGCGCAGGCTAGCGGCGGCATCCCCTGTCACGTCGATGCGGGCATGGGGTCGCCAGACAACATGGGCGGCTTCTGCGTCGCCAAAGCGTTCAGCCAGAGCGGTGGAGACTTCGCTCAGGCTCTCAAAGGTGCAGGTGATGGAGTGGCCGTCGGCATCACTTTCGACATCATCCGCGCCAGCCTCAAGCGCGGCTTCCATCATATCATCTTCGCTGGCAGCGGTGGCTGGATAAAAAATTTCGCCCAAGCGATCAAAGCCAGAGATAACCGAATTGGTGGTGCCAAGATTACCGCCTGCTTTGCTGAGATAGCTGCGAACATTCCCGCCCGTGCGGTTGAGATTGTCGGTCAGGGTCTCGATGATCAAGCCGATGCCGCCAGGTGCATAACCCTCATAGCGCACCATTTTGTAGTCTTCACCGCCTGCGGCAGCGGCTTGGCTTATGGCGCGTTCAATCCGGTCCTTTGGCATGGACACCGCACGCGCATTGGTCACGGCCAAACGCAGACGGGGGTTCATCGCGGGGTCTGGCATCCCAGATTTAGCCGCCGTAGTAATTTCACGGGCAATCTTGGTGAAGGCCTTGGCGCGGACCGCGTCTTGGCGGCCTTTGCGATGCATAGTATTTTTGAATTTCGAATGGCCGGCCATGGTCGGGTCTATCTCTTGTGTCTTTGACGGTGAATTGCGGGCTGCGATGTAGCAGGATGCGGCTTAAAGTGCCACAGGGTGGTGCTGTTGCCGGGGCTCGGCTAACCATCCACCAAAGGAACCGCTTGCTTCAGACCAACGCCAACGCGGATGGGCTCTGCCCGAACGGCAAGGCCTGTCTTATCCTCGGTCTCAACAAAGATACCTGAAGCAAGGCCTAAGCCTTCGGCAGGTTCGTGACGTTGATAGGGCATGCGGGACGACAGTTTACGCACGGCGATGTTCTTATTCATGCCGATCACACTGTCATAGTCGCCACACATGCCAAGCTCGGTCTGAAAGGCTGTACCACCGGGCAAGATACGCGTGTCCGCGCTTGGCACATGGGTGTGGGTGCCGAATACAAGGCTGGCGCGCCCATCGAGAAAATGGCCCATACCCTGCTTCTCGCTGGTGGCCTCGCCATGTACTTCTACAATGACCGCATCGGCGACAAGGCCAAGGGGGCTTGCGCTCACCTCGCGCTCCACCGCGCTAAACGGACAATCGAGCGCATCCATGAAGACCCGCCCCATAACGGAGACAACCAGCACATTGCGGTCACCCATTTGAAACAGATTGGCCCCGCGCCCGGGTGCCATTGATAACGGGGGATAATTGGCAGCACGCAGCAAACGGGGCTCACGGTCGATATAGGCAATCGCTTCGCGCCGGTCCCATGCATGATTGCCAAGGGTCAAACAGTCCGCGCCCGCCTCAAACAACTCCATAGCAATCGTCTCGGTCAGGCCAAAGCCACCAGCAGCATTTTCAGCATTCACCCCAACAAAATCGAGGCGCAATCGGCGCTTCAAGTCTGGCAGCCGCTCGCACAAGGCTACCCGGCCAGCACGGCCTACCACGTCGCCAAAAAATGCTAGTCTCATGCTAATCCGATCCCATCGGGACGCGGTATGCCTCAATTGGCGTGACAATCCAATCCAAGCGCTGATCATGAGATTCAGCGGGCACATCTGCGACTTCTTGGGCGGCATAGGCCACACCCACAGCGAGCACAGTGCCTGTCGCGCGCAAGGTCTCTAACGTGCGGTCATAATGGCCTTGGCCTTGGCCCAATCGATTGCCGATCAGGTCAAATCCCAACAAGGGCACGAGAACCACATCTGGCCAGACTTGGGGAAGATGGGCCTTGGGCTCCATCACACCCCATGTGCTTTTTTCGAGCTTGTCCGGATTATCGGGATCGCACAGGTGAAACGTCAGTGCAGCACCGCATGCCCCCTTTGGCGGTGTGCGCGGCAAACAGAGGCGCGCGCCTTGAGCGGCCAAGGTCCGCATCAAGGGGCGCGGATCGATTTCGGTCCTAAAGGGGATATAGCCCGCGACAAAGGGGGTCTCTGCACACGAAAGAATTTGGGCGGCAGAATAGACAAGTGCCTCGCCCGCATCGGGCTCTTCATTAAAGGCCTTGGCCCTAGCCGCGATCAAGGCAGATCGAAGTTCCGATTTGACTTCAATCATGGCCGCCAAACCCATAAAAAGGCATAAAAAAGGAAAAAAGTTGGTGGATCCGCAAGGACCGTGAGAAGGTAACTCGTCCCCGTGCGACCTGGATAACCAGGTGGGTGCCAGATGACAGGAACCACGGTTCCAACCAGCGCCAGCTCCCGACGAGTGAGTTAGGTCGGCGGGACGTAGACTTCCCACGCGAACCACAGAACCACCAGTCACCTAGGTATGCCTGATGGGGCTAGCATGCAAGGGTTGGGCTCTTGACGTGAGCCATCTGCGCGCAGTCTCTGGGCCAACACCCCTCGCCTTGGGCCGAGGGAAAGTTACCTTCGATGGGGCCTAGCTCTTCGCCGCCCGCAAGCGCTCATTCATCAAGACCATGATCTTCTCGTTCGCTGCGACGATAGAGCCGGTTTCCATAAAGTCCCCGCCATAAATTTCAGCGCAAACGCCACCAGCTTCGCGCACCAGCACAACACCGGCCGCAATGTCCCACAGCTGCAAATCATGCTCCCAAAAGCCGTCAAAGCGGCCAGCGGCGACCCAAGCCAGATCGAGCGACGCCGCACCAAAGCGGCGGATACCGGCAACCCGTTGGGTGAACTGGTGCAGCTCTTTGAACATCTGAGAGTGGCCCGGCTTGCCCTGGAAGGGAATTCCGGTTGCAAGCACGCAATCGCCCAAGGTCTTGCGAGCGGCGACCCGCAAGCGCTTGTCATTATGGAAAGCCCCACGGCCGGTCTCAGCCCAATAGAGGTCGTCAGTGATTGGGTTATAGACAACACCAGCGACCAGACGGCCTTCACGTTCCAGTGCGATGGAGATGGCCAAATGGGGAATGGCGTGGACGAAATTGGTCGTGCCATCGATCGGGTCGACAATCCAGCGATTGGTCTTGTCAGTACCTTCAACCATGCCGCGCTCTTCACCTAGAAAGCCATAGCCAGGTCGTGCCTTGCTCAGCTCTTCAAACAGGATTTTTTCGGTCTTGAGATCGGCAGCGGTTACAAAATCGGAAGGGCCCTTTTTTGCCAATTGCAGGTTTTCAACTTCACCGAAATCTCGGCTAATGGCTTTGCCAGCTTTGCGGGCGGCGGCGATCATCACGGTCAGAAGTGGACTGACTACGCTCATTGGGGCTCTCTTCACGATGTTAAACAGCAGATGTTCGGCGGCGTTACCCCATCTGGGTGCAATTGGATAGGGGAAAGAGCGGTCGGAAGACCCCTCCATTGCTCCTTTAAATCAGCACCTCGATATTGCGCGCGCCATGGATAACATGCTCAATGATCAAGACGTCCTCGGCCAGTCGGTAAAAAATCATGTATCGCCAGAGTGGTACAGCACGAATTTCAGCCCCCAGCTCCGGCCTTTTTTCCCCGCTTTAAGGAAACACACGAAGCCGATCAATGACACTTTCAAGCTGTTCAGTAAAAAGCAGGTCTCGGCCAGGTCGATCAATCCAAAGTTGATCTTGAAAAGCGCTCAGCTCTTCAATCGCCACTTCAGAAGACTGAAAGTTAAGCTGTTTCATGAAGTTTCAGATCGGCATAGCGCTCGATGATGCGACCTTTTAGACCCTTCAAGGCAGCATCGCCATCAACTTTGGGACTATCGACCCCTTTTTGAATTTCAGCCTTGAGCAATGCAAGCCTCTCAGCGCGCTTCAACGCATGCACATGCCGACTTTCGTCGTGTTCTTCCAACAATCGAAGACCTGCGCGCACCACTTCACTGGCACTGGCATAGCGCTCACTTGCCAATTGTTCTTGGATAAAGGCACCGAAGTAAGGGCCAAGGGAATAGCTGGATGACACGTCGCGCTCCGATACCAGACCTCAAAGTATAAAAATTTGATAGTTTTGCAAACGGATTTCAAGGGCTAACTTTGTGGCGAACCGAGGCTGAGTAATCTAGCCCACCCGCGAAATCACCCCACCCGTCGTAGGTCCTGCAACCCCAGTTGTCCCCGGAAAACTCAAGGGCAGGCCACGGGCAGAGCGCACGGCGAGCAAAGCAAAGCACTCTGCTTCAATCGCATCCCCGCGCAGGCCAATTGTGTCGGCATCCACTACGCTGACGCCACAGCGGGCTGCGATTTCTGCCATCAGCACCGGGTTCTTGCGCCCGCCGCCTGCAACCACCAAGCGCTCAGGCCGTGTGGGCAGAAGCCGAAGGCCAAGGTCCAGACTCGCCGCCACCAATGCTGTCAGGGTCGCCGCGCCATCTTGAAGCGAAAGGCCACGAACAAGGCCCGCATCAAAGTCATAGCGGTCGAGCGACTTGGGGAAAGGCGCGTCAAACCATGGATTATCCAATATCTCTAGCAAGCGGCCTTCATGGACGCGGCCCGACGCAGCCAAGCGGCCATCCTTGTCGTAGACACCTTTGCCATGGGCCTCGACCCACTCATTGAGAGGGCCATTGGCGGGGCCGGTGTCAAAGGCTGCCAGTCCATCCGCGCCATCCCACCACGTAATATTGGCCACCCCGCCAAGATTGAGGATGGCCGTATCGCCATCAAAGCCCGCATGACGCAAAATGGCGGTGTGATAAATCGGGGCCAAGGGTGCCCCCTGCCCACCCATGGCCACATCGTGGCTGCGAAAGTCCCAGACCGTGTCGACGTCAGTCAGGCGGGCGAGCTTTACCCCATCCAGCAATTGCCGCGTCCGCCCATCACCACCAATCTGGGGTCGATGCAGCACCGTCAGGCCATGCCCGCCGAGAAAAACGATGTCTTCAGGGCTCATCTTGGCTTTATCGAGAAGTTTCAGGACCGCGCCGGCATAAATCCGCGTGATCAAGTCCTCGGCTTCCGCAAAAATCGCAGGCTCTGGCCCCTGAAAGTCCCACGCCCGGGCTTGGGTGATGGATTCGGCCAAAAGCGCTCGGTCGGCATCAGAATAGGCAAACAACTCAAACGGGCCAAACTCCGCCACGCTGACACCATCGGTGCGGATAAGCGCTGTATCGACAAAGCCATCCAGAGCGGTGCCAGTCATCAGGCCAAGGGCCCAAACGGCGCGGTCTGAACCAGAATAAGTCGAGCTCTGCATCTTGATAGGTTCCAGCCTTTGAACTTTGGGATCAGACCGTGCTAAACGCGCTTTTCTATTCGATGCAACCACCAAATCATAGGATGACGGCCATGACCCATAAATCAGCGTTCGTTCAAACGCTTATGGAGCGCGGCCATTATTATCAAGCAACCGATCTGGAAGCCTTGGATGCGGCAGCTCTTGAAAGCGAACGCGGTGGCCGCGCCCTGACCGGCTATATTGGTTATGATTGCACAGCACCCAGCCTGCATGTTGGCAGCCTAACCCAGATCATGCTGATGCGCCGCCTGCAACAATGTGGCGGCAAGCCTATCACCTTGATGGGCGGTGGCACAACGAAAGTGGGCGATCCGTCGGACAAGAATGAGGCCCGCCCCGTTCTGACCCAAGAGGTGATTGACACCAATAAGGCATCGATCCAGACCGTGTTTTCAAAGTTCCTGGCCTTTGGCAATGGCCCGCGCGACGCCATTATGGTGGATAATGCCCAATGGTTGGATGAGGTCAAATGGCTCGATATGCTACGCGAGATTGGCAAGCATTTTACCATTAACAAGATGATTGCGCTCGATATCGTCAAGCGCAGGCTCGACCAAGAAGTGCCGATTACCTTCCTTGAATTTAACTATATGCTGTTGCAGGCCTATGACTTTCTCGAACTGTCGCGCCGCTATGATTGCAATCTGCAAATGGGTGGCTCAGACCAATGGGGCAATATTGTCCAAGGGGTAGAACTGTGCCGCCGCGTAGATGAGCGCCATGTGCTGGGCGTCACGCAGCCCTTGTTGATGAATGCGGCAGGGCAAAAGATGGGCAAGACGGCAAATGGCGCGGTCTGGCTCAATGGCGACATGCTCTCGCCATTCGACTATTGGCAATATTGGCGCAATGTTGACGATACTGACGTGGAACCACTTCTGAAGCGCATGACCGATTTGCCCTTGGATGAGATCGGCCGCTTGGCAGCTTTAGGTGGCGCAGAAATCAATTTGGCTAAGAGTGTCCTGGCAACTGAAACCACGGCCCTCTTGCATGGCCGGGAGACAGCTGAAGCCGCGCAAGCGACTGCTGCAGCGCAATTTGGTGGCGGTGGAGCTGATGAAGGTCTGCCCACCATCGACTTGTCAGAAGCCCCCGCCTCGCTGGCAGCGCTGTTTGTGGCGGCAGGCCTTGTGGAGTCGAATGGCGAGGCCAAACGCCAAGCCAAGGGCGGTGGCCTGCGGGTCAATGATGCGGTGGTTCAAGACTTGGCAGGGGCGATCCCTCCTGCCCTGTCTGACGGGCAAGAGGTCAAGCTGTCGCTCGGCAAGAAGCGGCATGTGATGGTTAAGCTGGCGAGCTGAGGGGTCAGTCTACCCAAACCCTAGCCAGCTAAGCGGCGGCTCTGCAGGGTCGAAGCCAATTCATCGACCAATTGGGTGATCTTCTTCTGATCATCGCCTTCGGCCATCAGGCGCACCAAAGGCTCAGTCCCCGATGTACGCACGACCAAGCGACCGCCCGATGCCGTCAAAGCGTCTTCAGCCTTCTTGACATGGGCTTGCATGTCGGGGTCTGCCAAGGGTGAAGAGCCGCTATAGCGGATATTCTTCAAGACCTGCGGTGATGGTGTGAACACAGCCAAAGTCTCGCTGGCGGTGCGGTTGTGAGTGATCATGGACGACAACACCCGCAGGGCGGAAACAAGACCGTCGCCCGTAGTCGCATAATCCAACAGCACGATATGGCCAGACTGTTCGCCACCGAGATTGCAATCATCTGCCCGCATGCGCGCCACGACATGGCGGTCACCGACACCTGTGCGAATAAGTTGCGAGCCTTGGTCGGCGATATAGCGCTCTAGGCCCAAATTGGACATGATGGTGGTGACGACGCCGGAGCCACGCAGAGTCTTGTCGGCAATCATGTCACGCGCGATGGCTGCAATGATCTGATCGCCATCGATTTCGCGGCCCTTTTCGTCGATTATGATGATCCGGTCTGCATCGCCATCCAAAGCGATGCCGATATCGGCGCGGCGTTCCAACACGGTCTGCTTAAGCAAACGCGTGTCGGTTGACCCACAGCCAGCATTGATATTGCTGCCGTTAGGGTTGACCCCAATCTCAACGACTTCTGCGCCCAATTCATAAAGCGCCCATGGGGCTGTTTTGTAGGCGGCACCATTGGCGCAATCGACCACAACACGTAGACCCTCCAGGCTCATACCACGCGGGAAAGCACCCTTGGCAAATTCTACATAGCGCCCACGGCTGTCCTCGAAGCTTTTGACAAGACCGATTTCGTGGGGTGGAGCCCGCATAATCCGGTCTGGCTCGTCCAGCAACTTCTCGATTTCCTGCTCTTGCGCATCGCTCAGCTTGAAGCCATCGGCACCAAACAATTTTATACCATTATCGGCAAAACCATTGTGGGAGGCAGAAATCATCACACCGAGGTCTGCGCGCAGCGAGCGCGTCAGAAGACCAATTGCGGGAGTTGGAATAGGACCAAGGATCTTCACGTCCATGCCAACGGCCGCAAAGCCTGCTACCAGCGCAAATTCAACCAGATAGCCAGAGCGACGCGTATCTTTGCCGATGATGACATTATGGCGATGTTCACCCTTTTTGAACACAGTGCCAGCAGCCATGCCCAGGGTCATGGCGACCTCGGCAGTCATGGGCCATTTGTTGGTTTCACCGCGAATTCCGTCGGTTCCAAAATAGCGACGACCCATTGTTTTCTTCCTTGTTTAACCGATCCGAAATTAAGGAGCATAAATTTAGAAAGGGTGCTTAGAGCCTGCGAAACACGAAACAGCAAATCTTGTGCCGCACCTTGGCGGCAGACCAGCCTTCAAGTCCCGGCTGCAGGCAAGAGCTCTGCGGCCAAGGGTGCGAAACTCCAACGCCAAGCCGTTTGATCCGCCAATAGCGCCCGAACTAAAGCTACATTCATTTCGTGACCAGCGCGCTCTGCCACATAGCGGCCCTTGATAGGGGATCCAGCTAGAGCCAAATCACCGACGGCATCGAGTGCTTTATGGCGCACAAACTCGTCGGCAAAGCGCAGGCCTTCTTGATTGACGATTGCATCGCCATCAATCACCACTGCATTCTCCAACGAGCCCCCTAGAGCCAAGCCCTTGGCCTGCATCGCTTCAACTTGGTGCAAGAAACCAAAGGTCCGCGCGGCACCCAAGTCATTAGCAAAGCTTTGAGGGGTACAGTCAAACACAACCCGTTGGCGGCCAATGGCGCGGGTGGAGAATTCAACCGTCACGTCCAACTCAAACCCGTCAAAAGGCTCAAGCCGGGCAAGTTTGTTGCCGACGAGCACTTCTACAGGCTTCAAGACTTCCAACATGCGGCGGGGTGCCCCCAAAGCCCTCGTGCCAGTCATCCCAATCATTTCGATGAAGGGCTCGGAGGAGCCGTCAAGAATGGGCACTTCAGGGCCATCAATCTCAACAATCGCATTATCAATGCCCATGGCAAACAGGGCAGCCATCAAATGCTCAACCGTGGCAACAGAAAAACCAGCCGAATTGGCCAAGGTGGTCCCCAATTCGGTGGTGGTAACCATATCGACCAAAGCAGCAATACGGCGGGCAAATTCAGGTGCGTCTAAGCGCACGAACACAATTCCATGGTCAACGCCTGCAGGTTTTAACGTCACCCGGACTGGTTTACCCGTATGCAGGCCGATGCCCTCGCAAGACGCATGGCCTGCGAGCGTATGTTGAAGGGCTGTCACAGTTTGGTATTGCACGCTTTACTGACTTTCATATCCACCAGACATTCTGCCTAAATGCACAGGTGTCTACGCGTCCTCTTTGGCGCAAACTAAGTCGCCTGACAAACCAAACAATATTTCGATATGTGACAATTGAACGATAAATGACAATGGAAAGTAAACGCCGCCGTACATTGCTGTAAGGCGGCGTATTTATTGGTAAAATCTTGAAAAATGGCGGCTAGTTGGCTTGCTTGCGCAGGAAAGTCGGGATTTCAATCTCATCATCAAACTCATCGCCAAATAATGGCTGGGTTTGCGTGATCGATTTCGCGCTCGGCTCCGGGCGCTCGTCCCATTGCTCTTGGGCAACAGCGGGCTTTGGGCGACCGAAAATGTTGAAGCCGTTGAAACCAGAGCTGCGCTGTTGACGAGGTTCTTCCTGGTAGTGAGGGGTTGCCGCGCGGGGCTGGTAGCTTGGCTGTTCAGAACGCTGTTGCAAGGTCGATCCATGGATAGGAGGGCGTGGCTGGGCGGCTTGGTAAACGGGGCGAGCTTGTGGAGCCACAGTCGCTGCATAGTTTGGCTGCGCTTGTGATGCAGGCTGCTGATACTCTTGGCGCGGAGCCGCTGGTTCCCCAGCAGCTTGTGGCTGCTGAAACAAGGGCTGCTGAACAGGTTGGGGGGCAGGTTGCTGCATCATGGGTTGTTGGGCTGGAGCTTGCTGATAGCTAGGCTCCTGCGCAACTGGCGTAGGCTGCGGCTCTGGCAGACGCTGAACCATGGGCTGATGCACCATGGGCTGATGCACCATGGGCTCGCGGCCATTATTAACCCGCACAACCGTGGGGCTTGTTGCCGCAGCGACTGGCTGTTGGGTTGGGGTTGCATTGAAATAGCCCGCGACTTGTGGCCGGCTTTCCGCCATCGCTGCAGCTTCAATGCCGGTGGCAACGACCGATACGCGCATCACACCTTCCAAAGTCTCATCAAATGTCGAACCGACGATGATATTGGCGTCTGGATCGACTTCCTGGCGGATGTGGTTGGCAGCTTCGTCCAGCTCAAACAAGGTCATGTCGTAGCCGCCCGTGATGTTGATCAACACCCCGCGCGCACCTTTCAACGACATATCTTCCAATAAGGGATTGTTGATGGCTTTGGTGGCCGCTTCCAATGCTCGGCGCTCACCTGAAGCTTCGCCTGTACCCATCATCGCCTTGCCCATTTCGCCCATGACCGAGCGCACGTCCGCAAAGTCGAGATTAATCAAGCCAGGCATCACCATCAGATCGGTGATCCCGCGCACGCCTGAGTGCAGCACTTGATCAGCCAGTTGGAAGGCTTGATGGAAAGTCGTCTTATCGTTTGCAACGCGGAACAAATTCTGGTTTGGAATGATAATCAACGTGTCGACATACTTTTGAAGCTCGGCGATGCCCGCGTCGGCCATTCGCATGCGGCGAGGCCCCTCAAACTGGAATGGACGGGTCACAACTGCAACCGTCAGGATACCTTGCTCTTTCGCTGTACGAGCGATCACAGGAGCTGCCCCCGTTCCCGTGCCGCCGCCCATACCAGCCGTAATAAACACCATATTTGCATCAGCTAAATGATCGAGAATTTCACTCTGGCTTTCTTCCGCAGCAGCCATTCCAACTTGTGGCGTTGCCCCTGCCCCCAAGCCTTGGGTGGTGTTCAGACCGATTTGAATGCGGCGCTCCGCCTTTGAACGGGCCAAGGCCTGTGCATCGGTGTTTGCAACTACAAACTCCACACCCTGCAAGTCTGCGTCAATCATGTTGTTAACGGCATTGCCGCCCGCACCACCGACGCCGAATACGACAATCCGTGGGCTGAGTTCAGTTTGGGTAGGTACGTTAAGGCGGATAGCCATTCTAGGCTCCTCGAAGGCTTTGTGCGGGATTAGTGAAAGAATCGACGTCTGAGGATGCTCCTGACATGTTTAAGCAGGAGTTAATTTGGCCCATGCAAATGATGAATCTTAAGAAAAAATTCAGCATGACTTACCTGTCTCTGAAAGGCACCCGATGGAGATAAAACCCTAGCAAATATATCTCATGTGCTGGTTTTTGATTCTGGTCTAGGAGGCGTGTCAGTCGTTAAAACCCTAATTCGTGCAAGGCTTGGGGTCGACATTTTGATTCTGATGGACACGGCCTCCTTCCCCTATGGCGAGAAGCCCGATGAGACCTTGATACTCCGTGTACCCGCCGTAATTTATGCCGCAGGTGGGGCCAGTGCAGCCGATTTGGTGGTCGTTGCCCGCAACACCGCCAGCACGTCGGTGCTGGCGATTGAGGATGCGCAGGTCTCAGTTCCATTTGTTGGTGCAGTGCCCGCGATCAGGCCTGCTGCAACCCTCAGGCTTATAGGGCCTATCGATCTTGTCGCAACACCCAAGACCGTCACCCATAACTATACCGATTAGCTGATTTAGGCCGATGGCGACAACGAACGCGTTTTGCGCCATGGCGCGATGGACCTCGCCAGAGCAACAGAAGCCAGCTTACCAGACAAACGCCTAATCCAGCTACCCTCTCAGCCTCCATAGCAGGCCAATTTAACCAGGTGGTCTGTGAAGCCAAGGATGTCATCTGCTGGCCTGTACCTATTATCCCCTGGGTTCAATGAGAACTCTAGGCATTAGCACCCCGTCCCATTACATGGCCGGTTACATGGCCGGTTAAATGGCCGGGTACATGGCCCGTTACGTGATCGAGTAAAGTGAAGCGATCGCCCGGCGAACGGCCCATTTGCTGAAAGACAAGATGGATCAGGAGCCCCCTATCCGGCGCACCGGCCCGCTAACAGGCGGGGCAGAGGAAGCGACGCGCCGCCTTCTGGCAGGCTTTGGGTTTCAGACACTTGACACCTGGGATGGTGTATTGCAGCTCCAACCCCTTTTCGCGGGCCAAGGCTGGCGTTAAGCCTAAGCGATGAACCTGTTAGAGCGCCTTCCCCCAGTTCGGGGCAAACTCGACGCCAGTGTCCCATTGGCCCCTTTCACCTGGTTTCGGGTCGGCGGACCGGCGGAAGTCCTGTTTCAGCCCGCAGATGAAACCGATTTGGCGGAGTTCCTGCGTGACTGCCCTGCCGATATTCCCATTCTGGCAGTCGGCGTCGGCTCGAACCTGATTGTGCGCGATGGCGGGGTGCCTGGTGTGGTGATCCGCCTTTCTCCGCGCGGATTTGGTCAGATCAGCACAGATGGCCTGAACGTCACGGCAGGGGCCGCGTGCCTTGACGCCAGTGTTGCCAAAAAGGCAGCAGAAGCCGGGATTGCGGGCCTTGAGTTCTTTCGCGGGGTACCAGGCACGATTGGCGGGGCGCTTCGCATGAATGCGGGCTGTTATGAGAGCGAAACAAAGGACGTTTTAGTTTCGTGTGTTGCCTATAATCGAGCTGGTCGGCGCCTTGAACTCAGCTGTTCGGACATGGGCTTCACGTATCGGCATACAACAGCGCCCATGGACCTGATCTTTGTGTCCGCGACGTTCCAAGGCACGGCTGATGAACCCGAGGCTATCTTCGCCCGCATGGACGCCATCACCCAAAAGCGCGAACAAAGTCAGCCCATTCGGGACAAAACTGGTGGCAGTACGTTCAAAAATCCAGATCCTGTCCAGTCAGGCGGACGCAAGTCCTGGCAGGTGATCGATACCGCTGGTTTACGCGGCTATCAGATCGGCGGCGCGCAGATGAGCGAGAAGCATTGCAACTTCATGATCAATACCGGAACCGCTACAGCTAAAGATCTGGAAGACCTGGGCGAACATGTCATCCAGCAGGTGAAAGCGACCCAAGGCGTTGACCTGCATTGGGAAATCAAGCGGATCGGTACTGAAGGCTAAAGCGACTTAGAAGTTATCTTTAAGCCATTGCAGCGCACGGGCAACGGGGTGGCTGGATGGTTCCACCATTTGAGACGCGCTACTGGCCATATCGGTTGGCCGTTCGACACCCCAACGCAACAAACCTGCCGCAACCGAATAGCCCGGACCTGCAACAGCATCGCCAAGGCCGGTAAAGCGTTGGGGTCGACCAATGCGGACGTGGCCTTCAAACACGCGGGCAGCCAGCTCGCGCACACCATTCAATTGGCTGCCGCCCCCCGTCAAGACAATGCGGCGACCAGCATTGAGTTTATCGAGCCCGCCAGCGCGCAGGCGGTCACGCAAGAGCTCCAGTGTCTCTTCCACGCGGGGTCGCACAACCCCTGTCAGAATGGAGCGCGGGGCCTGATCCGAGATGAGTTGACCATCTTCTCCCATGCGGGGGGCATCAATCATCAAATTATCTTCATTCAGGCTGGCGATCGCGCTACCATGAACAATTTTAAGGCGCTCTGCAGCCGCTGCAGTCGTGCCAAGACAGTGGGCAATATCGTGGGTCACATGGTCAGACCCGATGGGCACGGCATCGACATGGATCAATGCCCCGGCGTGGAAAAGTGCTGCCGTGGTTGAGCGGGCACCCATATCCACAACCAAGGCCCCAAGCTCTAGATCATCCTCGGCCAGTGCACCAAGTGCCGCAGCATAGGGTGCCGCGACAGACCCTGAAATCGTATAGGTTGCCCGCTCAACACACAACACAATATTGCGCCATTGCGGTGTAGGGGCCGTCACCACCGTAACAGCCACGCCCAAACGACGACCGAACATGCCGCGTGGATCACGCACTTTCTGGCCATCGACGACGAAGAAACTCGGCGTTGCATGCAGAATTGACCGGCCCTCTAGCCGCACATGCTCAAGCGCTGAGCCCACAACGCGGCGGCGCTCTTTCGGACCAATTTCGGCATTTGCGAAGGTGATTTCGCCATGCGCTTGCTCTGCCCGGACCCCAAAACCCGAGACCGAGACGACCACTTCGCTAACCGTGACGCCAGACATGCGTTCAGCTTGCCCAATCGTGGCTCGCACGGCCCTTGTTGCCGCTTCGAGATCCACAATCGCGCCATTGCGGACTCCGCGTGCCGGCTGGGTCCCAACCCCTGCTACACGCAAGGGGCCGGTGCCTTGGCCAGTACTGCCAATGAAACAGGTGATTTTAGACGCGCCAATATCCAATGCGGCCAGCATGGCCGCACGAGGTGCGGGAGTTCGACTTTCGACGGCAGCACGCTTGTTTAGAGAGGACATGTTTGTCTCATTTCGGTGTGTGTCAAGCCTTTTGAGCGGACTTCGCCGCACTTTGCGCCTTTGTCACCGACAAACGTTCTGGGGTCGGGCGGAGAATAAGGGTGCCTGATGTTCTTAGATCAAGGCGGGCGAATTCACGGTCTAGAATCTGATGACTAGCTTGCAGCGCCTGTAAGTGCGCCAAAGCTTCCCTCATGCCGGTTTCAGGCAACAGGATATCGCCACCTAACTTCAACCGCAGGGTCCAGCGACGATCCCCAACCCACATAGCCGCCGAGGTGCGGCTGGCTACATCTGGTGACCCGCGCAAGGCTTCAAACAGCGCAGGGGCCTGAGGGCCTGCATTGGCTCCAACGACCATGGCGTAGCCTTTAGCAGACCTTGTGTTTTTTGCTTTACCCAGCTTTCGACCGGTCCCATCCATATAGAACAAGTGCCCCTGGTCTTGCCACAAAGCGGTAGCGGCGCGCGGGGTGATGAGGATTTGGATTTGATCGGGCCACAGACGGCGGACGACAACTTGCTCCACCCACGGTAATTCTGCGACCCGTGCACGAACTTCAGAAGGATCAATACCAAACATGACATCATCGGCCATGACGCCGGATTTCACTTCCGTTTCTGCACGTTGATACTCGCTCAATTGCAAGCCGTTGGGAGCCTGCACATTGATCACGCGGACAGCGAGCCCGGCACTTCGGGCAGCATTGCCGGCACCCGTTTCGAGCCCTCGCCCCATGTCGTCGAGAATGCCAAGGCCAGCAGCCAAGAGCACGAAGATTGTAAAGACAGACGCAAGGGTAAATCCGACCAGGAGTCGACGGGTTGGGCCGCCATATTGGGCTGCGCGCATACGGGCATGCGCCCAAGCGCCCAGCTTCATGGTCCAAGCATGGCTATCGGTACGACGTGGGGAGCGCGGCCGCCCGCGTGGGGCATATGGGCGCTTGCCCGGCGCATTGCGCGTTTGTCTCATCGCGGACATGATGCGTCCTCCAAAATCCATTTTACAAAGTCATTAAATGACAGGCCGATATGGGCGGCCTGTTCGGGGGCCAGTGACGTTGGCGTCATCCCCGGCTGGGTATTAATCTCCAGCACCACCAGACGGTTGGTGGCAGGGTCATAGCGGAAGTCGGTCCGCGTTACCCCGCGACAGCCCAACAGTTGATGGGCGCAGACAGCATTCTTCATGGCCCTCTCATTTACCATGGCGGGCAAGTCGGAAGGGTTTACATGATGGATAGAGCCGCCAGCCGCGTATTTGGCGTCATAGTCATAAAATTCGTGGCCAGTGCGGATTTCCGTTACAGCCAAAGCCCGGTCGCCCATCACGGCAACAGTGAGCTCGCGGCCTGCAATAAACTCTTCCACCAACACGTCATCGCCAGACCGCCAATCTGGGTCGAGTAGCTTTTCTGGGGGTCGGTTCTCACCCTTGCGCACGATGAAGACGCCGAAGGATGAGCCATCGGCATTGGGTTTCACCACATAGGGCGGCTCAAGAGCATGTTCGCGCGCTGCATCATGGCGCGACATCAGTTTGCCAGCAGGTACATCAAGGCCCGCGCTGGCAAACACCGCTTTGGCCTTTTCCTTATCCATCGCCAAAGCAGAGGCTAGGACACCCGAATGTGTATAGGGGATGTTTGCGATTTCCAGCACAGACTGAATACGCCCATCCTCACCCCAAGGCCCGTGCAGAGCATTGAGCGCAATATCGGGGGAAATCGTTTTCAGGACCGAAGCTATGTCGCGATCGACATCAATCTCCACGACATCAGCACCCAGCGCACGCGCGGCTTCGGCACAGGCCTTGCCGGAGACAAGCGATACAGTTCGCTCAGCTGACCAGCCACCCATTAACACCCCTATCCGCACGCCCTTCATTCTGCGCCAATCCCTTTAAACTTGAGACTTTCGTCCCTAGCCATCGCAATAATTGATGAGACATGAAGGGTTGAGGTGAATGGTAAGTTAAAGCTCGAGCACTTTGGTGCAGAAATGATTCAGGTTTTTGACTGAAACTTCAGCAGGCTTGTTCGATCGGACAATTCGCCGCATCACTCTTCACCATACACCCGCAGATAAAGCGCCCGCAACATGCCAGCAGTTGCCCCCCAAACATAATGATCGCCGTAGGGGATGGCGTAGTAATGGCGGGTCTGGCCTTTATATTCTTGCGAATGGCGCTGATGATTGGCGGGGTCCATGAAGAAAGCAAAGGGCACTTCGAAAATAGCATCGACCTCGCGTGGGTCCGCTACAAAGTCTGCTTGGTGGGAAACGAGCCCCACAATCGGTGTGACACGAAACTGGGTTACCGTTTCATATGGGTCTGATGCCCCCAGCACCCGCACAAGGGCAGGGTCAAGGCCTACTTCTTCGCGGGCTTCGCGCAAAGCCGTGGCAATTGCGTCGGCATCGTCGTCTTGCCGCTTGCCGCCGGGAAAAGCAATCTGACCAGAATGGGTTGGCATATCGGCGGAGCGGCGCGTCAACAGAACCGACAGCCCCGTTTTACGGGTAATCAGCGGCACGAGGACGGAGGCGTCACGTAAGCTCGCTTGAGCAGGTCGTTCACCCGACAAGTCAAAATCGGAAAATGGTGGGCGGACGGCTAAATCGTCCGGCAAGGCCAAGCGACGTTCCAGCCGCGCAATCAAATCGGTCTCGCTCATCCCTCCAAGCCCTCAACTAACCCCAGATCAAATTGTGCGCCTAGGCTTTCCAGCAAAAGGCGTTTGTCTTCCAGATTGGCCCACCCGACGAGCTCATAAAAAGGTGCACGCAAAATACGGGCATTCAACCGTCCTCGCACCCGGACATAAGGCCGAGGCTCGCCCGTTTTTGGATCATGCTCCACCCACAATGGATTGCTGGGCCCTACGACAACTTGATCACCCATATTGGTGGTAACGACAATGCTGGGGCCGAGACTAGTGTCGAGTTGATCGACCCGCGTGCCCAGAAAATGGGCGTCAGCAACATGAACAATAACCTTCTCGCCCGGGGTCACCAGATAGGTCTGGCCGTCCTCATCCTTGCGCAGAATGGTGGAGAATAAGTCAATCATGGGCTGGCGGGTGATGCGCACCTTCTCATGCCACCATGTCCCATCGGCGCGAATCTCCATGCCAATATCGCCGCAATGGGCAGGATTCCATTTTTCTACGGGCGGCAAAGCGCGCTCACGGCCATGCTGGCCCTGCATACGCATCAATTCAGCCAGCAAATCTGCAAGGGGACGTGGATCACTCATGCATTCAACTTAGGTTTGTTCCAGGTCGATGACCAGATAAGGTGGCACTGATCGACACAGGAAACCTCTCTGAAAAGACACTCGCACAATACCCTTGAGTCAGGCTAGGCTAAGTCTATGAGTGATATGCCCAATCAAACCCCTTCCGACGAGACCACCGACAAGACCCTTGGGCGCATTGATCGGGCCCTTGAAACCATTGCTGCGGTGCGTGCCGGGGTTGGCGGTGCCATCCTTGGACAAGAGCGGGTGATTGATCTCACGCTTGCCACGATCTTGGCCGGGGGTCATGGTTTGTTGGTAGGCGCACCAGGCCTCGCCAAGACCCGACTGGTAGAAGCAGTGGCGATTGCGACAGGGCTTGATTGGGGCCGGGTGCAGTTTACGCCGGACCTAATGCCATCAGATATCATCGGCTCAGAAGTCCTTGATCAAGATGGTGCAGGCAAGCGCACTTTTCGCTTTGTGCGCGGTCCCGTATTCACCAGCCTATTAATGGCCGACGAAATCAACCGGGCAAGTCCCCGCACACAATCTGCGCTTCTTCAAGCTATGCAGGAAGGCCAAGTGACCGTGTCGGGCGTGACCCATATGCTGCCCGAGCCCTTCTTCGTCCTGGCGACGCAAAACCCGATCGAACAAGAAGGCACTTATCCATTGCCAGAAGCGCAATTGGATCGCTTCTTGTTGCAGATTGATGTGCCCTTCCCGGACCGGGAGACTGAACGGCAAGTCTTATTGGCAACAACGGGCGACAGGGATTTGGTCGCCAGGAAAGCTCTAAAACCCGGGGAGCTTGCCGACCTGCAAAGCTTTGTACGCACCATGCCCGTGGGCGAAAAAATCCTCGATGCTGTGCTCGACCTTGTCCGATCCGCTCGGCCGGAAAGTGCGACCGATCCTGAAATTCGCGATCTCGTCGCCTGGGGACCGGGGCCGCGTGCAGGCCAAGCCCTAATCAAGGCTGCCAAGGCGCGCGCTTTCCTGCGTGGTCGGGTCAGCCCGAGCTTGGATGATGTGACCGCGATTGCGCGCGCCGCCCTTGCCCACCGCATGGCACTTACCTGGCGGGCCCGAGCAGACGGACTGGACCTTGCAAAGCTGATTGACCGCTTGGTGAAAGAGGCACTGCGACCCGCATGAAGGCGAGCCAACAGGCTTTTATCCCTGCCAAACTGGCTGGCGATGCCCAAGATTTGGCAAATAGCCTGCCTGCCCTTTTAATAGACGCGCGCAAAACCGCCGCCAGCTTGATGCTGGGTGCCCATAGTCGGCGCCGGGCGGGCACGGGCGAAGCCTTTTGGCAGCACCGCGAACTTCTCGATGGCGAAACCTTGCGCCATGTCGACTGGCGGCGCTCTGCGCGTTCTGACCGACTGTTTGTGCGCGAAATGGAGCGTGAGAGCCCTGCCTCATTGAAAATCTGGGTCGATACAAGGCCGTCGATGATATGGCGCAATCAAACCAGCCGCCCGACCAAGGCTGAACGCGCTCTGGTGATCGCGCTCGCGCTCGCCATGGCGGCTAAAGCCGGTGGTGAGCGGGTTAGCACGCTGCTCGGTGGCCAGGTTCTAGGCCAAGAAGAAACTTTTTTAGAGGCTTTGATTAACAACGGTGGCCGCTTTGACGCGCAAGCACCGATTGATAATGGGCGACAGTCGCAAATCCTCATTGTCGGCGACGGGCTTGAAGCGATTGAGCTCTGGGCAGAGCGCTTGCGCCGCCTGTCTACCGGGGCCCGGCCCGTCCTATTTGTTTTGATCCGTGACCCGGATGAGGAAGCCTTCCCGTTTGAAGGCCGTGTATCCTTTATGGCTCCTGATGGCACCACACCGGTGATCATCAGCCAAGCAGGCGCTGCGCGCGAAGACTATCAACTTACCTATCGCCTGCATGTCGAAGCGCTCCGCGCAATGCTCACCGGCGCGCGTGGGAGTTTGATTAGCCACGCCACCGACCAGCCTGCCCTGCCCTTAACCCTGCAAGCTGCCGCCTTACTGGATGGGCGCGGTGCTTCTCAATTCAAGGTGGGCTGACGCATGCTCACCTTAGGCCCTCTTGGCATCACAACACCCTTAGCCTTGTTAGCATTGGCGGCCTTACCTCTGATTTGGCTGGTTATTCGTGTTTTGCCGCCAAGCCCGCAGGAGCAGATTTTTCCGCCCACCGCTCTTCTAGCCAAACTACCCAATACCGAAGAAACACCAAAGAAAACCCCGCCTTGGCTTGCGTGGTTTCGGATGATTGCCCTCAGTCTAATGGTGCTTGGTTTTTCTGGTCCTGTACTCAATCCTGTCACGACGCCGGACTCGCGGCCTCTCCTGATTGCCCTAGATGATGGGTGGACGTCTGCCCCTGCGTGGCGCGCGGTTACAGATGAGGCGGCACAAGCCGCACGGGCGGCAACGGGACCTGTGCGCCTGTTATTGACAGCAAGTGGGCGCGGCCAATCTGGCACGATAGAAGTCTTAAGTCCGAAACAAGCCGCCGCGCGCATTCTCGCGACCCAGCCTAAGCCTGTTTTGCCTGACCCCGCTTGGGCGGCAACAACGCTGACGGGCCTACCAAAGGGCCAGCGCATCATCTGGTTCTCGGATGGTGTCGTCTATGAGGGCAGCAAAGACTTTGCGAGTGACTTGACGCAAAAGGGCACGGTCCGACTGCGTAGCGTGCCGCAAGGCGCAATCGCCATCACGCGCGCGGCGGCCACCTCTGACGGTTATAGCCTTGGCCTCGTCGAAGCGCCGGCAGCCAACCGAACGCAAAAGCTGGAGGCGGTGAATAGTCGCGGGCAGAAACTGCGGGAAACGACCCAAGCCGTTGCGCCAACCGGGGTCAGCTTTGCCCTTGAATCGGTTATCATGCGCGATGTCGCCGCCCTGCGCGTTGCCGACGCGCGCTCTGCGGGCGGCGTATTTTTGTTGGATGCATTTGACCGCCGCATCCGCACAGGTCTGATCGCTGAGCGCGAGGATGATCAACCGCTGCTATCTGACGCCCATTATCTGGAAGAGGCGCTCAAGCCCACAACGGATCTAACGCGGGCTAATCTGAAACGATTGATTGAAGCCGGTCTCGACGCACTGATCCTGCCCGATGCCGGCGATTTAGGCCCTCAAGACCGTGAGGCTTTAGAGCGCTTTGTCCGGGCCGGTGGCCTATTGATCCGTACGGCGGGGCCAAAGCTTTTAGCGGCAGGCCCAAGTCCGCTGATCCCGGCCGCTATTGGCCCTGAACCCCGCACGGTGCGTGGCAGTATGACGTGGGATAATGCGGGCAAAGTTGGGGCCTTTGATCGCACCAGCCCCTTCGCGGGTCTTACGATTCCAGACGATGCACGCGTCACCCAAGTCGCCGTCTTGGCCCCAGATACTGGCGAGGCAGCCGCAGCATCGTCGCGCGACCCTCAAACTTTGCAAATTTGGGCAAGGCTGTCGGACGGAACACCCTTGGTCACCGCTCGTGGGCTCGGCAAAGGCAAAGTCGTGTTGTTTCATACGACCGCAGGTCCAGCTTGGAGCGATGTCGCGTTTTCAGGCCTGCAGGTTGCCATGTTGCGCCGCGTGCTGGCCCAAGCAGCCTCAAGCGCTATTCCAGCAAATTTCGTGGTTGGCACCGCGCCCTTAAAGCCGGTCTTAGTGCTCGATGGTTTTGGGGTATTTCGCGCACCCGAACCCACAATCCGCCCGATCCGCCCAGAAGAGGTGCAGTTCGTCAGACCCAGCCTAGATCAACCGCCAGGCATCTATGAAGGCGGCGGCGTACGCCTAATCTTACAAGCCGCCCCACCCAATTTGCAGCTGGAGCCTTTACCTGCCTTTACCAATGTCGAACGCGTGGCACAGGCTGAAAAGCAACCCCAATCGCTGGCGGCCCCCTTCCTCGGACTGGGTATGGCGCTTTTCCTAGCGGATATAGTCATAAGCCTCCTGCTTGCTGGCAAGTTCGCAGGGCTTGAGGCACCTAAACTTGGGCGGACGCGCCCACAGCCGAGCCCTAAACTCTTGAGCCTTCTTGTATTCTGCGTTCTCTTTTTTAGCGGGGCTCATGAGGCTTTTGCCCAATCGGCCAAGTCCAAACCACAGCAAAGCGACCTCTCGCTGGCCTATATTAAAACAGGGGATGGGGCACTGGATGCACAGACCCAGCGTGGTCTTGATGGGCTATCACGCGCGCTACGGGATCGGACTTCGGTAGAGCCTGGCGCGGTCATTGGTCTCGACCCCCAACGGGATGATTTGGCACTTTATCCAATTGTATTTTGGACCTTGGGCGAGGCTCCAACCGAAACCCGCCCAGAAGTGGCCAGCGCCCTCGACCGCTACATGAAAAACGGCGGAGTCCTCTTTATCGATTCCCGTGGTGCTGGCCGCACCCCAGCCATGGCGGGCCAAATCACCCGTGCTGCCTTGCGCGGTATCGAGGCTCCACCACTCTCCCCTGTGCCAGAAGGCCATGTGCTAACCAAAGCCTTTTACATCCTCCAGCGTTTTCCCGGTCGCCATCCAGACGCGAAATTATGGGTTGAAACAGAGGCTTCTGCAGCAGCGAGCGCCAATGACGGTGTGTCGCCTCTTATCCTCGGTGATGGTGACTGGGTCTCTGCTTGGGCAAAGGCACCAAATGGGTCGCCTAACGGCTTGATGCAGGGTTTTGATAGCATGGGGCCCTCGAACAATGAACTGGCCATTCGGGTTGGCATTAATGCCGTGCTTTACGCGCTGACCGGGAATTACAAGGCCGATCAAGTCCATGCGCCTGCTCTACTTGAACGGTTAGGACGCCAGCAGGTACAGCCACGATGACTGGTTTGGACCTCGTCAAACTGGGCTTTGATCCGTCGCTGCCGCCCTTTGTCCTGTTGGGCTTGGCGATTGTGGGTCTGGCCTTAGTTGCCCTTTATGCACGCTTAGGCGGCAAAGCGCCGATAATGCGTCTGTGCTTGCTGGTAGTTGCGCTCGTTGGCCTGTCCGGGCCCAGCCAAATACGAGAAGAACGTCGTGCCCTGACGGACATCGTGACGATCCTGGTGGACCGGTCGGAGAGCATGGTCTTATCTGGCCGAACAAAGGGGGCCGAAGCAGCTCTGACCGCGCTGAAATCTCGCTTAAGCCAGGTCGAAAACCTCGAAGTCCGCGTTACTTATTTTGCTGGTAGTGGTGCTGGAACCGCTCTCGCTGCAGGCCTCGATCAAGCCTTTGCCGACATCCCACCAGACCGGGTTGCCGGAGCCATTGTGATCAGTGACGGTCGTTTCATCGACGGCGATGACGCGGCTCGCCCTTTCCCGGTGCATCAAATTCTGGTCGGCAGCCCACAGGAGCGGGATCGACGGATCGAGCTTGGGTCTGCGCCGAAACAAGCCCCAATTGGTGAAATCGCCAAAGTTGTGGTGCGGGTCGAGGATACTGACAAATCAGTCCCTTTGACGGTGCGAGTCGGGACAGACGCCCCACAAACACTGAACGTGCCGACTGGCGAAGATATCGTGATTGAAGTGCCGATCGCGCAACGCGGCCTTGTGCCAGTTGCCATTGAAACGCCCGGAATTACAGGCGAGGTCTCAACCGCCAATAACGGGCTAGCTCTCTCCATAACGGGCGTACGCGACCGTTTGCGCGTGATGCTGGTGACGGGTCAACCCTATGCCGGATCGCGGGCGTGGCGGAACCTCTTAAAGTCAGACCCAAGCGTGGATTTGGTACAATTCACCATTCTCCGCCCGCCCGAGAAGCAGGATTTTACGCCTACAGAAGAATTATCGCTGATCCCCTTTCCAACACGCGAACTCTTCCTCGACAAGATTGATAGTTTTGATCTGGTGGTTTTTGACCGCTTCTCGCGCCTGTCTGTTCTGCCAGACGCCTATCTCGACTCCGTCGCGCAATGGGTGGAAGGCGGCGGGGCATTCTTGATGCTGGCAGGTCCCTCTGAAGGACTTAACGAAGGAGTGCAGTCCACGCCTTTGAAACGCATTTTGCCGGTACAATCACGCGGTGAGCCGATTGAGACGGCTTTCCGCCCGGCCTTGACAGAACGTGGCCGCACCCATCCGGTTTCCGCCAGCTTGGCCGAGCAATCTGAAACCTGGGGCAAATGGTTGCGGGTCCAGCCATCCACCTCGACCGGTGACGTTTTATTAGAAGGGGCAGGCGAGCCGCTGCTGGTTTTGAGTCAAGTTGGGCGGGGACGGGTGGCGGCGGTGATGAGTGATCAGGCTTGGCTGTGGCGACGCGGCTATGATGGTGGTGGCCCGTTTGATGAGCTTTTCCGCCGTACCGCCCATTGGTTGATGAAAGAAGCAGACCTTGAGGCAGATCGCCTCGTCCTGCGCAGCCAACCAGGAAGACTGTTGATAGAGCGGCAAAGCAACGAGGACCCGGGTCCTGCCCAAGTCACCCTGGCAGGGCAATCCTTCGCGGTACCGCTTTCTGCCGCCGGGCCAGTTGTTTGGCACGGTGAAAGCACAATGGCAAAGCCCGGACTGGTGTTTGTGCAATCGGGTGACAAGAGCGCCTTTATCGTCGCAGGCATTGGCAATCCCAATGAAGCCCGCCTGTTGACGGCAGACCCTAGCGCGTTGGCTGCCCCCCAAGCCAAGCAAGGGGGCGGGAGTGTGACCTGGGCCGGCAGAGCTGGCACGGGTCCCCTGCCCAATGTTACGCGTTTGGGTAAAAGCCAGACTGCAGGAACCGAGGGACTGGGCCTGCGGCGTGCAGGGGCCACCAGTGTTACCGCCACCAGCCGGGACGCAATCCTGCCACCTTGGGCCTATGCGATCTTGTTGGTGACGCTGGCGCTGGTGGGCTGGTGGCGCGAAGGCAGGCTAATCGCTTCGCGTCCCACGCCTCAAGGCTAGATCGCGTCTCGTTTTCTTGAAAACGAGGTTGCGATCTACATTTATGATTTAGGGCCAGTTTTACACCATTTTTCGATTCCGAAGAATGGTGAACGGCCCTAGGCCTTTTTCAGAAGCCTGCCAGATGGTGCTGCCGCCTCTGCCCCCGGCGCGGGACGCCACAAAAGACGGTTGGGATCGGCAGGACCGGGTAGGATCAGCTGCCCCTTCGGCACCCGCTTAAAGCCATAAGGCTCAAAGAAGGCGAGGTCGCCTACCAAAATGACGGGTAAGCCAGCGAGAAGATCACTGGCTTCAAGGCACGCTTCAACCAATGTGCCTCCTAGACCTTGACCCTGCTGGTCCGATGCCACCGCAATCGGCCCCAAAAACAGAGCTTCATGGCCTTGATCGGTAACCAGCGGCCAGAGGCGGCACGCGCCTATGAGGTGCCCATCCACCAAAGCCACAAAGGACAGATCGCGTCGGCAGTTATGACCCTCGCGCAGACGAGCCGCGGCCTTTGCATGTCGCCCGGGGCCAAAGGCGAGAGCGTAAAGCACTTCAGCGGTGCAATCATAGGCGGCGGCATCAGGCAGAAGGTCAAACTTCGCGGTCAATTTCAGGATCACTTTTGTTGATCAGGGTGGGGCCGTACGCCGCAGGAACGTGCGGGCGTTGCTTTAAAGGACATGGCTGCCCTTTGAAAAGCGCAAATCACACTTTTCAATTCAAGCTTAGAAACAATTGGGATAGGATGGGTCACAAGTGATTTGAACCAAACCTAGGCTAGGAACGTATGATGAGTATGACCAAATCCCCTCTGCGCCCCGCCATCGCCCTTGTCCTCCCGCTGCTGAGTGCGATCGGGCTCGCAAGCCCTTCAAAGGCTGACACGCCTGAGCCCACTTTTAAACGGGTTCTGCGCGACGGTGCGTTTGAGATACGTGATTATGATAGCCAAGTGGTCGCTGAAGTCCGCGTCCCAGAAGGGAGCGGGGATCCAGCGAGCGCGGGCTTTAGGCCACTGGCCCGCTATATTTTTGGCGGTAACAGACCCCGCGCCAGTATCGCGATGACCGCACCGGTCACGCGGCAGCAGGAAGGTCAGTCCATCGCCATGACGGCCCCAGTCGTGCGCCAGGATGCGGGGGCTGAGTGGAAGGTGCGCTTTATCATGCCAGAGGGTTCAACGCTGGCCACCATGCCCGTTCCCAATGACCCAAATGTCCGCTTGTTGGAAGAACCAGCCAAGCGCTATGGCGTTATCAGCTTCTCAGGCTTTGGCAGCCAAGCCACGATGGCGGAG
This sequence comes from Maricaulis salignorans, assembly GCA_943372135.1. Classification (GTDB taxonomy): domain Bacteria; phylum Pseudomonadota; class Alphaproteobacteria; order Caulobacterales; family Aquidulcibacteraceae; genus Aquidulcibacter. The sequence goes on along the minus strand of CALRXH020000001.1, from coordinate 306,644 downwards.
AAAAGCGACGAATTGCGTGTCTGGATGCAAGGCAAAAAGCTTACCCCGATTGGGGCACCGATTTATGCATCGTATGATCCGCCTTGGACGGCACCATTCCTGCGCCGTCACGAAGTGTGGCTAGCCATAGCGGCACCGGCCAAGCCCTAGATAGACACTAAAATCAGTGACTGGCGGAAAGAGTGGCTGGGGTGCTAGGGATCGAACCTAGGAATGTCGGTACCAAAAACCGATGCCTTACCGCTTGGCGACACCCCAAGAGAGGCAGGCAGATAGACGCGCTTGGGCCTCGGTGCAAGACTTTTGATCACATAAGCACTGCCAACACAGCCCACCTTGTGCACAAAGGTGAATTGGGGGCCATTGTAGGAACAGCCGCAATAAATGCGCGGCAATCGACATCGCAATATTTTGACCAGCAATAGGCAGAAAGTACTCTCTTTGGCGGCTGTGTAGAGAACGAATACCGCCACGTGAGTGGCTCGACAGGCAAGCAATTAAGCTTTGTAACTGCCGCTAGGCGGAGCCTTTAAATTCCTATATCACCGATGGTGATAAGAGTGACTGCCCGACCAATCTCTTAAGCCAGATGGCGCGGGTGCGATGGAGGTCAGGGTGAAGCAATTTTTTATTACGATCGCAGGCGTCTTTTTGGGCCTGGTTTTATTCTTTATTCTGATCCCCATTATTCTCATTGCCTCGGTTGCGGGCTCCAGCGCACCGGTCACCCCGTCCCACACCGTTTTGAGCCTTGATCTGCGCGCGCCTGTTACTGATGTACCACCCAATTCACCGTTTGCGGGCTTCTCCGGTGGCATTTCTGTTGTCGATATTGTGCGGAAACTACAAGCGGCAGAGACAGATGGCAGCGTGAAGGGCTTATTTGTGCGCGCCAGCGAAGGCGGCATGGCCCCCGCCCATGCCGAAGAAATCCGTCAAGCGATGATCGATTTTAAAGCGACCGGCAAGTTCGTCGTCGTGCATGCGCAAGGCTTTGAATATCCAACGCTCTCTAACTATGTGGCGGTATCGGGAGCGAGCGAACTATGGATGCAGGGCACCACAGATTTTGCCGCGACTGGCATCGTCGCCGAGACTTTGTTCTTGGGCGGATTTATGGAGAAATTCGGTATTCTGCCCCAATTCGAACAATTCAAAGAGTATAAGAACGCGGTCAATACCTATACCGAGAAGACCTTTAACGCCCCCCACCGCGAAGCCACGACGGCCATGCTGGGCAGCATTTACAATGCCTTCTTGGCCTCGACCGCTTTTGACCGCAAAATGCCTGTCGAGACGATTAAAGCGGCTCTAGACCAAGCGCCCTTGTCGGCCGAAACGGCGCTGCAAGCCAAGCTGATCGATAAAATTGGTCAACCCGAAGAGGCTGAAGAGGCTGCACTCACGCAGGCGGGCGGTAAGAACAAAGCCCAATTTGTTGAGCTTGCCAGCTATCAGCTACAGCCTAGCTCTGGACCTGTTATCGCCTTGGTCGGCGGTGAAGGGGCCATTGTAACAGGGCAACGCGGCGGGGACCCATTCTCGCAGGATAACACGATTACCAGCGATGATTATGCAGCTGCTATTCGCGATGCGACCGATGATCATGCGGTCAAAGCCATCGTGTTCCGCGTGTCTTCACCTGGTGGATCGCCCAGCGCGTCGGATCAAATCTGGGCCGCGATTGAGCGGGCTAAAAAGGCCGGCAAACCTGTTGTGGTTTCGATGGGCGCTTATGCTGCCTCTGGTGGCTATTATGTCTCAACCGGCGCGGATACGATCCTGGCGATGCCGTCGACCATCACGGGTTCCATCGGTGTGTTTAATGGCAAATTTGTTATCAATGACGCGCTGAACCGCTACACCGGGGTCAATATTGCCTCAATCCAGGCTGGTGGTGACTTCGCCAATGCCTATTCCCCCGCCACGCCTTATACCAACAGCCAGAAGGCTGCGATGAATGCGGCGGTAACGCGCATTTATGAAGACTTTACCGGTAAGGTTGCCGCTGGCCGAAAGCTTCCCCTGTCCCGGGTGCAGGAAATCGCTAAAGGTCGCGTCTGGACTGGGAATGAAGCCAAGGACCTCGGCCTCGTTGACCAGATCGGCGGCCTGCGTACCGCGATCTTGAAAGCCAAAGCGCTGGCCAAGATTGAAGCGAAGGACAGTATCACCTTGCGGACCTATCCAAGCGTTGATGACCCACTGACGGCCCTCAGTCGCGCCTTTGGGGCCAGTGCTGCAAATGCCAAGGTCACCGCCCGCGCAGCGACCGTTATTGGTGCCTTGGCCGGTGATGAGCGTCTGTCCCAGATCTTGAACGAAGCCTCTCAAGCCAGAGGGCCTAGGATGAGCGAACCGATGCGGGTGCATTAATACCTACCGGCCCTATTCCATCGCGAATTGACGGGCTGTTTGGGTAAGCGTTTGAACCAGGGCCCGCTCTTCTTTTGAGATTAGCGGGTTCCAAATATCAAAGATCAAGACGACACGGAGCTCGTCACTGTCATTGCGCGCCATATGTTCCAGCGTGTCATCAAAGATCAGGACTTTACCGACTTCCCAGCGCCGCTGCTCAAAACCCACACGGTAGAGGCAGTTCTTAGGCACAACCAAGGGCAAATGCACGACAAGGCGGGCATTGGTCTCACCATGATGGGGTGGAATTTCGGTATGGGGTGCGAGGGCTGAGAACATGGCATTGGGACAGAGCCCGCCAATTTGGGCCATCTCAACTTCTTCAAGAGCTGAAGCCGTTTTCGGACAGGCTGCAAGATTGGCCTCATCGCGAACGCCACCGCGCCATAAGGATAGACTGCTCCAGCGTTGTGAGTGATTGAGCTCCGCCCATTGGTTGACAGGGTCGCCGGGATTGTAAGCGATGTAGGGCTGGAATGCGTCCTGCTGGCGCTCTAGGGCGACCATTAGCTCTTCTGTAATCGCAGCCGTCTGCGCTTCAATAGCAGGCACCCAAGCAAAGTCCTTGGGATCAAAAAACGGAATGGCTGGGAGGCGCGGCACGTGAAGTTGATTGCAATCGGCATGATAGGGCTTGGTTTGTCCCGACATGATGGAGATCGCTTCCTGCCATTGGCCGGATAATCCCCCTGCCCCACCAACCGCTTCAAACAAGGTGATCGCAAACGCTTCTTGATAATCGCGCACCAACTTGGCAGCCCGCGCCAATCCGGGCGCGAGGCTGGGTGGCCAATGCACCTCTGGCGGCGCGATTTTCAAGACATTGCGATACGTGACAGCGGCCAGCTTCAATCGGCCTTGGCGCTCATAATGAGCACCCTTTGCCAAAAGCGCGGGGTAGAAATAGGCATCAGCCGATAGCGCGAGTTGGAGGGCAGCAAACTCGCCCTCAACCTGGCCTAGTTCGCGCCGGGCATTGGCCAGCATCAATGCGACCATCGGATCTTGTGGGATTAACGTACAGGCGCGCGCTAATGCGGCCTCAGCCTCAAGGTAGGCACCACGCTGGAAGGCATGTATCCCCAACCGATGCAGCGCTAAGCCATGATCAGGCGCGGCTTTGGCCACATTACCCCAGAGTCGCTCCGCCTCTGCCCAAAGGCCTTCGCCAGCGGCCTTCTCGGCTTGAGCTACCAAAGCATCAATCTGTGCGGTCATATGCAATCCCCTCCCCGCTTTATGAAACCATCATTAGGGGGACGCAAGCATAAGCCATGCAAACAAAAACGGCGGGCCCTAAGGACCCGCCGCCATGTTTCAATCTGCAAAACCAGATCAGAACTTCACATTCACGCCGAGTGCATAGACGCGGCCCAAGGTGTCGTAGTTCGATGGGAAGGTGTTGCCCGAGTTGTACGAAGTCGTACCAGTTTCGTTACCGATGATTGGTGGATCTTCGTCGAACACGTTAGCAACCGAAGCCGTCACTGACAGAGCCGAGTTTACATCCCAAGAAGCCGACAGATCGATGTAGTTATAAGCTTCGATCTTTTCGAAGGCATCAAAGATACCAGGCTTCAAAGTCTCTTCCAATTCGATGGCAGCGAAATGACGCCAGTTGTAGGACAACTGGAAGTCGCCAACAGACCAAGTGGTGCGCTGCACCGAACGGAACTGATGGGTTGGATCGCAGCTCGAACCATAGAGGCCGTTGCAGTCGATGATGTCGGAGTCTTCAGTCGTGCGGGACTCGTTGATGGTGTAGTAGTTCGCGTTGTACGAAACGCGGACCGAACCCCACTTGCTGTCGAAGCCCAAGCTTTCGAGATCAAAGCCGGTGTTGACGCCAACTTCATAACCAGCAGCTTGCTGATAATCCAGGTTGGTGGTCAACAATTTGATACCAGCGCCTGGGGTCGCGATGTCTCCGTTGATGCGAACGATCAACGAACAGAAAGACTGAATGCTTTGAACATAGCAGCCATCCAGCACTTCTTGTGGTTGGCCGAGGCCAATCGTGTCAGTGATTTTGATATCGTAGTAATCAAACGTCACAGCGGTGTTCTTCAAGAAGCCACCAAGGTTAGGACGCCAGACGAAACCGGCAGTGAGGGTATTACCTTCTTCTGGCTTCGGCGGACGGGTCGGGTCTGAGCCTTGGAAGGTACCAACTTGGCCGGCAACGATGTCTTGAACCGTCCAAACGTCACCTGCTGCTTGGCCAGTTGATTGGCACAAAGCGCGCAGAGCGGCCGTGCGCTGTGCGACAGGCTGGGCGATCGAGCAGGGGTCGGAACCGGAGTTCGACAAGCCCGTGGTGAATGGCGAGAACAATTCGCCCACGTTTGGTGCACGAGCTGCCTTTTGCTTCATGGCGCGGAAGCGGAATTGATCAGTCAAAGCCCAATCAATACCAGCTTTCCAGGTCGTGTTCTGGCCAGTCAGCGAATATTCAGCCAAACGATAGCCGAGTTCCAAGCTGAGTGATTCAAACAATGGCTTACCCGAAACCAAAGGCACACCGATTTCGGTATAGACTTCGTTCACGGAATAACCACCAGCGACTGGCAAGGTGTTACCACCAGCGCCACCCAAGCAGCTGGTTGGAGCCAACTTCAAGCATTCGTCTGGCGTGGTGGAGCCTTCTTCACGGCGATATTCATAACCGAACACGACGTTAACTGGGCTCTCAGCCATTGGGCTTTGGAAACCATACAAAGGACCACCGACCGAAGCACCGGCCATGCTTTGGATGTAGCTTTGCTGTTCAATAGCAACAGCCGACGAATAGGCAGCCATGGCTGGGGTGATGGTGCCGAAACCACCGAAGACGTTGATGGGTACGCAAGCTGCATCACCATTGGCGCAAGCGGTCGTTCTGGTTGCATCCAAAGCGTTTTGGAAGTTAGCTACGTTGGTGTAGCCAGCCGAGATGTTGCTACGGTCTGCTTGGCCCATTTGAACCGATGCATCCCAAGTCCAGTCTGGCAAGAACTCGCCGAGGTCGCCCTTCAGACCCAACACCATTTGGAAGGTGTTGTTGTCATAGGTGGTCGAACGCTCACCAAATTCAACGGTACGACGACGGATGGACATTTGCAGCTTGTCGGCTGCGTCAACCACACCGTTGGCGTTCACGTCGATCCAGCGGCCGGTCGTGTTGCCGCCACCTGCGCGGAATACGTTGGCATCAGCGATGATTTTCGCACGAGCCTGAGCCGACAGATAGGGGTTGTTCAAAGGAACGATGAACAGGTTACCGAACACGCCCGATGGTGCGATCTGCTGGCGAATATTGGTCGCAGCAAAAGTTGCACGGCCATAAGCTTCAACATGATCGTTGATGTCATAACGAGCGGTGGCGGTTGCCGAATAACGCTCCTGCGGGGTTTGGTAGTAGTTATATGGGTTGAAGTTGAACACCGAGCAGTTGGTGCCCAAAGTGCCATCGTCGCGGAACTGGCCGCCACCGCCCATATAGGTCATGCGGGTTGGGATACCGGTGGTCGAACCACCAACAGCCACGACGTTCGGCCCACCGCAGCCAGCGGGTGGAGGAGGCGCAACGCCATCAAGGCCAGCACCGTTTGCGCTTGCTGCCGAAGCAACACCAACAATGCCGAATGGACGGTCAGCCAACAGCACCGCGTCGCGCTGGGTCCAGTTCATTGACATTGCCACGTTACCGCGGCCATCGTCCAAGTTTGCACCCATAGCAACCGAAGCGGTCACGATTTGGCCGTCATTATCGCCAGTGATAGACCGCTTTACGTCGACTTCAATGCCTTCGAAGTCCTTCTTCAACACGAAGTTGATCACGCCCGACATTGCGTCAGAACCATACACGGTGGATGCACCACCGGTCAGGATATCAACACGCTCCAACATCGCTTGTGGAACGGTCGAAATATCCACAACACCGCCAATGTTGTATGGCGTCATGCGCTTGCCGTCCATCAGGACGAGGTTCCGTTGAGAACCCAAACCGCGCATGTTGACGGTGGTCACGCCAGCGGTACCGTTGTTGACGTTTTCACCGTCGCCAGGGACCGTGGATGGCAAAGCACGAAGCAGTTTTTCAGCTTCCGCAACTTGGTTCAGCTGAAGCTCAGCGCCACCGATCGAGGTGATTGGGCTGGCCGATTGTACGCCAGGTGCAGAAATCCGCGTCCCCGTGACAACCACGACTTCAGCGGCTTTCTCTTCGGTTGCAGCCGCCGTCTGGGCGAATGCGGGCGCTGCGAAGCTGAGGCCTGCAACAATAGTGCTCGCGAGCAAGAGCTCACGGGTCATTGAAATTTTCATACTGGAACCTCCATTTGTCCCCTGCCCGGATGCTTTGTGACTCAGCTTTTCAGGCAATGGGTCGAGAAGTAACCAGCACATTACAAATCGTCAACGCTTCAATGACAGGTAAATGAAGCCACGTCCGCACATTGTTGCCAAAGTGTCTCACTTCTGTGAACCGACTTGCACAAATTGGTGGTGAACCCAGGCTAGACGAATAGAATTTGTCTGGGATTCTACCAAAGCCCCACAAAACCGCGGGAAATGTTCAGGCCAGTAACGAAAAAGGCGACCCCGAAAGGCCGCCTTCTCTCATTGTGACTGAAGATCAATCCGTCGACTAGAAGCGGCGGATAACCGTCGCGTTGAACGCGCGACCGAACTGGTCGTACTGCGAGGTCAAAGCCGAGTTGCCCAAGCGCGAGAAGAACACAGCGGTCGAGATCGATGGCGGTGCTTCGTCGAACAAGTTGCGGATCCCGCCAACCACGGTCCAGTTGTCCGAACGATAGCGGACGCTGACACCATGGGTGATGGTTGTTTCGGTCTTGGTCTTATAGAGAACCGAACCGATCCCATTGTAGGCATAGTAAGAACCAGGTGTTGCAACAACTGGGTTGCTTCCATTGTTAAACAAGGTTTCGTTGGATTGGCCAACAGCATCAATGCTCCAGCTGTAGGTCCAATCTTTGCGTTCAAACCGCAATTGGGCCTGACCGACATAGATTGGATCACCAATGTCACCTGCCACTTGGGTCAAGTTGGTGTCTGAGAACAAACCGGTCTGGTTGGACGTGGTCCAGCGGTGTGCCGTGTCGATCACCAAGTCGCCAAAAGCGAAGTCTTTGCGGTAGACGGCCTTGAGGTCAATACCTTCCACTTGGGTAACATTGACGTTCACATAGTCGTTCGAAACCGTCAGAATTTGACGGAAACGGTTCGACGCTGGGTTGGTGTCACGGGTGAACAAACGGCAGAACTGGTCAGCGCGAGCTTGATCGGCAGCCCCGTAGCAGGAGCCGACAATGTTACCAGCACCGAACTGAGCAACCTGATCGGTCACCGAGATTTTCCAGTAGTCAACGCGCAGGTTCAAGTCGATCTTGGAAGGCGTGTAGACGAAGCTAACGATATCCGAGCGGGATTCTTCTTCCTTCAACGTGCCTGCACCACCACCGGTGAATACGGTTACCGACTGGCTCGAACCATTGGTCGCGCCGTTATAGTCGCCAGGGATCCCGGCAGCCAAGCAACGTGATTTCAGGATGGGGTTTTGGCTCAGGTCGTGGTTGATGCATGGGTCAACCGAAGCCTGGCCCAAGAAGCCAGTTTGGTCACCCAAGAACAATTCGAACAGAGCAGGTGCGCGGTACGAAGTACCTGAAATCGCAACAAGGGCAAATTCCGGTGTGATCTTCCAGTTCGCCGTGGCTTTCCACGTCGTGTTGGAGTCGTAGGAATCATAGTTAGTGAAGCGATAAGCCAAATTGACTTCGAGGTTTTCGACCAATGGCTTCTTTGACATCAAGGGTGCAGAAAGTTCGCCGTAGAACTCATTCACCGAATCTTCACCCTTGGTGATGCCTGCAACCGTGGTTAGTGCAATGTTTGCACGACGGGTTTCAGAACCTGGAACGTCGTTGATATTGTAAGTACGATACTGCGCACCCAAAACCAGTTTCACAGCGTCAGATGCACCGGGAACCTGGAACACATCGCCCGAGACGTTAGCTTCAACCACGGTTTGCTCATAAACCGTGTTGCCGGTGTTTTCATTGTTGAAGAGATAGTTGAACTCTTCATCTGTGAAATCGCCGCGAAGGACGCGTGGGTCGAAGAAGTTGATTGGCAAGCAGGTGCCGCCCGACAAAGTCGGGGTCGGGCAAGACACTACACCTGTGGTTGGGTTACGGGTGGCGTTTGCCATTGCGGTCAAACGATCAGCCAGAATAGCAGTTCCGGAATATTCGCCTTCGCCGCTGCTGGTTTGGGCATAAAGTTCCCAAGCGCCATTTTTGAGCAAGCCTGCGAAGCCATTGCCGGTTTGACCTTTGACGCCGCCGACAACCTGCCAGGTTTCAACCGTTTGTTGGCTGTTGGCAGGACGCACGATCACGGGCTGAGCCGAAACGCCAAATGGGTTGAAGGCGTTGGTAGCTGGAACCACGAAGAACAGCTGAGCTGCACGTGTTTGGCTCGACTCGCGCTTTGCGTAGAGCGCTTCACCATAGACTTCTACGCCGCCCAAAATGTCCAAGTCCCGTGCCGCGGTGGCATAGAAATTGGTGCGCTTGGATGGCGAGATGATGTCGGTGTTAGCAACCAGAGGATGCTCATAATCGATTTGGTTGGCCAATGGGGCACCGAGCACCCCAAATTGCGGGCTGAACAAACGACGATAGCCTGGCACGTTAAACAGCACTTGTTGGCTAGCGCAAGTTGTCGTCGCCCCAGTTGGCAGCAAACACAATGTGGTGCTGCCAGCAACTGGACGAACCGACGGGTTCAAACCAACAACGCGGGACGTAATGCTTGGGTCGGAGATCCAGGTACCGGTGCCGGTTGTAGCTCCGCCCAAAAGCGAGATACGGTTGAACGATGGGCCGGTACCAAAGCACTTAGGCTGGCCGGTTTTTGGATCGATGAAGTCAGCGCGTTGGCCGGTTGCTGCATCGAATACATAGTCTTGTTGGCAATAATCACGGTCGCCATACTTCAACGCTTTTTGCTCGAAATAGCTGCCGCTAACCATGACGTTCCAACGGTCGGCCGTCTTGCCCCATAAAGCGCCAACAGTGAATTGCTCACCAGCGCCTGCTTCGGTCATATTGCCCGAAGCGGTTGCTTCAAAACCATTGACGTTGCGACGAACAATTGCGTTGACCACGCCGCCCACAGCGTCCGAACCGTAAATTGGCGAAGCGCCTTCGTTCAGAATTTCGTAGCGGCTGATTGCCAAGTTAGGAATGGTCTGCAAATCGACAGCACCAACCTGACCGCGCACACCCGATGGTGGCAAACGGCGACCGTTCAACAGAACCAGGGTGCGCTGCGCGCCCAAGCTGTTCAAGCCAACGGTTTGAATCCCTGGACCGCCCTCAACGATGAAGCCGGAGAAGAAGTTGTTGATCTGGGTGGAGCCTGCAGCAGCGGTAGAGCCTTGCAGGATTTCAGCCGCATCAATGCTTCCCGACAGCACAGCATTGTCATTGGTGATAACCGTCAATGGCGAAGCTGTGTTGAAGGTGTCGCGACGAATGCGTGACCCGGTAACCACGATGGTTTCTGCTTGCTTTGCAGGTGCAGCAGCAGGAGCTGGAGCTGGAGCCGTTTGGGCGCTCGCAACTGCTGGGATGAAGGTCAGTGCGGTCAACGCGGTAGCGCCGATCAAGGAAGCACGAACAGATATTTTCAAGGTATTCCCCCTTAAGTAACTCAAACCTGCAAACAAACCTTATGGTAACCTAAGGCCTGAATCTACGGATTTTGCATTGATGGCTGTAGAGCGCGAACATTACAAGGTTGCAAGGACCCTTCCTGCCCAAACTGCGCCGATGCGTCACTTGTGAAAATTTTGTAACATGTTTGCCACACTCTTGTGCATTGCAGATGTTCGCTGTTACCCATGTTGCCCTTTACCACAGAGCGTATAAATAACATCCAAGGCTGCGCTCTCTTTGCCGCCGCATTCATGTCTCGAAAGACCGACTTTCCTTGGGGTTATCACAAATGTTCGCAAAACGGCTTGTTCTATTGATATCAACTGCGATCTGCGTCGCTGCTGCCGCCACCAGCGCAGTGCAAGCGCAAACCTTCAAGCCAACCGGCCCAGCTCTGCCCGTTGACGCTATGTCCCGCGATTGGGGCGTTTGGAGTGCCCGGATTAGCCCGGACGGCAAGCACATTGCCGCGTTGGCAGGCATTCCCGGGCAAAATCCTGTGATCCGCGTGTGGTCGACAGATGATATGAGCAAGACTCCAACGCAATTTGGTTCCAAGTCCATGCGGTTTACGGGCTTCAGCTTCATGAATAATTCGAAGCTGTTGGTATTTGCAAACCAGCCCGTAGCAGCCGGGGCAAACTCAAACTGGCAAAGCAAGGCCGCCATCGCAAATCTGGACGGCTCGTCTTTCCTCGACATTTCACAAGATGACAGCGCCGACGCCCGTGGAGAGGACCGTATCATTGGTTTCTCGCTATTCAACCGACTTCCAAAGGAAGAAAACGTTGTTTTGATGGCCATTCGGCGGTTCTCTGGAACCGAAATCGTGCGGCTGAACGTGAACACAGGTCGCCAAGACCGCTTCGCCCGTACAGGCGACAATGAGAGTTTTGATTGGGCCGATAGCGACGGAAACATCAAGCTGAAAGGTCAGCTGCGCGCCGCAAACGGCATTTACACCCAATATGTCTACTTCCGCGAAAACAACGACGCGGAGTGGAAAGAGCTATCGGGATTGCGCCGTCCCATCAATGATCGCTTCGATCTGGCGCCTGTGCATGTCTCCAAAGACAATAAAAGCATCTATGTAATTACAAACCGCGACACCAACTACAATGTATTGGCCAAGTATGATGTCGCCACAGACACCATCGGGGCCCCGATTGCCCAAAACACGGAGTTTGATATCTCCAGCGCCAGTTTTGGGTCAGCAGCCGACGAAGATGCTTTGACCCAAGATCCATTGCGTACCTTCTGTTGGGCCGGCCCCTCGGCGGAATGCAACTACTTTGACCCCACAGACAAGCGCATATTTAACCTGCTCGAGCGCGCTCTGCCCGGCACCAACATTGGTTTTGGGGTACGCAATGGCGGGGCGAATGTGTTGGTGACAGCAACGGCACCAAACGTTCCAACGATGACCTATCTATTGAAGAATGAGCGTCAACTGATCAAAATTGGCACAGTTCTAGAAGGATGGGACCGCACCAATTTGGGCCCCGCTGAATGGGTTTATTACCCTGCCCGCGACGGCTTCCAAGTTCCTGGCATTCTCTATCTGCCTCCAGGCTATAAGAAGGAGCGCGATGGGCGCTTGCCATTGGTTGTCATGCCACACGGTGGCCCGTGGTCACGCGACAATATGGACTTTGATCGCAGCTACTGGCCACAAATGTTTGCAACCCGAGGTTTTGCGGTTCTGCAACCTCAGTATCGCGGGACCGATGGCCTCGGCAAAGCGCTCTGGAAAGGGGGCGACAAGCAATGGGGTGCCATTATGCAGGACGACAAGGATGATGGTGCTAAATGGTTGGTGGACCAAGGCATTGCTGATTCCAGCCGCATGATGATGTATGGCTATTCCTATGGAGGCTTTGCAGCAGCTGCTGCAGCTGCGCGTTCGAGCGATCGGTCTGCAGGCCTTTGGCAGTGCGCCATTTCGGGCGCTCCGGCGATTGACCTGCAGCGCATCGCAACCGACTGGGGTGAAAGCCGCCTGCAGCGCGTGAACCAAGGCGTCACCGTCGGTGGCTGGGACCCGATGGCCCACCTCGACCAAGTCAAAATCCCATGGTTGGTATTCCATGGGGATTATGACCGTCAGGCCGATACCATCCACTCTCGCACGGCCGCGGCCCGGATGCGTCAAGTCAATCCAAATGCGAACTTCCGCTATGTGGAAATTCCCCGCATGTCGCACCAGCTGATCCAGATGTACCCAGAACATAAGACACAGTTCTTGAACCTGATTCTGGATTGGACCGCCAATAATTGCGGCAACATCTCGGACAAATTCGATGAGCCCGGACTTAAAACCACTTTGACCAAGCGCGCCGCGAAATAACCGAGCATTGGTCTGATCCCAAAATTAAAGCCCGGCAGGACGTCCTGCCGGGCTTTTTTATCGTGAGCATAGAAAAAAGCCGAACGATCTAGGACTTTGGTGCAGGGCCGGCCTTTTGGGCGTCGGTGGTGCAGAGGTAGCGGGCGCGGTGGATATCCACGGCATTATCGACCCAGCCGGTGACACGCGGGCTAACCAGATTGCGGTTGGTTAGGAACCACATCGGCATGAAGCCATTTTCCTTCAGTACGATGGCTTCGGCCTGCTTCATCATATTCGCGCGCTTGACGGCATCCTTTTCGACGTCGGCGGCATCCATCAGCTTGTCGAATTCTGGATTGCTATATTTGCCGTAATTCAGCTGATCTGTGCTCGTCTGGAACAGATAGACAAAGTTTTTGGCGTCATTGAAGTCCGAAATCCAGCCAGCATCGCCCAGTTGAAAGTCACCGGTGCGTAGCTTTTCGTAATTGATCTGGGTCTCGGCACCCAGTATCTCCACTTGGACCCAAGGCGCGATCTTGGCCCAATTTTGCTGGACAACCGGTGCCACGCGCGGGTTATCGCCCGAATTGCGGAAGCTGAAGGTGAACTTCAAAGGCTTGTTCGGACCATAGCCTGCCTCTTCCAACAGCTTTTTAGCGCGGGCCAAGCGCTCTTCCATGCTTTGACCTTTAAAGTCGGTTGACATGGAACCGGACTGATAATCGGCAATGCCTGGTGGCACGAGGCTATAGGCTGGTTGTTGGCCGGCCTTCAGGATTTCTTTGGTCACAAACTCGCGGTCAGCCGTCATCGAAATTGCTGCTCGAACACGCGCGTCGTTAAACGGTGCCTTTCGCAGGTTGAAAATGTAATAGGTCAGGCCAGTATAACCATGAATGCGGGCATAGCCCGGCAAATTCTTATTGATCTCTTCAAGGCGCGAGCCTGAGAAATTCGTATTGATATCGAGGTCGCCAGTACGGACTTTACGCTCAGCTGCATTGTCGTCTGCGGTCGGGTAGAAGAAAATCTGGTCAATACAAACATTGGCATTGTCGTAGTAATTGGCATTGCGCACAACATGAACGAAGTCGTTTGGCTTCCATTGCTGCAACTTGTAGGGGCCATTGCCCGCGAAATTCTCTGCCTTGATCCAATCACTGCCAACTTTTCCCACCACATGCTTGGGGATAGGAAATGAGGTGTAATGGGTTAAAAGACCAGGCAGATAGGGGGCAGGATGCTCCAGCGTCACTTCCAATGTTTTGGCATCAATGGCGCGCACGCCCAATTGAGTCACATCCTTGATGCGGCCATCATAGATTTTCTCCGCATTTTTGAGAACATAGAGAATGGAGGCATATTTGGCAGGCGGGGTCGTGGTCATGATCCGCTGCCAGGCAAACACAAAATCCTCGGCCGTCACCGGCTGACCATCCGACCATTTGGCGTCGCGTAGCTTAAACGTCCAAACAAGACCGTCCAGGCTAGTGGACCACTCAGTTGCCATGCCAGGAATCGGGCGGCCTTGGGGATCCTCGGTCGTAAGACCCTGCAGCATATCGCCGATAATCCGGTTCTCCCATGTACCTGAGGCCTGATGGGGATCGAGAGACAAAGGCTCCGCACCATTCCCGATTTGAAGCGTTCGCGATTTGTCGGCGTCGGCACTACCACCGCCACAAGAAACCAAACCTAAACTCAACACCAAAGCAGTAGTTGCGGCAGCCAAAGACCGGCGTGTGATTTTCATTTCGTTGTCTCTCCCGATCGGGTTAGTGTGAGATTTCTATAGCGCACGCGCCTGCAATTACCACACTGGCGGGCACTGCGACAAAAACCTTGTTACGATTTGTGAAGGTAACGTGAAATGAACAAATTCAGTGCCACGCTGATTGCGGCGAGTTTTGTCACATTTGGTGCAGTTGCCTGGGCCCAATCTGGACAAAATCCAGCAAATGCGGCGGTTTCCCCCCTAGAGCCCATTTATGCCTGCGCGGATAAGACCAATCCAACCGAGCGTTTGGCCTGCTTTGATGCGGCCGTCGCGACCATTCGGGCCAAAGAGGCGAAGTCTGAGATTGTGACCTTCGACAAACAGCGGGTTGAAAAGGTACGTCGCGAGGCATTTGGCTTCTCCCTCCCCTCCCTTCCGAAGCTGGGCTTCCCAGCCTTTGGTGGTGGCCCAAAGGCCGATAGCAAAGACCAAAGCGTGGCGAAGGCGGCGGTGGAAGAGGATATTGAGGAGCAAAGCTTCACCGTGGTCAGCACGCGGGAATCGGCTGGGCGGGTTGTGATCACACTTGAGAATGGCCAGGTCTGGCGCTTGACTGAGGCAGGCGAACTCAATGCCCCCTCTCGCCCGCCCTATAAGGTAAAGATTCGCACGGCTGCGATGGGCTCCTTCATCCTGTCGGTAGAGGGCCGCAATAAAGGCTATCGCGTGCGCCGGGTTGAATAAACTGGAGCGGCTGAGTGCCCCCTTGCGGCCAAGCTAGCGGTCGCGGGGGTCAATCGCGTCGCGCAGGCCGTCGCCGATAAAGTTGAAGCAGAACAATGTGACCATCATGGTGGTGGCTGGGAAGATCAAAAGCCACGGGGCAATCTCCATCTCGCGTGCACCAATCGAGATCAGATTGCCTAAACTGGTCATTGGCTCCTGCACGCCAAGACCCAAGAAGCTCAAGAAGCTTTCGGTCAAAATTACAGCAGGAATGGTCAAGGTTACATAGACAACGACAGGTCCTAGCACGTTGGGAACAATGTGACGCGTCACGATGCTGGCGCTGGTGACGCCGGCGGCTTCTGCTGCCTCGACAAATTCCTTCTTGCGCAGAGAGATCGTCTGGCCGCGAACAATCCGCGCCATCGTCAGCCACTCAACCGCGCCAATCGCCACGAAGATCAAGATCAGATTACGGCCAAAAACCACCATCAAGATGATCACAAAGAAAATGAAAGGTAGCGCATAAAGCACATCAACGATGCGCATCATGATCTGATCGACCCGGCCACCAATATAGCCAGCTGTCGCGCCCCAAATCACCCCGATCAGAAGCGAAACCCCCGTTGCGACAAGGCCTACAGCCAGAGACATGCGCAATCCGTACAACAGCCGCACAAACAAATCTCGCCCTTGTGGGTCAGTGCCGAAAATGTGCAAATGCTCCCATGTAGGCCCCTGCAACACGCGGTCATTATAGATGGTCTCATAATCATGGGGCCAGAAAAACGGGCCAAAGATCGCCAAGAAAGTCAAAGTGCCAAGCACGATCATGCTGCCCACGGCGGCCTTATTGCGAAACAGGCGGCGCTGCGCATCATCCCATAATGAGCGTCCTTTGACGGCGGCTTCGAGAAGCTCTGCCTTTTCTTCGGGTGTGATCAAGAGTGTCACTCGTATTTTACTTTCGGGTCCAAGAGGCCGTACGCAAGATCGGCCAGAAGGTTCAGCAGAATGATGAGGCCAGCATAGAGCACGACTACCGCCATCACGACGGGGTAGTCACGCTGCAACGCACTCGTGACAAAGTTTTTGCCGATGCCCGGCAATTGGAACACGGTCTCCACCACAACAGAGCCGGTGATCAGGCCAGCGCAGGCCGGACCCAAATAGGAGACCAAGGGCAACAGCGCCGCTCGCAGCGCGTGTTTGGATAGGACTTGGTATTCGGGAAGGCCCTTAGCGCGTGCCGTACGCACAAAGTTGGACCGCAAGACTTCCACGGCGCTCGAGCGCACCAAACGCGATATGATGGCAATCTGGGCTAAGGATAGGGTGACGACAGGCAGCAGCAACGTCTCAAACGTCATCTTACCCAAATCAAGGCCCGCCGTTGGCAACCAGCCAAGATAGACCCCAAATACCAAGGACAGGATGGGCCCGGTCACCAATGAGGGAATACAAATTCCCGCCATCGCGATGGCCATGATGGAATAGTCAGGCAAGCTGTTCTGCTTCAGAGCAGCAAACAGGCCCATCGGCACGCCAACGCACGTCGCCAACAGCAGAGCTGCCAAACCAATTGTCATTGAAACGGGGAAACCCGAACCAATGATCTCGCTCACCGTTTGGTCCTTGTAAATCAAGGAGGGGCCCAAGTCGAAGGTTGCCAACCCCTTCAAATAGTCCAGAAACTGGATGTAAAGCGGCTTATCAAAGCCGTAAAAGGACATGAGCTGGGCGCGAATTTCAGGCGACAATGCGCGCTCGGTATCAAACGGGCTACCCGGTGCCAAACGCATCATGAAGAAAGCCACGGCAATGATGACCAGCATGGTGGGAAAAGCCACCATTAGACGTCGCATCGTATAGGCTAACATGGCGTATTTGGTCCTTTTGAAGCTTCCGCGAACTAGCCAGCAGTCGCGTCTAGTCCGGGGGAGAGCAATTGATGATGGTTGCTGGATTGTCAACGGATCATGCCAGCATCGCTCCTGACAAGAGCTTGATTGGCAACGAAACTAGGGCCCCTCGCCTCCTCGCCGTTTTTCGCGCGTCCCGTGCTGGACCCTGCGCTGGGCTTCCGCTAAGCCTCTACCAAAGGAAAAAGTCATGAGCCCATTTCGCACGATTACCCCCACTTTCTCTGCCTCGCCACAAATCAGCGTGGCTGACGTTGCCCAAGCGGCGCGCGATGGTTTTACCGCTGTGATCTGCAACCGACCCGATCAGGAGGATCTGGGCCAGGTCAGCGCGCAAGAGATTGCAAATGCCTGCGCGGAACATCAGCTTAGCTTCACCCATATCCCCATTTCGGGCGGCATCCCCGAAGAGGCTGTGCCACGAATGCGCCAGGCGCTCGCCGCCAGCACCGGGCCAGTCCTTGCCTATTGTCGCAGCGGGACACGTTCAACCAATCTCTGGGCCTTGGCAGAGGCCAGTGCCGGTGTTAGCCCTGAAGCGCTTGTCGAAGCGGGCGCGCGCGGCGGTTATGACTTGCGCGGCCTGATGCCGCTATTGCGATCCTTGTCCCAGGCACGCTGATCAAGCCGCACCTGACCCGTAGGTGACGAAAGATACGGCACCGTAACCGGCGTCACTGCACCGGTGTGTGTTCCTGCCAAGACCCTGTCACAATTTGAAGGGATGGTGACGTGTAAGAAGTCGAATCACATAAGGCTGAACCCCATCCAGCCCGAGCCCAATCGCTGTTTGCCAAAGGCCTGTTTATCTTGACCAATCTCTTGCGTGATTTCGAGTGGAGCTGGACCGGCGTAACCGTGAGGAAAACTGGTGCGCGCGTGCCCTTTGACGCCGCGCATTTGAGTGAAATTTTTCACTGGTGTGTGTATTTTTTGAGCGTCGTGTTGAGCCCCCGCCCAAAGGACGGCCCCGTTATTGGATTCCTACCTGACCCTAGCCGGCCTTGGTATCTGATCTGGCCCAGCCTGTTTCTGGCTGGTGGTCGATCCGCCCGCGCCGGCGAGATCCCGCAACTGTGGATGCATTTTGAAGACAGAACCCACAGCGAACCGATTTCCTTGCCAGATGATGGCGCACCGCGCTGGAACTTCGACGCGCGTGATTTAAGTAAATCCCGCGTCGCTGCCGCTTTTGAGGAGGCCTTTGGCTATGGATTGGCGCTTGATCCTAGCCAAAACGAAGGATTCGCGGTTGAAAAGGGAGAAGTCAATGGCATTCATGACGGACGTATCGTCACCCTGCCGTGTGAACCCAAGCCCGGCAAAGTCTATCAAAAGCTGGTTGACAATCGCAGCGCTGATGGCCTGATTGAGGACTTGCGCACCCCAACAGTCAGCGGTGAACCGTCTCTGGTGTATATCAAGCGACGCCCGGAGCACGTGCGGTTTTCCAATGACAACACCCAATGCTGGCTTCGCAGTGTGGATGAGGTATTCTCAAGCCATGAGAAAGCGGCAATCACGCGCTTCTGTCAGATTTTGAACCTTGATTGGGGTGGACTGGATATCTTACGCGACCGGACCAGTGGATTGATCTACATTGTCGATGCCAATCGTACCGACATGGGCCCGCCAATCGCGTTACCCTTATCCGATAAACTGAAAAGTACTTATATTCTGGCGTCTGCCTTGAGAACAAGTTGCGAGAAAGTCCAGCTGCGTGCTGGTGGAGGCATATGATGGCTGTTACGATTCCTTTTGTCCGCGATATCAAATTTGACTATGGACGGGTTGAACAGGTTAGCCCGCTGATCCGTCGGCTTGTTGCCAATAATCCTGGCCCCTTCACTTTCACGGGCACAGGGGTCTATATAATTGGGCACGGAGATGTGTGCGTCATTGATCCGGGCCCCGATTTAGCTGACCATTTCGAAGCCCTAAAGCAAGCGTTGGAGGGCGAGACTGTAAGTCATGTTCTTGTCACCCATTCCCATATGGACCATAGCCCGCTGGCCCATCCTTTGGCGCGTTGGGCGGGTTGCTCCGTTCTGGCTTCGGGCGAAGTAGCCCTGCCCGCACAATCCGAAGTGCGGCTAGAGGCCGGTGATGACACACGCTTCCGTCCTGATTCTGCCCTGCATGATGGAACCTTGATCGAAGGCGACGGCTGGACCATCGAAGCCATTGCGACGCCCGGCCATACGTCCGGTCACATGTGTTATGCCTTGAAGGAAGAAAACTGCCTATTCTCCGGCGATCATATCATGGGATGGTCTACAACAGTCATCAGCCCACCAGATGGAGATATGGACGCCTATCTGACCAGCCTTGAAAAGATTGCCGCAAGGGAATTTGCAACGATCTGGCCAACCCATGGCCCCCCGATCACAGACCCTGCGCCCTTTGTGGCGGCCTACCGGGACCACCGCCTGGATCGCGAGGACCAAATCCTCTCTTGCCTGGCCTCAGGTCACTACAAAGTCAAAGACATGGTGCCCGTGATGTATGCCGCAGTCGATCAACGCCTATGGCCTGCAGCATGCCACTCAGTAATGGCGCATATGAGCCGATTGGTGAAAATCGGACGTGTCGTCTGCGACGGTGAACCCACTTTGGACGCAAGCTTTCACCTAGTGTGATTGCCTTAAAGGGGCAGGTTCTCGCTAAGACTTACCGCAGCGCTTAGAAATTAGGAATTGTGCGCTTTTCACCGTTGGGATGGACAATTACCAGGGTTTGACGATCAAACTCTAGATTAGCCTGCAGCTCGCGCAAGTGGTCTTCTTCACCCGCCAAAATGTTGGTATAGCGCCATTTTGTGCCATCGTAGAACACCACATAGCCGCACACTTTGGTTTCGCATTCAGCCTTTTTAATCAGTTCGCCGTAGCCTTCCACCAAAGGGGGCTTTCGCTCATCGAACGCCTTCGCGCGGACCCGGAAGCCTGAGACAATCACAACATCAACCCGACGGTCTAAAGCCAAACTGGAGGAAGAAGCGCCGGTGGCAGGCGCTTCGGCAGCTTCACCCGTCTTTGTCGCGACCGAAGCGGCCTTGCTAGCTGCTGCATGACCGGTCGTTGCTGCCCCGAGCGCAAGACCTGCAAGGGCAGAAACAAGGATAACGAAAGTTGTTTTCATCGCTCGCGTGATCCCACCAAGTGCCCGAGGAGTCAATTAGCGATATGTAATTCAGCCTTTTACAGCAGCTAACAGGGCTTCGATGCGCTTTGCATTAGCACCCAAATCAGAAATGCCCACGCGGCTGACAGAACGCATATCAACCGCAGAACCTGTACCATCGGCGGTCACAACCAAGACGACATCATCCTTAAAGCCAAACCAAAAGCTTTCTACACTGGCTTCGAGGCGCATGTTAGCCGGGTCTTGCGCGATAATGGTCCATCCCTTGGACTTCATGGCTGCTTCAGCTTTTTTATAGGCTTCTGCCGGTGACGTGGTGGCGAGCTCCAAGGTTTTGATCTCGGGATAGGCTTCGACCTGGATCTGATCTAATGACCGACCTGACCAAGGCGACAGGCGGGCCTTGTCAAAAGGCACAGTCGCGTCCTTTGGGGCAATAATCGGATTGGACTTTGGACCACGTGCTGCCATTACGGCATCGGAGAAGACCAAAGGATTGGCAGGATTGGTCGAAATATCGTGGATAGGCGGCACGGCACGGACCGCTGAAATCGCCGAAAATGCCATACCTGCAGCGCCAAGGGCCACCACCCACATAAAGCCCAAAGACGCAAAACCTGCGCGCGGCTTGATGAAAACAACCAGGAGACTGGTTATAAAGGTCAAGACGATCAAAATGCCAATCATAGGCACGCCCATCCCGCCAATCATCTTTACAAGGCCGATGGTCCAAGGCCACAGGCCGAACTTGGTGCCAAGGGCGGCAACCGCAAACCAGATCGGCACAAAGATGGCCAAGGCCACACCAATCATCAGTATGATATTGCGGGCTTTCGCGAAACGAGATTGCAGATCGGCCATCCTATCCTCCTTAATGCAGAAAGGCCGCAGCAGCTGCGGCCTGTTAAATCCAGCCTAGAGTGCCGCTTTCCAGAGGTAAAGGCGGTATGGGCCAGAACTGGCGTGGTTCCGGCCCATCCGACCATGATTACGATGCTTTTGCAGTTGGCAGATCGTAGTTCGCGAAGGTTTCACGCAATGCCAGCTTATTGATCTTGCCGGTTGCACCCAGTGGAATGGCTTCAACAAACTGGACATCGTCTGGCATCCACCATTTGGCGATTTTGCCATCGAGATAGGCCAAGATATCTTCTTTGGTTGACGTCGCCCCTTTAGCGCACTCGATGATGAGCAAAGGACGCTCATCCCACTTGGGATGATATTTGCCAATCACCGCAGCAACCGCGACACCTGGGGCACCGACTGCAACGTTCTCGACATCAATGGAGCTGATCCACTCACCACCAGACTTGATTACGTCCTTGGCGCGGTCGGTGATTTGCATGAAGCCAGCGCTATCGATGGTTGCTACGTCGCCTGTATCAAAAAAGCCGTCCTGGTCTAGGATGTTACCCCCTTCGCCCTTGAAATAGCCTGCAGCAATGGCCGCACCGCGCACCACCAGATTGCCAAAGGTTTCACCATCGCGTGGTGCCTCCGCACCATCGCGCAGAATTTTGATTTCCACACCAAACGGCGGACGCCCCTGCTTCAGTTTGGTCTTGATTTTCTCATCATGGGTCAGGGTGTCCGCATCGGGGCCGAGCGAGCCCAAGGTGCCCAGCGGCGAAGTTTCAGTCATGCCCCAAGCGTGGAGCACTTCGACGCCATACTTCTCTTCGAACATCCGCATGATACGCTCTGGTACCGCAGAGCCACCAATGGCGACTTTTTTCAGGGTGGACAGTTTGGAATTGGTCGATTCCAAATGTTGCAACAGCATCATCCAAACGGTTGGAACGGCAGCCGAGAAAGTAACATTTTCGGTTTCCAACAATTCATAGATGGACGCCCCGTCCATCTTCGCCCCCGGCATGACCATTTTGGCTCCGGCAGCAGGTGCAGACAATGCAACGCCCCACGCATTGGCGTGAAACATTGGCACGACTGGCAGGATCACATCGCGCGAGCCCAGACCCATCACATCCTTTTGCATTGTCAAAAGCGTGTGCAAGACGTTGGATCGGTGGGAGTAGAGCACACCCTTGGGATTGCCGGTGGTGCCAGAAGTATAGCAAAGACCGGCTGCAGTGTTTTCATCAAACCCGCCCCATTTTGCTTCGGCGCTGTGGCTTTCGATCCAGCTTTCGTAGTCGATGACACCTTTGAGGCCACAAGCTGGCATGTGATCCTTATCTGTCAGGACAACATAACGGGTCACCGGGCTCAATTTATCTTTCAAGGCTTCCAGAATAGGCAGGAAGGTCAGGTCGGTAAAGATGATCTTATCTTCTGCGTGATTAACGATATAAACCAATTGCTCGGGGAATAGGCGTGGGTTCAAGGTATGCAGCACGACGCCGAGGCCCATGGCTCCATACCAGATTTCCATGTGGCGGCCAGAGTTCCAGGCCAAAGTCGCAACCCGGTCGCCCAGCTTGATCCCTTCAGCCAACAGCGCATTGGAGACCTTCTTTGCGCGGGTATTGATTTCGCTATAGGTGGTGCGGACGATTGGCCCTTCAACAGAACGAGTCACAATTTCCCGACGACCATGATTAATGGCTGCATGATCCATGATCTTATCGACCGTCAGTGGCCAATTCTGCATTAAACCGAGCATAATTCTCTCCCAAAATTTTTAGCGTGCCAGAGGGCAGCAGCTGCACCGGCCCCGCGCGTCAAATGGCCGATTTTGGCTCTTCCTAAGGCCTCAAGCGCGCACGTCAACTAGGCAAGGGCCAAGGCCACATCACAAGGCTGTTGATGGGGCGAAGGACAGGACCCTAAGGCAAAAGCGACAGGTTTTTGCCGACCAACCTGTCAACCATCCGCGGCGGCAGGAAACGGGCCAGCCACCAATTGACCAATTTGTTGGGTACAGGCGCATAGCGCGTTTTGGGACGGGCTGTCATCAACGCCTCTTCAACCACTTTGGCAACGACACTGACCTCAAGGCCTTCCTGATCCATGGCGGCCAAGGACGTCGTGAGGCGCTCTAAAGGCCTACCCCAAATCGTATCGACATACCGGTTACCCCCAGCCGCAGCCCCCTTCTCCCAGATCGGCGTTTTGACCGCACCTGGGCCTACCACAATCACGTCAATGCCGACGAGCAATAGCTCGCGCCGCAGGCTGTCCGAGAAGCCTTCAACCGCATGCTTGGCCGCGACATAAGCTGCGGTAAAGGGATAGCCGAACTTGCCAGAAACAGACGTGATATTCACGATCCTGCCTCTAGGGCCGGTACGTGCAGGATCAGCCCCCAACAGCGGCGCAAAGACGCGGCAACAGCGCACCACACCCATGAAGTTGATATTCATCACTTGCTCGATCTCGCTCAGGGGCTGGACTAAAGCAGGCCCCGGCAAAGCAATCCCGGCATTATTGACGAGTCCGGCCAAGGTCCGTCCTTGCAAGGCATCACCAATGGTCTGCGCGGCTTTCTCGATCGCCTCAAGGTCTGATACGTCAAATAGGACCGCCAGGCCATTGGCCCCATAAGAGGCATTCAAGGCATCGGCATCAGCCTGTTTCCGGACGGAGGCAAAAACATAATGGCCTTGAGCCACCAGACGGTCAGCAATCGCCCGACCAATCCCGGTTGATGCCCCCGTGACCAGAAAGGCTTTTTGATCTGCGCGCATGGGTGAGTCTTTCTAAAATGAGGAGCGGTGAAAACGCGTTAGGGATACAGCTTGGACGTTGTCCAAAGGGCGGATGCTTCAGTCCGCACAAACTCTAATCGGTCATGCAAGCGAAATGGACGATCGCGCCAAAATTCAATGCGCGTCGGCACAAGCCGAAAGCCCGACCAGAAGTCCGGGCGCGGTACCTCGCCAATGCCGAATTTCAACGCGTAAGTTGCCACACTCGTTTCCAGCGCAAAGCGATCTTCCATCGGGCGCGACTGCGCACTCGCCCAAGCCCCAATCCGGCTGTCGCGGGCGCGCGAAGCAAAATAGGTGTCTGCTTCTTCTCGGTTCACAGACGTAATGGCACCGCGCACCCGTACTTGTCGTCGGACACTTTTCCAATGAAAACACAGCGCAGCTTGGGGGTTTTGGCCCAGTTGCTGGCCCTTATAGCTTTCCAGATTGGTATAAAAAACAAAACCTTGGTGATCAAAATCCTTGAGAAGGACCATCCGTACATCTGGCAGGCCAGAGTTATCCGCCGTCGCTAAAGCCATCGCGTTGGCATCATTGATCTCTTTTTCCTTGGCCTCTTTCAACCAGGTACCGAACAAAACAAAGGGGTCTGCTGATGCTTCCATTTCGGGTTGCTGGTTGTTGGCCACAGCCTGATAGTCGGCCTCAGAAGGTGACGTTGGGATAAGGGTATTTGAGGTCATGGGGACAATGTAGTGCACCGGCTTCCATTCGCCAACTCGACAGTTTGGGGTTCAGCTTTTTCCCATCAAACCCACCCGCAACCGCCTTGAAAAAACGCACTGCCCTGCCTGCAAAAACCAATGGGCAAAAGATGAAATTTAGCGAGCGAGTTTACACGTCGTTAACCGTGCCGAGATGATTGTCCAGCCCATGTCTTCACCCTATGCCATCCTCGGGCTTGAGCCCAATGCTGATCCCCGCGCCGCCAAGGCCGCGTTTCATGCTGTCGCCAAATCGTGTCACCCAGATGTCAATTCTGATCCGCAGGCGCGAAAACGCTTCGAAGAAGCGCGTGAAGCCTATCGGGTCATTACTCTTGGCGCCGCCTCAGCTGATGTCGGCCGCGTTGGCAGTCCGCGCGCCGGGCGCATGACCGAGATTGATCTTGAAATTTCGGTTTGGATTGCCGCTCGCGGTGGATCGGTCAAGGGCTCCTGCCCGCTTGGTAAAGCCAGCGTGCGGGTACCTGCTGGCGCCCGCGCTGGCGATCGCATTCTTGCCCGCATTGGCAAAACCGATGTGGCTTGCGTCATCCGCATTGCTGACACCGATGGCTTCGAAATCAACGGAGGGAATATTGTCACCACGCTAACTTTGTCTGCGGCGCAAGCTAAAGTTGGAGGCGGGGTCGAGATTGAAACACCCATGGGCCGTCTGCGGCTGAATGTGCCGAAAGACAGCCAAGATGGCGATCGCCTGCTGGTAGCAGGGCGCGGTTTGCCTAAAACCAAGGGCCGCCCTGCAGGTGACCTTTATCTCGATGTTGAAATCATTGAGACCATGACAGACCGTGCTGTAGCCGCTTTGGATAAAATCTTGGCCAAAGCACGTCGTCCCCGCCCCGGTGTTGGCGTATTTGGACACGACCAAGTCGCTTAAGCGCTAGTTTTGCTCCACCTCAGGAAGAACACGTCCGCTGCGCCATAGTTGCGGCTGTCCACGACCTCATAACCTGCCGAAGCCAGCGCCAATTCGCCTCGTCCCCGCTCTAGCACGACAAGCGACCCAGCATGTAGCCAACCTTGAGCAAGGCCCTTAAGCGCGGCCAGATCATAGCCTTTAGCATAGGGTGGATCTAGAAAAACCAGATCAAATGGGCCATTGGCCGAGGCAGGCATCACGCCCAGATCGGTGGCGTCACGCTTCCAGACCCTTGTGATACCTTGGGCAGAGCAGGCTTCAATATTGCTGGCCATGGCTGCCCGAGCCGCAGGATCGGTGTCGACAAAAAGACACTGAGCCGCTCCACGTGATAGGGCCTCTAGCCCCAACGCGCCCGTTCCTGCAAACAAGTCCAGCACATTGGCACCTGAAAATCCAGGCGACCAAGGCGCATGCTCAAGTATATTGAAGACCGCTTGGCGCGCACGGTCAGACGTTGGCCGAGTCGCGTCCCCAGCAGGGGCTGCCAGCGCCTTGCCTTTCCACCGCCCCGAAACAATCCGCATACAACGTGCCTTTATGTCGCTTTGGCCAAATGGCGGTCGAACTTCTCGTGCAGCTGCGACAAATGCAGACGCAAAAGCGCGATCTCATGCTCTGCTTTCACATTGACCTCGTAGTCCATCCGCGTGCTCAGGCGATCCTTCTCAGCTTGGCGGTTCTGCGCCATCATGATGATGGGGGCTTGGATCGCTGCCAGCATCGACAGAATGAGGTTCAAGAAAATAAAAGGATACGGATCAAAGCGGGCTTCGCCTTGCAAAATCACCAAATTCAAAGTTGCCCAAACCACCAAGAACACACCAAAACTGGAAACAAAGGCCCAAGAACCACCAATTTCTGCAACACGATCAGCCAATCTTTCGCCAAAAGTCGTTTGTAATTCAAATGCCTCGTTTGCATCCTGTGTGCTGTGAACACGGTGAGCGATCGCGCACACCAGGGCTTGATCCCTCGCCGAAAGTCGAGCAAACCCGCCCTCTTCCAGCAGCATCTGTCCAAGCATATGGGCTTGATCTGGCGGCAGATCAGGGATTTCTTTAGCTGATGTGTAAGATTGGGTCATGGTGGGGGCTCCAAATCAGGCTAATCATCTCTATATGACAAAGACGGGAACGACAATTTTTTAGGATGTCTGAGATGGCAGCAGTCACGATCTATACCAAGTATTTTTGTCCCTATTGCGAGCGGGCGTTGGCACTCCTTGAGAAAAAGGGGGCCGACATTACCAATGTCGAAGCATCCTCAAATGCACAGATGCGGGCCAAGATGAATGAATTGTCTGGCCGCAACACATTTCCGCAGATTTTTATTGGCGGCACCCACATTGGTGGCTGCGATGATTTGATGGCGTTGGAGGCCAGAGGCGGCCTTGATCCCCTGCTGGCGACCTAGCCTTGGTCAAGGTTGCGCTCCTTCAATTGCGGACGCCGGCACGACTGGATGCCGCGCGTGCGCAGCTTGAGCCCTTATTAGCCCGCGCCGCCAAGGCCGGGGCGAAGCTGATTGTGACGCCTGAAGGCACCAATATCCTGCAGCGTGACCGCGCACGATTTGACGAAGCGGCCCTCTTTGAGGATGAGGCCGAGGCGCTGGATTGGTATGGTGAGCAGGCCAAAGCCTATGGCGTGCATCTCTTGATCGGCTCTGCCCTGTTGAAGCGACGTAGCGGGAAAGCGGCCAATCGGAGCCATTTGTTTGACCCAGACGGCAGCCTTTTAGCCACCTATGACAAGATCCATCTGTTTGATGTGAATTTGGGCGCAGGCCAAGAAACCCGCGAGAGCCATGCCTATGAGCCCGGCGACAAGGCTGTCGTGGTGGAAACCCATTTTGGCACCTTAGGCCTGACTATTTGTTATGACGTGCGCTTCCCGCATTTGTTTCGCGACTTGGCTAAAGCCGGGGCACAGATCATTACCGTGCCCGCAGCCTTTACCGCCCCCACCGGCAAGGCCCATTGGCATACTTTGTTGCGCGCGCGCGCGATCGAGACTGGTGCGTTTATTCTGGCAGCCGCCCAAGGTGGCAATCATGAAGATGGCCGTGCCACCTTTGGCCATAGCTTGATCATCTCGCCCTGGGGCGAGATCATTGGTGAACTTGCCCACGATAATCTGGGCGTGCTGTTGGCCGACCTTGACCTTGAGCGGGTTACCAGCGCGCGCGAAAAAATCCCTTGCTTGACTCATGACCGTGACTATCAAAGCCCATGATTAAATATGCGCTTCGCTGTGATCAGGCCCATAACTGGGAGGCGTGGTTTGACTCAATAGCTGGCTATGAGACCCAAGCGGGGCGCGGCTTGGTTGAATGCCCCTTGTGCGGGTCAAAAGCAGTTGAGAAAGCGCCCATGGCCCCGGCGGTTGTCTCCTCAAAGTCGGACCGCCCTGCTCCACCTGTCTCTGCCGATGCTCCCATACCCCTAGCCAATGGGCCGGACCCTTTGAGCTTGCCAGAGCCCGTCAAAGCCTTCTTTCAGGGCTGGAAAGAGCATATTGAGCAGAACTACGATTATGTCGGCGACGCCTTTGCCCGGGAAGTGCGTGCCATGCATGAGGGCGACAGCGAAGAACGCCTCGTCTATGGCCAAGCCACCGCGAAGGAAGCCAAAGAGCTGATTGAAGACGGGATATCGGTAGCACCATTGCCGGCTTTAGCCACGCCAAAACCGGTTCGTGGTTATCATTGAAGCCAAAGGCTCTGGCTGTGGGTGGAAGCCCAAAGGCAATTGACAGCCAACCTGATGTGCCCGACCCTTCTGCCTTACCTGAGGGAGACTGGGGATGAATCGTCGCGATCTATTGGCACTTGGTTCTATGAGCCTGTTAGGCGGCCCCGCTCTATCCGCCACCCGCTCGCGCATCATCCTGACCGGCGGTCCCATTTATACCGGCGTGGTCGGGCAAGGCCCTGCCGAAGCCATTGCGATTGAGGGTGGCCGGATCGTCAGTGTTGGCAGCTTGCGGGCGGTGCGGACTGCTTTACCGCGCGCCAAGGAGATCGACCTTGCAGGGGCTGCAGCTCTACCGGGCCTTGTCGACAGCCATGCCCATATGACCGGTATTGGCCTGCGCGAAATGACGTTGAACTTGGACAGCGTCAGATCCATCGTAGAGCTTCAAGCCAAGCTTGCGGCTTGGGCCGCGCAAAACCCTACCGGGCCGATTGCGGGGCGCGGTTGGATCGAAACCCATTGGCCCGAAGGCCGTTTCCCGACACGACAAGATGTTGATGCCATTGTGTCTGACCGGCCCTTGCTGCTTGGCCGTTCAGATGGCCATGCCGCTTTGGCAAACAGCGTCTTGTTGAAGCTAGCCGGGATTGATGCCAGCACGGCCAATCCCCCCGGCGGACAAATCCTGAAGGATACTTCTGGCGAACCGACGGGCATGCTGATCGATAATGCCCAAGCACTGGTTGAAAGCCGGATGCCGACACCAACCCCTGACATGATCCGGCAAGCCCTAGTCAAAGCAGATCGGCTTTATGCCTCGCGTGGTTGGACCGGCCTGCATAATATGAGCGTTTCGGGCGAGGATTTGATGGCGCTGAAGGCGCTTGCTTTGTCGGGCGAGGTCCAATTGCGGGTCGATAATTACCTCGACATCCCGTTTGCCACCGACGTGTTGCGACGGGGCCCAAGTGTCGATGCCACAGGTCGGATCACCACGCGGGGGGTGAAAATCTATTCCGACGGGGCGTTGGGCTCACGCGGTGCGGCCCTGCTGGCACCTTATGCCGATGCGCCAGATTCTGAGGGACTGTTGTTGACGCCGGAAGCGCAGGTGCTGGCGGTGCTGGAGCGGGCAAAGAAGTCCGGCGCGCAAATTGCCATGCACGCCATTGGCGACCGTGGCAATCGCCAAAGCCTTGACTGGTTTGAGCGCGTGCTGGGCCACATCAAGACCAATCGGCGTTGGCGGATCGAACATGCGCAAGTGGTCTCACCGGCCGATATGCCTCGCTTTGCCAAACTGGGTGTGATCGCGTCGATGCAACCTTCCCATGCCATTGGTGATTTATTCTTTGCCCCTGCGCGTTTGGGGCCTGAGCGCCTGAAAGGGGCTTATGCATGGACCAGTCTTCTAAAGACCGGTGCCGTGGTGTGCGGTGGCTCCGACGCCCCTGTCGAGCAAGGCGATCCGCGTATTGAGTTTTATGCCGCCGTTTATCGCCACGCGCTCAATGGATTTGTTGGCCCCGATTGGGGTATCGAAGAGCGCGTATCCCGCCAACAGGCTTTGGGTATGTTCACGCGCTCTGCCGCCTATGCGGTGGGCGCAGAGCGCAGCCGTGGCACCTTGGCTGTCGGTCAAGCCGCCAGCATCAGCGTGTTCTCCCGCGATTTCATGAGTGTCAAACCCGCCGACCTCCTCGACGCCAAAACGGTGCTCACTATGGTAGACGGCAACATTATATTTGAAGGATAGGTGGGCTTCTCAGTCCCGCCAACAGACCACCTCCCTGCAATCCATCCCGCCACCCACTTGGCGTTAAGGCCATGGCTGCCTATAGATTTGCCAACTCAATTTTAAACGGCACACATGGTGCCTGGACGGGAAGTTATGGCTAGCGTTAACGAGATTCGCACCGCGTTTTTGGACTTTTTCAAATCCAAAGGCCACACCGTTATGGCGTCCAGCCCGCTGGTGCCGCATAATGACCCGACATTGATGTTCACCAATGCCGGCATGGTGCAGTTCAAAAACGTATTCACGGGGGCGGAGACTCCACCCCAGCCGCCACGTGCCGCGACCAGCCAAAAGTGCGTACGTGCCGGCGGCAAGCACAACGACCTCGACAATGTCGGCTATACCGCGCGCCATCACACCTTCTTTGAAATGCTGGGCAATTTCTCGTTTGGCGACTATTTCAAAGAAGACGCCATCAGCCATGCGTGGGAATTGCTGACCAAGGATTTTGGCATTGATCAATCAAAACTGATTGTCACCGTCTATCATACCGATGACGAAGCGCGCGCCCTATGGCGCAAGATCGCAGGCCTCAGCGATGATCGCATTATCTCTATCCCCACCAGCGATAATTTCTGGTCGATGGGCGATACGGGTCCATGCGGGCCGTGCAGTGAAATCTTTTATGACCACGGCGACCATATTTGGGGCGGTGTGCCGGGTAGTGCGGAAGAAGATGGGGACCGCTGGATTGAGATTTGGAACCTCGTCTTCATGCAGTTTGAGCGCCACGCCGATGGCAGCCAAACGAGCCTTCCCAAGCCCAGCATTGATACCGGCATGGGGCTGGAGCGCGTCTCGGCGGTACTTCAAGGCGTGCACGATAACTATGACATCGACCTGTTCAAAACCCTGATCGCGGCGTCTGAAAACCTGACCGGGGTAAAGGCAGAAGGTGATCGGCGCGCCAGCCACCGCGTGATTGCCGACCACATCCGTGCATCCAGCTTCTTGATCGCCGACGGGGTAACGCCGTCGAACGAAGGGCGCGGCTATGTGCTACGCCGCATCATGCGCCGCGCCATGCGCCATGCCCACATGTTGGGCGCAAGTGAGCCTTTGCTGCACCGCTTGGCCCCTGTCCTGATCCAAGAGATGGGGGGCGCTTATTCAGAATTGCGCCGTGCCGAGGCCTTCATCACCTCGACCTTAGAGCAAGAAGAAGTCCGTTTCCGCCGTACCTTGGGTCGGGGCCTGTCCTTGTTGGACGAGGAAAGTGCGGGCCTGACCAAAGGCCAGGAATTGCCGGGCAAGGCTGCCTTCCAACTTTATGACACCTTTGGCTTCCCCGTCGATCTGACCCAAGATGTGTTGCGCTCACGCGGTATTGGCGTGGACATGACGGCCTTTCATGCCGCAATGGACGAGCAAAAGGCGTTGGCCCGTGCGGCTTGGGCTGGTAGTGGTGAGGCTGGCACCGACACTGTTTGGTTGACTTTGAAAGACGAACAAGGCGGTAGCGAATTCCTGGGCTATAGCCAGAGCGAGGCTAGCGGCCAATTGGCGGCAATTGTGGTTGGCGGAGCCAAAGTCGACGCCCTAGAAGCTGGGCAAAGCGGCGAACTCGTGTTCAACCAAACACCCTTTTACGCCGAAAGCGGCGGTCAAGCTGGCGATCAAGGCATGATCCGCTTTGACAATGGGGCCATCTTTGAAGTTGAAGATACGCTTAAGCGCGCCGGGGCCATCCATGGCCACAAGGGTAGACTGCGACAAGGCGCGGTCAAAGTCGGTGAAGCCGCTGTGTTGAGCATCGATGGGGGGCGCCGCAACGCCATCCGCGCCAACCATAGCGCTACGCACTTGATGCATGCCGCCCTTCAAAACGTTCTGGGCCCTCATGTAACTCAGAAGGGCTCGCTCGTCGAAGCCGACCGCTTGCGTTTTGACTTTGCCCATGGTGCGGGCCTTTCGCGGGCCGAGATGGACGCCATCGAGGCGGAAGTAAACGCGATTGTGCGGCAAAATACCGAGACCTCCACCCGTTTGATGACGCCAAACGAAGCCATTGCTGAAGGCGCAATGGCGCTGTTTGGCGAAAAATATGGCGATGAAGTCCGCGTACTGGCTATGGGGCGCAAACTCGACCATGCGCCCAAGTCCTATTCAGTGGAATTGTGTGGCGGAACACATGTCGGTCGTACAGGCGATATCGGCAGCTTTGTAATTGTGTCTGAAGGCGCAGTTGCGGCCGGCGTGCGCCGGATTGAAGCCGCAACGGGACAAGCCGCCCTCGATCACCTCAAAGCCGAAGCTGCCATTGCGCGCGCCGCAGCAGAGCCCTTGAAAGCGCAATTGCCTGATCTGCCTGCGCGGATCGAGGCCATGATTGTCGACCGTAAGCGGTTGGAAAAAGAACTGACCGAGGCCAAGCAAAAGCTCGCTTTAGGTGGCGGGGGTGGTGCGGTGGCCGCGATTGAAGAGATCAAAGGGGTCAAACTCGATGCCCGCATCCTCGACGGCATTGGGGCCAAAGACCTGCGCCCCATGGTCAATGAAGCCATCCAAAAGCTGGGCCAAGGTGTGGTTGCCTATGTTGCGGCAGCCGACGGTAAAGCTGCGATAGCGGTGGCCAGCACGGTCGCCAGCGTCAGTGCGGTGGATCTGGTCAAGGCCGCTGTTCTCGCCATGGGCGGGCAAGGCGGCGGCGGTAAGCCCGACTTTGCCCAAGGCGGTGCGCCGACGGCTGAAGCTGCCTTTGCCGGCCTAGACGCCGTGAAAGTGGCGATGGCCAGCTAGATGAAACCGCTCGACTATCTGGTCCTGATCCCGACCGATCCGGCCTACATCCCCGGCGAGGAGCAAGCCGAAGCCGGGGCCGACGCGCTGGAGGCTTTGCTGCCTCGTGCCGAGGAAGTCACCTATGACATGTTTGACGATGTACGTTTCATCGATGCGGGCGAGGCGTTTGAGGCCATCACCTGCCCGCTCTGCGGCAAGGATGCCCAAGCCTGGTGGGAAGGCGCGATGGATCAGGCGGCCGAAACCGAGTTCGAGGAGTTGGCCCTCGTGGCAGCCTGCTGTGGCGGGTCGACCAATCTTAATGCACTCACCTATCAGCCTGCCGCAGCCTTTGCCCGCTTTACGCTTGTCGCAACCAATGCAGGGGTCGGCAAACTCGCCCCCGAAGCCCTCTCTCAGGTTGAGGCAGCGCTGGGTTGTGCCGTGCGCGTGGTACGGCAGCGGGCTTAGTCGCAGGCCTCGAGAATTTTTTCCCCAAATACCCGAATTGGCCCTTGCGCTCGGGGATAGGCCACCACACATGAGGACAATGACTGACGAAAACATCACCCCGACCGATGCCACAGATTCCACCCCTGCCCGCTTTGCGAGCTTCGAGGAATTTTACCCGTTTTACCTGTCTGAGCACCAAAATGTGATCAGCCGCCGCTTGCATATTGTCGGTACCGGGCTTGTTTGTCTGTGCTTGCTCAATGTCGTCCTGTGGGGCGTTGTGGGTGGCTTCCAATATTTGGTTGCTGCGCCGATCTTGGGATATGGTTTTGCTTGGGTTGGGCATTTTTTCTTTGAGAAGAACAAGCCTGCGACCTTCACCTATCCTGCTTGGAGCCTGATGGGCGACTTCCGAATGTTTGCTGAGACCATTACGGGCAAACGCGATTTCTAATTAGTCGGGTTTCGTGACCTGCCTCCTACACTGACAAACACCTCGCCGGGGCAAGCTACGCGCATTGCCTCTCGCCTTATGGGCCAAGCAACCCTATTTTAGGGCCATGCTGATTCTTCTCTCTCCCGCCAAAAACCTAAATTACGAGCCGGTTTCTCAAGAGCTGCCAGCCACCAAGCCGCGTTTGGAAGCCGATATTGCTACCCTCGCCAAAGTGGCCGCCAAGCTCAAGCGATCCGACATTGCCAAGCTGATGCGTCTGTCTGACAATTTGGCCGAGCTCAACTATCAGCGCTTTCAGGCCTTTGACCCTTCGCTCAATGGACCGGAGGTGCTGCAAGCGGCGCTCGCATTTAATGGCGATGTCTATCAGGGCCTGCGGGCACGCGAGTTCAGCGCCGAAGACTTAAACTGGGCGCAAGACCATGTTCGCATCCTCTCTGGACTGTATGGCCTGCTGCGCCCTCTCGACGTTATCGCACCCTATCGTTTGGAAATGGGCACGCGGCTCAAAACTGAGCGCGGCGATAGCCTTTATGACTTCTGGGGCGACCGTTTGTCAAAGGCCATCAATGAAGACTTGGCAAGCCAGCATGGCGCAACCGTGCTGAACCTTGCCTCCACCGAATACTTCAGCGCCATCTCGAAGAAGGCGTTGAAAGCGCGCGTGATCACGGCGAACTTCAAAGAGATCAAGCATGGTGAGGCCCGGGTCTTGAGCTTCTATACTAAGCATGCACGTGGGGCGATGGCGCGCTTTTGCATTGAAAATCGCATGGTCAACCCAGAAGGCATCAAAGCTTTTGATGTGGATGGCTATCACTTCGACCCTGAAGCTTCGATTGGGGACAATTGGGTCTTCTCACGTCCACAGCCGCCAGGAAAGGTGGACTGAAGCCCACGGCCAACCCTGTCCTCAAGATCGTGCTGCAAGGGGGTGGCTCACACGGCGCTTTTGTGTGGGGAATTTTAGATGGCTTCCTTGACGAAAAAAAGTTTGAAATTGCCGTCATCGCCGCCACCAGTGCAGGGCCGATGACTGCCGTGGTCTGCGCTGACAGGTTTGGGACGAGCGGCTCGGCAAACATGGGCTGGCCAGTGCGGCACAGCGCTAGGCCGACACAGCACGGTGGACCTGACGAAAGACTTCCTGCCCCACTAGGCCTTGGTGTCGCCTGCAACTTCGCCTTGTCCCGGCACCTGCTATCTTTAGCGGTTACGATTTGACAAGTGCGCGCAACGGTGGCCCGTGCCCCGGGTGGGGATAAGCTGGATCATGGTGGGACAAAACGAAACCGAAGCCGCCAGCCAAGCCATTTGGCCGATGCTGAATAAAGGACCCAAAATGACGTACTGGTTGTTCCGATAAGCTAAAAAAGGCCAAGGGCGCAGACGAGCTTGGCAACCAATGTCGCTGGCTTGCAGCCAAAGCAATGCACTGATGCTCCATTCAGGAAGGGACCAGCAAGGCCGAGCAGGCCTGCGGCACACGAGACCAAGGCCGAGGCCAGAAAGCCAGGGATTGCTTTCAGCAAAAGAGGCTTGCGGCCAATCTGGTCCGCTTACGGGGTCAATATCGGGGAAGGGATCGCCTCGACTTTTGCAATCGTGGCGATCAACACACTAGTCTGATCCTGATAGCCAAAGGCTTGCTGGAACTATGTCAGGGCGATGGTCAACAGCTGAAGATCATATCAGCTCGTCATGAAGCGATGCGCAGGATCAGACGTCCTTCGTGATCTTCGCCAGCCCGTTTTGCTTAACAAACCTGGCTCTGGTTCGACCACAGGCCGGATCTCAACTCTCCTACTCAATTTTGTCCGGCAGAATGCGCGCCGCCCGCCTGCAGCCACGGCTCAATACAAGCATTCAATTTGTTTCCCGCATCTTGTCTCCCCCCCACAGCCGTCCGTTTACCGCTAAGTTTCAGTCCACTGGCGTTAAACACGCTGCATCATCGTGGCTAATTTTATTGACGCGGTCGCTGACTTGGCGCGCCATCATGACCCCATCCGCAGGTGGCACCAAAAGCTGTTTGAGGGATTCAACGGGGGTACTGGCGGTCAACCAAATTCGCCAAGCATCTGGTGCAATTATCACAGGGAAGCGGTCATGAAGTGCTTTGAAGCTTTCTCTCGCCGCAATGGTGACAATACTCATAGAGAGGAGTAGCGCACCCTCGTCAGACTTGGCAGCTTCCCACAGGCCGGCAAAAGCGACGGGCTGCCCGTCTGGGCGGGCGATGAAGTAGGGCGTGCGCAGTTTGCCGTCGCGCTGCCACTCATAAAAGCCGTCGGCGGGGATCAGGCAGCGCTTGCGGGCAAAGGCGGTGCGGAACGCGGGTTTATCGGCCACTGTCTCGCCACGGGCATTGAACAAGGGGCCCGTTGGTGGGTCCTTCACCATCCAAGCAGGCCGCAAGCCCCAACGCGCTTGTAAGATGCGGGTGTCGCCTTTCTGACCAATCGCAACCATCGGGGCAAGCTGGGTCGGAGCCACATTCCAGCGCGGTGCCAAATTCGGCCGATCATCCGACCCAAACAGGGTCGCCATCGCATCCACCGGCAATGTTACGGCATATCGTCCACACATGGCTTCCATGCTAGCACAAAGCCATGACCCTGGAAGCCAAACCTATTCCCATCCCTGCGGTTGGTATCGTCTGTTTCAATGATGATGGCCATGTGCTGTTGATCCGTCGTGGCAATCCCCCAAGGCAAGGCGATTGGTCTATTCCCGGCGGCAGGCTTGAATGGGGAGAAAAGGTGATCAACGCGGCCCTTCGCGAGTTGGCAGAAGAAACAGGCGTTCATGCCGAAATCCTCGGCCTGATCGAGGTTGTCGACGGCATTTTCACCAGCCGCACCTCAGGCGATGTTACCCGCCACTATGTGTTGATCGACTATGTCGCCCGTTATCGCTCCGGCGTGGTCCGTGCGGGCGATGACGCCAGTGACGCCTGCTTTGTGGCACTCGAGACGCTGGAAACCTACGACTTATGGGATGAAACCACCCGAATCATTCATGCAGGCCACCGCCTCTGGTACGCCGAACACGGATCGAACTAGGGATTACGATCACACAATTGGTCGTGCGGCCGCTCGCCCTTTAAGCGCCAGGCGAATTGGCGATAGCCCAAAGGCTTGTCAAAACGGTAGTGCTTACCAAACCAGGCGTCGAAATCTGGATCCTCGCGTAGATAGGTCAAGGTATTGAAGCTGACCAATCTATTGGCAAAGACGCGGCCATATTCTTCAATCACGACATCAGGCGGCCGGCATGTCAGGTCGGCGATATATTCACGGCGCACCCGGTCGAGCTCCATCTTGCGGAAGGCTTCTTTCCTCGGGTCAACTTGCGGGGCTTCTAGACCAACCAGCATCCACATGCCGTAATGGCGCGAAATAATCGGCCGATCGAGAATGCGCACGATATAGAAAGCGTGCTCCGGCGAGATGGATAGAATCACGATCCGGCTATCTTGCGGCTCCTTCTTGACGAAATTCCGCAAGGTCGGGAAGACAGGCTGGCCTTTGGTCATCAAAACGCGGTTGATCGGCTTGTAAATGGCTTGATGGGAGAGGATGGCAAACCCAAAAGCCGCAAGGGCGGCTACCACCCAACGACGCTCTGCCGCCATTCTTGCACCAATACTCACCACCAGCATCAAGGACAGGCCTTGTGCTGCCAGCATATGATAGCGCCAGCCCTTCATCTGAAGCCAAATCGCCAATAGCATGGCCGTCAAGGTGACCAAGAGACCCAGCGTGAGTGAGCGCCGGTCCCAAGCCAATAGAGCCATCACAAAGGGGATAATGGCAAAACCGGTGGAGCCAAAAATGAACCCCAAGCGTTTACCGGGCGCAAGCTGCATCACGGGACCAAAATTGGAATAGGCCACCATCACCATCGGCACGATGCGAGAGAAGAATTCCTGCGCAAACAGGAACAATGCCACCGTGTACACGGCAGCGGCAGCACCAAGCCCCAAGGTCTCAAACCGGATTGGTCGATAGGCGCGGCGCAGTCGCGCCATCATACAACCTTCAATCAAGAGAGGAACGAGCACAAAAACATGCTTGAGCGCAAAGCCATAGGCCGAGAAAGCCAGCGTGATAAGAAGGGCCGCCGAGGAAATCGGCTTGCCCTCCATGCGGGCGACAGCCAGTGTCGTCCACAGAACAGAAGCGATAAAAAAAGCGTGCTCCCGCTGCCCAGTCTCACCCAAAGGCAATATCAAGTAAGACCCGGCCATAGCTAGCAAAAGGACCCGACGCTGGCCAAGCGGGATCAACTCGCGCGTCAGGCTGTTGAACGTCCATAACGCAGAAATAGCCAACCCTGTAACACCCACTACCAAGACCTGATAGGACGTGACATCCAGCATTTGGCCTAGGTAATGCCAAGGCAAAGCCGCCCAAAACCATAAAGGCGGATTGGTCTCGATCACATCTTGGTAGATGACTTTACCATTTGCGACTTGTTCAGCGACATAAAGACGCCAGACGATGTCGCCAGTCGGGGTAAGTTGCAGCATCGCCCACAACCCCACAAACAAGACCCCAGCCATAGCTAGGCTGAAAAGGGCCGTCGCGGTTGTTTTGGACCAGGCGGCCGGCCGTGAGCCGGACAGGAGGGAAGTTGTAAGTGTCATGGACGACCGGGGTGCGACTGGGGTTATTCTATTGCGATTGAGGAAGCACGCGCGCTTAGCAGGTCCTATGCCAGGCTAGAACAGTGCGAACTGCGTAAGGTGGCGATAACGGGCCATTTCTTGGGCAAATTACCGCTGCTCCCATACAATAATGCACAAAATTGCAGCTAAAGCTGACTTGTTAATCCACTGTCATCGAGCCCTTTGCTATGGGAACACGGCTAAGCCCATCCTTGATTTGGGTCGCAGGGAGCGAGAGTGCATGGAACGTTCCGCCTATACTGAAATGGCAGCCATTGATGAAAATCATTGGTGGTATCGCGCCCGTCGGCGCATTGTGGCTGAAGTAATCACCCAACATATTGCCAAGCGCCCCAATCTGGCGATTGCCGAAATTGGCTGTGGCACAGGCTCGAACTTGCCTGTCCTCGCGCGTTTTGGTCATTTGATCGCGGTCGAGCCCGATGCCGCTGCACGCGCCTATGCGGCCACGCGCGCCGAAGCAACAGTCCTAGAAGGCCGGTTGCCGGACGGCTTGCCGTTGGCCGAAAAAAGCCTGGACCTCGCTGTCATGCTGGATGTGCTGGAGCATGTCGATGATGATGTCGCGGCGCTCAAGGCTGTGGCCAAAAAGCTAAAACCCGGCGCAAGCTTTCTGTTGACAGTTCCCGCCATGCCCTCTTTGTGGAGCCCCCATGATGAGGAGCATCACCATAAGCGCCGCTACACTGCCCAGACTCTGCGCTCAGCCATTGACGCTGCCGGCCTTAAAATTGAGATGCTGAGCTATTTCAACACTTTGCTATTGCCGATGATTGCGGGGGTGCGGTGGATGAAAAATCTGACGGGAAGCAAGGAGGTCGATACCGGCATGCCGGCAAGCTGGCTCAACAATTTGTTGGAATCCATCTTCGCGTTTGAGCGTCATTTAATCGGCCGCCTGCCTATGCCCTTGGGCGTGTCGCTGCTGGTCATTGTCAAGGCTGCGTAGCCGAGCGGACGCAGGGGGCTGGCTCTGGAAGAGCCGCATTCAGGCGCCAAATCGGGTACGGACCAATCGGAGTCTCGGAAAGATAATGGGCAGTCAACCAAGTCTTAAACGGCGAGTCAGCGGTTAGATAAGAAACAGAATCAAACCGCATGAGATTTGGCGTTCGGACATAACCGACCTCTCCAATGATCAAGTTAGGTCGACTACATCGGACATCTTCAATGAATTCAGCTCTTACACGCTCTATTTCAACCTTGCGGATGGCTTCTAGCTTGGGGTTTGGGTTCGGTGTCAAAAGTCCTGGCACCATCCACATCGAATAATACCGTGACCAATAGGTGCGGCCAGCTTGGGCGAGTGGATAATAGGCATAGTCTGGCCCGATCGATAGGATGAATATCCGGCTATCATCGGGCTCTTTGGCAACAATCGACTTTAAGAGCGGTTCAACCACCTCACCTCGCGATCTGACAGAGTCAATGGCTGGCAAGGCGACAACGCTCCAAATCAAAGTCAGCGCTGCCACAATCGGCAAGACCACCCGTGTCCCCTTTTCTTGGTTGAAGAGAACTTGATGGATGATCATGATAGACAGCATGGCAGACAGGCCATGGGCGGCAACAAAATGATAGCGCCAGCCCTTTTGCTGAAACATCACGATGGCGAGACACACGACGATGGCAATCGCAATCGCGACACAAAATGCCCTGCGTTCTTTGGTCAAAACCATGATGGCCATGGGGACAAAGACAAACAGGCCTTGCGACGCCAATCGAACCTTGCGCTCCAGTGATGAGAAGCCATTCCAAGGTCCAAAAGCAAAATAAGTCGTTTGGACCAAGTCCAACATGCGAGTGAGAAAATCCGGCGTGAATTTCCAAACAGCTAGGCCATAGGCAATTGCGCAAAGTGCCAATGCAATGTTTTCAGGCCTAAGCGGCCTCCAAGCCCGCTTTTGGCGCCACAGAAGCCAAGCTTCCAAGACTATTGGCAGTAGGACAAAATAATGTTTGAGAGCAAAGCCATAGGCACTCATAATGCCCACCAAGATGGCCATCGGCAGCGCGACCTTATCGCCATTTAAGCGAGCGCAGAGCAAGGCGACCCACATGCCGCAGGCCATCAACAGGGACTGCTCGCGCTGGCCGAGGTCTCCCACGCTAACCAAGCTTAAGGCAAAAAGAAATCCAAAAGCGGCGGCTGCTGCCGCAGATGGTTCCAAGGTCTTTTTAGCTAGATGAAACACGATGAAGGTGGCTGTGACAATCCCAGCAACATTCATCGCAATGAGTGCGTGATAGGGCAAAATCGGCGAGTTCTGAGCCAGCCAAGCTACCGGTATTGCAGTCCAAAACCAAAGGGGTGGATTCACCTCCAGTAAATCGCGATACATGTGTTTACCGGCCAACAGAGCATCGGCAATGTGAAGACGCCACAAGATGTCTGGCACCGGCAATATAACGAGGGCCAGAACGAAGCCCAATACAAGAACTCCTGCCCCGCCCAAAAGATAAAGGGCAGAAACCCGCTCAACTTTTGCCATGATCACCTTGCTGGGGCTGGGAGGTCTGCGAGGCATAGACCCAGAAATTGAAGAAGAGAAAATTCGTGCAGGCCACAATCACCATTACGATGGCCGATACCACTAAATCGGGCAGATCATAGAGTTTGGTATTCGCCTGGCTAATCAGGGCTGCTATCAAGAAGCCGACGCCTACGGCAATCAGATAGCGCCATAAAGTTCCACGCTTTGTCTCACGATGGCCAAAGGTGAATTTCCCGTGTGCCGAATATTGGAACAAGAGTGCAGCACCATAGGCCAAATTAGACGAGAAGAAGCGCAACAATCCCAGATAGACCATAAGATTATAAACAAAAATATAGACTAGCGAGGTCAGGCTCCCAGCCACGGCATAGCGCAAACCCAAAATCGCCTTGGCGCGCAAATCAGCCCCGGTCATTGAAACCAATGAAGCGCTTGACCAAATAGAGCGGTCTTTCTTTGGAAGCCATGTAGATACGACCGACATATTCGCCGATCATGCCCAAAACCATCAATTGTACCCCGCCCATAAACATGACGGCGATGAACAACATGGTCCAGCCGCTGACCCACTGGTCGGTGAGCAAGCGGTTTAGAATGGCATACACAATTCCGATGTTGGACAGGACAAATATCGCCAGCCCGAGCGTAATCGCAAAGCGCAACGGAGCGAGTGAGAAGGACAGCATGCCGTCCAGAGCAAACAGAACCATCTTTTGCAGGGGATATTTGCTCTCCCCCGCTGCCCGGGCCGCCCGACGGTAAGGCAGGGCTGTTTGGCGGAATCCGACCCAGCTGATCATGCCACGCAGGAAGCGATCGCGTTCCTTCATGGAGCCGATGGCGTCAACGACTTGGCGATCAATCAGCCGGAAGTCACCCACGTCGAGCGGGATTTCGACATCTGACAAGGAATTCAGACCTCGATAGAACCCCCTTGCCGTCGCAAGCTTAAACGCGCTTTCGCCTTCGCGGTCTGTTCGTTGACCATAGACCACGTCATAGCCTTCGCGCCACAGCTTCACCATGTCGGCAATCAATTCGGGCGGGTCTTGTAAGTCTGCGTCAATGATTACAACGCAATCGCCATTGGCAACATCCAGGCCCGCCGTTACAGCGGGCTGGTGGCCAAAATTACGCGACAACATCACAACCCGAACATGGGGATCACCAGCCGCAAGATCGGTCAATTTCGTGGCCGTCAAATCGCTGCTGCCATCATCGACATAGATGATTTCATAATCCATGC
This sequence comes from Maricaulis salignorans, assembly GCA_943372135.1. GTDB lineage: Bacteria > Pseudomonadota > Alphaproteobacteria > Caulobacterales > Aquidulcibacteraceae > Aquidulcibacter. The sequence goes on along the minus strand of CALRXH020000001.1, from coordinate 264,782 downwards.
GTTCGGCCGTGACCAAAGAGTCGAGAACTGCTTTCAGCCGGGCATGAGAGAGGGCAATAACCGCTTCCTCATTATAGCAGGGAACAACCACGCTGATCCGAGCAGAGCCGTCACGGGTCAAACGAACAACAGGATTTGGCGACGAATCTGAATAGGACATGGTCGTATTTCATAGCGACTCCTCCCTTTAAGCACAAACCATTCAACACTTGCGCGCTGATGGGCGCTTGCTAGTGTGGCGGCAACATCCATTCAATAAGAGTCAGGGAAACACTATGGCCTATCATCCATTCAATTTAGCTGGACACGTTGCTTTGGTCACAGGCGGCAATCGCGGCATTGGCCTAGGCATGGCGGAGGCCCTTGCCGCATGCGGAGCAGATGTGGCCATTTGGGGGCGCAAAGCTGCCGCCAACCAAGAAGCGGTGACCAAGCTCGCAGCCTATGGCGTAAAGGCCAAGGCATGGGAAGTCGATGTCGCGCACGAAGAACAAGTTGTAGCCGCCATGGCAGATACCGTGGCTCATATGGGCCGCGTTGACACCGTCTTTGCCAATGCCGGCGTCGGCTATGGCGCGCCAAGCTTTGTGGATATGAGCACCGAGACCTACCGCAAGACTTTAGCGGTCAATCTCGACGGTGTCTTCTTTACCTTGCGCGAAGCATGCCGCCACATGGTCGAGCGTGCCAAGGCGGGTGATCCCGGTGGGTCCTTGGTGGGGGTTGCTTCTCTTGCTGCCATTGAAGGTGCAGCCCGGAACGAGGCTTATGCCGCGACCAAGGGCGGAGTTATCTCCATGATCAAATCGATCGCGGTGGAGCATGCGCGCTATGGCGTCCGAGCCAATGCGATCTTGCCAGGCTGGATCGCCACCGACATGACAGAGATCGCGCAAAACTCGCCAGCTTTTGCGGAAAAAGTCATCCCCCGCGTCCCAGCCCGCCGCTGGGGCACACCGGATGATTTTGGCGGCATCGCGGTTTATCTTGCGAGCCAAGCCTCGGCTTATCATTCCGGTGATACGCTGGTGATCGACGGCGGCTATTCGATATTCTAGGCAAACAAAAAGGCCCGAGACAAAAACTTCGGGCCTTTCATTTTGAGTAACATGTAATTGGTTTGGCTAGGCCCTAGTTACGGGCTTTGTCGACCATCTTGTTCTTGCCGATCCAGGGCATCATGCCGCGCAGCTGGGCACCAACGGCTTCGATCTGATGCTCATCGCCCAAGCGACGGGTGGCTTTAAAGAACGGCGCGCCTGCCTTGTTTTCCAGCATCCAGTCGCGGGCAAATCCACCGTTTTGAATGTGCTCCAGCACGCGCTTCATCTCTGCCTTGGTTTCAGGCGTAATGATCCGCGGACCGGTGACATATTCGCCATATTCGGCCGTGTTAGAGATCGAGTAATTCATGTTGGCGATGCCGCCTTCATAGATCAGATCCACGATCAACTTCACTTCGTGTAAACACTCGAAATAGGCCATCTCAGGCGCATACCCTGCCTCGACCAAGGTTTCGAAGCCAGCGCGGATCAGCTCAACCAAGCCGCCGCACAGGACGGCCTGTTCGCCGAACAAATCGGTTTCGCACTCTTCACGGAAATTGGTTTCGATGATGCCCGAGCGACCGCCACCGACCGCAGACGCATAAGCCAATGCAAAGTCGAGGGCCTTGCCGCTTTCATTGTGCTGGACAGCCACGAGGCAAGGGACGCCGCCGCCCTTTTGATATTCGCTGCGCACGGTGTGGCCGGGGCCCTTTGGTGCGACCATGACCACGTCCACGCCCTTTGGCGGCTGGATAAGACCGAAGTGAACCGAGAAGCCGTGGGCAAACATCAGGGTTTGGCCGGGCTTGATGTAGGGAGCGATTTCTGCAGCATAGAGTTCTGGCTGAATTTCATCAGGCGTCACGATCATCAAAGCATCAGCCTTTTGGGCGGCTTCCGCAACAGTCACGACTTTCAGGCCCGCGGCTTCAGCCTTGCTTGCAGAAGCTGAACCTGCTTTCAAGGCAACCCAGACGTTCTTCACGCCGGAATCCTTCATGTTCAACGCATGGGCGTGGCCTTGGCTGCCATAGCCAACAACCGCGACAATCTTGTCCCTGATCAGGCCAAGGTCACAGTCAGCGTCATAGAACACGCGCATATTTTCTCTCCAGATTGAATTTGTAGCGGCACAAATGTGCAGACTAGGTTGATTTTGCCTTGGGTTAAGAGCGTTTTTTTGCGTTGAGGTCAATCAAAGCCATCAGCTTAGAGGCGCTCGATCTCAGCAAAACCCTCAGTTTGGTGGGGTGCTCGCGGGCGGACGGGGTGCAGCGCTGGGTGGTCTGCGCGGCAAAGGTCCTGCTGATGCAGCAGCTTGTGGCCCGGCACGCCCAGCCGCAAGCTCTGTCACGATCAACCAACCACCCGCTTCACGCCGCCACACGGTGACGTAGCGCCCGAGGCTGAGCGGATTATTACCGCGCCGGATCACATAACTCCCCCACGACGAGCCAGCTCCGCCAGCGGCCATCGCACTCTCGGGGCTACGGTCCAACGTTACATCTGCGGGAAAGGTGCCAAAGCGAGCTTGCGCTCCAGCGGCACCGGCTGGCGAAGAGCCTGAAGCATCATGCAGGATGCCTTCACTCGACATGAGGGCCTCATAGGCCTTGAGTGGCCCATTCGCGATAAGGCTTTCGGCAAAAACCCGATCTATGGCCAGCAATTCCCCGCTCTCGTCCAACACCAAGGGTGCAGGTGCTGGCTCGCTGTTTATCGCTTGGGGAGCACCCAGGCTTTCCGGGACACCTGCCTCTGGAGCAGGCAAAACTGTTGGCGGCGATGTCTGGGTAGATGAACCCGCCGCAGGCGCAGAAGGTTCATCTGCGACAGGATTGATAGGCGTGCGCCATTCTGCCTTCGGCGCAGCCTTTGCTTTGGCGGGGGCCTTTGCTTTGGCGGGGGCCTTCGCCTGGGCGGCTGGCTTCTTACTCGCTTGCGCCGTCACGCTTGCCGGTTGCAAGACACACCCAAAGACAAAGGATCCGATCAGGAGCGCAGCTACACGTCTCATACGTCCCTCCCCTAATTCGCTTTGCTGGGCGCGACTGGCACAAAGCTGGCCTGCGGAGAGACAAGCCCGCCTAGGGGCAAGACTTCTGGTTGAAATCCGAGGTACTTGGCAAACACCGCCAAAAGTGGGCGGACCCGTTCATCGTCATAGCGAGTGGAAATGCACCGCTCCCGTTGGGGTGCACGCACTTCGATCACAGCGGTGGCTTGGCCCGCGCGGGCAAGGGTTTCGATGGTGCGCTTAAGCTCGCCCCAGATTTTGGCGTCTTCAAAAGCATAAACGAGGGTCGCAGCATCGGTCACATCTAAACTCCCACTGGCGCGGGTAATGGCTTGGCCATCCCAGCGCACCATGGTGTAACGCCCAGGCTCGGCTTCGGGTGTGGAGAAAGTAATGCTCAGGCTTTCCTGATTTGCAGGCCGCAAGACGGACACACGGTAAGCAGCCCGATCGCCTGCTGCTTTGGCAAAAGGCGTATCAATGCCCATGGCCTTTAGGACCGCCGCGTCAGCCAACTCGCCATTAATGGGGCTATCGCACAAGCGCATGCGTGGATCGCCATCGACGCCCAGAAACAGGGCCTTTTGTTCGGGCTCTGCTTTACCGACAAAAAAGATGGTCAATCCCAAAGCGGCGGCAATCACGAGCATAATCAAATACCGAAAGGAGCTTTTCATCCACCCATCCAAACCTGAACTTTAGGCCAAAACAAGGCCGAATGCCGAACCAAAAAGGCCGTCGACGGTGCCGCTTAAATCACATCCTTGCCGCGCCGGATGGTTGCCACCCCGGTGCGCGAGACCTCAACCAGTCCCAACGGGCGCATCAAATCAATGAAATCATCGAGCTTTTTAGAAGAGCCAGTCAATTCGAAAGTAAAGTGGTCTAGGCCGGCGTCCATGATCCGGCACTTAAAGGCGTCCGCTAAGCGCATGGCTTCCACGCGCACATCGCCTGTGCCCGCCACCTTAATCAACGCGAGCTCGCGGGCGACGGCGTCGCTGTCACCATAAAAGTCGATGACACGCTTCACGGGCACCAAACGGCCAAGCTGAGCGCGAATCTGAGTCAAGACGCTGGGTGTGCCCGAGGTGACGATGGTGATGCGCGAAGTATGAGCTTCATGGTCGGTCTCGGCCACCGTCAAGCTCTCGATATTATAGCCGCGCGCCGAAAACAGGCCGACCACACGGGCCAAAACGCCTGGTTCATTGGTGACGATTACGGCCAAAGTGGTGCGAATGATCGGGCTTTCGCCTTCGGGAATGAAATAAGCGGAACCGGGCTGGGTCATGGGTGTGTTACCGGAATGGGGGTTCGAAGAGCTTGGGCAGCCTTGATAAAGGCTTGGTCAAAAGTAGCAAGGCGTTCACAGCTCTGTGCTGCCGCGAGATGGATCGCATCGGCAAAATCAATGCCTTTTTTGTTCCAATCAAGCGCTTGAAGTATCAAAGGCTCATCTTCCAGCACGAGCTGCTCAGACTGGGTTAGGGCCTCCAAAACCAAACTGATGTCGGCGGACCCAAAACGATAGGACTTGGTCAGGACCCAAACTATTTCTTGCACGACACTGCGCGCCACAAAGCAAGTATTCTCTGTCAACAAGCGTGTGGCATGCTCAGCCTGGCTGCGATCATCCAAAACGATCGCCCGAACGAGGACATTGGTATCGACACAGATCATGGTTTCGCGCGCGAAAATCGATCCGCCGCTGCCTCTTCCACCGCCTGATTCATCTCCTCAACCGTCACGACGGGCCCGCTGTAGCGTGGATGCAAGAGACCAATCAGTGCCGCGATCGGCTGCTTTTTCTGCGCGGGCACTACCTTCAGCAACACCCCGTCTGGGTGGTCTACCACTTCAACCTGCATGCCGGCCTCAAAGCCCTTGGCATGGCGCAACGCCTTCGGGATGACTACCTGCCCTTTGGTCGAGAATGTCGTCATAGCCATGATGGACTCCGCTGAGTGACATGTAAGATTAGAGTAAGACGAGGCGAAGGTCCAGCTTAATCTGGTCCAAGCCCAGCCAAGAACACGGCGACATCGGACGTCCGCGTCTGATTGCAGAAGTCAAGGCCAGAGCGCGAAGCGTGCCTTGACGGCCGCAATCAGACAATCTCACGCTGGTTCAGCGCTTTGCATGCAGTGGGGTCTGCACCAAAGCGCATCTGGACAGATATGTGACGGTGGCTTGCCCCCATCACACCAACTGCCGCCCCTTCTCGTCAATCGCGGAGCCCAAATCTTGGCCGTCGTCGCCCAATAGCATCTCATTATGGGCGGCACCGGATGGGATCATCGGGAAGCAGTTTTCGTCCTTGGTGACGCGGCAATCAAAAATCACCGGGCCATCATAATCGATCATGTCTTGGATCGCGGCATCGAGAAGGGCTGGGTCCTCGCAGCGAATGCCCTTGGCCCCAAAGGCTTCGGCCAATTTCACAAAGTCAGGCAAGGAGTGGGAATAGCTTTGGGAATAGCGCTCGCCATGCAGCAATTGCTGCCACTGGCGCACCATGCCCATCCACTCATTATTCAGGATGAAGATTTTGACGGGCAAGCCATATTGGACCGCGCAGCTCATTTCCTGGATACACATTTGGATGCTGGCTTCGCCTGCAATATCGATCACCAAACCTTCCTTATGCGCCATTTGCACACCAATCGCGGCAGGCAGGCCATAGCCCATGGTGCCGAGGCCACCCGATGTCATCCAGCGGTTAGGTTCTTCAAAGCGATAGAATTGGGCGGCCCACATCTGATGCTGGCCCACTTCGGTGGTGATGAAGGTCCTGCGGTCCTTGGTGAGTTCATACAGCCGCTCAACTGCATATTGCGGCTTAATCACTTCCCCGCTCTGGCGGTAGGCAAAACCCTTGCGGGCGCGCCACGCATCAATCTGGGCGTTCCAAGTGGTCAGGTCCGCACGTTTTCCGACACGCGCTTGCCATTGGGCCAATAGGGCGGCAATCGCTTTGCCTGCGTCTGCCACAATGCCAATATCCACCCGCACATTCTTATTGATGCTGGAAGGATCAATATCGACATGGATCTTCTTGGAGTTGGGGGAGAAAGCATCCAAGCGCCCGGTCACGCGGTCATCAAAGCGCGCGCCCAAGCAGATCATCACATCGCAATCATGCATCGCCATATTGGCTTCATAGGCACCATGCATCCCCAACATGCCCAGCCATTGTGGGTCGCTGGCAGGGAAGCTGCCCAAGCCCATCAAGGTTGAGGTCACGGGAAATCCAGTTGCCGCCGCCAATTGGCGCAAGAGCTTTGAGGCTTCAGGTCCCGCATTGATCACGCCACCACCAGTATAGAAGATTGGCTTTTTAGCGCTCGCCATCAACCCAACCGCCTTTTCAATCGCCAGAAGGTCCGGGTTCGTCGGTGGACGATAATTGGGCGATAGGTCATTGGGCTTGCCGCGATAAATCGTCTTTTTGAACTGCACGTCCTTGGGAATGTCGATAAGAACCGGGCCCGGACGGCCTGTAGTGGCAACTTGAAACGCCTCATGGACGATCCGCTCCAGATCATTGACGTCTTTGACCAGATAATTGTGCTTGGTAGCAGAGCGCGTGATGCCCGTCGTATCGCATTCTTGAAACGCATCAGAGCCAATCAAATGCGAGGGTACTTGACCCGTGATACACACCAAAGGAATGGAATCCATCAGGGCATCGACCAGCGCCGTCACGGCATTGGTGGCCCCTGGGCCTGAGGTCACCAAGAGGACGCCGCATTTGCCCGTCGAGCGCGCATAGCCTTCCGCAGCATGTCCTGCGCCTTGCTCATGACGCACCAGAACATGGTGGATCTGCTCTTGCTGATAGAGCGCATCATAGATTGGCAAGACGGCCCCGCCCGGATAGCCAAAAATCGTCTCCACGCCCTGCTCTTGCATGGCCCGCACCAGAATTTCGGCACCTGTCATTTCAATAGGTTCAGGCTTTGTCATCGTGCTGGTGTTGATCTCTGTGTCGTACATGGCGGAGGGCTTTCAAGTTTCGGTGCTTATGGCGGTTTTTTGGGCATGAAAAAAGGGGCCAGTTGAGCCCCTTATGTTGCAGCGCCGCGATCTGGTGAGAGGACTATCCCTCACCAAGCCGCGGCGTTCTAACGAGTACAGGTGCGACGTTGCGCATGACGGCACTTCCTCAAACTTCTACAAAAGGCATAAAGATGCGCCACGCCTCGGTCAAGCAAAATTTCTTAGAATTAATTACCAATTTATGGCGAATATTTAGAATTTAAATTCTATTATAGCCAAAATTCACACAAAACCGTGTTCTGACAGCTTCGGTTGTTTGCAAGCGGGGAAGTTTGGTTAAGCTGACCCCTAAATCAAAGTGCTTTCATCAAGCAAGCACACAAAAAATAAAACGGGGAGATTTCATGTCAGATCAACGCGAAACCTTGGGAGCGTGGAGCTCGAAAGCAGAAGCCCCTGCGACAGACGGTACGCCTGCCCGGCTAAGTGCTGCTTATGTGCGGTATGCGCTCTGGATGTTGTTGATCATTTACACACTCAACTTTCTCGACCGTGGCATCATCAACATCCTCGCTGGCCCAATCAAAAAAGACCTGGGCATCAGTGACAGCGCCTTAGGCCTCTTGATGGGGATTGGGTTTGCCTTCTTCTATACGATTTTGGGCTTGCCTATTGCGCGCTTTGCCGAACGAGGGAACCGCGCCAAAATCATCTCGGTTTCAGTGGTGATCTGGAGTGCCTTTACCGCTTTGTCAGGCGCAGCCCAGAACTATTGGCACTTATTGCTGGCCCGCGTGGGTGTTGGCATTGGGGAGGCTGGTTGCACACCACCGGCTCACTCGCTCATCTCGGACTATGTCCCGGCTGAAAAGCGTGCATCGGCCATCGCCTTTTATTCCCTAGGCGTGCCAGTTGGCAGCGCGCTGGGACTGATCATCGGGGCAACGATTGCCGATGCATTTGGCTGGCGTTGGGCTTTCGCAATCGTCGGACTGCCCGGTGTCGCGATTGGGGCAATCGCGTATTTCACGTTAAAGGAACCTCGTAAACTTGGTCTTGTCCCGCAGCCCAAAGCTGGTTCTGGTCCGACGCTTCTGGCAACGGCTAAAGAACTAACAAATCGAAAGTCCTATTGGTTCGTGGTCGGTGCCGCAACAATGATTTCCTTCCTAAGTTACGGGAAAAGTGCCTTCATCCCGGTCATGTTATCACGGGTCCATGGCCTTTCCCTAACAGAGATCGGCACACTTCTGGCCCTCAGTGGCATCGTTGCAGGGGTATTGGGCACCATGATTGGCGGCTATATCGCAGATCGCGCCGCAAAGACGGATGTGAGAGCCTATATGACCATCCCAATGGTTGCTTTTATCCTCTCTGTTCCATTCTTCTTGTTTGCGATGTTTTCCAGCAATGCCTACTTCGCCATTGCCTTACTGACACTACCGGGCCTTCTGAATTCCATTTGGTACGGGCCGGTTTATGCCTCCATTCAAGGGCTCGTCGGCCCGCAAAGCCGGGCCACAGCGGTCGCCCTGATGTTATTCGTTCTGAATATGGTTGGCTTGGGTCTTGGCCCCTTCACAGTGGGACTGGTGTCAGACATTTTGACCCACCAGCACTTTGCAGCCAATGCACCAGCGGGAATTGAGTTTGCTTCCTATTGCGCCAAGAAAGCGGCTAGCGCTGGCGAAGCAATCTGTACGGTGGCCCAAGCCGAAGGCCTACGCCTGTCGCTGGCTTGGCACAGTGTGCTGGGCGTCTTTGTGGTCGCGTTCTTTTTACTTGCACGCAAAACGCTGAAGCAGGACATGGCAGAAGTCAAAGCGATGAGTGCTAGCTAGGGTCACCCTCGACCATGCAAATAAATCGCGCCATGGCATTGCTTTTTTCCACGTCGGCCCGATGGTAGGTCGATAAGAAAGGCAGGCATAGACCTGCCTAAAAGGGGAACGACCGGATGGACAAATCTTCAGACACGATCATTGATCCTGGTACAGGCTCACGAACACCAGCACAGCCGCAAGCCTTAAGTCCGGCCTATGTGCGCTATGCACTTTGGGTGCTGTTGATCATCTACACGCTCAACTTCGTCGACCGCCAGATTGTGGCGATCTTGGCAGGGCCGATCAAGAAAGACCTGGGCATTAGTGATGGCCAATTGGGCATGTTGATTGGTTTGGCCTTTGCCTTTTTCTATACCATCCTTGGCATCCCCATCGCGCGCTATGCTGAGCGCGGCAACCGCCCTGGCATTATCGCAACAGCGGTGATCGTGTGGAGTGGTTTTACCGCTCTGTGCGGCTTGGCCCAGAACTTCACCCAATTGCTGCTCGCCCGCATTGGCGTCGGCGTGGGTGAAGCGGGCTGTACGCCCCCCGCACACTCGCTGATCTCCGACTATGTGCCTGCTGAAAAGCGCGCTTCTGCCATCGCCTTTTATTCCTTGGGCGTACCAGTTGGCACTGCGATGGGCTATATTGTGGGGGCTTGGATCGCCCAGCATTATGGCTGGCGTGTCGCCTTCTTTGCTGTTGGAATACCTGGGATCATCATTGGTGTGATCGCCTTACTCACTCTCAAAGAGCCGCGTAAATTGGGATTGGTGAAACTAGGTGCGGTAGGTTCGGCACCGGGTCTGAGTCAAACCGCACGTGAACTAACTGCGCGCAAATCCTACTGGTATGCAGTTGGGGCCGCGACGACAATCTCCTTCCTTGGCTACGGACATGCTGCATTTTTGCCAATTTTCTTCGCGCGTGTGCACGGTATGGCGCTGGGGGATATCGGTACGGCCATGGCTCTAATGACCTTTTGTGCCGGGGTGGCCGGGACCATGATTGGGGGATTTGTCGCCGATCGGGCTGCGAAAAATGATACACGAGCCTATATGATGGTGCCCATGCTGGCTTTCATCGTCGGTATTCCTTTCTTCTGGGCGGGTATGTTCGTAGAAGGCACTCTGGCCTGTATCCTTTTACTGGCGATTCCGACCTTGATGAACTCGGTCTGGTACGGCCCGGTCTATGCCGCGGTGCAAAGCTTGGTCCGTCCGCAAAGCCGGGCGACCGCGGTGGCTTTAATGCTGTTCGTGGTCAATATGATCGGGCTTGGCGCAGGTCCAACCGCGGTTGGCTTCCTGTCTGACATGTTCGCCAGCCAGCACTTTGCCAATATTGGCCCGGCCGGAGCCGAGTTTGCCAGCTTCTGCGCCAAAGGTGCCACCACCGCAGGGGACGCCATGTGTGGTGCGGCGCAAGCTGAAGGGATCCGCTGGTCGCTTTTAACGTCCAGCTCGGTCGGCCTGTTGGTGATTTTGTTCTTCACGCTCGCCCGCAACACCATCCGCGAGGATTTGATTGCGACCGGCGAAGCCACTGCAAAAGATCAAGCCGCAACTGCTTCATGAGGTCAAGCGCGGCTTTCCGCGCTTGACCTCCAAGGATTCAGCTACAAAACAGGGCTGCCGGTGGGACCCGCCAGCGGCCCTTTGTTTGATAACGGAACGCCACCATGATCCCCCGCTATGCCCGCCCCGAAATGATCGCCATCTGGGACGCCCAAACCCGGTTCAAAATCTGGTTTGAGATTGAAGCCCATGCCGCCGATGCGCTGGCAGATTTAGGCGTCATCCCAAAGGCAGCGGCCGCGACCATTTGGGATAAGGCTGGCAACGCCGTGTTTGATGTCGCGCGCATTGATGCGATTGAGGCCGAGACCAAGCATGATGTCATCGCATTCTTGACCCATCTGGCCGAGATCGTAGGCCCAGACGCCCGCTTCGTCCACCAAGGCATGACCAGCTCTGACGTGCTCGACACCTGCCTTGCGGTACAATTGGCCCGCGCGAGCGACTTATTGATTGCAGGCGTCGACCGGGTGCTGGCAGCACTCGAGACGCGGGCGAAGGAGCATAAACACAGTGTTCGGATCGGGCGTAGCCATGGCATCCATGCAGAACCTACGACGTTTGGCGTAACCTTGGCTGGCTTCCATGCCGAGTTTCAGCGCGCCAAAACCCGCCTGATTGCAGCCAGATCGGAAATCGCCACCTGTGCCATTTCCGGCGCTGTCGGCACTTTCGCCCAAATCGACCCGCGCGTGGAAGCCCATGTTGGGGAAAAAATGGGTCTCGCGATTGAGCCCGTCTCCACTCAAGTCATCCCTCGCGACCGCCACGCCGCTTTCTTTTGCGCGCTCGCCGTGGTCGCCTCTTCTATCGAGCGCCTCGCCACCGAAATCCGCCATATGCAGCGCACCGAAGTGCTGGAGGCAGAAGAATTTTTCTCGCCCGGCCAAAAGGGCTCTTCGGCGATGCCGCACAAGCGTAACCCTGTCCTAACCGAAAATTTGACGGGCCTTGCCCGCTTGGTCCGCTCGGCAGCCGTGCCCGCGCTTGAGAATGTCGCGCTTTGGCATGAGCGCGATATCTCGCACTCCAGTGTGGAGCGCGGCATTGGCCCTGATGCTACCATCCACCTAGACTTCGCGCTTCACCGCCTCGCCGGCGTGATGGAAAAGCTGTTGATCTATCCAGAGCGGATGAAGGCGAACCTCGACCTGCTCGGCGGGTTACATAATTCCCAGCGCGTGCTGTTGGCCCTCACGCAAGCTGGGGCGAGCCGTGAGGATTCTTACAAGATGGTACAAGCCAATGCTATGGCGGTATGGTCGATGCCAAGCCCGCGCCCGGCCACCGCATTGCTCGACCGGTTACTGGCAGACAGCCAAGTCACGAGCCTGTTGTCAGCCGAGCATATCTGGAGCCTGTTTGATGACAGCCACCACTTCGCGCAAGTCGACACGATCTTTGCGCGCGTGTTCGGCTAGGCTTTGGGCTCCGCCTCAACCTCATCGCTTTTCAGCAAGAAATGGCCGTGAAGTGCGGCGATGGGGTCTGCTCGATCAAACTGCCACGCCTCGACCCGCACATTGGCGATGCGTCGGCCAAGCTTGGTCACATGGGCGCGGGCATAAGTGTCTACCGGCCTACCAGAGCGCAGGTAATCAATAGATATGTCAATTACTTTTGGAATTTTCTTGCCACCTTGTGCCAGGAATATCTGAGCCACCGCCGTCAATTCCATCAAGGCTCCAACCACCCCGCCATGCAGAGCTGGCAACATGGGATTTCCGATCAGGCTATCTTTAAATGGCAGAATGGCGGTCAACTCATCACCTTTGAGTTCCAAATGCACGCCGAGGAATTTTGCGTAGGGCACGGCCTCAAACATGGCACTTAGTTCGCTCAAATTAACCCGTGCGGGACTGGCGGATGCATCAGTCATTTGGGTGGCCTCCGGTTTTGTCCCATTCGCGCGGACGTGCCCATCATGAAGGCCGCTTGGGCTGCGGCAACAGGATCGGTCTCATCGTCGCCATCAAAGGCAAAGGCGCGCACAAAGGCGACCGTTTTCGTCATGCGGTAGCAATGGGCTTCGGCCCGAATGGTCGCGCCCTTTTTGGCCGAGCGCATGTAGTCGATCCGCAAATCGAGCGTCGCGGTAGACATCGGCTCGGTCAATGCCGCAAAGGCCGCGACGCCGCAGGTATTATCCAACAAGGTCGTCACCACGCCGGGGGCGATCACCCCGGTTTCAGGATCACCCACCAGATCTTCACGCCAATCAACTTCAACAACTGCGCGGGCTTCAGTAATGGAGACAACCCGCATCCCCAAAGCACGGGCCTGGGGCGTACCTTGAATCATCATGGCACCGGCAGTAGCCATTTTTTGCCAAAGAGGTGTGTCATCACTCATACATCTACCTTAATGAGATGCGCAGGATTTGGAAACGTGACAAGACAGGGGTTATTGCACGCCCGATGGAGTGAAATTGATGATTGCCAAGAGCCAACCCCTCTCAGAACGAGCGGCTTTATTCCTGCGCCTCAGTGTGGGCCTCATCATCGGTCTCGCGGTTGCTTTCTTGGTCGCGAATGAGGTCAACAGATCCGCAAGTTCCGTATTGCGTCAGGACTGGCGTGAAATCTTGGCACAGACTTTAACGCTGGTGGCTTTTATCATCTGGGCTGGGGCGGCCGTGATGCGGTGGACGAGCTTAGCCATTTGGTCGGCCCTAGCCGCAGCTATGCTTTTCTTCATCCTCTGGCATGTGCGGATTTATTCCGGCGATTCAAGCTCCAGCGAACTGCAATCCGTCCTGATACTCCTGGCGCTTGTCTTTATCGCCAATGAATTGGTGTCGAGTGCCGATCAAGCGGGCAAGCCCTTTGCGCCCTATGAGCTTTATTTTGATGACGCTTGGAAGGCCGGCGTGCAGCTGATCTTGGCGATTGGCTTTACGCTGTTGTTCTGGGGCATTTTGCAATTGGGCGCCGCTCTCTTGGGCTTTATCGGCTTCAAATGGCTACACGAACTCTTGCAGAATGCGTATTTCGGCTTCCCCATCACAGGCCTGGCTTTTGCAAGCGCGGTGCATTTGGGCGATGTTCAGCCGAAACTATTGGCCAATGTCCGCGGCCTCGCCTTGGGCGTTTTGGCTTGGCTTTTGCCCGTGATCACTATGATCGGGGCGATCTTTGCCGTCAGCCTGGCTTTCAGTGGTTTGCAGCCCTTGTGGGATACCAAGGCCGCTACGGCGACCCTTTTAGGCGCGTGCATCGGCTTTGTGCTGTTGATCAATGCCGCCTTCCAGCAAGGCGAAACCGACCGCAAGGTGCACATGGTCTTGAAATGGTGCGTGCGGCTGGCAGCCCTTTTGTTATTGGTTTTTGCGGTCTTGGCAGCGTGGAGCCTTGGCCTGCGCATCAACCAATATGGCCTCACGATTGATCGCACTTTAGCGGGCATGGTGGTGGTGATCGCCTTGGCCTATGGCCTTGGCTACAGCGTTGCCGTTTTCTGGCGCGGGCCGTGGATGGAGCTTCTAAAGCCTCTGAATATTGGCTTGGCGGTTTTCAAATGCGTGGTGTTCATTGCCATCCTGACACCGCTGGCTTCGCCAGCCCGCCTGAGCGTGGACAATCAAGTCAAACGCCTCATGTCGGGCGTCGTGAAGCCTGAAAAGTTTGATTGGTGGGTCTTGCGTTATGACACAGGGACTTATGGCTCAAAGGCGCTAGACCGGCTCATCAACTCGCCCAATGCAGCCATTGCCAAGATGGCCGCAAACTCGAAGGCCGACAAGCTTGGTAGTCGACGCTACTATCGGGAAGATAGCGAGATCCCGGAGGCGGAGCGCCCTGACTTGTCGAAGCTGGAAGTCGTCTCTCCAAAGGGTGCGACCCTGCCCGCCAGTTTTGTCGCGCAGAAGTTTGACAACGAGGCAGACCCTTTCGCCCCCGCCTGCCTCGTTAAGAAGCCAACCAATGACCAGCTGACTTGTAAAGCAGCTTTGCTCGATTTGGATGGCGACGCCCAGCCAGAAGTCCTCATCATGACCTCTTTTGGCGGTGTTGTCGGGTTTAAACGCTGGACAGACAAGTGGATCGCTCTGCGTGCCGACGTAAACGCCAATCAGAGTGTGTTGCCAGAGAGCATCACGAAGGGCGAAATTCTTGCCGTCGAACCACTTTTCAAGGATGTGATGATTGGAAAGGCAAGGGTGAGGTTCCAGACACAGGATCGCGCGCAGAATGTCGTTTTCGACTTGGAACCCGTGCCACCACCGCCAGCCAAAGCCCAATCTGCAGAGCCCGCAGCACAAGCCCCTTCAAAGCCATAGCTAACGGCTTTATGCACAGGCATATAAATTTTTGAGAGGCACCCTATGAGCACGCGCACCGAAACCGATACATTTGGACCCATTGAAGTGGCTTCTGCCCGCTATTGGGGTGCGCAGGCCGAACGCTCGCTTGGCAATTTCAAGATTGGCTGGGAAAAGCAGCCTTTGTCGATCGTAAAAGCGCTTGGCATCGTCAAACAGGCCGCTGCCCTCGCTAATATGAAGCTCGGCAAGATGGATAAGGATTTGGGCGAGGTCATTATCAAAGCCGCCCAGGAAGTGATTGACGGCAAGCTGAACGACCATTTCCCGCTCGTTGTCTGGCAAACAGGCTCTGGCACCCAGTCCAATATGAATGCCAATGAAGTCATCTCCAACCGCGCGATTGAGATGCTGGGCGGCGAGATGGGCTCGAAAAAGCCAGTCCACCCCAATGATCATGTCAACATGAGCCAAAGCTCGAACGACACCTTCCCTACCGCCATGCATATTGCCTGCGCGGTGGAGGTCACCCACCATTTACTACCCGCCCTGACGCATTTGCATGCGGCCTTGGACGCCAAAGCCAAGGCTTGGGCCAATATCATCAAGATTGGCCGCACCCATACCCAGGACGCAACGCCAGTCACTTTGGGCCAAGAATTTTCTGGCTATGCCAAGCAGATTGAAAATGGCATCGCCCGCATCCGCCAGACCTTGCCTGCCTTGATGGAGTTGGCCCAAGGCGGCACCGCCGTAGGGACAGGTCTTGCCTCCCCAATCGGCTTTGCAGAAGCCGTGGCGAAAGAGATTGCTGGCCTGACCGGCCTGCCCTTTACCAGTGCCCCGAACAAATTTGAGGCCTTGGCCGCCCATGACGCCATGGTCTTCACCCATGGTGCCATCACCACCGTTGCAATGAGCTGTTTCAAAATTGCCAATGATATTCGCTTCTTGGGCTCTGGCCCCCGCGCGGGCTTGGGCGAATTGGCTTTACCGGAAAATGAGCCTGGCAGCTCGATCATGCCGGGCAAGGTCAACCCGACCCAGTGCGAAGCTTTGACCCAAGTGTGTGCGCATATTCTGGGCAATAATGCCGCTATCGCTTTTGCCGGCAGCCAAGGCCATTTTGAACTCAATGTGTTCAACCCAATGATGGCCTATAATTTCCTGCAATCGGTCCAGCTTTTAGGCGATGCTGCCGTCAGCTTCACCGACAATTGCGTCGTTGGGATTGAACCCCGACTTGACAATATCGCCAAGGGTCTCGCCAATTCCTTGATGCTGGTGACGCCGCTGAAAGAAAAATACGGCTATGATCTGGCCGCGAAAGTCGCCAAGACCGCGCATAAAAACGGCACTACCTTGCGCGAAGAAGCCTTAGCGCTGGGCATCAGCGGAGAAGACTTCGACGCCATCGTCCGCCCCGAACTGATGATCGCGCCGGGGTGAGGTAATTTTGCTGGACAAGTTGCGCACTTTGTGAGATCTTATGCGCATGAATCATGCGCATAAAAACCTGAAACGTCAAGCCGTCAACGTTAGCCTTCCAGCCGAACTAGTTCAAAATGCCCGGCGCTTAAGTGTGAACATTTCAGCGGTTACGGAAGCAGCATTGACCAAAACACTACAAGATGCTGAGCTTGAAGCTTGGGCTCTGGCCAACAAAAAAGGCTTTGAAGCCCTCGATGAACTGCTAGAGCGCAAAGGCCTCCCACTCAAGCGGCTGCGTCTGTTCTAGTTATGAAGAGATTTGAAGTTTGGAAGCTCGCTTCGGCGGATCAAGAAGAGCAGCTGGTTATCGTTCTTCAATCTGAGCGGATTGATCAAATTAGAAGTATCATTGTCGCGCCGCTTGAGCCTACTACAGCAAATCTCATCATTGAAAAATTGACCCCTCAGATAACAGTGTTGGGTAATCCCTATGTCGTTTTGATTACATTACTGGGTGCCGTTGACCGTCGCGAGCTTGTTGAGAAAGTCGATTATGCGGGCGAGCTCGACTATGAAATCATGGCGGCTATGGATCGCCTATTCACAGGCCTCTAGCCCTACACCCACGCCTCGACCAATTCCTTCAAGATATCCAAGGGCACAAAGCCGCTGCCCAGCACGATGTCGTGGAACTTCTTGATGTCATAGCGGCTGCCAAGGCGGCGCCGGGCGTCGGCGCGCAGGCGTAAGATCTCCATTTGGCCAATCATATAGGCCGTGGCTTGACCCGGCATGACGATATAGCGGTTAATGTCGCGCGTTGCGCTTTCAAGATCGCCTGGCTGGTTGGCTAGGATATAGGCAATCGCCTGCTCCTTCGGCCAGCGCTTAGCGTGCAGGCCCGTATCGACCACCAAACGAATGGCGCGGCGTAATTCCAGCACTTGGCGGCCAAAGTCTGAATAAGGGTCTTGATAGAAGCCCATATCCTTGCCCAAACGCTCAGTATAAAGGCCCCAACCTTCCGAATAGGCGGTGAAGCCCGAGAATTTCCGGAAACGGGGAATACCCTGCAATTCTTGCGCGATCGCAATCTGCATATGATGGCCCGGCAGGCCTTCATGATAGGCCAAAGCCTCCATCTGATAAGTCGGGATCGCATTCACATTGAAGGTGTTCACGTAGTAATAGCCCGGCCGCTTGCCGTCCGCTGATGGACGCGAATAGAAAGCCAGACCCGCTGAAGCCTCGCGGAACGGCTCTACCGCCCGGACTTCGAGTGGGGCCTTGGGCATCAGATTAAAGGCGGTGGGCAGACGATCCCGCATGGTATCGATCAGCGCGGTGGCTTGAGCGACATAGGAGGCTTTGCCTTCTGGCGTATCGGCAACAAAGAAGCGGGGATCAGTCTCCATAAAGTCGAAGAAGGCGTCGCGCGTGCCGGTGAAGCCGACCTTGCGCATAATGGTCTCCATCTCGCCATGGATGCGCGCAACAGCATCTAAGCCCAATTGGTGGATCTCGTTGGCGGTTAAGCGGGTCGTTGTCTGGGTCGCCAAGCGCTCAGCATAATAGGCCTCGCCATCGGGCAGAGCCCACACGCCATCGGTGGTGCGCGCTTTGGCCTGTTGCTTGGTCATTTCCGCGATTATGGCTTCATAGGCGGGCTTGACCTTATCCATCAGCGCGGCGCGGGCTTGGGCTTTTAGGCGGTCCTTGGTGGCGGCATCGAGTGTGGTTTTGTCGATCTTGCCTTTGATATCGCTCCAGAAAACAGAATCCTTGCCCGTCTCGGTAAAGGGTGCACCGGCCAACAAGTTCTGGCAATTTGACAGCACAAAATCATAGAGATGCCGCGGCGGCGTGATGCCCTTTGCTGCGGAGTCAGCAGAGCGAGCTAATAGACCGCCGACCTTTTCTGGCATGGCTTCAAGGCGTGCAATATAGGCTTGCGCATCCTCTAAATTCGAGACGGTGTGGTTATTTGCCAAGAAAGTCGGGATGCCGGACTGCGCACCATTATGCTGATCAAACACATAGGCATGGCCACGATACGGCGCATTTGCTTTGGCATTTTGGGTCAGTTTGTCAAACAGGCGCACACTCAGCGCGTCGGTCTGGTTCAGCCTCATGGTGGCAGCTAGGGCAGCCACTTCCTGATTGGTTTTGACCTGAAAGGCGAGGTTTTGCGCCGCATAAGCATCAGAATCATCATTCCAGCGGTCCTGCCCGCGCTTATCGCCAAGACCTGTCGCGCGTTCTGGGTTGCGCACCAAAGTCTGGTCAAAATAGCGCTCAAACAAGGCGTTCAAGGGCGCTGACGCCCCTTGCGCTTGGGCTGGCATCGACAGGCCCACAAGGCCCATAGATGCGGTTCCAGTAGCTAACAGGGTGCGGCGCGAGATCATGGTTTAGGCCTTTCTTGGGATCAGAAACTATAGGTTGGAAAGTGCGGCGCGCAATACCAATAAGTCCTCTGGCAAGTCGCTGTGAAAGCTCATCCGCTCGCTGGTGGCGGGATGGGTGAAGGCTAGGGTTTCGGCATGTAGGGCTTGCCGCTTGAGGCGGGCGTCTTGTGGCAAGGCCGTGTTCAAAGCGCGGGCGGCCTTGGTGTCGCCATAGACCTGATCGCCGATCAGCGGCATGCCGATATGGGCCATGTGGACGCGGATTTGATGGGTGCGGCCTGTCTCCAACACGCACATCATTTCTGTCGCAGCAGCCCCGGGATTGCCTTGCAGGCCAATACCAAAGCGCTTGACGATCTCATAATTAGTCGCGGCATTTTTACCCGCAGAGGCTGTGTCTGCCACCACGGCCATGCGCTTGCGGTCGCGCGGGTCGCGGGCAAGGCGTGCATCAACCCGGCCCATCTTCCCCCAAGGCGACTTGGGCTGGCCAACACCAAACGCGCGATAGCGTCTTGAAATGGTGCGGTCCTGAAATTGCCGGCCGAGCGAGGCCAAAGCAAATTCACTCTTACACACCACCATCACCCCAGACGTATCCATGTCCAAGCGGTGCACAATGCCGGGTCGGCCCGTGGCACCGACCACTTTGAGGCTATCGCCTGCATGCCAGAGGACGGCATTGACCAAAGTCCCCGTCCAATTTCCCGGTGCCGGGTGGACCGACAGGCCCGCAGGCTTATCCACCACCAACACATGGGCGTCCTCATAGAGGATCGAGAGCGGGATGTTCTCAGCCTGTGGTTCGGCGGGCTCTGGTGGCGGCACTTCAATGCGGTATTGGGTGCCCGCTTTCACTTTGGCGGAGACATTCATCTCCTTGACGCCGTCGCGGTAAACCCGCGCTGCCTCAATCAAATGCTTGATGCGTGAGCGGGAAAGCGCCGGGAAGGCTTCCGACAAGAACTTGTCCAGCCGCTCTCCTGCCGCCTCTTGCGGCACCACAACCTCTTGCAAGCTCGGCGCGACATCGGGAGCGTCTAGAGCTTCAACATCGGCAAACTCATCATCTTCCATACGGGTGATGACTATTCCGCCCGAAAATCAAGCGTGGTCCAAGCGGCAAACCACGCTGTCACGGCGTAAACGGCAACATTCTGCCGGACACTGGCCAAGTCTACCTTCTCCAGAATATCATCGGGCGTGTGGTGAATGGCAAAATACTTGCTGGCATCTTGCTGCAAATCCATCACCGGCACACCTAGGGGGCGCAAGGTTGAGATATCTGATTGGCCACGAGCATCGTCGGTGCCTCGGGCGACACCCAAAGGCTTCAAGGCCTTGGCAATCGCTTGTTTGACCGGGCCAGTCCCCGCGCCAAAGCCGAAATCAGCCTGATAGACTTTCCCATCACCGGAGTCAGATTCGGCTGCAAACACATAAGAACCGGCTTGCCCCTTGATCGCTTGCGCATGGGCAGCCGCCCCAATCAGGCCAACTTCTTCAGCGCCATACCAGATCATCCGGATGGAGCGTTTAGGTGGCCCTGCAATGTCACGTACGAGCTTTGCTGCAGCCGTCACAATCCCACAGCCAACGGCATCATCCAAAGCGCCCGTGCCAAGGTCCCAGGAGTCCAAATGGCAGGCCAGCACGACATACTCATCAGGACGCTCCGTACCGCGCATTTCGGCGATCACATTGCCAGACTGGGCTTCGGGCTGGACCTTTGTCTGAACTTGCATGCGAACTTGGGTCGGCCCCTTTTCCAAGACGCGTCCCAATTGATTGGCATCAGCATTGGCGAGGATCAGCACAGGCAGCTTGCCTTGTTGGCCGCGGGCACCTTGGCCGACATGGACCTCCCGTTCAGACGTGCCGGCAGAGCGGATTAAACAGCCAATGGCACCCAGTTCTGCCGCGACAGAGGAACATTCCCGCCGCTTTACCACGGCCTTGCCATAGCCACTGCCATCTTCGGTGACTGGCATGATGTCATCCACAAACGCAATTTTGCCAGTCAAGGAACCCGGCGCTGCGGCACGCAAGGCCGCCATATCGGCAAAGCGCACCACCTCGCCCACGATGCCCTCAGCCGGGGTCGAAGGCGATCCGCCTGTTGCATGAACTTCAAGGCGTTGGGCATGGGGTCCGACAATCGTGGCCGTCTCAATGACCCGCTCCCAAGCGGTCAGCGGAAAGGTCTCAACCCGCGCATTGGTAAAGCCCTCTTGGGTGAGGCGTGCAACCGCCCAATCCCGGGCACGGGCTTCGGCCTCAGTCCCCGCTAACCTTGGCCCAATATCGGTGCTCAGATCGCGGGTAATGGCATAGGCGCGGTCGTCTTTCAGAGCCGCCTCGATCAAAGCTTTAGCAGGCGGGGTTGGCACCTTGGTTTGTGCGGTTACCAGGCCCGGCAACCATGCCATTAGACCTGCAAGAACCAAGACCTTTACTTTACCCATTACTTACCCCTTTTGCGTCGCCTCGAGCATCATCGTAGTCATGACCGCCAGAGCGATGCAAGCCCATTTACCCCTTCGGCCTACTTGATCAGGATGGTTTGGCTGTTCTGACCAGACTGAACCACAAAGCGGGTGGCCTCTGGCTTAGGTGGCCCCAAGGTGGCCACAGCATTGTTTGAGAAAGCAAAGGGTTCTTTCGGAATGCCAAATGGGCCCATGTCCAGTTGTTGATTGCCATTTTCGTCGCGAAACGCGCGCATGGTGCAAACTTGCCCAACACGCTGATCTGGAAAGCGGATCACAACTTGTGGACCACGCACGTCGGCTAGCGCCGGGATGAGCTTGCCCTTATCGCCGGGCTTTTCCGCACACGACAGTTGCGCCATCACTTGGCCCGCCTGCTTTTTAAAGCCAGTAAAGACAAATTGGACAGGGGCCAGAGTGCTGGTTGGGGATGCCATGACAAACGGACCGGTTGCGAAGAAAAGCGTGATCGCGGCAACAGGGAAAAGGGGGAACAGATCGCGCATCGAAGAGACTCCTTAGCGTAGTTGGTGGAGAAGTTTGGGGAGAAGTTGGGCACTGGGTCGAGCAAGGGATCGGGCTTAAGCGCCGCCCTTATCCAAATATCAGGGCATAAAAGGTGCGCCCCGGAATGAAGGTCATCAGGCCTGCCAAGCACAGGCCAAAATAGAGGCCGCGCATCGTTTTTAAATGACCTTCCACATCGCCTTGACGAATATACCAGATCGCGCGCGGCAAGCTGTAGAGCGTCCAAACCGACAAAATGTGGATGGGACCAAATTGGCCCAGCATGGGGGCAAAGCTCTTCATGAAAAAGCTGGAGAACGCCGTCGTTACCATCGCCAAGGCCCAGATCCGGCCCATCATTTTATGGCCCGGTGTTCCCTTTGGTCCAAAGAGCACGATGCCACCCAGAACCAAGGAACTGGTGGCGCCGCCAATGTGGATGAGCGTGACCAGGGGGAGTTTGGCGAAGACTCCCCAATCTGGCACGCGCGGCACAAAGTTTTGGCTCAAGATATAAGCCCACACGTTAGGTCCGAAAGATGAGAGGGCCACAGCCACGATGCCAATTGCGAATGCAGGGCCGAGTAGCGGCTGAAGGATTGCCAGTAAGCTGGCCAATGAGCGCTTCGACACAGTTATGAAATGTTTGTTCTTGGGGGAGGAAATGTCGGTCATGTGGTTTGGCTCCAAATCGTGTCACAAGGTCTTTGCCGTAGACGCAGGACATCGTTAGAAAGGTGCCTGAGCGCTTGCACGCGCCTTTACGTGGAGAAACTGGCATTATGCGCGAAACACCAAGCTCTTTGGTTCACGAAGCGCCAAACACCAGTTGGATCCAGTATTTTACAAGTCCTGAATCCTTGCGCGGGATCGGGATCAGCCAAGCGCTGGGTTCCCTTTTGGCAATATCGGGCGCGTTTGAGACGATCGCATTGCCCCTCTGGATGCGCTTTGCCTATTGGTTACCCGTTATGTTGGCGGGGGCTTTGATCGGCGCGTTGGTCAGCTGGAAATTAGTGGCGATTGAACGCTGGGCCCGGTCGCCTCTGTTGAGTTGGGCGGTGGTGACGGTGCTTGTGGCAATCCCCATGACCGTCATTGTCTGGGTGATTACGGGTCTAGCGTTTCAGGACGGTCTGCGCCCGCACGCGCTGCCGTACTTCTTCATCCCCGTCGCGATCATTTCAGCCTTCATGGCGGGCATAGTGACCTTCACCAATCAAGCCCCGCGTGAAACCCACGCTGCCCCAGCCCTTGGCGAGGCGGGTAAGGCACCAGCCTCAATCCGCTTCTTAGAGCGCTTGCCCATTTCGCTGCGCGGAGCCGAGATTTATGCCGTTTCCAGCGAAGATCACTATCTGCGTATCCATAGTTCGCGCGGCACGGACCTAATCTTGATGCGTTTAAGCGATGCGATCAGTGAATTGGAGGGCATTGAAGGCGCACAAGTCCATCGCTCTTGGTGGGTGGCCCGAGGTGCTGTGAAAGACGTCGAACGCGGTGACGGCAAAGCCGTCTTCACCCTTACCAACGATACCCAAGTCCCCGTCAGCCGCACCTATGCCAAAGCCTTGCGTGAGATTGGCTGGTATTAGGGATGCAAAAGCCCCTCTCCCTCTGGGGTTGACCTATAGGTCGACGGGTTGGTTGGATACAGAGTGAGGCTCTCCCCTCTCCCAAAGGGCGAGGGGAGCGCGAATAGATAAAAACTTATCCCCCTCTCATGAAGCCTCGCATAACCTAGTCCCATCTCCGACGAGAGGGCGTTGTTGCTGCAGCGGCGACACCGGTTGGGGATGGGTAAGCGGGGTTAATCGGGGCAGACGTGGCTGCTTCGTGTTTTCATAAGGATTAGCTCGTCCTTATGCCCGGTGTGCTCGAGCCCGACTGCCGTGTGAAGCCGGAGGTCAGGTCTTTCAATAGGCTTGGTCCAACCTCGCGGATAGCTACATTTTGTTGGCGCGCAACTTTGATCTTTTGGATCAAAACGCGCTTACAAGACAGAGGCGCGCAACTTTGATCCGTTGGATCAAAACGCGCTTATGAGAAGCCTTTACGTACTAGGCGGGGGTAATGTCACCACCAGGAGGGCTCATGATCCTCCCTTGGGCACACAGACTTATTTCAGCCGGGGCGCATGGCATGCGTCGTATTCCGGGCCAGTCCGTTAATCTGGCCCACCTCATCTGGCGCACACCACGCGCCCCGGCCCCTCTGCTTCTTAAGGAGGCAACAAGGTGCACCCCCGGTGGTTTTCCACGCGGGGCTAAAGGTGTTGGGGGCGAAAGCCCCTCTCCCCATGGGAGAGGGGTTGGGGTGAGGGCTTACGCTCACCCAAACTTAAATCGCGTTACGGAGATCTTCATCCTGTGTGACCCACCGCGCCTTTGCCGCAGGCTGTGCCTAAGCAAAGGCCGTGTTCGAATGTGCGCGCGCAAGATGGGGCGTCAGGGCGCGCGAAGTGCGGCCTTGAACCGTTCCAAGTGAAAGGCCGCCTTCTGAGTCGCAAATCTAGAGATTATTCAGAAGCTTCCCCTAATACCCCAAGCGCCCACTCAACGTGCCGATCAAATCCACAACCGCTTCGCCAATCACCGTGCCGGGCAGATAGACGGCACTGGCCCCCATTTGTTTGAGCACGGGCACATCATCGGGTGGAATCACGCCGCCGATGACGATCATGATGTCGCTGCGGCCCTCTGCCGAGAGCGCTTGGCGAAGCGCGGGCAGAAGCGTGAGATGGCCAGCCGCGAGGGAGGAGAAGCCGATGACATGGACATTATTCTCCACCGCCTGGCGCGCCGCTTCTTCCGGTGTGGCGAACAAGGGGCCGATATCGACGTCAAAGCCCAAATCGCTAAAGGCGGTCGCGATCACTTTCTGCCCGCGATCATGGCCGTCTTGGCCCATTTTAGCGACGAGAATTTTGGGTGCACGGCCATCGGCCTTGGCAAAGGCGGCAATTGCTTCGCGGGCCTGTTGCAGCACGGGGTTGGCGGGGTCGGCCTCACGGGCATAGACACCAGAATTAATACGGATTTCAGCCTTATGACGACCATAAACATCTTCCAAAGCCAGCGAAATTTCGCCCACCGTAGCTTTCGCCCGAGCCGCCTTGATCGCGAGGTCAAGGAGATTACCGGACCCGTCCCGGGCCGCAACTGTCAATTCTGCGCAGGCTGCGTCAACCTCGGCCTGATTGCGTTCGGCCTTGAGGCGCTTCAATTTCTCGAGCTGCTTCATGCGCACAGCGGTATTGTCGACCTTAAGGACGGGAACGTCTTCGACTTCATCGAGCGGGAATTTATTGACGCCCACCACGGTTTGCATACCAGTATCAATGCGCGCTTGCGTTTTTGCGGCTGCTTCTTCAATGCGCAGTTTGGGCAGGCCTTGTTCGATGGCCTTGGCCATGCCGCCCAAGGCCTCGACTTCCTCAATATGCTTCCAAGCTCGTTCGGCGAGGTCAGCCGTCAGCTTTTCCACATAATAGCTGCCGCCCCAAGGGTCGATCGGGCGGGAAAAGCCAGCCTCTTCCTGCAGCACCAATTGGGTATTGCGGGCGATGCGGGCCGAGAAGTCAGTCGGCAAAGCCAATGCTTCATCAAGGCTATTGGTGTGCAGGCTTTGGGTGTGGCCATGGGTTGCGGCCATCGCCTCGACGCAGGTGCGAACGGCATTGTTGAACACGTCTTGCGCCGTCAAGCTCCAGCCAGAAGTTTGGCTGTGGGTTCGAAGGGCGAGGGATTTTTCGCTCTTGGGATTAAATTGCTTGACCAACCGCGCCCACAAGGCCCGCCCTGCCCGCATCTTGGCAACTTCCATAAAGAAGTTCATCCCAATCGCCCAAAAGAACGAAAGACGCGGCGCAAACGCGTCAATATCCAATCCCACCTCCAAGCCCGCACGGATATAATCGAGGCCATCTGCTAGCGTATAGGCAAGCTCAAGGTCTGCCGTCGCGCCCGCCTCTTGCATGTGATAGCCGGAGATGGAGATTGAATTGAACTTCGGCATGTTTTGGCTGGTGAAAGCAAAAATGTCCGAGATAATCCGCATGCTGGGTTCGGGCGGATAGATATAGGTGTTGCGGACCATGAATTCCTTGAGAATATCGTTCTGGATGGTGCCAGAGAGCTTATCCGGGCTCACACCCTGTTCTTCCGCCGCCACGACATAGAGTGCAAGGATCGGCAGAACCGCCCCATTCATGGTCATAGACACGCTCATCTGATCAAGTGGAATGCCCTCAAACAAAGTGCGCATGTCATAAATACTGTCGATGGCAACGCCCGCCATACCGACATCACCCAGCACTCGGGGGTGATCGCTGTCATAGCCACGGTGGGTCGCGAGATCGAAGGCCACCGACAAACCCTTTTGGCCAGCAGCCAGATTGCGGCGGTAAAAGGCGTTCGAATCTTCTGCCGTCGAAAAGCCCGCATATTGGCGGATTGTCCATGGCTGCTGCACGTACATCGTCGGATAGGGCCCACGAACATTGGGCGCGATGCCGGGCAGGCCATCCAAATGATCAAGCCCTTTGAGATCTTCCGGGCCATAGAGGGCCTTTACCAGCACATCTTCTGGCGTACGCCACATCGGCGAGCTTGCAGCGCCGATTGATCCAGACGCAACGTTGGGCGTACCAAGCTCCAACTGGCTGAAGTCCGGTAGCTTGCTCATGCGGGCTCCTTCAGAATTGTCACGGCGTGGGTAAGTTCGGCTAGGATGTCTGCCCCGGCAAAGATGTTGCGATCAATGGCTGGCGCTTGGAACTTACCTGCCAACCAAATCTGCTTCGCACCAGCCGCTTTCAGGGCTGCGGCAGCTTCGGTGGCCTCGGCTTCATAGGTTGCATCATCCCCGCACAAACAAACAAGATGGGTGCCGCTGGCTCTAAAGTTTGCAATCAAAGCTGTGTGATCCCTGTGAGCTGTATCTGCACCAACAGCCTTAATGCCACCAGCTTCAAACGCATTGCGGGCAAAGCCAGCCCGCGCACTGAATTTGGCGAGGCTGCCCAAAGTTGCCAGAAAAATCTTGGGACTTAGGCTGTCAGCGAAGTCGCGCAGCGCTTCAAAATCCTGCGCCAAGCGCATCGGCGGAATAGCGCCCTCTAAAGCCGGCGCAGGCGCGGTGGTGGCAGTAGCGATCGGCGTAGCGGGTAAAACCTCGTCCGGATTAGCGTAGATCGTGATGCCAATGAGTTGGGTCTTTCGCTTGGCGATGTCGTGGGTGCGGGCGGTGCGCGTTTGGGCGACCCATCCTTGCACCAGGCCCTGAGCCAAAGCAGCAGAAAGACCACCTGCCCGCTCAATCTCCTGCACTAAGGGCCAAGCCGCTTGGGCCAAATCTTCCGCCAAAGCCTCCATAGCCCACGCCCCACCTGCCGGATCGGTAACGCGGCCAAGATGGCTCTCTTCCTGCAAAATCAGTTGAGTATTGCGAGCGATGCGACGAGCGTTCTCGTCAGCTAGGCCTAAGGCGCTTGTAAAAGGCAGAACCGTAATGACATCAGCGCCACCTGCTGCCGCACCAAAGCAGGCGCATGTGGTGCGCAAAATATTGGTCCAGGGATCGCGCTTGGTCTGCATGCGGGCAGAGGTCACCGCCTGCAAGCACATCGGGGCTGCAACGCCACAGGCATCAAGAACCCGAGCCCACAGCCTGCGTGCGGCGCGCTGCTTGGCGATCTCCAGCACCACATCTGGTCCGGCAGATAGGGCGAACAGCAAGGTTGAATTGACCGCAGCGGGTGATAGTGCCACCGCCTCGCCTGCCCGCACATGGGCAATGCCAGAAGCTATCAACACTGCTAATTCTTGTGCTTCCGAGCCACCGCCTTCATGCACCGGCCGCGCATCCGCTCGCAAGCAGGTAGCTTTCGGGAATAGGCTGACGGCCTGCGCCGCAAAGCCTGCCGCGGCCTCAAGGCTGCAGCCGGTTTGGCCATTCATCCGGGCAGCCATGGGATCGAGATTGAAGGCAAGTTTCGCCGTAGCGCGGTCGCCGGGCACCACGGCATCGGCCAAAGCGCGCGCAGCGCCTAAAGGATCGCCAGGCGCATCGAGTGCCACCGTCGCGAGCGGCAGAAATATCCCTTTGATCAAGGCCTGAAAGTCTGCAACGCGACTGGCGGCCACACCACAATTGCCGCTAGGATCAATCACAAACTCCAGCGAGGCTACCCCGCGCTCCAGATCGTAGAGCGCGGTTTGATTGGCCGCTTGCGGGTCCCGGGTCAAAATGGTTTGACGTATATCCCAGGGCATGAACGCATTGCGCACCGCTTCTGCGCCGCGAATGAAAGGTGCCCTGCCTGCATCCCCTGTCCGGTCCGATGGGTTGGGCGCATCGGTTGAGGTATAGAGCGGACGGATCGGCACGCCATCCTGGGTCTGCCCAATGAGGCGTTCAAACGGGGCTCCCTTCAATGCCTTTTTTGCCAGCTCCTGCCAGCGCGCGATTTCAGGGTCAATGAAGCCAGAAGCCAATTCGAATGGATGAGTCATAGGATGGCAAGTGCAGGGCTAAGCCCGCCTCGTCAAGACCTCACCGGGCGGTTGCTACCAGTCGAACCAAATCAGCCTGCCGCCGCAAGCCCAATTTTGCGAGCAGGCTTTTGATTTGGCTTTTGACGGTCGCCATCGAGGTTTTGCGGATCGCAGCAATCTCATCGACCATGAGGGCCTGCGAGAGAAGCGTTGCGATATTCGCCTCAGACTTGGTGAGGCCGGCAAAAACTTGTAAACTGGTCACGGTTGCCATTTCATCTTGTGCGGTTTTAGGCAAAATCACGGCGACATTAGGGCCTAATATGGCTTCACACTTGAATAAGCGGACCATATCAACAATCCAGCCATCCAAATTGCGCAAGGGTAGAGACAAATGCTTGCCCTGATAGCTGTCAAAAAAAACTCTAAGGCCCGCTTGCAGATCAGTAACACTGTGGGCTGCCAAAGCGGTCAATTTGCCATCTTTCAAGCGCAACGTGCTCGATGCCCCGATCTGGCGTGCCCATTTTGACGTACCCGCCAATACATGCCCTGTCTGGTCCACAATCACACCATGGACACCAACAGCCTCAAGGGCATTTAAGAACTCCTTGCGTTTAGCACGAAGTTTTTCCTCTTTCTCATCATAACAAGATTCGGATTGCCATGACGGCATATGCCCATCAGAAGCGCGACTAATCGCATCGAAGGTCAACGTCTCAACCGCTTCTGGATCATCAAACTCGACAGGGATTTCCTGTACGAATTCCGTGCTAGGCCAAATCTTCAGCTCTGAACTGGTACAAGCTGCACCTGTTACGCCGGCTGTTTCAAAAGCACCGTTTTGGTTCAGAATTCCGGTGCTCATGCAACTCCCCCAAGCCGTTTTGCTATCGTGCTGGACCTCTCAGATAAAGTCCACTTAAAATAGCGGCCATATGACCACCTGACCAAAGATCTTGTACAAATCTGGTCAGGAATCGCGCAGCGACATCTGAGAATTGAGATGGCTTGATGCGGTCAATGCCAGTTTAGTCGCGCGCTTCTACTTGCATCACGGCGAAGGACGCGCCAAGACGAGACCATAAACGTAGCCATAATGGCACCTGCCACACTGCTCTTGGAGTTCACATGTCGGTACCTGCAGTTCTATCTCGCCTTCGAATCCCGGTGATCGGGGCACCGCTTTTCATCATCTCCAACCCTGATCTGGTCATTGCCCAGTGTAAAGCAGGTGTGGTGGGTTCATTCCCAGCCCTCAATGCGCGGCCAGCCCATGTGCTTGAGGAATGGCTTGACAAAATCACCACGGAATTAGGTGAATGGACTGACAAAAATCCAGACCGCCCCGCGGCTCCATTCGCCGTCAACCAGATCGTCCATAAGACAAATGATCGTCTGATGCACGACGTAGAGGCCTGCGTGAAGTTTAAGGTGCCAGTCGTCATCACCTCGCTGGGTGCCCGCGAGGATGTGAACCTAGCCATTCAATCCTATGGCGGGATCACCCTGCACGACATCATCAACAATCGCTTTGCTAAGAAGGCGGTTGAAAAGGGCGCAACCGGCCTTATCGCGGTTTCTGCTGGTGCTGGTGGCCATGCTGGGACCCTATCACCTTTTGCATTGGTTCAAGAAATCCGCGAATGGTTTGATGGGCCGCTTTGCGTATCAGGCTCTATCGCCAATGGCGGTGCTGTTTTGGCAGCCCAAGCCATGGGTGCAGACTTCGGCTATATTGGCTCTGCCTTTATCGCGACGGCCGAAGCCAACGCCGAAGAGGCCTATAAGCAAATGATCGTCGACAGCAACGCCGATGATATCATCTATTCGAACCTGTTTACGGGTGTTCATGGTAATTATCTCGCCCCGTCGGTCGTTGCTGCTGGCCTGGACCCGACAAACCTACCTGAAAGCGACCCGTCTGCCATGAATTTCGGCTCTGGCGGCAATCAGTCTAAGAAGGCTTGGCGTGATATTTGGGGCTGCGGCCAGGGCATTGGTGCCGTCAAAAAAGTGGCGACTGCAGGTGAGTTTGTGGATCGTTTGGCTGGTGAGTATGAAGCCGCGAAAGCGCGGGTTATGGCAGCACCCTTGCGATAAATCCTGCGTGGTTGGTCAATCGATAGGACCGAACAAGCAAAAGGGCCATGTTGTAGGGGTTTCCGGGATTGTCGCCATGGCTCCTCTTCCCCCCCCCCCGCAGCTCAGCCGGGCCGGTGTTCGCATGATTTTTGGGTTTTAAAATCGGCCAGTACGTATGGCTCAAAGCGCAAGGATCACTATTTCCGCGACCTGCAGTTTTTGGAAATTTGATAGCAAAGCCCGTTCAAAATAGGCTTAGCCGCCCTTGGCCTTATTCTTGGCTTCTTTGGCTTCCCGCTCCGCCTTTGTTGGTGGTGGCGGGGCGCTGGCTTTGATTTGACGCGCCTGCAAGGCCAAAGCTTCGCCGCGTGCGCCTTCTTCATCTTCGCAACTGACGCGATCCTTCAAGATCGGGTCACGCCCGACAACGCAAAGACCGCTAGCGGCAACGCGGACATTGCCGACGCTGTCGGCGGGGTCATTGGTATCGCGGTTAAGAAGTTGGGATGAAACCTCAGCTTGGGCGCGCGATTTAATCTCCTGCGCGTAAAAAGACAAAGCTGCACTCTCGCCCGAACGGCCCATAGAGCCAGTCGCGCTGGCAAAGCGTTGGACGGAATCAGCGAAGGCGCGTGGAGAGATTTTGCCCGAGAAATAGAGACGGCGGGCCAGTACGGCCTCTGCTCCGAAAAACGTCTCTGCAGAGCGCGGATCGCGCTTTTCAAAAGCTAAAAAGCCCAACCGCTTCAGAGCTTCCCAAGCGACTGCATCGCCAGGCTCACCTGGCGGGGCAAGCGTCAGCGCGGCGCGATAGGCCTGTTCGGCTTGGCGAAGATCGCCGGTTGCACCCGCTACCGTGCCAGCTTTGAGTGACTCGCGTGCAGCTTCATCGGTTACGGGCGGTGGTGGCGGTGGCGCAGGCGTAGGCTCTGGCACCACAACAGGGGTTGTTGATGCTGGTTCTGCAGTGGGCACCACACCTGCCTCAGTCGGGACAGGAGATGGCGTCGGAGGCGTCACTTTCTCAACCACAGACAGAATCTGGGCGCGCTTAGACTTGCTCTGCTTCTGCCCCGCAGTTTGCGCCAAGGCGAGGCTGCCAAGGGATGCCGCCATCCCGGCAAACAGGAAGAAGGTTGTTTTGGAAGCTTTCAAGTTACCCTCGGCTCTAACGCGATGCTCGGTCTATCTGAAACAGATAGACCGGACAAGCGGTTGCTCCAATATGGATTTGGAGCGCAACTGTGATCTGAATGAATCACAACGCGCTCAAGGACTCGCACCAAGAGCCCATAATTGAACACAATAGCGAACGCGCGCTGCGACACAACGCGTAACATACAGGAGAGTTAGGAAATTCCTTTATAGCTTCGAAGTAGGGCTGCAACATGGCGCTCCAGACTTGCCCACTTCTTATAGCCACGTACCTCAGGGCGCGCCCCTGTCCAAGCCTGCTCGAAAGCGGTCGCAAGGGCCCGATCGGAGAGGAGGTCTGCCAGTTTAAAGAGCCGGATGCGGATGGTGAACAGAACCGCGCCCGTTCGGGGTAGCCTGCGAATAGTCTGACGCTCAACCCGCAGATGAAGCGCGTCATTGGCTTCAACCAGGGCCGCTGCCGCTGCAGCTTCGCGTAAAGGCCTGCCATCGGGTGTATAGCGGGCATCACTCCACTGCACGGTCCAGTTGTAACGCTCTAGCACCAGCTCATCACGTAACAAAGAAAATACGCGGGATATTCGCCCACCGAGATCCGGATCGCCGCCAGGTACAGGTCTATGCAGGCTAAAGAGACTTTTGCCAATTGCATCATGGGCAGAAAAAAAGGTTGGACTGCACAAACAAAGGGCCGTGTTTATCCAAGCCCCGTCACGCATTTCCATCAATACCAAATCGTCTGAAACCAAACGACTGGCAGCAAATAATGGCGGTTCGCCGGCATCAATGATTTGGCCACAGGCGGTGGCAACAAGCTGAGCCGCTTCAATCTGACCGGGCATAGAGCCTGTTACACTGGTAAAAACTGCATCAGACTCTGAGTCCATCAATTGGTTTTTTGGAACAACCCAAAGGGCCTGATCATCAGGCAAAAGCCAAGCTTGCGGCTCGATCGGGGCTAGACCCACATCAAAGCGCGGCGGGCCCTGCTCAAATGGCAAAGGTCGAAAGGAGGTTAGCGCGTGCGACACACCTTGTTGAAACCTGTCTGGGCGCAGGTTGCAAGCGGGCAGATGCGGTGAGGGCTTTGCCCGCCATCACATGATGGAGAACGGATCAGGGCGTCGTTTGTGGAACCAAATCATTCGGCCCAATGACGCGATTGGTGGATCTACTGGGATTGGCCTTACTGGCAGGCGTTGCGCGTTGACGGTAGGTCCAAGAATCCGCCTCATCGCCGCACACGGTGGCAAACACGCGTTGCGGCTTGCCATCGGCACCTATGCGCACATCCTCTTGTGTTTGGCAGGTGGAGTCCGGGTTCACATCCCCGCTGAAAATATCAGAAGTGACCTTTAGGTCTTGCTCAGGTGCCACTGCGCAACTTGGGTTGGGCTGTCCAGGTGTAACCACGCACAAGTTTGAGGGGCCTAACAAGCTAGCCGTTGGATCAAATGCTTCCACATTAGCCTCGGCACCTGGTTGTTTCGCTGCAGGCCCAGACCAATCAAGCGGTATAGCCCCATCGGGGGTCGCAATCGCATTCCTTAGCCCCGGAATAACGGGGCCTGTCTGCGACGTGGCCGCTGCACCAGTTGGTGAATCGGGGGAGAAGGGTGCCGTAACCGACAGCGCTAACATCAATAGGACCAAAATTTGGGTCAAGACTAAAACCTATCCTGCACGAAACGCAAAGTTTGCGGATCGCCTAGAACATGCCTGCAAAATCTTACTTTGGCGTGAATAGGCACCGGATTTTGGAGGTCGGCGGGCATGGTGATTCTCCAACTTGATCTCAGAGCGGGGCTGGCTCAACTGAGAGACTAACAAAACACCCCCGACAGAGCCCGAACACCAGCCTGAACGCGTTTCACCTTAACCAGTTTGTGCGATGAATTGCTCAATTGAAATTGGACGGGCCGCGGAAACATCGCTGTCATCACCCCAATTTTCCGATTGATTCTGCCATTCATCAGCCGATGCAAACACTCAATCTTTCGACTGGTCAGATGTGCAGACTTTGCCGGCTGAACCACATCCGCTGCCTTAAGGCGGGGGAAATGCATTTGCGATATGGCTGGGAGACTCCTCTTTATCCGGGTCAAGGCGAAGAGGTATTAGAGCGGCAAACATGATGGCGGCCACATAGCCCTGGGGGCGATTCACGAGCGTGATGATGGTATCTCGAAACCCTTGCTTGCAACTGGCTTGAACTAAGTCGTGCGGATCTAGGGCCGTTCACCATTTTTCGGAATCGAAAAATGGTGTAAAACTGGCCCTAAATCATAAATTTAGATCGCAACCTCGTTTTCAAGCAAACGAGACGCGATCTAGGTCTCGAGCAGACGCAAAAGTGCGCGGCCAATAGGTCGGAGCCAACCCCCTGAATGGCCTGATTGCGGGCAGGATCGGTCCTCCAACCAGGTTCAGCCCCATATTGGTGTCGCCAAGCTGGATCAGGATTGCCAAAACTCAATAGGCACGTTGAATCCAACATGGGGTTGTGTGGTCCAGGGGCCAGTTGATACCAGCCAAAGCGGCACGCCATGGCATAGGTGGATAGGCTATGGTGGAGCTCACCTTCATATCTTGCGGCACGCAATTTTACTAAAGACGCGGCAGTTAGCCTTTGGATCTGGATCATCGCCGTTTCCGTTTGTTCCTGATACTTATAGTAGTTTATATGAATTATAAACTTTAAATATTTTAATGGCGAGAAGGGGTGGGGGGTGTTTCATCTGTAACGAGGTACCGCTCTCAATGAAAATCGCGGCTGTTGGCGAAGGCGCGTGTTGTCCGCTGTTTTGCTAAGGCACGATCGTTGGCTTGGGTCAACTTTGGATCCTCGCGCGCGCTTTGGTGTTCATCGGCGCGTGCCAGCGCCTGGATGAGGGGATGGCGATCATCGGATAGTTCAGCCAGGCGGTGGTTTAAATTGGTAACCCGGTCGGCAATCACATGGATGACGCCATGCTCCCGCTGGAGTCTGCCTCTTATGCCCATGAGTTTTGCGGCCAAAGTCTCGCGACGGAACCGCTCAAAAATCTTGGGCCAGACAATGATATTGGCCGAACCCAACTCATCTTCCAACGTCACAAAAAGTACGCCCTTGGCCGTTCCAGGTTTCTGCCGCACCAAGACAAGGCCCACAATGTCGACCCGCGCACCATTAGGGGCAATCTTGAGAGCTTGCGAGGTCACAAAGCGCTTTTCTGCCAGTTCGACGCGGAAAAACGACACCGGATGGGCCTTTAGGCTGAGGCGCAAACGAGCGTAATCATGGACGACCTGTTCGCTCATGGGCATCTCTGGCAGGGCTGGGTCGACTTCTGGGCCATATTCGCTGGCATACTCAAACAAGGGCAAGGCATGTTCTGCAAGACCTTTGGCGCACCAAAGGGCTTGGCGACGATCCAACTGCAAACTCCCCATCGCGTCACCATCGGAAAGCAAATCCATCGCCCGGGCATTAAGGCGTGCGCGCCGTTTCAGGTTTTCTGCATCGAGGAATGCCCCGCCCCCGGCCCGCGCCGCGACCAAGCGTGCAGCATCGGCCTCTTGAAAGCCCTTGATTTCACGCAAGCCCAAGCGAACGGCTTTGCGGGAGTGACCTAGACGCGCTTCCAGCACAGTGTCCCAGTCCGAAAAGCCTACATCTGGCGGCAGCACCTCTACCCCATGTTCCTTGGCATCGCGCACCAATTGGGCCGAAGCATAAAAGCCCATGGGTTGAGCATTGAGAATGGCGGCAAGAAAGACCTCAGGCCAATGTTTTTTCAGCCAAGCCGACACATAAACAATCAAAGCGAAACTGGCGGCGTGGCTTTCAGGGAAGCCATATTCGCCAAAGCCCTCAATCTGGCGGAAACAGCGCTCAGCAAAGTCTTGCTCATAGCCATTGGCCACCATGCCATCGACGAAGCGTTTGCCAAATTCATGGATGATGCCAACTTTGCGAAAGGTTGCCATGGCACGGCGCAAACCGTCGGCCTCAGAGGGCGTAAATCCTGCGGCAACAATTGCGATGCGCATGGCTTGCTCTTGAAACAAAGGCACGCCAAGAGTTTTACCTAGCACATCTTCCAGCGCCTTTGAGGGAAAGGTAACTTTCTCTTGGCCCTGGCGACGGCGCAAATAGGGATGGACCATATCGCCCTGAATAGGTCCAGGACGCACAATGGCGACTTCAATCACCAGATCATAAAAGGTGCGCGGGCGCAGCCGTGGCAGCATCGACATTTGCGCCCGGCTTTCAATCTGAAACACGCCAACCGTATCCGCCGCGCAAATCATATCATAAACGGCGGAGTCTTCGGCTGGAATATCGGACAGACCAAGCCGCAAACCATAATCATTCTCTAAAAACTCAAAGGCGCGCGCGACACAGGTCAGCATGCCCAAAGCCAGCACATCAATCTTCAAAATCCCCAGAGCATCCAAATCATCCTTGTCCCACTCGACAAAGGTGCGGTCTGGCATGGCCGCATTGCCAATTGGCACCACTTCGTCGAGTGGTCCGCGCGTGATAACAAAGCCGCCAACATGCTGGGACAAGTGGCGGGGAAATCCGTGCAGTGTGCGGGCCAGCATCATCGTCTGCGCAATCACCGGAGTCGTGATATCCAGACCCGTCATCTTGTGAATTAGGGCAGGATCAACTCCACCGCGGCCCCAACCCCAAACAGACTTGGCCAAGGCTTCTTGCGTATCCCCGCTGAGCCCCATCACTTTGCCAACTTCCCGCAAGGAGGAGCGGCCGCGATAAGAAATAACTACCCCGGCAATGCCTGCCCGGTGACGGCCAAATTTGTCGTAGATGTATTGGATCACCTCTTCGCGCCGCTCATGCTCAAAGTCGACATCAATATCGGGCGGTTCACGCCGCTGTGCTGAAATGAAGCGCTCAAACAAAAGATCGACGCGGATGGGGTCTACGGCGGTGATGCCAAGGCAATAGCACACGACCGAATTGGCCGCTGAACCCCGGCCTTGGCAGATGATGCCGCGGTTGCGGGCGAAGGCGACAATGTCATAAACAGTCAGAAAATAAGGCGCATACTGAAGCTCAGCGATCAGCGCATATTCATGATCCAAGGCCGCCCGAACCCGCTCTGGGACGCCTTCGGGATACCGATCTTGTGCACCGATCTCACTCAGGCGGATCAGGCTTTGCATCGAGGTTTCCCCCGGTGCCACAACTTCATCAGGATATTCGTAGGCCAGCTGGTCAAGGGAGAAAGTGATGGCATCAAAGAGCTTATTTTGCACCTGAAGACAATCCTCAAAACCTCTAAATATACGTATGATTTCATCAGGATGTTTGAGGCACTTCTCGCCATTTTGCAGGCGCAGATAGCCTGCTGCCTCCAACGTGGTTTTAGTGAGGATACAGGCCAAAACATCGGCCAAAAGCCGCCGATCTGCATTGTGGAACAGCGCATCCATGGTGGCAATCAAGCGCCCGCGCGTGCCTTGAAGCAGGCCGGTCAGACCGGCTAATCGTTGAAAATCTGTGCCATCGAAAGGCCGGGTCGCCGCGACATAAAGGTCAGCGGTCAGGGGCGCGTCGACCAAATGGGCTTGGGCTTGGTCTAGCCAAGCTTGTGTGAGGATGGGTGGCGGCACAAGGATGGCGCAAGCCCCGTCCATGGCCTCCAACACATCGGCCTTCTCCAGCGTGCAGGTACCCTTGCGTGAGCGGCGATTGCCATGTGTCAAACAGCGGGTTAACCGCCCCCAAGCCGTGCGGTCTTTGGGATAAAGTACGGTCTCAAATCCATCTACATCAACCAAGCGGGCTCCAACAATAAGCCTAAGACCTGCTTCTTTGGCCGCCACATGGGCGCGCACCACACCTGCGACCGTATTAATATCGGCCACACCCAAGCCTTGCAGACCAAGACCATGGGCCGTCCATACCATTTCATCAGGCTGACTTGCCCCTTTTAGAAACGAGAAACTAGTTGTGGCCAAGGGTTCAAAGATGCGCATGGCCACACCTGAATTTGATCGGCAATAAGGGGAGGGACTTCATGCCGCACTCCCATGCACATACCATTTGGGATGATCGACTTTACCGGGCAGACCTTGGCGGTAGAGCCAGAAGCGACGCCCCTCAATTGTCTCGATCCGATAATAATCGCGATCATAGGTTTCGCCACAGGCAATACGCTCTGGCCCTTCGGCGCATGCAACTTTGAAGGCTAAGGCGCGCCAGCGAAACAGACGAGGCGGGCCGTCTGGCACTTCGGCAATGGCATCAATCGGTTCGGCATGTTCCAACAACAGAGCGGGACGGCGCGCCGCTAAAGCTTCAGGAAAACGGCTCACCTGTGGCCGTCTATCGGCAACGGCCACAGGACGGATGGCCTGTTCGGGCACCCAATGTGCTACCGCCTCCATCCGAGTTACCCGTCCAGCGCCCAAGCGGGCGGACAGGCGGTCAGCAAGGCGATGCAAAGCATCAGAACTAGCCAAAGCGGCAGCAGCCACCGGATCCAAATCCAGGACATGGCCTTCCAGCACCTCGACCACGGGCGCACAAATTTCAACCAGATCAACTCCAAAGCCCAGATCAAGCCCGGCCCCATTGGCCTCTGCCTCGATACGTTCACACAAGACCTTCGTCCACAAAACCGCATCGCGATGGGTGCGCCCAGACCCGCCGACCAACTGTAAGACAAATCCATCCACGCGATACAAATTCAATACCAAGCGGCGTGCACCCTCATTGTAGGAGTCCAAAAGCGTACACATCTCCCCTGCAGCTTTCGCACCCGCCAACTCCAAGCCATGACGGGTCATGAGTGGTTCGGCCAAGCGTAGACGGATACGCCGCGGTACAATCTCTGCGACAGGGTCGATGGCTTCTTCCTCAAGACCACGGGCCCGGTCCAAGGCGCACACAAGATCAATCCCAAACCGGCGCGCCAAAGCCGCGGACGATTGAGTTGTGACTTGGCCAATGGTTTTTAAGCCTAAAGCCCGCAACCCTGTGGTCGTGTGGTTTGGTAGACGCAAAGCCTCAACCGGCAAAGCCCCTACCAAAGTGCGTAAAGCTGCCCCATCCGGGGCACTTAAGCCATGGTGCGCCTCTGGCGCAAAGCGTGCCAAGGCAAAGGCTGCGCCGGGAGTGGCCGCGCAAGCTGCACGCGCTGTCAGGCCCAAAGCCCGCATTTTGGTGATCATATCGGCCAGCATGGCAACTTCCCCACCAAACAAATGTGCACAGCCCGTGATGTCGAGGAAGAGCGCATGGGTGTTCTCAAGGCCTTTGACTGGGGCACAATAAGGGCTCCACCGCATGGCCCAGCGCGCCAAAGCGATCAAATCATCGCCCTCCCCCACAGGGTCACTATCGGCAACACAAATATCTGCCACCAATGCCTTAGCCCCCGCCAGCATCATGCCCGCGGATAGACCTGCCTCTTGGGCGGCACGATTAAGGGCAATGAGGCGAATGCCCCCCGCACTGCGCGCAACCGTCGCACAGGGTTTAGAACGCGAGAAACCTGTCCTCTCCGTTTTAAGCCCATCCGCCTTAAGCAGAGAGACGTTGCGGCTGAGGCGATCGGTTGGCCAACGTGGCAGGCTGATACAGGCTATGCGTCGCATCATCATACTCCAAGTCAAAGGTTTGTGGACGCGCGCCATTACGGGCGCGCTCAAGGTGAAGTCTCCATGCTGGGGGCCCAAGCCCCGGCAGCGCGATGCCCAAAAGCACAGGTCGGCATGGGCGAGAGGCGATAACCAGCCTTGCACGCGCTGGCGCAAAGGCAGAGGTGCGCAGCCCTTGGACAGTCAAAACCAAACTATGGGCCTGCTCTGCCGCCAGTTGAACCCGCCGAGCGCCGGCTAGGCTGAAGCCTGCTTTAGATCCAGACACAGCCAAAACACCGGCCAATCCAAAGGTTCGTGCCGCATCCTCCACACAGGCGTGAAAGCTCTGCACATCCGGCGCACGTATCAGTAAAATCCGCGATGGGCACACCCCAAGCTTCTGCAAACCCGGACCATAAAGCTGTCCCCAAGCACGCCCCCACCCCTGCCCGCGACTGGCATCTTCAATCACCACCAGATCACCACAACGCTGGTGCAGCGCCTTGGCCATACACGCAAAAGCAAAGTGCAGGCTCGCTGGCTCATCCATAAAAGCGGCAGGAACCACTTCGGTTACACCGCCCAAAGCCAATCCACCACCCAAGGCCGCGTCCAACATATCTGCGCCTATTGGCAAATAGCTCAACGCCAGGCACCCTTCTGTTTCAATGGCCCTTATCTGGGTACGCAAAGCGGTCAAATCTGGTCTCATGGTTGAAAATCACGCACCCTTCTGAAATTTATGTTCTTGATTTGTTCTAATCACGAAGACGGCAGTGAGTCGAGTCAGAAATCTGGTGCCCTCCTGCAGCTACGTCCGGTAATGACACAAGTACAACAAGTGCGTGTCAAAGGTGCCTAGATCGCTGTGCACCAAATATGATGCGCATAAGGTCGATCCAGCATGATCATCTAGAGCCTAGATGCCAGGAAAATCTGTTTCAGATTTTGCACGCGATGCTCTAGGTAGCAAAACTACGGTAACTATCCCGAAATAGTCTTTTAACATAACAAAGGCCATGCGGTTTAAAGCTCATGCCAACCTCTAGGATGGCCGTACGGAATTGATGCCACAGCTACTGACAGTAACGTTCGCCATTCCACTTCTGGCAGCGGCTTGGGAGTAGCCGTTCGCCTCTTATCGCAGCATCAATGCGCGGCAGATTTTGTTCACCGAAGCCGGCGACGAGATCAATCGGCTATACGAAGTCTTGACCATGTCTGTGCCGAGGCATGCCATAACAGCCGATCCAAAATGGGCACAGCGTTACGGAGAAAACACCCCCGGCCTTGAAGCGGTTATTGTCAAGGTCGTGTCCATTACCCAGAACGGTCAGGAGGCCGTTGAGATGTGGCAAATTCACACTTTGATCTTGTGCTGATGGACATGTAAATGCCGATATCGGGTGGTCTGTCAGCGACAACGCAAATCCGTGAGATTGAACACAACCGAGACCTGCGGCGTGCGCCAGTCACCATGGTCAGCACCAATCTAACGAAAGAACATATCACCCAGTCTTTCTGGGTTGGCTGTGACTTTCATATCGCCAAGCCTGTCACGCCCGAAGTCTCGTTGAAAGCCATTGATTCAAAACTGGAGGCTTGTGCGGCAAGCCAACGAGCCGCGCCAGGCAAGGCCAAGACCCTCGGTTGAGCCTCTCACGATCAGAAGGGGATATCGTCCTCGAGGTCTGCAGCAAACGAGCGCTTTTCACCTTGGACGGATCGTGGCGCAGCCGATCCGCCACCAAAGCCACCGCTATTACCGCCCATAGAGCGGGCACCACCAAATCCGCCTTCCGAGCGGTCTTCAACTAAATCCCCGCCGCCAGAACGGCCATCAAGGATGGTGATTTCACCCTTGAACCGGCCAATGACCACTTCGGTTGAATAGCGCTTTTGACCGGCTTGATCGGTCCATTCACGGGTCTGCAACTGGCCTTCGACATAGACCTTGCTGCCCTTTTTGACATAGTTCTCTACAACCTTCACCAGATTGTCATTACGGACAACAACACGGTGCCATTCAGTCTTTTCTTTCTTCTCACCTGTGGCTTTATCGTTCCAGCGTTCGCTGGTCGCGACCGAAAACTCCGCGATGCGATCACCGGACGGAAATGACTTAATCTCGGGATCGCGTCCCAAGTTTCCGACCAAGATCACTTTGTTCACGCTGCCCGCCATTGCCCTAACTCCGTCTTTTTTGCCGTTGGCGACTCATCCTGTCGCATCTTGGCATCGTATCCTATTGAAACAGACGCTACAGCTCTCATGTCCAAACCAGAAGAGAGGGGTAACACTCATACCGCCTCGCCTTGTGGATAAGCATGTAAAACTGTGCATGCCGTGGACAACCGCAAGATGTTCACATAATGTTCTATTCGTCAAGCCGGTTCGCACACGCTAATCAGGTCGAAATTGTTTTGGCCTTGGGGCTTATGGCCTGGGGTATGGTTAATCAAGGTCACACATGTCAGAATCGCCAGTTATACGCGTGCGCGGCGCGCGCGAGCACAATTTGAAGAATGTCACGGTCGAGATCCCTCGCGGTGAGTTGGTGGTCATCACAGGGCTATCGGGGTCGGGCAAAAGTTCGCTTGCCTTCGATACGATTTACGCCGAAGGCCAAAGACGCTATGTCGAAAGCCTGTCGGCCTATGCGCGCCAATTTCTAGAGCTGATGCAAAAACCGGATATGGATTCGATTGAGGGCCTGTCGCCGGCCATTTCAATTGAGCAGAAGACGACCTCGAAAAACCCGCGCTCGACCGTTGGCACAGTCACCGAAATTTACGACTATATGCGCTTGCTTTGGGCGCGCATTGGCGTGCCCTATTCGCCGGCAACCGGCCTGCCGATTGAAAGCCAGACGGTCAGCCAGATGGTGGATAAGATCACCGTCCTGCCCGAAGGCACCCGCCTATTCCTGTTGGCCCCCGTGGTGCGCGGTCGAAAGGGCGAGTTCAAGACTGAATTCAAGAGCTGGATCAAGCAAGGCTTTGTGCGCGCCAAGATCAACGGCGAGTATTATGAGCTGGAGAACGCCCCTGACCTCGACAAGAAGCTCAAGCACGACATTGATGTGGTGGTTGACCGGATTGCCGTTCGCGCCGGGATCGAACAACGCTTGGCCGAAGGCTTTGAGACGTGCTTGCGCTTGGCAGATGGCATTGCACTGGCTGAATTTGCCGATGAGAAGGATGAAAAAGGTGTTGCGCGGCGCATGCTGTTCTCGGCCAAGTTTGCCTGCCCGGTATCGGGCTTCACTATACCCGAAATTGAGCCGCGTCTCTTTTCCTTCAACAATCCCTTTGGGGCCTGCCCAACCTGCGATGGCTTGGGCGTGCAGCTCAAATTCGACCAGGAGCTGGTAGTCCCGGATTCCAGCAAAACCCTGAACGACGGCGTAATTGCGCCTTGGGCAAAGGGAGCATCACCCCTCTATACCCAGACTCTACAAGCCCTCGCCCGTCACGCCGAAGTCGCTTTGACAACCCCATGGACCAAATTGCCTGAGAGCTTCCAAAAGCTCGTGCTCTATGGGTCGGGCACCGAAAAGGTGAAATTTACCTATGATGATGGCGCACGTCGTTATGAAACCACCAAGACCTTTGAAGGCGTGATACCCAATTTGGAGCGGCGCTGGCGCGAGACGGACTCTGCGTGGTCGCGCGAGGAATTGGGCCGCTATCAGTCGGCCCAGAAATGCCCAACCTGTGATGGCAAGCGCCTGAAGCCAGAAGCACTCGCGGTGCGTGTCGGGGGCGAGGATATCTCGGTGGTGTCTTCTCGTTCGATCCGGGGCGCGCGTGACTGGTTTGTCGATTTGGAAGGCCGCCTGACACCCAAGGAATTGGAGATCGCGACCCGCGTCTTGAAAGAAATCAAAGAGCGTTTGCGCTTCTTGGTCGATGTAGGCTTGGATTACCTCACCCTGCATCGGGGTTCGGCGACCTTGTCAGGCGGTGAGAGCCAGCGCATCCGATTGGCCAGCCAAATAGGGTCGGGGCTTACCGGCGTGCTCTATGTCCTCGATGAGCCTAGTATCGGCCTGCACCAGCGCGATAACACGCGCTTATTGGCATCACTGAAAGGTCTGCGTGATCTTGGCAATAGCGTCATTGTAGTGGAGCATGACGAGGAAGCGATTCTGACGGCAGACCATGTGCTCGACATGGGGCCACTAGCTGGGATACATGGCGGCCAAGTAGTGGCGCAAGGCAAGCCCGCCGATATTGAGGTAACCAAGGGCAGCTTGACCGGGGCCTATCTACGAGGGGAAAAGGCCATCCCAATCCCGCCAAAGCGCCGCCGCCGCAATCCCAAAAAGTTTCTCCGTATCGAAGGGGCCACCGGCAATAATCTGAAAAATATCTCCGTCGATATCCCGTTGGGCATTTTCACTTGTGTGACGGGTGTATCAGGCGGAGGCAAATCCACCCTCATTCTTGAGACGCTCTATAAGGCCCTCGCCCGCCGTCTGAACGGGGCCAATGAAGTGCCAGGACCCCATAAGGCGTTGGAAGGCCTGCACCATCTCGACAAGGTGATTGATATTGACCAAAGCCCAATTGGCCGCACACCGCGGTCCAATCCTGCGACCTATACCGGTGCCTTCGGTCCAATCCGCGACTGGTTTGCCGCGCTACCGGAGTCCAAGGCGCGCGGCTACGGCCCTGGCCGGTTTAGCTTCAACGTCAAAGGTGGACGCTGTGAGGCCTGCCAAGGTGATGGCGTACAAAAGATCGAAATGCACTTCTTGCCCGACGTCTATGTCACCTGCGACGTCTGCCACGGCCGACGCTATAATCGAGAGACGTTGGAAGTCA
The DNA here is from genome assembly GCA_943372135.1 of Maricaulis salignorans. GTDB lineage: Bacteria > Pseudomonadota > Alphaproteobacteria > Caulobacterales > Aquidulcibacteraceae > Aquidulcibacter. The sequence continues at coordinate 221,047 of CALRXH020000001.1, read as the reverse complement.
CCTACCGCAACAAATCTATCGCGCAAGTTTTGGACATGACGGTGGATGAAGCTGCTGGCTTCTTCCAAGCCGTGCCCTCCATTCGCGACAAGATGGAGACTTTGGTGCGGGTCGGACTAGGCTATGTGAAAGTCGGTCAGCAAGCGACCACCCTGTCTGGCGGGGAAGCCCAACGAGTGAAATTGTCAAAGGAATTATCGCGCCGCGCCACCGGACGAACGCTTTATATTCTCGACGAACCCACCACCGGCCTACATTTTGAAGATACACGTAAGCTTTTGGAAGTGCTGCAGGAATTAGTTGATCAGGGTAATAGCGTCTTGGTGATCGAGCATAATCTGGACGTGATCAAAACTGCTGACTGGCTGGTTGATCTGGGCCCTGAAGGTGGCGATGGTGGCGGCCTCATCGTTGCAGAAGGCACGCCAGAAGAAGTAGCCTTGGTTTCGAGCTCTTGGACCGGTCGCTATCTAAAAGAGACCTTACTCAAACACGAAGAACGCCGCCGGGCCCAAGCCGAACGCATGGCCCGGGAGGCACAAGTGGCAGCCACAGTTTAGGGAAATCGTGCAGGGCAACCGAAAGGTCGTGCCGGCCATCCCCTTTAATCGAGCCGAGCAGCTCAAAGGTTTTTTCAAGGTCGTGGCGTCGGCACTACGGGTCGATGATACGTTAACTTCCAACCCCGGCCAATAGGTTGCCCCTCGCAGAGCGAACCGATCGGCGCACTCATCTGTATTTTTTGCTGATGGTACTGGCTTTGAGCTACCTTGCTATTTCAGTCGATAGCGCAGGCCTGCTGTCTGCCCTCACCGATGGCACGCCGGAAATCAAGATCGGTACGATAACGCTGACCTTTGGGGCCCTGCATGCGGCACCAATTTTCTTAGCCAGCGTCCGCCGTCTCCATGATGTGGGTAAGTCTGGCTCTTGGATGCTTTTGAATCTGCTACCCTTTATCGGCAGCATGATCCTGTTTTCTTGGTATGCCCGACCCAGTGTGCTCGACTGCGCTCATGGTTAAGCCCCGCGAGATCGGCTTTCTAGGTCAAATTGGGCTGAGAGCACGCTATTCTAAACAACAAAAAAGGGCAGCACCATTGGGCCGCCCTTTTCCCTTGAACTTTTGACCGGCCTTAGCCAGCGATCGCCGCAGCATCTTTTTCGCCGGTGCGGATGCGCAGGGCCATTTCCACGTCGACGACGAAGATTTTACCGTCACCGATTTTGCCGGTATTGGCCGCACCTGCCAGCGCCTCAACCACTTTGTCGACCATATCGTCGGTGACAACAGTCTCAATTTTGACCTTGGGCAAGAGCTTCACTTCATATTCGGCACCGCGATAAACTTCGGTCTTGCCCTTTTGACGACCATAACCACGGACTTCGGTAACTGTCAGGCCCGAAATGCCCGCTTCGGTGGCCGCATCGAGCACCGCATCGAGACGGCTTGGTTTGATAATGGCGGTGACAAGCTTCATTCTGTTCCCCTCACTTCGCATCGGGTTCGTTCTCAGGAACCAGACTCTAATTATTCCATCACACCCTAGATTAGACAATCAGCAGCACTTGTGACCCGCTTTTCATGCCTGATGGCAGAGCCGAGGCTAATCGCTCAAATTTTGAGCGAATTTCATAGTGATTGCCTCAAAAACGTGCGGCTGCGGGCTGGGCCAATAAGACTCTCCGCCCTTGGCCCGGCAGACTGTCGGCATAAAGACGCTTTACCGCCTCAACCAAAATGACACCGCCCAGCGCTGGCCAAGCCCGTTCGCCGACACCTTCCCAAGTCTCAGCGGCCCCGCCTGTGGCCATTTTCCAAGACAAGGGCGGGCCATACAACGCACGCGACCACGCCACTGGTTGAAACATGGCGTCACCTAAAAGACTTGCGAGCTGGCTGCGGCTATAGGGTCTGCCTTGGCCAAACGGGGTCGATTCAGCCCGGGCCCAAATGCCACCGCGATTGGCGACCGCAATCATTAAGCGCCCTTCGGGGGCCAGCAAACGCCAGAGTTCGCGCAACAACACACGAGGATTGTCGGCTTCCTCCAGAGCATGGACGCACAAGATGCGGTCAAAGATCGCTTCGGTGAAAGGCATCCGGTCTTCATCGCCAATACATGCAAGATTAGACCCAAACGATGGCCAACGCTCTACCCCTTGCGTGGCTGGCATCATCGCGGTGACCCGCCGCGCGGTCGGAAGCCATGGTGTCAGATAAGGCGTTGGATAGCCAAAACCTAATACATCCAGGCTTTTGCAGTCTCCCCACGCATCGAGCATGCGGCGGCCAGCCATAGCCTGCGCCGTCTGCCCCAAGGGGCTCGCATAAAAACTTTGCAAGGCAAGAACATCAACGCGCATTGGGACTAGGATAAAGCAAGTTTCTCTCTTAAAGGATAGACATGCTTATCATTCATATGTTTCCATGTCTGACGGACAATTACGGATTTCTTGTCCGCGATTCGGCCACTGGCAAAGTTGCCTGCATCGACACGCCCGACGCCGCAGCTATTTTGGCCGAAGCGCAGAAGCTCGGCTGGCACATCAACGAGATATGGAACACGCATTGGCATCCCGACCATGCCGGCGGCAATCAAGCAATTGAAAAGGCTATAGGCACCGCGTCCTTGGGGCCAGAGGAAGTCCAGGCGCGGATCAGCCCACTTTCCCGCATCGTAAGACCGGGCGAGACCGTCGATTTGGGCGAAAGCAGCGCGGACGTTATCGATGTTGGCGGCCACACGCTTGGCCATATCGCGTTCTACTTCGCAGCGGATAACGTGGCCTTTGTCGGCGATGCTTTGTTTGCCTTGGGCTGCGGGCGCTTATTTGAAGGCAGCGCTGAGCAAGCTTGGGCTAGCCTCTCGCGCCTCATGGCACTGCCGGATGCGACAACAATCTATTGCGCGCATGAATACACTGCCGCCAATGCGCGCTTCTGTGCGACGATTGAAACCGACAATGATGCGCTGACAAGCCGCATTGCGGACATCACCCGCTTACGCGCTGAAAATCTGCCGACGATTCCGACCAGCATTGGACTTGAGCGGGCGACAAATCCATTTGTACGGGCCGACCTTGCCAGTGTACGTGCTGCGATAGGTGTGTCGGCCAACGCACCACCTTATGAGGCATTTGCCCGCGTGCGGCAGATGAAGGACCAATTCTAATGCAACGGGCGCTATCTGGCGATTTGTCCGCCACTGAGATCATTGCCCTTTTGCAGATGCGGCCCCACCCAGAGGGTGGCTATTATGTTGAGACTTTTCGTGACCCTGAAGGGCCAGAGGGCCGCGGCTTTTCCACCAGTATCTATTTTCTACTTCAAGCGGGTGAAGTCTCCGCTTGGCACCGCGTCGATGCGGGGGAACATTGGTTTTGGCATGCAGGCGGGCCATTGGCGCTGAGCATCAGTGAAGATGGCCAGAAAGCGTATGCGCACCGATTAGGGCCAGACCTTAGAGCAGGACAACGGCCACAAGCACTTGTGCCCGCGGGCGCTTGGCAAGCAGCCGAAAGCCTCGGCGCTTGGACTTTGGTTAGCTGCGTTGTCGCGCCGGGTTTCGTGTTTGAACGGTTTGAACTTGCCCATCCAGATTGGTTTCCGGGAAAGCCCGGACAAGCCCCTATATAGGCTATTTCTGCGTTAACCGGCCTTGTCGAGCGCATAGCCAGCCGAGCGAACGGTTCGGATCGGGTCGATTTCGTCGGCTTCATTCAGCGCTTTGCGCAAACGACCGACATGGACGTCCACCGTACGCGCCTCGACATAGACGTCTGACCCCCAAACTGCATCCAGCAATTGTTCGCGCGAAAAGACACGCCCTGGATGTTGCATGAAATAATCCAGCAGGCGGAATTCTGTCGGGCCCAAATGGACATCACGCTCGCCCCGCTTCACACGGTAGGAAACCCGGTCGACCACAATATCGCCAAATACCAGACGGTCGTCGGCTAAACCGGGACGAATTCGGCGCAGCACCGCGCGCACGCGGGCCAGAAGTTCGGTTGTTGAAAATGGCTTGGTGACATAGTCATCCGCACCTGTATCGAGCCCACGAATCCGGTCGGATTCCTCGCCACGTGCCGTTAACATGATGATGGGGATATTGCGGGCGTCTGGCTTGGCTCGCAGTCGGCGACACACTTCAATGCCCGGCACTTTTGGTAACATCCAGTCGAGAATGACCAAATCTGGCAATCGCTCAGAGGCCATCATCAAGGCCTCTTCGCCATCGACAGCGACGCCGACATGATAGCCATCTTTCTCCAGATTATAGCGCAACAACGTTGCGAGAGCATCTTCGTCTTCAACAACAAGCACGTAAGGGGTCATGACAACGGCTCCTGATTAGGCGACGGTGGGAGGGGAGGCATGACGGGATCGACAGCCTTCGGGCGGTCGGTGCCAATGTCTTCACCGGTTTCAAGAAAATAGATGACCTCAGCCATATTGGTGCAGTGATCGCCGATCCGCTCAATATTCTTGGCCACAAACAACAAATGCGCGCCCGGACCAATCATGCGGGGATCTTCCATCATATAGGTCAAAAGCTCGCGGAAGAGCGAATTGTAATGCTCGTCAAGCTCTTCATCCTGCATCCAGACAGACACAGCACCAGCCACTTCACGCGAGGCGAAAGTGTCGAGGATTTGTTTCAACTGGGTAACGGCAATCTTGCCCATACGCTCAACGCTGCGGGTCAAAGCTATGGGGTCAAATTCCTGAATGGTGAGTGCACGCTTGGCGATATTCTTGGCCAAGTCGCCAATGCGCTCGAGGTCGCCAGCAAGCTTTAATGCAGCTACGGTTTGCCGCAAATCGCGACCCAAAGGCTGACGCAGAGCCAATAGACGCATGATCTTCCGCTCAATCTCCCGCTGGAGCTCGTCAATTTTCTTGTCGCCGTCAATCACGCTGCGCGCAAGGCCCGCATCACGGCGCGCAATCGCGGTAACGGCGTCGCTCAAAGCTTGCTCTGAATAGCCGCCCATACGGGTTAGATCCGTCCCAAGGGCTTCTAATTCTTCGGTAAAAGCACGAACGGTATGTTCTGTCATGGCAACTTACTTTCAAGCCCCCGTCTAGGGAGCAAACGTCTTAGCCAAACCGGCCGGTGATATAATCTTGGGTGCGGCTGTCGCGCGGATTGGTGAAAATCTCTTCGGTCGGGCCGGCTTCCACCAATTTACCCATATGGAAGAAGGCAGTCCGCTGGCTGACGCGGGCAGCCTGCGCCATAGAGTGCGTGACGATGATAATGCAGAAATTTTGCCGCAATTCATCGATCAATTCCTCAATCTTGGCCGTAGCGATAGGGTCTAGTGCTGAGCACGGCTCGTCCATCAGAATGATTTCAGGATTGACCGCAATGGCGCGGGCAATCACCAAGCGCTGTTGCTGGCCACCGGAAAGGCCAGTACCGGGCTGATGCAAGCGGTCCTTCACTTCCTCCCACAGGCCTGCCTTGCGCAAGCTTTGCTCGACAATACGCTCAAGGCCTTGCTTGTCATTGGCAATGCCATGAATGCGCGGACCATAAGCCACATTTTCAAAGATGGTCTTCGGGAAAGGATTGGGCTTTTGAAATACCATTCCGACCGAGGCTCTCAGCACAACAGGGTCAATTGCCCTGTCATTTACGTCGCGGCCATCGACTTGGATATTGCCCGTCACTTTGCAGGAATCGATCGTGTCGTTCATGCGGTTGATGCAGCGCAAGAAGGTAGACTTCCCGCAACCCGATGGGCCGATAAACGCAGTTACAGATGCGTCCGGTACGTCCAGCGACACGTCAAACAAGGCTTGTTTGGTGCCGTAAAAGACATTGACGTCGCGCGCGCGAACTTTGGCGCTGATGTCTGGCAGAATGCCCGTGGTCTGCTGCACATGCCCAGCATGGACTTGGCTATGAGCTTCAGAGTTGGTTTGGGAGAACGTATTCATGGGCTTACCACCTGCGCTCAAACTTGCGTCGCAGGACGATTGCGACCGCGTTCATCACTATCATAAAGAGAAGTAGGATCAGAATAGCAATCGCCGTGCGCGGCTCCCACGCCCGTTCTGGACGCCCGGCCCACATAAAGAGCTCAACCGGCAAAACCGTCGCCGAATCTGTGAAGCTAGTGGGTACATCGGCGATGAAAGCCACCATCCCGATCATCAGCAAAGGCGCTGTTTCACCTAAAGCGTGGGCCATCGCGAGAATCGAGCCGGTCATGATGCCGGGCATGGCCAAAGGCAAAACATGGTGGAATATCGCCTGCATTTTTGACGCACCAACCCCGAGGGCGGCTTCACGGATGGACGGTGGCACAGCCTTTAGAGCTGCCCGCGAGGCGATGATGATCACAGGCAAACTCATCAAGGTCAGCACGATCCCGCCGACAATGGGGGCGGAGCGCGGCATGTTGAAGAAGGTCAAGAAAACCGCAAAGCCCAACAGACCAAACACGATGGAAGGCACAGCAGCAAGATTGTTGATATTGACCTCGATAAAGTCCGTCAGCCCATTCTTGGGCGCGAATTCTTCCAAATAGACAGCCGTCGCAACACCGATGGGCACGGCCGTGCAGAAAGTCACCAGAAGCGTAAGGATCGACCCGACAAGGGCGGAAAGAATACCGGATAATTCAGGCTCGTTGGAGTCTGAATTGGTGAAGATGGTGGTATTCAAAGCCGGGCGAATGGCACCATCATTTTGTAACTGGCGACCAAAAGCAATCACTTCATCACTTACGGCTCGCCCGTTTTGTGGTGTAGCAACTTGCACGGTTCGCCAAGCTTGGCTGGACGCAGCTTTGCTGTCACGCACCAGCAACACGCCTTGGGCAATTGTTGGCGCGATGCGGGTGAGTTTATAGGTCGCGCCACCCACCTCTACAAGGATGCTCGGCTTGTCATCGCTCAGCGCGATTGCCCCACCGTTACTTTGAATAGCTGTACGATATGCCGCAATAGTGGCCGCATCCACTTCAGTTTCGCCGGTCAAATTCTCTACGAGCGTTTGGGCTTGATCGGCTAAGGCCTCTGCAGCTGCGAGGCCTGGGCCATTAGAAGCCTTCAAAGCGGCCAAACGCGCTTTAAGGGCAGCCAGTTGTGTTTGGGCAATGTTTAAGCGCTGGCGCTTGAGGCCAAGCGCTGTTTGAAGTTCACTAGCTGCAACGGCCAAATCTTTGCGCAGATTGGTAACTGGCCTGGCAAATGGTGCACGTCCGCCAGCCAAATTGTAGGTACCATCTGTCATCAGGCTAGCCGTGAGAGAACCTTGCCCCTCGCTCACCCGGGTCTTGCCATAAGCGCCCTTTAAGAAGAGATCGAGATCATCATTGATTGGCAGGGACACATCCAGGGTCTTGCCGATCAGACTTGGATCTTGGGCCAAGGTTCGCCCGATGGGGACGGCGGCCAGTGAAGTTACGACATCGAACAAATCGTCCAGCTTTCCATCGGCTTCGGCAGTCGGAAATCGTTGAACCAAAGCGTCTTGGACCATGCCAAAGAAATTGCCCTGCTCACGAATCTCCGATGGCACACGGTTGCCAAAAGGATCGGCCTGCTCGGCACTGACTTGCAGCGTCACATGCAGGCGGTTTTCCGTCAAAGCGGGGATGGATTGGGCAATGACCGACAACAATAATAGGCCGCAAGCCGCAATCGCGGTCGTCACCATCGTGATGCCAAACCAACGGAACCGGGTTTCAGATGCATGCCGTCGCTTGATTTGACGGTTCACAATGTCCCGCAGCGCGGTCCGAGAAGGGGCGACAGGGTCACTCATATTTGTCTCGATATTTTTGAACGACACGCAAAGCGATGATATTGAGGATCAACGTCACGAAGAACAGAACAAAGCCCAGCGCAAAGGCAGCATGGGTCTTGGGGCTGTCATATTCTTGGTCACCCGTGAGCAAGGTCACGATTTGAACAGTCACCGTGGTCACCATGTCCAAGGGGTTCAAGGTGAGATTGGCATTTTGCCCCGCGGCCATGGTGACGATCATGGTCTCACCCAGAGCCTTAGAGACAGCCAACAGAACAGAGCCAACGATCCCAGGCAGGGCAGCGGGGATCACGACCCGGCCGATCGTCTCAGATTTGGTCGCACCCATAGCGTATGATCCGTCCCGCAGCGCTTGGGGAACAGCATTAATCACATCGTCCGACAGGGAGGAAATGAAGGGGATGATCATAATCCCCATCACTAAACCTGCCGCCAACGCGCTTTGCGCCGAGACATCAAGGCCCAAACCGGTGCCGATTGCACGTATGATGGGGGCAACCGTCAACAAGGCAAAGAAGCCGAATACGACCGTTGGGATGCCGGCGAGGAGTTCCAACACGGGCTTGACCACAGCCCGAGCCCGCGCACTGGCATATTCAGACAGATAAATGGCCGAGCCTAAGCCGACAGGGATCGCAATCGCCATCGCTATCAACATGATCAGCGCTGTCCCGGCAAACAGAGGAACGGCCCCAAATGCACCGGACTGGCCGATCTGATCGGCCCGAATAGCGACTTGCGGGCTCCATTGTGTACCAAATAAGAAGTCGAGGGGGCTGTAGCTTGAAAAGAACTTAAGAGTCTCAAAAAGAAGAGACAAAACAATGCCAAGCGTGGTTAGGATCGCAATGCCAGAGGCCACCATCATGGCAGCCTTGATGCAGGTCTCAACGGCGTTACGGGCCCGGAAGTCCCGACCCAGATGTGAGCGCGCGAGAAAGAAACCCAATGCTGAAAGCGTCAGGGCCCCAACTCCAAAAGCAATATTGAGATTGCTGGAAATTGCGCGCATCGCTTCGGCCGCAGCCAAAACATCGGGGGTGCGTTGACTGGGTGTACCGCCGAAAGCAATTTTGCTGGCGTCAGCAAAAAATAGGTCCAGGCGCTCTTTTGGCAGAGCCAAGACTTCCGGAGGCAGACCATGAGACAGCAGGGCTCTAATGGCCGATGGGGCGATCAATTCATGCAGCAACAAAAGTCCAAAGGCTGGGCCGACAACCCACAAAACTGCGTACCATCCATGATGCCCGGGCAGGGAGTTCAGACGGCCCTGGCCAGAGTTGGCCAAAGCCAATGCTGTGGTCGCACCAGTTCGCCACGCCCACGTGCCGAAAGCCAGCACAACGGCTGCCGCGATCAGACTAATAGGCACATCTGCGAACACGTCCATAAACAATTTTCGCCTCAGCCAGAAAATCCGGCACCAATTCTTCTCCGCCCCTTAAAGCTTAGCTGAGAAGACAAGATTACATTTTTGTGACACTTCGATGACACCGACGGCTGGCATGAGCCTCAGCTTGACGGGACTTCCGCCACTGTCCGTACAGGGCTCAATTCCATGGGCTGGGGCAGGTACACGGAAAAGGCAGTTCCTCGGCCCTGCTCGCTCTCCACCACCAAGCCACCGCGATGGCGATTAACGATGTGCTTGACAATGGCAAGTCCGAGGCCCGTGCCACTTTTGCCCGTGGCGGTTTCTTCTACGCGGTAAAAGCGCTCCGACAAGCGCGGCAAGTATTGGCGTGCGATACCAGGCCCCGAATCCTCAACACGCAGCGTACAGTAAAGTCTGTCGCGGTCCACTTCTGGACTGGTAAGTGGCAGGCGTGAGGCCCCATCCCACTCGCGCATCGCAGATTTCAGGGCGGACTCGCGATCGAGCCAGGCAGAAAGAACAATGCGAACGCTGGACTGCGCGCCACCATATTTCAGGGCATTATCGATCAGGTTTGCAGCGATCTGCTGAATCTCATCCCAATCACCAATCACCCAAAGAGGATCATCGCCTGTCTTAAACTGGATACGCTTTTGTTTATCAGGGGGAAGGCTTTCGACAATTTCCTGCACCGCAGCCGCAAAGTCAGACCGCCCGGTTGGGGCAACGTGTTCATTGAGCTCGATACGGGACAGGCTGAGCAAGTCCGAAATCAGGCGGCTCATCCTGTCTGCCTGCGAATGCATGATTTCTAGAAACCGATCACGGGCAGCCCCATCGTCACGAGCCGGTCCACGCAGGGTCTCAATAAAACCAACAATCCCAGCCAGAGGGGTGCGCAGTTCATGGCTTGCATTAGCCAAGAAGTCCGCACGCATGCGTTCCGACATGCGCGCTTCGGTCTCATCTTGCACGGACAAAAGGACAAAACGCTCTTGATCATCCTCAAAAGCAGCGATGGAAACGCGCTCATAGCGGTCAACTGGCACACGACTTTCGATGGATAGGGTGCGGGTCACGCCTGTTTTAAAGACATCACTAACCGCATCCACTAAATTCGGCCTCCGTATCACGGCACTGAAGCGCATGACGCCAGCATCAATTGAGAAGCGGTCTCGCGCGGGTTGATTGGTCCCGACCAAACGGCCCGACGCATCTACAATCAGCACCGGATTAGGGGTTGCCTCGATCGCGGCTTGTGCAAAGCGGACTGCATCGCGAACCAAAGCCGTTCCAGCTGCTTCTCGCAAGGTTTCGGGGCTGGCGGTTGCGGCCACACCCCCCTGCCCTGTAAGGCTTGTTCCCTCCAATGAGCTCTTGGCGGTATCGGTGCCCAGCCACCAGCCGATTGCCAATGACAGGCAGACCCCAATGCCACCCAGAAGCGTCAGCATTGCATTTTGACTGAGCCCATACATCAAACCGCACGCCAAGAATAACACGCCAAGAATGGTGGCAATCACAGGCCAATTCGGTGCAGCAGGTTCGGGCGAACTTTCAGGCATAGGGGCTTTTCGTAATCTTGAGACGAAGCAGGCACTGCACGGTGACATGCAGCGATGTTAATAGGATGACAGTTTTTTGACGGTTTTGCCACCCTCGAGGGTAAGGCAGTGACTACTAGGCCCGAGCATGGACATGTATTGCCAAAGGTGGGAGATTTACAAATGTTGGAGAGCATCCCGACTCAGAACGAGGGCAAAACCATGTTGGCACGACTGGGGTTGAGCATTTTTCTGGCAGCTGGCCCCTTTACGCCTGTTTCTTCCTCAACCATCCCTTCGCGTGGACAGACAAGTGAGTCTGGACGCGCCTTGGCTGAAACCCACTGCGCGACTTGCCATGCCGTCGGCAAGCGCGGTCAAAGCCCAAACCCGCAAGCCCCGCGCTTTGCCACTTTAGGGTCACGCTATCCGCTTGATCATTTGGCAGAAGCCTTCAGCGAGGGCATTTTGGTTGGCCACGGACCCATGCCAGAGTTTCAATTTGAGCCGGATCAAATCGATGCCCTGATTGCCTATTTAAGAAGTGTTCAGAACCCGATGAGAAGGGCGAAAAAACGAGAACTAAAATGAGTTCGCCCAACCCCTTGTGTTGCCGAAAGGCCACACCTAACTGAAGGGGCAACGATCCCTGATCCAGGGTCTCCTCCGTTCTTAACCTTAGGTTTTACCATCATGAACCTCGATAAATTCACCGAACGCGCCCGCGCCATCGTCCAAGCCGGACAAATGGAAGCAATCAAGCGCAAACACCAATATTTCACGCCCGAACATTTGCTTAAAGCGCTGCTTGATGATGACAAACAACTAGCGGCTGGCCTTGTCCGTTCTGCTGGCGGACGGCCCGATGAGGCCAAATTAGCTACAGATGTCGCCGTAGCGGGCCTGCCCGTTGTTGAAGGTGGCGACGATAAAATCTACATGCCAGCTGAAACGGCGCGCATTCTGCAAGGTGCTGAAGATGCCGCTGGCAAAGCAGGTGATACCTTTGTTGCCGCTGAGTGGCTCCTGCTGGCAATCTCGACCGCTCGCACGACCAAGGCTGCGGAAGCGCTCAAGGCAGCGGGTGTCACGCCGACTTCACTGAATTCAGCCATCGGCTTGATGCGCAGCGGTCGCACAGCCGACACAGCCAATGCGGACGACAATTACGAGGCACTCAAGAAATATGCGCGCGATCTGACTCAAGCGGCTCGCGATGGCAAACTTGATCCCGTGATTGGTCGCGATGATGAAATCCGCCGCTGCGTGCAAGTATTGTCTAGGCGCACGAAGAACAATCCGGTCTTGATCGGGGAGCCCGGCGTCGGCAAGACAGCCATCGCAGAGGGCCTCGCTCTTCGCATGGTCAATGGCGACGTGCCGGAAAGCCTGAAAAACAAGAAACTGATGAGCTTGGACATGGGTGCATTGATCGCTGGTGCCAAGTTCCGCGGCGAGTTTGAGGAACGCCTGAAGGCCGTCTTGGGCGAAGTAGAGGCCGCTGATGGTGGCATCGTCCTCTTTATCGATGAGATGCACACCCTTGTGGGTGCCGGTAAATCCGAAGGCTCAATGGATGCCTCCAATCTGCTCAAGCCTGCCCTTTCTCGGGGCCAATTGCGCTGCATCGGGGCGACCACGCTGGATGAATACAGGAAGCATGTGGAAAAAGACCCTGCACTTGCCAGGCGTTTCCAGCCTGTCTTTGTAGACGAACCCAGCGTTGAGGACACCATTTCGATCTTGCGCGGTTTGAAAGAGAAGTACGAAGTCCATCACGGGGTTCGCATTTCTGATGCAGCCATTGTCGCAGCAGCCACCTTGTCGAAACGTTATATCGCCGATCGCTTTTTACCCGACAAAGCCATCGATTTGATGGATGAAGCATCCGCCCGATTGCGCATGCAAGTCGATAGCAAGCCTGAGGAATTGGATGAGATCGACCGTCGCCTGATGCAATTGCGGATTGAAGCCTCTGCGCTGGGCAAAGAAAAAGACCCTGCGTCTGTCGAGCGGCTGGAAAGGCTTGAGGACGAGATCGATACGCTGCAAGCCAAGTCCGACGATATGACCGAGACCTGGCGCTTGGAGAAGGCCAAACTAGCCGATTCGACCAAATTGAAAGAAGAACTTGAAAAGCTCAATCTCGAATTGGCCGATGCCACCCGTCGCGGCGATTATGCTAAGGCCGGTGAGCTGCAATATGGTGCCATCCCGAATCTGGAAAAGGCCTTGAAAGCGGCGGAGACCAGCGGTGAAAGCATGGTGCATGAAGTGGTAGACGCCGAGCAGATTGCCGCTGTTGTGGCCCGCTGGACCGGTGTGCCAGTAGAACGCATGCTAGAGGGCGAGCGTGAGAAATTGCTGGCTATGGAAGATACTTTGCGTGCCCGCGTAGTTGGTCAAGAAGAGGCGCTTGAGGCTGTTTCAGATGCGGTGCGCCGGTCGCGCGCAGGCCTACAAGACCCCAATAAGCCGATTGGATCTTTCCTGTTTCTCGGCCCCACCGGGGTCGGCAAAACCGAGCTTACCAAAGCTTTGGCTGAATTCTTGTTCGATGACGACAGTGCAGTCACCCGGATCGATATGTCGGAATATATGGAAAAACACTCGGTCAGCCGGCTGATCGGCGCGCCACCAGGTTATGTGGGTTATGATGAAGGCGGGGCTTTAACCGAAGCAGTGCGGCGCAGACCCTATCAGGTCGTGCTGTTCGATGAAGTCGAAAAGGCCCATCCTGATGTGTTCAACGTCCTCTTGCAAGTACTGGATGATGGCCGCTTGACCGACGGCCAAGGCCGGACAGTAGACTTCAAGAATGTCATCCTCGTCATGACATCGAACCTGGGTAGCCAATATCTGGCAGAGCAAAATGACGGCGAAGATGTCGAGCTGGTGCGGCCCATGGTTATGGACGCCGTACGCGGCAATTTTCGTCCTGAATTTATCAACCGGATCGACGAGATCATCCTGTTCCGACGTCTGGGCCGGGCCGAGATGGACCGGATTGTACCAATCCAACTGAAGCGTCTGGAAGCGCTTTTGGCTTCCCGCGACATCAAAATCTCGTTGGATGATGCTGCAAAAACCTGGTTGGCCGACAAGGGCTATGAGCCCGCCTACGGTGCCCGCCCCTTGAAGCGGGTAATCCAGAAGGATGTGCAAGACCCGCTGGCCCGGCTGATTCTTTCGGGGGCGATCAAGGATGGCGAAACGGTTGTTGTGACCGCCCAGACCAGCAGCAATGAGTTGAGCTTCAATGGCTTCACCGGGCAAAACGATAGCCCGCCCAAAGGCATTATCGTTAACTAACGGGTGAAAAATCCGGTCCGGTTCAGCTTACAGCCCGAACCGGACTCATCCCAAAGGGCGGCTCTGGCGCTCTGGGACTTTGTGTTGCCCCCCACCTCCAGCCAGCTTCTGCAAAAGCAAGCGCTGCGATCTTCGTTGTCTCGGTCATTTCGGGACCGGGCTCAAAGCCCGCCAACCAACGAAGTGCCGCCACCAGTGCGTCTTCATCATCCGCCTGTGCCGCGGCGATTGCGTTCAGAAGAGTCCGCTCATCCGGGGAAGGCTCTAAACAGCCCAATTCGCCCAGCCTTAATTTTCGACCAGACAATAATAGGAGATTCGCCAATGTTCGCATGGCGGCCCGCGCCGTCTCAACCCGTTCTGCTGTCACCGGGCAGCGGAAAACCGAAGGTCCAGCCGCGCGTCGCATAGCATGGAGCGCGAGTTGCGCACCAGCTTCAAGACCATTCATAGGCTGACTTTGGAGCATAACTCCACTATATGCGAATTACTCTCAAATTCAAGTGAAATCGGGACAACCAGCGAGTTTAAACCGCGGCTTTGTTCAATCCATGCCTAATCGCCTAACCAACGCGCAGTGACGACGACCTCTTCGAAAGGCCAGAATATCAGCGACACCAGTCCGCGTCTTCCGTCCAATCCCACAGGAACAATTCGGAAGTCATACAGGCAACATGTGTTGGAAAGTCCGTCATAAATCTAACCAGGATGTTACCTCCAAAGTCGTCCTTCCCGCTTCAAAACCGACACGCTTAATTAAGGCCATTGCAACCTTTATGGGCCATTCATTGCGCAACATGATGTCAAAATTGGAATTTGGTGTGGCAAGTTAAGGAAATGGGTCGGTGGCTATCAATGCCAATATCGTTAGTCTTCTGAATTCAGGCGGGTTTTCTAACTCGTCTGTGCAGTCTATTGACTTGTCGGCCCTGACCAATTCCGCTACCGCTCCCCGTTCCGGCCCACCGACGCAGCGTGAAATTGCGCGGATGGCACCATGGGATTCCCGGACAAAGCCGGTAGCTTTGTCGCAACTAGCCACCGATGCATTGCGCGAGAGCCGATTGGTCAATACCAGTCTTGGGTCAGGTGCGGGCTCTGCGGTCACTGATCCAAATGACAAAAGCCTGTTCATCATTCATAATGGCATTCAGAAGCTACAAGCTTTGGCCGACGCTGCTGCCAAAGATGGGGTGGGCGCTGAAACCCGCAAACGCCTGCAGGATCGCCTGGATAAGGGCATTGCGGAACTCAACGCCCATATCAATGCGACCAAGCTTGAAGGAGCCTACCTGATTGGAGGACGTCGTTTAGCGCGTCACGAAAGCGAAGGCATTCCCAAGGGGCTCTTGCAATATGATACCAAGCCCTTAGTCAGTGGCGATTTGACGGCAATCCCCGAGGGTTTTCTGGGGGACCGTCGTTTCACATTGAAAGTGAGCAAAGAGGGTGGCACTACCACCTTTGACATCAATTTGTCCGAGATGGGCACGACCGACCGCAGCCTCGGCAATGTGACTAATTTCATCAATAATAAACTCGAAACTGCGGGCTTTGAGAGCCGCTTCTCTCGCGTTGAAACGACTGTCCCCGCGACTTTCAAGGGCGGAACGGCAACCGTTCAACAGCGAATCCGCATCACCACTAACTCGATAGAAACGCTTTCTTTCGAGGCGGCCCTAGGTGACACCAAGCCCGCGCTCTATGTCGCGGGCGGCAAGACGGTCGATAGCGCTACCCAAAGCGTTGTCAGCAAGATGACAGGTCTTGAGGGGACCGATAGTCTGGCGTCCTTCACCTCAGATATCTCAGTCGTCAAAGGCTCTACTGTTGGGGCTCGGGCTTCGGTGGTAGGTCATGATGGCTCGCTTTATGTGATTGCCGACGCGACTGGCAAAGTGAATGGCCAGACACCAAAGGACAAGAGCGACGTCATCTTGATGAAGTATGACACGACGGGTCAAGTGGTCTGGACGCGCTCTTTGGGATCGGCGGCTCCCGCCCAAGGCTTCTCGCTAGCCATTGGTGCGGATGGGACTTTGGCCGTTGCGGGGGCTGTCGACGGTCGCGCTGATACGGCCTCCAGCACGACCGGCAATGGTCTAGATTCGTTTGTAGCCACCTTTGATTCGGAAGGTCGGGATAAATGGTATCACCAGCAAGGGGCCACCGGCAGCGACAATGCCACCCATGTGCAAGTGGGCGGGGATGGCAGCGTCTTTGTGATGGGGACGACAACCAACAGCTATGGCGGGGCAACTGCGTTAGGCGGCAAAGACGTCTATCTGCAGGCCTTTGATGCCGCAGGCTCGGTGCGCTTCACCCAGACTTTGGGCACCACGGGCGATGACACGCCAGCAGGCTTAGCGCTTGCCAATGGCGAAGCCGTTGCCGTCTGGAACGAGAGCGGCGGCGCTCGCATGAGCAAGTTTGATACAGTGACGGGCACTGCCAGTGGTGCGAGCAACAATTTGGCTGCCAGCACTTTAAGTGCCGTAACCATGGTGACATCAGATTCCGCCGGCCGAATATTCCTCGCAGGCCGCACAACCACAAATTCGACAGCTAATAAACTGGTTGGCATGGAAATCAGTTCTGAAACAGTCTTGTTCCAGACCCAATCCTCTGGCGAGCCGATCCGCGCGTTAACAGCAGCCGGCGATCAGGTCGCCTATGCGACCGAGGAGGTAACCATTACGCCCGCGAATGGCTCTACCCCCGCAAGCACCAAGCGGGAGAGCTCAATCATTGGCCTGGACGCAGATACAGGCATACAGGCCTTCAGCCGGACAGCCCCACAATTGGTCAATGCGCCAATCTCCATCGCCCTAGCGCCCACGGTTTCCCAAAGCCTCGATTCGATGGGTATTCCGCAAGGGACCTTGAGTTTTGGCATTTCTGATGCCCTGACCGATCGCACCGGCCTGCGCACTGGCGACCAATTCAGCGTTATCGTCAATGGCGGCAGCGAAAAGAAAATCTCGATCGTGCAAGGTGAAACCATGCGGACCTTGGCGGCAAAACTAAACCGCGTCCTGATGCGTGATGGCACCGCAGAGGCCCGTTCACTTAAAGGGATTGAAACCTTGGTCATCACGCCAAAACCCGGTGACCGGATTGAATTGAAGGCATCGGGCGGGGTTGCCGACGCGCTGACCCAGTTGGGCCTTGAACCAGGAGTGGCCATTCCGCGTCCAGCCCCCAAAAAGCCCGGCACCAAATCGGTCTCAGACCCCCCCCCTATCATTGCTCTTGAAATGCCTTTGGAAGGCGATGTCTCGGATAAGACCAAGGCCAAGGCCTTAGCAGATTCTTTTGATGGTGTGCTGCGGCGTCTGCGCATCGGCTATCGGGAAATCTCGAGCGACGCAACCCAGGTGGAGTTGCGCAAACAAAACGCCGCCAATGCTTCCAAGAAATCGGGTGGCAACACGGCCGGTGTGGCCTATTACAATCGCCAAGCTGCTTTAGGTCAGGATGCGCTGCGCCGGCTCGGCGTTTTCGCCTAAACGGGCAATTTCCTGAACATGACCAAGCAATGCCTGATTTAAGCTTGCATCTGGCTCGCCAGCCACTAAACAAATGATATATCTTTTTAGGAGCGACGGGCATGGGTCAGTCAGTGAAGGCACTTTTTCTTTCAGGCATCCTAGCAGCTGTTTTGGGGCTTGGTTTTGCTGGTGCACAACATGCCGTACCGACTGAACAAGTCGCAGAGCCGGCCAAAGATCCAACCAAGATTGCGCCCCCTGTTGAGCGCGTTCCCATCGATATTCGCCGCACCACCATCATCGTGCGGGATATGGAGACGTCGCTCAAACTCTACCGCGACGGGTTGGGCATGCGGGTCAATTATGATGAGCGCATGAATGTTTCGAGCCCGGCCTTCGCCCAAGGTGGGCCGCCACGGCCAATTCGATTGGTACTGTTGAACGCCAATGATCCATGGATAGGCTGGATCGGCCTCATTCAATATACGGATCACCCCAATCAACCAAAGATAAAGCAGCCCCAAGTCTTGGGTCCCGGCAGCCATATTATGGTGGCAGCGGTGGCCGACGCCCAAAAGGCTTGTGATGCAGCCAAAGCTGCACCTGGCGTGCGGATGGTGGTGGAGCCCAAAATCTCAATCTACCCGCCCCGCATCCCCGGTACGCGCCGGATTGCGGTATTGGGTTGTCAGTTCTTTGACGCCGACGGTGCTTATCTTGAACTTAATCAAACTTTGCCACAGTAAAATCTGGGAATAAGGCAGGTTTATTTGGTTGTGGCCCCTAACATGCGAGGGTGGGCGCAGCAACAAAGTGAGTGACCATGCGTGCCAATTTGATCCTTGTTTCGCTTTTGGCGGGGTGGAGCTTGCAAGCTTTCGCCCAGCCAAGACCTCAGCAAACCACTCTTCAGTCCAAATCGGCACAAAGCCAAACCATACGCGAAGAAGACCCCGCAGCGCTAGCACGGCTGGAGGGCTCGCTGATATGCGCTGGTGCAATCCAAGTGACAGCCATGGCTGCACCTTCTTGGGCAAGCGAACTTGGTGTTAGTGCCAGCAGCAATCGATGGCTAGCAGAAGTCTATGCTGCGGCAGATGCTTATGGCATTTCAAGCGATAAAGTACCAAAGCTGGTTCAGGGCGAAATGGAACGCCAACTTCAAGAAGCGGTTGAGAAACCCGATGCCTTGTCCCGACGTGCCTTTAACTGCGCAGCTAGCCCACCGGGCCCGTCACGCTGATGGATTTTGTGGCCCGCTCAGGATAAAGAGGGCCTATGGTCGAGATCATCAATTTACGACAGGCGCGCAAAGCAAGAATGCGCGCCGAGCACGCCGCCAAGGGCGACGCCAACCGAGTGGCCTTTGGCCGCACAAAGTTTGAAAAGCTTGCCACAGAAAAGGCTCAAAATCAGACCAAGATGCGTCTTGATGGTCATTTTCTGACCAAGGCAACAGATCATGAGTCTGATTAAGCGATCGGTAACTCTCGAAGGACACGCAACGAGTGTTGCGCTGGAAGTTGAGTTCTGGACTGCGCTCGAGGGGCATGCACGTCGACGCCACTTGTCGATGGCGGGGCTGATCGGGGAAATCGACAGCCAGCGGAGCAACCGCCCATTAGCCAGCGCCCTGCGGGTGTGGGCGCTTTTGCATCAAGGCTTGCCCGAAGGCTGAACCCTTGCCAAATAGAATTATGCGCCCGTTCCTGACACTGATGGCGATTCTCGCCACGCTCCCCGCCCTTGTCCATGCACAAGATATCCCCGCCAGTGCGCCAACATCTGGCAGCATCACCTTGGACCGTCTATTTGAAGATCCGGCACTCAATGGGCCTGTCTCGCGCGCACCCAAATTCTCGCCCGATGGCAAATTGGTGACATGGCTACGCCCGAATGAGCGCGATTTCTTGCGCCTCGACCTTTGGGCGGCACCAGTAGGTGGTGGTGCGCCATTTATGCTCGTTGATTCAAAGGCTTTGGTCCCCGATGAAGGTAGCTTATCGGAAGCAGAGGCAGCGCGGCGGGAACGCCAACGCCTCGCTGGCATGCGTGGCCTTGTCGCCTACGACTGGGATAAAAAAGGTGAGGCCATTCTGGCACCGTTGGGCGGAGACCTTTATTATGTGCCAGTCATCAACCCGAATGCCCCACGTCGCCTGACGCGCACGCCCGAGTTTGAAACAGATGCGCAGATCTCTCCCGCGGGCGGCTATGTCTCTTTCATTCGCAAAGGCCAATTGATTGCGCTTAAGCTTGTCACGAATGAAGAAGTTGCGCTGTCACCTGCAGCGACTGACACGATCGCCTACGGCGTGGCCGAATTCATCGCTCAAGAGGAAATGGACCGGGATACAGGCTATTGGTGGGCCCCAAATGATCGCAGGATTGTCTATACCCAAGTCGATGAACATGCGGTCACCCTTGTTCCCCGCGTTGAGATTGGTGCCAGCCAAACAGAGATTGTCCAGCAGCGTTATCCACGCTCTGGGGCGACCAATGCCAACGTGTCGTTATTCATCAAGGACCTAGCGACCGGTGCCGTAGTTCCGGTCGATTTGGGTGAGAGTAGCGACATTTATCTCGCACGGGTCAATTGGTCGAAAGACGGCCAAACCCTTTATGTACAGCGGCAAAACCGCGCACAAACGCGGCTGGATATTCTGATGGTTGACCCGTCAACGGGTCAATCCAAAGTCATTCTCACAGAAGCTGATTTGGTTTGGCTGAACCTCACTAATGACTTTACACCATTGGCTTCTGGCGACTTCTTGTGGACGAGCGAGCGAACAGGCTGGCGTCATATTGAACGGCGTAAACGCGATGGAACCGGCGTTCAGGTTCTTACCACCGGCACCTGGGCCGTGTCGCAAATCTCTGGCGTGGATGAGGCGGCAGGGCGCATCTATTTCATGTCGAATAAGGAAGATAGCCTCGAACAACGCCTCTATTCGGTGCCCTTAGCTAAGCGCCGCGCACCAAGTGCTGTGACCGCCAGTGGGGGCAACTGGGGCGTGGCAATGGCCGTGACGGGCAAAGCCTTCCTCGGTTCCTACTCAGATCCCGCGACACCCCCGCGCCTCGGCCTTTATGAAGCCAATGGGCGGCTCGTTCGGTGGATTGAAGAGAACAAGCTCGACAACAAGCATCCTTGGGCACCCTATCTCGCCAAACGGGCAACAACACGGTTTGGCACCTTGAGTGGCCCATCAGGCGATGTTCTAAACTGGTCGATGCAAGTGCCGGCCCATTTCGACCCAAGCAAGAAATGGCCAGTTATCGTTTATGTCTATGGCGGCCCCGGCGTCCAAGTGGTCCGAAGAGGCTGGGGGAGCAATACCGACCAACTCCATGCCGCACGCGGCTACATCGTGTTTTCTATCGACAATCGCGGAACCCCGAACCGCGGTCGCAGCTTTGAGCGCGCTATTAGTCGCAAATTAGGTGGACCAGAGGTTGAAGACCAATTAGCGGGCCTCGCTTTCTTGAAGCAGCAAACTTATGTCGACCCATCGCGCATTGGCGTCTGGGGTTGGTCCTATGGCGGTTACATGGCGTTAAGGCTGGCTACCGAAGCACCAGAGGCCTTTGCATCCTATGTCTCTGGTGCGCCAGTCACAGACTGGTCCTTGTATGACACCCATTATACCGAACGTTTCATGGGCAAGCCTCAGGACGAAGCCGAAGCCTATTCCAGAGCGTCCGTCCTGCCACGCTTGAAAAACGTCAAGCGTCCGCTTCTGATCCTGCATGGCATGGCCGATGATAATGTGACCTTTGATAACTCAACTGCAGCGTTTGACGCGTTGCAGGCCGCATCGATTCCATTTGAAACCATGGTCTATCCGGGGCAAAAGCACGGCATTCGAGAAAAAGCGCGGGCTCGGCATGTCCAACTTACGATCGTGAATTTCTTTGATCGCACGTTAGGGTCCGGACCGCGCTAGGTCGTCGTCGCTTTAGTCGGATCATGCGAAGCGGTAAGGGCCGCCTTTTTCTAGGGCGGCCTGCCATTGGGGCCGGGCGTGAAGGCCGTCGAGCCAGGCTTTCATATTGGGCAACATGCCCAGCGCGCCTTGGCCTTTTGCGATCTCGCCCACGAAACTCATTTGGATATCAGCCCCAGTCAGGCGGTCGCCGACGAGAAATGATTTCCCGGCCAAAGAGCCTTCGACATAGGATAAATGGTTCATGATCTCGCCGGTAATGCGCGGCATCAAGGGTGCAGCGGCATCCCCTAAACGTCCTGTATAAAGCGCCAACAGGAAGGGTAGCATGGCTGAGCCTTCGGCAAAATGCAGCCAATGCGCGTATGCGGGATAAAGCGAGGAAGAAAAATCTATAGCCAGATCAGGGCTATAGCGCCGCGCTAGCACGTCAATAATCATCCCGGACTCTGCCAAAACTTCACCGTCATCGGTTATCACAGGCGACTTGCCCAAAGGATGGACTTCTTTCAATTCCGGCGGGGCCAGATTGGTCACGCCATCGCGCTGATACTTCCTGATCTCGTAGGGCGTTCCGATTTCTTCCAGTAGCCACAAAATACGCTGCGACCGGGAATCGTTAAGGTGATGCACGATGATCATAAAGGCCCTCTCCAGTTGGCTGTGGTCAGTCCACAACCTCTAGGGCAACGCCCGCCCTATGTGAACCACATAGAGCGGATAAACCGTTGCTCCAATTTAGAATTAGCACGCAACTTTGATCGACAAGGATCAAAATGTGCTGTTGATGCGATCTGCCTCAACCCAAAAGCCGCGATTGGCAAGGCCCTTAAGGACAAAATTCTTGCCAGCCAGTGCAGCTTCCTCGTCGTCAAAGAGCGCAAAGCAAGTTGCGCCCGAACCCGACATTCGGACAAAGCGAACATTGGGACTGACAGCCAAGTACGCCATAGCTTCGGCAATTTCGGGTACGAGGCTGATAGCCGCTCTTTCGAGATCATTGGGCATTGCCTGAAGATAGGCCAACAGGCGCTCGGGGCTCGACACATCCGGCACAGTCTGAACTTCTGGCGCTGGACCCGCCCCTAAGACATCGTAGGCGCGATAGACAGGCCCGGTTGGACACGCCACACCCGGATTGACCAGAACCACCCCCATGGCAGCCAACGGCCCCGCATTAGCCAAGGTCTCTCCCGTCCCGGTCATATGTACAGGCTGTCCCATCAGACAGGCTGGCACATCAGCCCCCAATTGAGCACCTATGGCCAAAAGCTCAGCCTGCGAAAACTTGAGCTCCCAAAAATCGTTCAGTGCGTGCATGGCAGCTGCGGCATCGGCAGAGCCCCCACCAATCCCTGAGGCGATGGGCAGATTCTTGATCAAGCGAATCTTAACTTTGGCTTGCTTAGATTTAGCATCGGCAAGAATTTGGGCCGCACGGCACACCAAGTTATCAGGCCCAACGCCAAGGCCTTCGCTAAACGGCCCTGATATCTCCAGCCGCAAATCCGATGCAGCCTCCACCGAAAGGTGATCACCAAGACTATGAGTAAAGCAGACCAGGCTATCGAGGGGATGACGGCCATCCGGTTGCGGGGGCCCGACCCTCAAAGTCAGATTGAGTTTGGCGGGGGCAAAGCGCGCAATCATCGCCGGATCAGTTAGACTGGGTCTGGGCCAAAATGGCTGCCTCTGCTGCCCGACTTGGATCTGGCGGCAAGCCATCACTCAACTTTATTTGTAGGGCCTTGGTCTGGTCTTCAGTCGGTGTCAGCGATAGAGCACGTCGCCATTCAAGCCGAGCCTCTTCCTCTCGGCCTGTACGCCAATATACGTCACCCAAATGGTCGGCCACTTCGGCAAGGTTCGGCGCAAGGCTGGCGGCACGTTCCAACATAGTGGCAGCCTCTTCATGGCGACCGCTTTTAAACAAGGCCCAGCCATAGGAATCCAAAATCGCTCCTGATCTAGGACGCAGCCGCATCGCATTGCGCAATATGACCAGGGCTTCGTCTATATTCTCGCCACGATTTGCCATAGCATAACCCAAATAATTCAATACATTAGGCTGATTTGGGGCGGCCTCTCTTGCCAGACGCAAGTCCGCCAGAGCCTCGGGCCAACGTCCAAGGCGTTCGCGTGCCCCACCTCGACCGAAATAGAGCGGCCAAGTCTCGGCGGGCGACCAATTGGCCACTTCGCCCTGTTTGATCAGGCCGTGATAGGCAGCCTCAGCCTCAGCATCTAGCCGGTTGGCAGACAGCATATCGGCTAGCAAGCTCCCAGCCGCAAAACTCGTCTGATACTTGGCCGCAAGCTCGCGGGCATTTGACAAGGCGCGCTTTGGGTCTCGCACATAGACGAGCCAGACCAATTCTGTGCGCGTCGCGATAAAATCTGGGCTAAGGCCAGAGACACGCTCCAGATAGGGTTCAGCAAGCTCACCATAGCCATGGGTGACCAGATGTTGGCCCAATGCGGCATTAACGTCATCGGAAGAAGGGTGAAAAAAAGCTAAAAGAAACAATAGGTCTGAGGTTTCAGAGGGTGGCCTGCTCTCCTCCATGGCGTCTACCAAGGTGAGCATGCCGATAGCGACATGATCTTGCACATCGAGGGCGACATTGCCCTTATCGCCAGTACGCACCAGAGCCAGCGCGCCGCTAAAGGCTGAGGCGTTAACCGACCCCCGTTCGGCGAGCGGGGCTAGAAGAGCCTCCGCTTTGTCCCGCTGGCCGACAGAGAGCAGAAGCTGGCTGAAAAAGCGCAGACCCGCTGGCGAGTTTTGCTCAAGGCCCCGTGCCTTCTCAAACAAGGCAATGGCTTCGTGAGGGCGCTTGGCACGCACCAAAATAAGAGCCCGCGACATCAAGGCAGCATCGTCCAGTTCTGAAATGCCTGTGACTTGGCTTGCTAGATCAAACGCCTTTGACCCTTGCCCCTGCCCTAACAGTGCATAGGCCCGCAGGTGGGTGGCAAATTGGGTGAGGCTTGGAGTAAACTTTTCCCCCTCCAGCAAGCGGGCGACATCGTGATAGCGCCCCTGCCCAAGGGCCTCAATCGCCAATGCCAAAATCGCTTTGGGGGGGCGCTGGTTCGGTGCAACCAACTTGGCCATACGCACCACCATGGCCTGATTGCCAACCTCTAGGTTTGCCGCAGTCGCTCGGTGATAAAGCTCCAGGTCGGATGTGCGACGGAAAAAGGCCCGCGCCCAAGCCTGCGCAGCCAATTTGGGATTGTCGACCCCTTGCGCATAACGCGCAACCAAGGTTGCCGCGAAGATATCGGCGTCCGAGCGCTGCAACACGACAGGCGCGCCCAGTTTCGCCGCAGATGAGCCCACTTCCACCAGGTTCTGGGCAAAAGCGTTTTGCACACTTAAGCAAAGCGGTAATGCTGCTAAAAACAGCGCGCGCACTACAAGACTTGGCTTGTGTCTAAACACTTCCTGGCTCCACAATGATTGGGGCCGTCCTTCGCACTGGTGCGGGGCCTTTGAGGCCATGCCTCAATTTTTCCTCCAACTCAGCTTGCTTGAAATAATGCCCGCCAAAGTCCTTCACCATCTGCCACATGCTGCGCGCTGCGCTTTGCTTGCCTTGATGCCAATATACGTCTCCCAGATTATCATAAATCTCAGGGTCTGGCGCGTCCTTGCGCATGTCCACCGCCTTTTCGATCAATCGTTGGGCTTCATCCAATTGGCCAAGCTTATAGTGTGCACGGCCCAGGGAATCAGTTATCGCGCCGGAATAGGGTCGAAGATCATAGGCTTTCTGCAGCAACTGGAAGCCTTCTTCCAAATTAATGTCATACTCAACGAGCGTATAGCCTAAGGCATTCATGAAGAGTGGCGAACGCGGCCTTTCCGCTAGCGCGTCGCGCATGAGTTGGACGCCTTCGGCCCGTGTCGCGGGGAATTGGGCAAGAACGCCGCCCAAGGATAGCTTGGTGCGGCCATCCGCACCAAGCATCTTCAAACTTTCGCGTGCTGCAGGAAGGCCTTCGCTATGGGTTAGGGGTTCACCTGCGAGAAAGAGGCCGGCCGAACCTCGAACAGGGTTTTCCGGTTTCAGCTTTTTGACCAATGCTCGCCCGATCTCAATCGCTTCGGGTTTCTGGCCCAAGTCATAATGAGCCCGCATCAAACTCAAGCGGGCCAAATCCTCATCCCACTCACCCGTACCGAGTGCGGCAGTAGCACTTTTGCTGGCGCTGTCGAACGCGCCTTTAAAATCACCCCGTGCGCCCCGAACACTGGCATGCAAGTCCCACCAACGTCGGTCACGAAGCGTTTGTGGTATCTGATCCAAAAGATCCTCGGCGCTGGAGGCTTCTTCAAGGCTCAGATGCAGCACAGCCTTTTCGCGAAGCGCTTCATCCAATCGATCACCCGTCCTAATCGCGCTCAGCGTCTTCAAGGCAGCCTTGTCTTCGTCAATCCTGCCCAGAGCTTCGGATAAGGAAAAACGCGCGGCTTGATTAGTTGGATCAATCTTCAAGGCTGTCCGCAACAACAATGCATCGCCGACGAACAAAGCATCCGCGTCAGGTTTCTCGGCCGGATCGCCAGGATTTAAATTGGCTGGATCACTTTGGTCTTGATTGGCTTGAAAGATGCGGACAAGCATCATGGCAGAGGCATAATTGCTCATAAGGGAACTTAGGCTTGCCTGTGGCAACATCACTGCCAATGGCTTTGGTTCTCCCGCAGCAATCGTGTGCCGAAACTGGGTCTCGAAGGGATCAAGCCGCATTGGATCGCCAAAAACCTCTTCATGGGTCTTTAAAGCATCGCTCTTGCGGCCCGCTTGCACCAACAAGGTGACATAGCGCTTGCCCAAGTCCCGCACGAAATGAAGCTCACCAACCTTCTGGGCCTGCGCGTAATAGCCCAAAGCGGCTTTGATTTCGCCATTCTGTTCTGCCAAGAGACCACGGTAGGCGTTGAAGAACGGACGACTTCCGTCTCCACCATAGGCCTCCCATGCATTGATCGCCTGATCCATCTGGTCCTGACCGACGTGAGCCCAGGTAACCAAACCAGCAGTCAACATATCGGCCCTGTCACTGTCGCTGAGGGTGTCGGTAACGTCTCTATAGTTCTGCTGGCTGAAGGAACGCACCCCGCTGAAATATAGGGTCGTGCTACTGTCTCCCCCAGCCCGGCCCAGCGCCGCAATCGACTTGAAAGCAAAGTCCAGATCGTCTTCAATCAAGGCTTGGCGGATGGCATCTCCTAGGTTTAGCCCAGCGTAGGCGCGCTCGCGCGCAAGGGCACCAGATGCATCTGCATCTGGTGTTCGCTCGATCGACGGCGGCGCAGACGCCCAAGCAATGGGTGCCAAAAGCGACGAGGCCATGAGGATGGTCGTTGTCGCGAAAAGGACTGCTCTGAAGCGCATGGCAACATCCTGCTGGTAGCGTGGATAGACGGATCGATCAAGGACTGGCCCCTAGTAAACTTGGCGCTGATTGGGTGAGCAAACAAGAGCTAGATCAGGGCAAGCCTGTGAAATGTGATCGCAACCCTACATGTTTTGGTAGATTGGTCCTTCCCCTCCCTGCGGGGTGGTCCAAGTGATGTTCTGGTTCGGGTCTTTAATGTCGCAGGTTTTGCAATGGACGCAGTTTTGCGCATTGATCTGGAAACGCTTTCCAGCCCCATCCTCAACCCACTCATAAACTCCTGCCGGGCAATAGCGGTTTGATGGGCCGGCAAAGACATCCAACTCACTGGACTTTTGCAGCGCAAGATCTGCCACCTTCAAATGGATTGGCTGATCTTCTTCATGATTGGTATTGGATAAGAAGACCGAGGAAAGCTTGTCAAAGCTGACCACGCCATCGGGCTTTGGATACTCAATCATGGGGCATTTATCGGCAGACAACAGGCTTTCCGCATCGGTTTTGCCGTGTTTCTGGGTTCCAAATGGCGACCAGCCACCAAACACCGTGGTGCACCACATATCGATGCCGCCGAGGCCCAATCCCAAGATAGTGCCAAACTTTGAAAGCAGCGGCTTCACGTTACGGACCAGTTGCAGGTCCTTGAAGACCCAACTCGCTTCATAGGCGGTCTGATAATCTTCCAGCACGTCGCCGCAACGACCTGCTGCAATCGCTGCCGCAACCGTCTCGGCGGCCAGCATGCCCGTCTTCATCGCATTATGGCTGCCCTTGATGCGTGGCACGTTCACAAAGCCTGCCGAGCAGCCAATCAGGGCCCCGCCAGGGAATGGCAATTTGGGTACAGACTGCAATCCGCCTTCGGTGATGGCGCGCGCACCATAAGACAAACGCTTGCCGCCTTCAAAAGTTGGCCGGACATCTGGATGTTGCTTGAACCGCTGGAACTCATCAAACGGGCTCAGCCATGGGTTCTTATAGTTCAGGTGCACCACATAGCCGACCGAGACCAAACCATCGCCCCAATGATAGAGGAAAGAGCCACCTCCCGTGTTCCAGTCCAAAGGCCAGCCAAAGGCGTGCTGAACCAGACCGGGCTTGTGCTTTTCAGGGGCGACCTGCCATACTTCTTTTAAGCCGATGCCGTATTTTTGAGGCTCTTTGCCTTCATCGAGCTGGTACTTGGCCATGATTTGCTTGGCGAGAGAGCCACGAACACCTTCCCCGATCAGGGTATATTTGGCAAAAATATTGATGCCAGGCGTGAAGTCCGGGCCCATTTCGCCGTCGCGAGTTACACCCATGTCGCCAACTTGTACGCCTTTCACGGAGCCGGCTTCATTGTACACAACTTCTGCTGCTGCAAAGCCTGGATAGATTTCCACGCCCAATTCTTCCGCCTTTGCAGCCAACCAGCGGCAGACATTGCCCAAAGAGCCGATGAAATTACCATGGTTACTCATCAGTGGCGGCATGATGAAATTGGGCAGGGGCAGACTGCCTGCTTGACCCAACAACTTCAACTCGTCTTTTTCCACTTGTGTGGTTAAAGGCCGGTCTGGCGCATCACGCCACTCGGGCAAAAGCTCGTCCAAGGCCTTAGGGTCAACCACAACGCCAGAGAGAATATGGGCACCAACTTCGCCGCCTTTTTCCAGCACTGCGACTGCCAAGTCCGCATTAAGCTGTTTCAAACGGATCGCGGCTGCCAAGCCTGCTGGCCCAGCACCAATGATCAGGACGTCATATTCCATCGATTCACGCTCAATTGCGTCAAAAGCCATAGTCACTCCCCTTTTTCGCCCGAGCCCTGCATGGAACAGTTAGACTGTTATCGCATGAGGACAAATTCCAGATTGCCTTTGTCATCAGCCTCACGAATGCTTATCGAGGTCTTAAAGGACGAAGGTCAAGACCAGTTAGGCACCCGGACCGGTGCAAAATTTCCGATAGGAATGCTGAACGCATGCATGGACGCCCAAGTTTAAGTGTGGAAGCCGCCGCCCAAGCCCTGGCACACTGGTGGGAACTAGCGGGCCTGGAGCCTTTGGACATGGGCCCAGTTCAGATTGCCCGCGCCCAAGCCATGAGGCGGCAGGCCGTCGACGCGCCAGCGCCAGAGGCCAAATTTGCGCCGGCGCGCATAACCAATACCAACAAGCCAGTCGATGCGCTAGCAGAAGCCCATCGCCTTGCCCAATCCTGCTCAGGCTTGGATGCCCTCTATAAAGCTCTGGAGAGTTTTGATGGTTGCGGGCTGAAAGCCAATGCGCGCAAGACCGTCTTCGCCGATGGCCAGGCCGAGACCAACATTATGGTGATCGGCGAAACACCAGGCCGGGAAGATGATGAAACCGGCAAGCCGTTTCAGGGACCCGAGGGCGATTTGATCACAAAAATGTTAGCTAGTATTGGTCTAGACCGGCATCTTGATTGCTATCTGACCTGCCTCATTCCATGGCGGCCGCCCGGCAATCGCAATCCCACCGCAGAAGAAGTAGCCCTTTGCCGCCCTTTTTTGGTCCGCCACATTGAGCTTGCAGCCCCAAAGGCAATTTTGATGGTCGGCGGTCTTACCACCCAGACCTTATTGAACACAGCGGACGGCATTATGAAGCTGCGCACAAGGTCTTTTGATTATGGCATTGGTGCAGATGCGACAGGTCCGACTGCCTATGCACAATGCCTGTTTTCGCCTGCCTATCTGGTGAACAGACCGCGCGATAAAGCGCTTGCCTGGCAGGATTTATTAAAATTTAAACAGAAAATCGCAGCCTTAGGCGTTGTCACGCGGGCCAGAAGCGGGGCATTGGGTTCGTGAACAAAATTTTTCGTCTCTTTAATCCTGCCTTGTACGTGTGAACCTTGGACCAGATTGGTCGGGGCAAGCAGAGAGAAGTTTGGAAAAGCTTGCAGACTTCCGGAGTTATCACGTACTTCAGCTAAGGGCCTAGATCGTTTGACCCAATGTGCGATCATCGAGATTAATTTGTGCAGGCGACCCTTTTTGAAGCGGACTTTGGCGATAGGGTGTTTTGCGCTCGCTTGTCTTTCAACAGCCGCGCTAGCCCAAACAATCTCTCCTGTCCCGGCCTTACGGGGTACTGGCGCTGGCCCCGATGTGCTGACCAGCAATGATGAGGCGAATTACCGGAAGGCCTTTGAGGCAGGGGCCACCAATCAAAAGGCCGTGCTCCAAGATCTTTTGTCGGCGATTTCAGACGATACATTGAAGCCTCATGTTGAGCGGGTACGTCTGGTTTCAACCGCTACCCCACCCGATTTACCTGCTATGGCAGCTTGGCTGGAGCGTTGGAGTGATGTTTCGGGCGCTGGCGCGGTTTATGAGCGTGCCCAAGCAGCTCAAGAAGATGCCATCCAGGCTGCGCGCATCATGGGTGTGGTGCCAACGCCTTTCCGGCTGAAACGGCCAGATCCGGTACCGAACCGTCGCTCGATGGGAGCCATGCGTGAACCTAGCCTTATTCCCGTGCCGATTGGCAAAGGCGCGACGCGGGCGGACCGTCTGCAAATCGATACGTTGGCAGCACGCTTCTATGCTGGCGATGATGAAACCGCTCTTGCCATGGCCCGGGAAGCCTTGAATGGACCACAATCGGGGCAAGCGGGTTGGATCGGTGGTCTTGCCGCCTATCGCTTGGGTGATTTTGCCACTGCGCAAACTTTCTTTACGGCGGCAGCGAACTGGAATGCAAGTGACGATTGGGCGCGTTCTTCGGGGGCTTTCTGGGCAGCGCGCGCATCTGAAAAGCTGGGCGATAAAGCCAAGACGCAAAGCTTTCTGGAGCAAGCAGCTTCAAACCCGCTAACCTTTTATGGACAATTGGCTCTTAACCGGCTCGGGCGCTGGGAAACGTTGAAAATCCCGCAAGCCCAAGACGAGAAGGATCGGGCCGCGCGATTGATGCGCGCAGATCAGGGCGTTCGCCGTGCCGCCGCTTTGAAAGAGATTGGCCGCGTGTCCGATGCTGAAGCCGAATTGTTCGCCAGCTGGAGCCGCGCTCGCACGGAAGACGATCTGGGCTTTCTGGCCGTCGCACGTAACTTGGGTCTCGGCACGGTGGCGGAGCGGATTGCACAATCGTCGTCTTCGGCGGCTTTAGCAGCACTTTATCCCATTCCCGACCAGTTCCGCCCGGTGGGTGGCGAATTTGTGCTAGACCGCGCAGTTGTTCTGGCGGTTATGCGCCAGGAATCAAAGTTCGAACCCCATGCGAAGTCCTATGCCGGTGCGCGCGGCCTAATGCAGGTGATGCCTCAAACAGCGGCTTGGATGACGGGGCGGCGTGATTTGGCCAGCAATCCGCGATTGCTGAACGACACCACGTTAAACGTGACATTGGGCGAAGCTTATCTCGAGAAAATGATGGCCATGGGCGTTGTCTCCAACTGTCTGACGCGCACCTTCATGGCCTATAATGCTGGACCTGGAAATGTGGCGCGCTGGAGCGCCAGCGTGAAGGGTGCCGAGGACACGTTAATGTTCATGGAAGCTGCACCCAACGGTCAGGCCCGCGTTTATGCTGAACGGGTGATGAGCAATATGTGGATCTATCATCGCCGCTTTGGCCAGCACGCCCCGAGCCTCGAGAAGCTGGCTCGCGGCCTCGCCCCAACTTATGAGCCACAGGATAATCCACGTTTGGCTGGCTCGGATGTGAGGCTCAGTGCGCTCAACCCAACGAGCACGACTGGCACATCAGGGTTGACAGGGTTGGACAATAACGCCGCCTTGGCGCAACGTTGAGCGTTTAAGGCTGGCGACGTCGTCGACATCCTCAAGCTCGCGCAGGAAGCAAACCCGCCAAGACGCCGGTAAGCAGGCCAATGTATCGAAAAGGGTATGGGGGCTCGACCAACGAACCGGGGCCAGCTGCACCCGTCGCGCTGCACGCGGTGTAAGGCCAATCAGCCAATAGCCGCCATCTGTTGCAGGGCCTAGAACAACTTCGGCCTGCTTTAAAGCCCGAAAGGCCTGCGCAAGGTCTGCCCGCCTCAGGTCTGGCAGATCCGAGCCAATGATACACACTGGCGAACGGCTAAACTTCACAAAAGCGCGTGTCATTCGTTGGCCCAAATCTCCTTGCCCCTGCCCGACCCGCTTGAGATCAAAAGGCCAGACACCAGGAAATTGTGCGTCAATGTCTTTTTGTGGCGCAACGGCCAACAAGGCATCCCACCCCTTTGAGCGGGCCGTGCGGCAGGTGAATGCATCCAAGCGCCGCTTTGTCCGCCAAGCTGCCACAACCCCGACACCGCAGGCCAATCGCGTCTTGGCAAGACCCATGCGGGGGGACTTCGCGAAGATCAGAAGCTTGGGCCTCATCGGTACCAGCCTTTGATCCGATCTGGAGAAACCCCGCACAAAAAGGCAGCTAAAAGCGTCAAATTGCGCAAAGGCACGAACCACCAGCCGCCCTTCCGGTAGCGCTCCGCGCTAGTCTCGACCACAGCGGGTAAGCCACGCAACCGCGACTTGCCCAGCTTCCGCACCAGAGCAACATCCTCCATCAAGGCTATGGGTTGAAAGCCACCTACCGACTCATACAAGGCGCGCGAAATCAAAAGCCCTTGGTCTCCATAGGGTAGACCGAACAAACCAGCCCGCCAATTGGCCCAGAAGGCAATCCGGCGGGCGGGGCCCTCGTGATTGTCAAGGCCTAAGCGAAAATAGGCTGCTTGGTGCGGTAGCGTCGCAACATGGGCTTCGCAAGCGGCAATCCAACCCTCCAATAGCACTGAATCGCCATGCAGGAATAAAAGCCACGCACCTTTGGCAGCTTTGGCCCCTGCTGCTAATTGCTGCCCGCGACCCCGGCCCGACGACCCAACTTGCAGCACAATGCAACCCATGTCGAGAGCCAGCTCCGCACTTTGATCGTCTGACCCCGCATCGACCACTACGACGTCTCTGATAAGGCCTGCCCCCAGTCCCGTTACCAAAGTAGCTAGGCAATCGGCCAATCTGGGCATCGCGTTCAAGGTTGGGATGACGATGGAAAGCGGCGGGGAAGTCATAGTCGCACTTCAAGGGCTTGTGCGAGCCAGTGGCAAGGGGGTTAAGTGTAAACCGCGGGAGAATAGGGCCACGCGAGCAGAAGGGGCACACCATGCGCTTGGATGAGATTCGTCGATCGAGCAATATTGAAGATCGTCGCGGTACTGGTGGTGGACTCAGCGGTGACGACCGGCCACGGCTCGCGATGCAAGGCCGAGGTGGTATTGCCATGATCGTCATCATTTTGTTGCTTGTTTTCTTTGGTGGTGGCGACACCGTAGGCACCTTGGTGTCGATTTTAGGAGCGACTCCAGGCCCTTCCAGCCAATCAGGCGGCTTTCAATCAGAGACCCAGCCCCCCAACGGGCTGGATCAACAAGCTAATTCCAGCCGCAGCGAAGCTGAAACCGCAGATCGGGTGGCGGCAGTCTTGGGAGCTGCGGAAGACTTCTGGACGGCCCATTTTGCCAAGAATGGTGCCACTTATACCCCGGCGACATTGGTGCTGTTCGATGGTCAAACAAGCTCATCCTGCGGCACTGCCAGCGCCTCGACGGGGCCATTTTACTGTCCTAGCGACAAAAAAATCTATCTCGATATAAGCTTCTTTGAAGAAATGGACCGGGGTTTGGGTGCCCAGGGTGACTTCGCCCAAGCCTATGTGATTGCTCATGAAGTCGCCCACCATGTCCAAAACGTTACCGGCATCTTGCCCAAGGCAAATCGCGCCATGCGTCAACAGGGACAAAACAAAGGAGCGGACTCGATAGCTGTTCGCATCGAGTTACAGGCCGATTGCTATGCAGGCCTATGGGCAGCCCAGCCCGCAATCGCTCAGGCGCTTGAACCCGGCGATATAGAAGAGGCTTTAGGGGCAGCCAATGCGGTTGGCGATGATCGACTACAAAAGCGCGCTCAGGGCTTTGCGGTACCCGATAGCTTTACCCACGGCACCAGTGCCCAGCGCATGGCTTGGTTCAAAAAGGGACTTGAGAGCCGGGATTTGCGAGGGTGCGACACATTTGCCGCTAGAGACTTATAAGGGGCTTAGGCATCCTCTTCACCCGGCCAGATTTTGATGCGGTGAACGAGGTGGCGCACCTTTACTTTGCCCTCGGGCACAGTCTGGTTCTGCACGCTCATGCCAGCCTTATGGACACTTTCGGGATCGCAACTGATCAGGGGATGCCAGTCAAACAAAGGTTGACGCTCATGTACCAAACGATAAGCGCATGTCTTAGGTAGCCAGGTGAGCTCACCCAGGTTTTCAGATGTCAGTTTCACACAATCGGGTACTTGGGCTTTGCGCTCGAGATAATTGCTGCACCGGCAAGAACCTGAATCAAACAATTTGCAATGTACGTCGGTGGCATGAATGTCGCCGTTATCTTCGTCTTCAAGACGGATCAGGCAGCATTTGCCACAGCCATCACATAAGCTTTCCCATTGGGCCTCAGTCATATCGGAGAGCTGGATGTCGGTCCAAAAGGGCATCGGGCCTACCGCACGAACTTTGCCGCAATTTCCACGTGCGACGTGAAGCGGAACTGATCGAAAGTCTCAATTTCGGCGAGGCCAAACCCACCGTCGATCAAGATGCGGGCATCGCGGGCAAAACTGGCCGGGTCACAGGAAATCGCCACCACCAGATCAATCTTAGACCGGGCAATCTGCTCGCTTTGCGCCTCGGCACCAGCGCGGGGCGGATCGAAAACGATTGCATCAAGCCCCTTCATTTCCAGCGGGGCCAAAGGCGCCCGATAAAGGTCGCGAGCTTCTGCGATCAATGTCTTGCCGCCAGCTAAACCGTCTGCTGCCTTTTTCATTGCGGCAACCGCTTGCGGGTCGGACTCAATGGCGCGCACTTGGGCCTTATCTTTCAAGCGAAGTGCAAAGGTGCCGATCCCAGCAAATAAATCGGCGACATGCTTGCAGCCTGACGTCCACGCCAGCACACGGGCGGCCAAAGCCTCCTCACCAGCACGTGTCGCTTGCAGAAATGTTCCAGCAGGCAATTCAACGATCGCTTGCCCCATTTTTACACGCGGCGTGACGCGGGTCAGAGCAGTCTGGCCATGCAAAGTTAAGCGGCCAATATCGGCGGCTTCTGCCAGCGCGGCTAAGCGCTCTAGGCCCCTGCGCTCAAACTTATCAATCCGGCCAGCATTGCGCACATCGACATCAAGACCCACGGGGGTTTCGGTGACATGAAGGTCAATGGTCTCCCGCTTGGGGGCTAGGGCTTCAGCCAAGATGGCCAAACGGGGGAGAGCCGCATTCAAAGCTGGGGTCAAAACCGGGCAAGCCGTTATCGCTTCAATCTGATGGGATTTAGCTTGGGCGAAGCCAAACAAAAATTGCGGTCCCGCATACTTACCATGAAACGTCGCGCGCCTGCGCCCCTCGCCCCAAGCAGGCTGGGTCCGTGCCACGGCAACATCGAGGCCAACCCGTCCTAAGGCCCGCTCCACCAAACCTGCCTTCCAGGCCAAATAAGGACCTTCAGCCCAGTGCTGCAGCGAACAGCCACCACAGACGGTAAAGTGGCCACAAACAGGCTCCACCCGCTCCTCTGAGGCCTGCAAGACCTTCACCAAAGCCGCGCGATCACCTCGCTGCCTCGCCTCGATCTTTTCGCCAGGAAGTGTGAAAGGCACGTGGACCGCCCGATCCTGATCGCGCGAAACGCCATCGCCGCGTGCGCCGATATGCTCAATATTGAGCGTGAGTGTTTCCTGAATGCTTTTATTCATATCCTTTCATGCGCCGTTCAGGGAGGAAGTTGCAAGTTAGCTTTCACAGAAGGCCTGCAACTGTCCCTTGGGTCCTACGTCTAAAGGAGCATCGTGATGCGTATATTGATTTTCTCAAGCTTGGCCGCAACGCTGGCCCTTTCAGCCCCTGCCGTCGCTTCTGCCCAAACCTATGGCAGCACCAATTCAAATTATGCCCCCAACTATGGCTCGGTCTCACAAGACTGCCAGCAAAGCTTGAACAACAACCGTTTGGCAGGTGGTGCCATCGGTGCGGTTGCAGGTGCGGTTCTGGGCAAACAACTTGCCGGACGTAATGCCCGGAAAGAGGGCACGGTTCTCGGTGCTGTTGTCGGGGCCGTTGCCGGTTCACAAATCGCCAAGGGCCGCGTTGCCTGCGACGACCAAAAATACAGCACTTACGAGCCCAATCAGCGCCAAGACGGATATCGCAGCCAAGGCACTCAAAGCTATGACTATTCCAGAAGTGATCGCCAGAGTGACGATCGCCCAAGCCGTCGCAATCATCGCCGCGATATTCATCATGCCTACCAAGCCTTCCATATCCCCCCTGCAGCGAGCCGTCAGGAATGTGGTTGGGGGGAGGCTGCGCTTCGTCGTCCAGACGGTTTCTATGAGCGTCAACAGGTGTGGATGTGCCGCGACAATCGTGGCGACTGGCAGGTCGCAAACTGACGATTTGTCCTATTAGTAAGGCCGCTTCCCTGTTATCAGGGAGGCGGTTTTGGATTTGGACCCAAGATGTGTGCCAAACCGCTGAAGATCCTGTATTTTGTTTTCCCTGTTTTGGCGAAGACAAAGGTCAACCGACCAGAGATTTGGCATATTGTACGATGTGACGAAAGAATTTCGTCGAGATTTCACTCGAACGTCCCAGAATAGGACTTGAACATGCGCAGTGTATTACTCGGTGTCGCGCTCTCGGGCTGGTTAGCGGGCCCCGTTCTCGCCCAATGTGTTCATGTCGCCTGTCTTGGCTCATCTGGTAACAGCAGTGCAAGTTCGACCATCGGGTCGTCCGCCGTGTCGCAGCACGAAGCCACCCAGACCGTGACTATAACGCAAAACGCCCCGGAAATCTCTGGTCGGGACGAAGTTGTGCGAGAACCACATGCGCATGGAGGTCATCACACCCAACTCCAACAGCATCTGCAACATTCCTATCGGCACGGCTATCGCGATGGGTACCAGGATGGCTATTGGGATCGCGGCAGTCCCAAAGGACACCTAACAAAGCCGCGCAAGCCCAATGCGGTAGGACATTCCATCAATCGTCGCACCAAGCTGAAAGCAAAGCGAGCCCACAGTTCCCCCACCAACTCTTCGGCCCGGGCGGTTAACAGCCAGCCTTTCGTCGATACGGTCAAGGATCGCGCTACCAGTTATGAGGCAGCGTCCAATGGATCAGCCATTTCTTTAGCCAGCCAGAGTCAATCATTGGGCGGTTCTTCCTGGTCGTTATCCTCCTCAATAAGCAACTGGCCGAACCAAGGCGGGACCACGTTCTGGCCGGCGATGCCGATGCAGCCGGGGGGCATGATCTGTGGCTGGAGCTTACAGACCATCATAACGCCGGACGGGCGCACCTTACCACCGCAACAAAGCTGGGTCTGCCAATGCCCGCAAGGCTGGCGGCCGGCCGGCTATTAATCGCACTTATCTGATTTGTTTCAACCTTCCGGAGACGATTATGCGCCAATCCATCCCAACGATCTTGATCGCCAGCCTATGTGCGACCGCCCTTGCAGGTGAGACCCAAGCTTCAGGGCATGGGGACAAACATCGTTCATCCATGGCGCGCGCTATGGGCCAGCCAGAAGGCTTTTCCAGATCCTGTGCAGATACCAAATCGGAGTCGAGGGCTGCAGGCGGCATGATCGGGGCCATCGGTGGCGGCATCGCCGGCAAAGCGTTGGCAGCTGCTGCCGTTCAGCCTGAAGGTATCCTTCTTGGTGCACTTGTTGGGGCCTTTGTTGGCTCGCAAATTGGTGGTTCAAGCGTCACTTGCCCGCCAAAACAATCAGCCGGCCGGGCGTTTGTGCCCGAGGCTGAACAAGAGTTGCGCCCGCATACAGAACCTGAGCGAAAGGCAGTGCCGGCACCTGTGGCGCGGCGTGTGATTGGCGGGGACTGGTATCAGCCTTCGCCCCATTCCTATTATGGCCGCGAGCGGCGAGGGCCTTTAGTTGCAGCCCCAGCAGACATTCCTCGACCGGCGCAAGTGCCCCGAAATTCCTATGTCGGCCAAGCATCGCCAGTAACGGGTGGCCTGCAATCAGGCACCTTCCCGCCAATGCCCTGCTTGGTGTGTACGCAAAAAACTTTCTAGCTCAGCCGTCGCGCCGTGCGTGAAGCAGATATTCCCGATTGCCATCACCACCATTAATAGGGCTTGCGACAAGGCCTAAAATCTGAAAGCCACAGAGCCCGTCCAACTCTTGGCGGACTTCCTCAGCAATGACGGCAGCTACGGCGGGGTCGACCAAACCACGTTTGCCGACGCGCGCCGGGCCAGCTTGAAATTGGGGCTTCACCAGGGCCACCAGATCCGCACTTGGCGCAACCAATGGCAGGACGGAGGGTAGGATTTTTTCGAGCCCGATAAAGCTCACATCAATAACCACAAGGTCAGGCGTGGGCTCCCCCAAATCGGCAGATGATAACGTGCGGGCATCTAAGCCCTCGAGGGAGGTTACGGCGGGGTTGCTGCGTAAACTAGGGTCTAGCTGACCCCGCCCGACATCGACGGCGACCACATGAGCCGCTCCCCGGCTTAACAGGACGTGCGTAAATCCGCCGGTAGACGCCCCGATATCCAGCGCATAGCGATCGGTCGCCATAATGGCGAATGTATCCAATGCGGCGATCAATTTCAGACCAGCGCGTGAGACCCAATGATAGGCCAGTTGGGCGGTAAGAGGGCAATCAGGCTCCAACAGCTCAGAAGGTTTGGCGATGAGGCGGTCGCCAGATCGAACCAGCCGGCCTTCAATGGCTTCGCGTGCTTTGGCTCGGGTACCGATAAGGCCTCGTGCCACCAAAAGTAAATCCGCTCTTATACGTTCCATCGCCGCGTGCGTATCCTGCGCCACTTGCTTTGACCACCCCGCGCGCACAGACGTTCATAGGGTGTTTTAATCCAAATCACCCAAAGTTGCCCAAGAAATCGATAATGGAGCAAGATCTGATCGACAGAACATCAACGAGATAGAGAAGGCCTTGCTATGAAAGCAAAACGGCGGGCCTCGGAGGACCCGCCGTCGCTACTTTTTCAGCAGGATACAAGCCCTAGTCGAGCTTGTGCGGCAGTTCGTTCGCAGGAGGCTCATGACCCGTCACGAATTCACCTTTGGCGAGTTTGGAGTTCCACATCCCATAAAGGAAATAGACTGCCGTCGCGCCCAACAGGAAGACGAAGAAGAAGTGCAGCACACGCTGTTCAACCGTGAAGATCAAAGCAAGGCAAGAGAAGATGCCGAAGATTGGCAGAACAGGATAGAGCGGCACTTTGAACCCTCGTGGCAGGTCAGGTCGTGCCTGACGCAACCAGATCACCGAGATACAGACGATGGCAAACGCTGCCAACGTCCCGACAGAGGTGACGTCACCCAGAACGTTAATGTCAAAAAGGCCTGCAGCCAAAGCCACGATGATGCCGACAACAATCGTGTTTACCCAAGGAGTTTGGAACTTAGGATGCACGCGCGAGAAAATCTTTGGCAACAGGCCGTCACGGGCCATCGCATAGAAGATCCGTGTTTGGCCATACATCAGTACCAAGATCACCGAGGTGAGGCCGATAATGGCACCAGCCTTAATCGTCATCGCAAACCATGCCCATTGCGGTCCCATGGAATCAACTGCCACAGCCACAGGATCAGGCACGTTCAGTTCTTTGTAATTGACCAGCAAGGTGAGAACAGCCGCGACCAACATGTAGAGGACTGTGCAAACCAGCAACGAACCAATAATACCGATGGGCATGTCTTTCTTGGGGTTCTTGGCTTCCTGGCCGGCGGTCGAGACAGCTTCAAAGCCGATATAAGCGAAGAAGACGATCGACGCAGCGCGGAACACGCCTTCCCAGCCAAACTTCCCTTCACCCTCGTTTTCCGGAATGAACGGCACCCAATTCTTAGACAATTCAGGTAGATGGGTTAGGACCTTGTAGCCGCCGATCACGATGAACGCTACGATTACTGTAACTTTGATGGCTACAATGATGTTGTTGACTTGGCTGGATTCTGAAATCCCGATCGTCAGCAAGCATGCCAGAACCAAGGTCACCAAAAAAGCAGGTACGTTAAATATAGTTGTCAGCGAGGTGCCATCTTTCAACGTGGTCACATGGTTCATGGGACCCGTAAATTCTGGCGGTATTATCAGGCCAAAGTCACCTAACAGACTGACGACATAGCCAGACCAGCCTACAGCAACCACCGAGGCGGCAAGGCCATACTCAAGCATCAGAAGCGCGCCCATGATCCAAGCCGCAAATTCGCCCAAGGTAGTATAGGAATAGGTATAGGCTGAACCTGCGACTGGTAGGGTCGAGGAAAGTTCCGCGTAGCACAAACCAGCACATGCGCAGACCAGGCCCGCAACAACGAATGACAACATCACGGCAGGGCCAGCGTGCAAAGCAGCAGCATTCCCGGTCCGAACAAAGATACCGGCACCGATGATGCAACCAATGCCCAGAAGCACAAGATTGACGGGCCCCAAGGTCCGCTTCAACTCACTGTTTTCGTTCTCGCTCATAATTTGAGCGACCGATTTGCGTGCGAAAATTCGACTAAGTCCAGTCGCCGCTTTGGTTTCAGCCATTCTACCCCCCTTAAACAGGTTCATGTGGGTGCGACACTTTTGGGCCGCTTTCTCCCTTGTGAGGTTACGCTAGTGCCCTCTGCCCGGATTGGCAACAAAACATCGTGCTGATGACCACTTCTGCTGCACTCTTGATCGGTTTGCAGCCCGATATAAGACAGCGGGGCGGCGTTGATGTAAGGCGCGTGCTTTGGCGAGGTGCACGAAAGCTGATTTCGCGCTAGACGAACATCATGAGCAACTCTTCCATTTATGAGGGTCTGGGCACCCTCGGCCAAGACGTTCGCGGTTTTGCCTCTCCTGCAGAGGCAGTTCTTGAGCGTGTCACCAATCCCCATGCAGGTACCGCCTATCTGGCGCGCTTCGTTGCACCGGAATTCACCAGCCTATGCCCTGTGACGGGGCAGCCTGACTTTGCGCATCTGGTCATCGACTATGTGCCGGGCGACTGGCTAGTGGAGAGCAAAAGTTTGAAGCTTTTTCTAACAAGCTTCCGCAACCATGGTGCTTTCCATGAGGATTGCACGGTAGCCATTGGCAAGCGCTTGGTCGAATTGCTGACACCGCAATGGTTTCGCATCGGCGGCTATTGGTATCCGCGCGGCGGCATACCGATTGACGTGTTTTATGCCACCGGCCCCAAACCAGAGGGCGTTTGGATCCCAGACCAAGGGGTGCCGCCCTATCGTGGACGTGGCTGAGTGACGACCCTGATCGACCCCCGCGAAGCCAATCACCCCCATTTCCGCATGGAGTTGCAAGAATCGGCTCAAACTCGCGCCTGGGAGACCTTGGCACGTGCTGCAGCCATGATTGAGCCCGGGATGAATGAGCTCGATGGCAAATCGATTGTCGATCAGGCAATTATGGATAGTGGCGCACAGCGGCTATGGCATGCCAGTCAAGTGCGCTTCGGCTCCAACACGCTTCTGCCCTTTGGTGAAGTACCCCCAGCCCCTCATATCCTGCAGCCCAATGATATCTTCTTCCTCGACATTGGGCCCTGCTATGACGGCCATGAAGGCGATGTCGGTAGCGGTTTCACATTGGGCAAAGTACCTGCCTATCAGAGCTTGGTTGAGGATTCTAAGGCGGTGTTTGCATCGGTCAAAGCACATTGGGCAGAAACTGGCGCGAATGGCACCGAACTTTATGACTTTGCCTTGGTTGAAGCAGCCAAACGCCAGCGAACGTTGGCTTTAGAGGGGGCATCCGGCCACCGAATTGGGGCTTTCCCGCACCGCGTCCATCACAGCGGCAAACTCAAAGCATTCGGTAAAACCCCCTCACCTGCCGCCTGGATTTTGGAGATCCACGTTGTGGATCATAGTTTGAAGGCGGGGGCCTTCTATGAAGA
Organism: Maricaulis salignorans; assembly: GCA_943372135.1. Lineage (GTDB taxonomy): Bacteria > Pseudomonadota > Alphaproteobacteria > Caulobacterales > Aquidulcibacteraceae > Aquidulcibacter. The sequence goes on along the minus strand of CALRXH020000001.1, from coordinate 179,199 downwards.
CATGCTCTAGGACCAGGCCAAGTACCATTTGACAACCGAAAAATCCGATAGAAAATCAGTCCAAAGCTATGCCTATCAAGACTTTGTTAACCATGCCAAGCCATCCCATACCAGTGCGGAACTAGAATTGGTTTGATAACGCCTTGAGTCGGAGAAGCTGACGATGAACGCTCCGGAAGTCCTTGATGTTGCTCGCGACGCGATCTGGCTGACGATCGCCATGTCGGCACCGGTCATGCTTGTTGGTCTGGCTGTTGGCTTGGTGATTGGTCTGTTGCAGGCCCTAACGCAAATTCAGGAACAAACCTTGGTGTTTGTGCCGAAAATACTAGCCATATTTGCGGCAATCTTGCTGTTTCTGCCCTTGATGGGCGGGATGCTGGGCGAGTTTATGACACAGATGATGGCCAAAGTTGCCTCTGGCGGCGCTGGCTAACGGGCCCCGCTGATGGAACTCCTTCCCCAAACGGTTTGGGTGATCGGCCTCGTCTTCGCGCGGGTTGGTGCCTTAATGATGCTTGCACCTGGCATCGGCGATCAGTTCGTTCCAACGCGGGCGCGCCTGATGGTCGCTCTATTCATAGCATTTACTTTAGCCCCAATCATCTCCGGCAAGATCGCGCCACTGCCATCCGATACTGCCGCTATGTTCCTTGCCATCGCAAAGGAGATCCTGATCGGCTTGTCGCTCGGCCTTACAACCCGCATCTTGTTCTCGGCGCTCGCCACCGCCGGTGCGATTGCGGGGATGCAGACCGGTCTGGGTATGGCCATGGCTTTTGACCCCTCTCAACAGCAGCAAGGCGCGGTTTTCGGCACTTTCTTGGCGCTCCTCGGCACCGCCTTGGTGTTTCAAAGTGACGTACACCATCTGTTTATTTCAGGGGCGGCCAAGAGTTTTGACAATTTCTTGCCAGGTGCGCCCTTGCCCCTAGGCGATATGGCCCAGTTTAGTTTGCGCGCCTTCAGTCAGGCCTTTTCCCTTGCCATCCAAATCACGGCACCCTTGTTGTTGTTTGGCATCGTAATAAACGTAGCTTTGGGTATCATCAACCGAGTTGCGCCTGCGATCCAAGTTTTTTTTATATCCCAGCCGATCCAGGTACTTTTAGGGATTATGTTGTTTGCGATCACCGCGGGAGCGGGCATGCTGGTCTGGCTTGAAGCCATTGCCGCCGCCGGCCGGTCTTTAAATTGAGGCTAGCCCATGGAAGAAGATGAAGCGCAAAAAACCGAAGCCCCCAGTCAGTACAAACTGGACGAGGCCCGCAAGAAAGGTGATGTTCCCAAATCACAAGACATTGCCACTTTATTCGTTCTGACCGCAGGCATTGCGGTTCTATTGACCCTTGGCCTCCATAGTGCGAACGACCTTGCCCGCTACATGACTGTTTTTCTGGAACGTCCAGAGCAGTTTGCCGTTGATGGTGGCGCGCTGCAACGCCTGAGCTTCGATGTCGGCTCCAAGATGGTCATCTTGTTGAGCGCCACGATTGGCGCGATTTGTGTTGCTGGACTGGCCGGCCATATTGTCCAGTCGGGTCTATTGTTCACCGCAGAAAAGATGATTCCCAAGATCGAGAAAATCTCCCCGATTGCAGGCTTCAAGCGGCTGTTTGGAGCCGAAGCGTTGTTGACTTTCGCCAAGACAGTTTTGAAACTGATTGTCATCTGTTGGGTCGGGTTTGCAATCTTGGCGCCCCACGCAAAGGAAATGCCGATCCTAGTGGCGATGGAACCAGTGGCCCTTATGCCGGCTTTAGTAAAAATTCTGCTTGAACTCTGCTTTGCTTTGATTGGCATTATCGCCGTTGCCTCGGTCGCCGATTATGCGATCCAGCGTTTTTCTTGGATCAAGCGCAATCGGATGAGCAAACAGGAGCAAAAAGACGAGTACAAAAAGCTGGAAGGTGATCCGCAGATCAAAATGAAGGTGCGTCAGATCCGGATGCAACGCGGTCGCAATCGGATGATGGCCAAAGTGCCTGAGGCGACTGTTATCATCACAAACCCAACCCACTTTGCTGTGGCCTTGCTTTATGTAGCTGGTGAAACGCCTGCTCCCATTTGTGTGGCCAAGGGTGTAGACAATCTGGCTTTGAAAATTCGTGAAATTGCGACGTCTTCCGACGTGCCAATCATAGAAGATCCACCGCTGGCCAGGGCACTCTATGCCAGTGTAGATCTTGAAGAAACCATTCCCGCCGAACACTATCAGGCTGTAGCAAAAATCATTGGAGTGATTTTGAGTGTAGCCGCGCGGCGCAAATCAGGTGATTCTCTCCAGAGTCGAGTCCAAAACGCCGCCTAGGTGACTCATTGGATCGGTTTGGGGCATATAAGCATGGCTGGACTTTTGAAGATGTTTTCCCGGTCGGAATCTCACGACTGGTTAGCAAGTATGGATGGTCCTGCTGCCCTCTTTACCCGATCGGGACGCTTTATCGCGGCCAATCTTGCCTATGACGACCTCTATCGGCCCGTCTCGATTGACATCCTGTTCGAGAACCTAATCGAGCAAGCCTTTGCCTTTCGGGCCTTGAAAGCTGTTCGCCGTGGATTGAGCTTGGATGAGACCCAGGGTCGGATTAGGGTACGGGTCTCCGCCATCGGCGACCAAGTGCTGGTGCGCCTGACTGCTCCTGAAGGCCAAAACAGGCCACAGGAATACCCTCAAGCTGCTTGGAGCTCTGCATCACACGGCGCACTGGTGGTTCAAACTCCTTCATCTTTGTTGACCGGCCTTGCCCGCCTGATTGCTGAAGCCCCGGTCGGTTTTGCCCGCTTGGACCGCCGCGACGCCCGTCATGCGATCATTCAAGAAGCCAATCCGGCCTTTGTCCGAATTGCCGGGGCAGGCAAAGGGGCAAAGCTTTCCGACTTAGTAGCTCCCGCCCATCCTGACGATTTGGACCGCTTAGAAGTAGGCGGGCAGCGCGCCATTGAATTGGATATTGCCAATTCAGGTGGCCAGACCTGCGAAGGATGGCTGCTAGAAGATGAAAATGATGGGGCTGCCCTCTTGCTGGTTGACGTCTCGACCCGCCGGGAAATGGAACATCGCCTCGCTCAGACCAGCAAAATGCAAGCTGTCGGCCAGATCGCTGGCGGTGTTGCCCACGAACTTAATAACTTCCTCCTGGTGATCACCCTAAATTGCGACGCCTTGCTGGCGCGCCATCCGGTCGGCGACCCCAGCTACGGCGAGTTGCAGAGCATTCAAAATACCAGCGCGCGGGCAGCAGAGCTTGTCAAAATGCTGCTCGCCTATGCGCGCAAACAGACTTTCCGGCGCGACATTCTCGACGTCGGGGCTGTTTTGACTGAGTTTGCAGTTCTGATGCGGCAAGTCTTAGACGAGCGCATCGTTTTTGAAATCAACCATGGCCGCGACCTTCCTAATGTGCGAGCCGATAAGCAACAATTAGAGACCGTTTTTATGAACCTCGTCACCAATGCCCGCGATGCGGTCTTAATGTCTGGCAAGGGCAAGGGTTCTGTGACAGTCCGCACCAAACGCGCGACGACCCAAGATGTGCGCACAGCCCTCAAGGGCCTTGGCATTGGCGATATTGAGAATTGCGATTGGGCGATGATCTCGGTAACCGATACCGGAACCGGCATGAGCCAAGATATTGCGACGAAAATCTTCGAACCTTTCTTCACCACGAAAGAACAGGGCAAAGGCACAGGTATCGGTCTGGCCACCGTCTATGGCATAATCAAGCAATCAGATGGCTTTATCGCGCTCGATTCGGTTGAGATGGAAGGTACCACCTTTCATGTCTTCTTGCCTGCCAGCACTGCCGAAGATGCTCGCGAAGAGATCCCAGCGGCACCAGCACAAGTTGGCGAAGCCCGGCCGATAGATCTGGCAGGACGCGGGCGTATCTTGTTGGTTGAAGATGAAGAAGGCGTCCGAAACATCGCGACCCGCCTTCTAACACAGCGCGGCTATCAAGTGACCGCGGCCGGGGATGGGGAAGAAGCACTCGAAATCCTCGAAAATGAACCCAATAGCTTCGACCTTGTATTGTCTGACGTTGTTATGCCGGGTTTGGATGGCCCGGGCCTCTTGAAGGCAGCCAAGCCCTATTTGGGGCATGCCCGCATTGTATTCATGTCTGGTTATGCCGAACAGGACTTTGCCCAGACCTTGGAGGATGAGCGCTCGATATCCTTCTTGCCAAAGCCGTTTACGCTCGCACAACTGGCAGAACGGGTCAAAACAGAACTTGCAGCGATGTAACACGTCAAAAATGGACGTAATCAAATAAAAAATTAGATTATTCCACTTTGTTCTACTTGTGTTCTCAGAACATATCAGATACAAACTCTTCAGGATGTGACAAAGTCTGTTTTGCACAAGGCTCCACTGAGCGCATTGTGCCGATACAGGCGGGAATCGTGAAAAGGGGTTCAAAGATGGCTACTCAGGCTTCAAATGCAGCGCTTCGCTTGGTGGAAAAGAACGACATGGACAAAGAAAAAGCTCTCGAATCGGCCCTGTCTCAGATTGAACGTGCCTTTGGCAAAGGCTCGATCATGCGCCTGGGCGAACAAGGCGCAGCAGTGGAGATTGAATCGGTTTCAACTGGTTCTCTCGGGCTTGATATCGCCTTGGGGATTGGCGGCCTGCCACGTGGTCGCATCGTTGAAATTTACGGCCCTGAAAGCTCTGGCAAAACCACCTTGGCGCTGCATTGTATTGCCGAAGCACAGAAGAGTGGCGGGGTGTGCGCCTTCGTTGACGCTGAACATGCGCTCGACCCGATCTATGCCCGCAAACTCGGTGTGGATTTGAGTGATTTGTTGATTTCGCAGCCGGACACGGGTGAACAGGCCCTCGAGATTACCGACACGCTTGTGCGTTCAGGCGCGGTCGATGTTCTGGTGATCGATTCAGTTGCAGCGCTTACGCCCAAGGCTGAAATCGAAGGTGATATGGGTGACAGCTTGCCCGGCCTACAGGCCCGCTTGATGAGCCAAGCTCTGCGCAAATTGACCGGCTCCATTTCGCGTTCCAAGACCCTGGTGATTTTTATCAACCAAATTCGCATGAAAATTGGCGTCATGTTTGGCAATCCCGAAACCACAACAGGCGGCAATGCGCTGAAATTCTATGCCTCGGTGCGTCTTGACATTCGCCGCATTGGCCAGATTAAAGACAAAGAAGATGTGGTGGGCAATGTCACCCGCGTCAAAGTTGTCAAAAATAAAGTTGCCCCGCCGTTCAAACAGGTGGAGTTCGACATTCTCTATGGTGAAGGCATCTCCAAGCAGGGTGAATTAATTGATCTGGGCGTAAAAGCTGGGATCGTTGAGAAATCTGGCTCCTGGTATTCCTATGACAGCACGCGAATTGGCCAAGGCAAGGACAATGCCCGCGCCTTCTTGAAGTCAAATCCCGAAATGGCAGCCGAGATTGAACATAAAGTACGCCAGAACGCGGGTATTCTCGCGGAAGTCCTGGCGGGGGAGCCCAACTGCGAAGATGGCGAGATGGACGATATGTAACTCGCCCTTCATCACCGAAGCCAATTACGGCTGCAGGTCAAAAACCCCGTGCGGGCCAAACAGACTTTGAAACAGGATCAAGCCTTCTGGTTTGGTCCTGTTACATTTTCCGCAGTACCAAGGCTTGGGCTTCAGGCCGCTTTTCGCGCCACAATCATGTAATTCATGCTGGTGTCTGACCCCAAGGACCATCGATCCATCAGCGGGTTGTAATTCACGCCTATCGGCTGATCTAGGGTCAGGCCAGCTTCTGACCTTAAAGCCGCTTGGACTTCAGATGGTTTGACCAGCTTGTCGTAATCATGCGTGCCGGGCGGCAACCAACGTAAGATCCGCTCTGCCCCAATAATGGCGAGAGCTAGCGCCTTGGGCGTACGATTAATCGTAGCGATGAACATCAGGCCCCCTGGTGCGACCAATTGCGCAGTATTTTTTAGAAAAGCAGCTGCATCGGCCACATGCTCAACAACTTCCATGTTGAGCACGATATCAAACGGTCCCTCACCAGAGGCCAGTAGGCCTTCCGCCGTACCGTGACGATAGTCGATGGACAGCCCGGTTTGGGCTGCATGGGTCATGGCTGTCTTGATGTTGGGCTCAGTCGCATCCACCCCGGTCACTGCTGCGCCAAGGCGCGTCATCGGCTCGCTCAATAAGCCACCACCACAACCAATATCCAATAACCTCAAACCATTGAGGGGTAGATGCGCACTAGGCTTCAGGCCAAAATGGGCTTCAGCTGTCTCACGTATAAAGTGCAACCTGGTTGGGTTGAACTTGTGCAACGGGCGGAACTTACCGTTGGGTTTCCACCAGTCCTCGGCCATGGCTGTAAATTTCGCCACTTCCGCCGGATCGATCGACGGCGCGCGCGGCGGCACCCCCATCGCTGTGTCTTGGGTGGCTTTTGGCATCGGGTTCAACTCACCTATGTGACAGTTTGCAACATGCAAAAGGATTGACCTTAACACTTCATAAAGCGATGAGCGCGCGCGTCGAGGGCCAGCGTCTGTTTGTAACAGCAGATTTCTGCGTCTAATAGCATAGCTGAGGAGTAGAAAAGCATGTCGCGTCTGGTGATGAAGTTTGGTGGAACCTCTGTAGGAGACGTCGAACGTATCCGCCGCGTTGCGCGCCTGATCAGTGCAGAGCGTCAGACAGGGCGCGGGATCGCTGTGGTGGTTTCGGCCATGTCGGGTGAGACCAATCGTCTGGTCGAGCTCTCCCGTCAGGCCGGTGAAGGCCTCTCTCCAGAGTTATTCGACGACGAATACGATGTTGTGGTTGCCACGGGCGAACAAGTCACGACGGGCCTTCTGGCTTTGGCGCTCCGCAGCATTGGGGTCCCGGCGCGCTCGTGGCAGGGATGGCAAATCCGCGTTGCATCCAGCTCCGCCCACGGTTCCGCCCGCATTTCAGATATAGATGCAGATGAAGTTGCCGCTGCCATAGATGCGGGCGAAGTGGCGGTGATCCCTGGTTTCCAAGGGGTGACAGAAGAAGACCGCATCACGACTTTGGGTCGGGGTGGTTCAGACACCTCCGCTGTTGCTGTGGCGGCTGCACTTAGCGCTGAGCGTTGTGATATCTATACCGATGTAGACGGCATCTATACGACCGACCCCCGAATGGTGCCCAAAGCACAACGCCTTGAGAAAATTTCCTATGAGGAAATGCTCGAAATGGCCTCGCTTGGAGCAAAAGTCTTGCAAACTCGATCGGTCGAATTGGCCATGGCCAAACGTGTGCCCGTACGCGTGATGTCGAGTTTCGTAGAACCAGGCGAGCCAAACCCTGGAACTTTAGTCTGTGATGAGGATGAAATTGTGGAAAAACAAATCGTGTCAGGCATCGCCTATTCGCGCGACGAAGCAAAGGTATCGTTGAAAGCCTTGCAGGATCACCCCGGCGTCGCTGCCGACATCTTTGGCCGTTTGGCAGAAGCCAACATAAATGTGGACATGATTGTACAAGCCCCCTCGCGAACCGAAGGCGCGGTCAACATGACCTTCACTGTGCCGGAGCGGGAAGCCGATCGCGCAATGGCGCTGATGAGCGCCGCCCAAGATCAAATCGGCTTTGAGCAAGTTGAAGTTAAGAAAGATGTCTCGAAAGTATCCGTAATCGGGGTTGGCATGCGGTCGCATGTGGGCGTTGCCCGCATCATGTTTGATGCCCTGTCCAAGAAGGGGATCAACATTGAAAACATCGCGACCTCTGAGATCAAGATCTCCGTTTTGATCGACAGCTCCTATACGGAATTGGCTGTTAGGGCGCTTCATACGGCCTATGGACTCGACGCCGCCTGAATTTTGTGCAGCTTGCAGCAAAAAATGCTACTGATTTGAAGGACAGTTCATCCCTTCTCTTGTATGGGGAAGGCGATTTATGATTTGATCTGTCGTGCGCGGGCTGTCACACTGCACCGTTTTGAGGAAGTGAATGAGCCCTGTTTCTTCTGGCAATGCGGGGGGGTCACGCGTCTTGTTGCGTCGCCTGCGCGATGTCATGGTGCAGGACGTCGACACCCAAACCCGCCTAGACCGGATCGTCGCGCAGATTGGCACGACGATGGTTGCAGACGTGTGCTCGATTTATTTACGCCGTTCGGACGGTTCGTTGGAATTGTTTGCCACGGAAGGCTTATCGCGGGATGCGATTCACCGTACACGGATGAAAATAGGCGAAGGCCTCGTTGGCTTGGTAGCTGAGGGGGTCGAGCCGATCAGTCTGGCGGACGCTCCCAAACATCCAAGATTTTCATATCGACCCGAGACAGGCGAAGACCCATTCCAATCGTTCATGGGCGTGCCGGTGCTGCGCAGTGGCCGGGTCGTTGGGGTATTGGTCGTGCAGAACCGCTATGCGCGAACCTATGAAGATGACGAAGTCGAAGCCCTGCAATTGATTGCGACGGTGCTGGCTGAAATTGTCTCGGTAGAAGATCTCACAGGTGCTTTATCGGAATTTCAGATCAAGCCGACCACGCCTGAAACACTGAAAGGCAAAGCCTATTCACGTGGACTTGCCTCCGGTCAGGCGCTACTGCACGACCCAGATGTAGAGCCGACGCGTTATTTGTCCGACGACCCGGTGGCAGAAGAACAAAGGCTCGATGAAGCCTTAGTCAAATTACGTTCGGGCCTTGAAGCGTTGTTGGCGGGGGATGTGCAGACCTTGGGCGGCACCTCATTTGAAGTGCTGGAGACCTTTCATTTGCTCAGTCAAGACCGGTCTTGGGAACGGCGGCTGCGTGATGGGGTCAAAAATGGCCTGACGGCAGAAGCCTCAGTTGAGCAAGTCCGCTCTGAACACCGCGCCCGGATGTCCAGCGCCAAGGACGGCTATATTCGCGACCGTCTACACGACCTAGAAGAGCTGGATAATCGCTTATTGCGCTATTTGTCAGGCGATGCAGGTGAGCACAAGGAAGCCCCAGAGAATTCCATTCTGGTGGCCCGCGACATCGGCCCGGCCGAGCTTCTCGAATACGGGCGCGGGCGCATAAAAGCCCTTCTACTAGAAGAAGGCTCGCCCTCTTCCCATGCCGCCATTGTGGCGCGGGCAATGGGGGTTCCAATGTTGGGCCAATTACCCAATCTTCTCTCACGAGTGGAGGCTGGCGATACGATTATTGTCGATGGCAATGAAGCACAGGCTTATTTACGACCTGACAGGATGGTCTCTGCCGCGCTGCACAGCCGATTTGAAGCCCAAAATGCCGAACAGGAATTGTTTGCGGCTACCAAGGATCTGCCCAGCCAAACCCTTGATGGCCAAACCATCCAATTGCTGCTGAATGCAGGCCTCGCGATTGATCTGGAGCAATTGGAAACCACCGGGGCCAGCGGCGTTGGCCTATATCGCACCGAGTTTCAATTTATGATCGCGGATTCGTTGCCCCGGCTCGATGCACAAACAGCACTTTATACCGAAGCGCTGGATCTTGCCAACGGCCGCCCCGTCACCTTCCGGACGCTCGATCTGGGTGGCGACAAGGTTGCGGCCTACATGCCGACGGAACGCGAAGAAAACCCTGCCATGGGCTGGCGGGCTGTCCGCATGGGCCTGGATCGTCCGGGACTGTCACGCTACCAGTTGCGCGCGCTAGTGCGTGCTGCCGAAGGCCGCCTGTTGCGGGTCATGTTTCCATTGGTGGCGGTAGTTGATGAGTTCCACCGTGCCCGCGAGCTCCTCGAAAAGGAGTTGGCCTGGGCTCGCGCCAATGGTCGCCTCGGGCCAACTCGAGTGGAAGCAGGCGCGATGATTGAGGCTCCGGCTTTGGCTTGGGATACGGCCTCAATTGCAGAACATGCCGATTTCTTGTCAATCGGCACCAATGACCTGATGCAGTTCTTTTTTGCGGCCGACCGCGGCACCGCCAAAGTTGCTGATCGCTATGACATTCTGTCACGTCCCGCTCTGACTTTCCTTAAGCATATCCGCGATGGCGCAGGTCGAACACCGGTCTCAATTTGCGGCGAACATGCAGGACGGCCCCTCGAAGCCATGGCGATGATCGGTTTGGGCTTTACTAGGCTCTCTATGCCCGCAGGGGGAATCGGACCGGTCAAAAGAATGCTGATGTCCCTTAATGGGGAAGAATTCTCCAAAACCTTGATGTCTTTGTTGCTGAATGGTGACGGGCACCTCCGCAACGCACTGCAAGACTATGCCAAAACTAACCTAGTTATTGTAAATTAGGTATTGAACTGTCATAAATCTTCGCTAACGAAGCCTAAAGAAAATGCCCGCATAGTGGTGGCGTTCAACATAAAGGATTGACACCATGAGTCCGGCAGAGGCCGCACGCTCTTTGGATGCAGCTAAAGCGCTCCATGCGGGGCGTGTGCATTTGCGTCTGGTGGGCTCAATCGATCACCCGGATGCAGATGGTCCGGGCGCGCGGTTGCAGGCTGCTCGCCGCGATCAGGAGTTGTCCATCCACCAAGTAGCCGCCGCCCTGAAGTTAAAGTCCGAGCAGGTCGCCGCAATCGAGTCCATGCAATTTCAAAAGCTGCCAGGCCTTGGTTATGCCTTGGGTTATGTGCGCGCTTACGGTGAGTTGTTAGGACTTGTCGATTGCGATGGCCTTGTCAGTGAGTTCCGCGACGCGTGGGAACCTGTTCAGCTCCGCCGTGAATCTGAAATTGCCACCAAGCCATCAAAGTTTGTTGCCCCCGCCGGTATGGTTTTAGCGCTCGCTTTGTTGGGTTGGTTAATTGTGTGGGCCACCTTGCACGCGATTAAACCCATGCCCGTCGATGTTGTCGCACCGCCAGACGAGAAGGTTAAGGCTTGGGCCGAAAGCCAACTTGAAGGTCCCGCGCAAGCTACAGCTGATGTTCAGCCCTTGTCGACCCTTAAGGCCCTGCAAGATGTGCGGGTGACCTTGCGCGGCGAAGACGGGGCGTTGGTAACCGACAGGATATTGCGTAAGGACGAGAGCATTTCCACCGATGGCTTGGGGCGCTGGTTCGTATCCTCACCTTTTGGCGGTGTGTTGGAGGCCAGCGGCTATGGCGAGACGGTCATGGTTGGCGAAGCTGGAAAAAAGGTGGTCAATTGGCGCGTTCCTGATTTTGAGGCGATTGCGATCGCTAAATCAAAGGCTGCAGCTGATGAGGCAGCAGCTAAAGCTGCTGCAGAAGCTGCAAAACTTTCCGCGCAACAGACAAATGATCAGCCAACAGCAACCCAATCACGTCCCTCAATCGGTGTAAGCCCTGTCAGCACCGCGCCTGCGTTGTCTCCTGCTGCCACCGCCTTGCCAGCAATGGCACTGCCATCGCCCGGCACAGTCACCAGCCCCGCCGCGCAATAGGTGCCGTGCAGGCACGTGACTGGAACTTCTGTCAAAGCCGTCCTATAGTTCTCCTCACGCTTTCACGTGGGGTTGACGGATAGGCCTGTCTAATGGTTCAAACCCCAACAGAATGCCCTTTGGCTTCACGCTGAGCGAGCCCTGATAAACTGCGAGCAAAAAGAGGTTACGACGTGGCGACCGGTCTGGAACATATCCGCCCCTGGCGCACCATTGTGCGGCGCAAGTCCCGTCAGATCATGGTGGGTAAAGTGGCTGTCGGGGGTGATGCGCCGATCAGCGTCCAAACCATGACTAATACGCCAACCCCTGATGCCGGCGCGACGATCGACCAGATCCGCCGCTGTGAAGAAGTTGGGGTCGATATTGTCCGCGTCTCATGTCCTGACGTTGAGTCTACTGCCGCCCTCAAAACCATTGTGCGCGCAGCGCAAGTGCCCATCGTGGCCGATATCCACTTTCACTATAAGCGCGCGATTGAAGCAGCCGAAGCGGGCGCAGATTGCCTGCGCATCAATCCGGGCAATATTGGCTCTGCCGAGCGGGTTCGCGAAGTGGTCAGTGCGGCACGCAACAATGGTTGCTCTATCCGTATTGGGGTAAATGCAGGCTCGCTTGAGGCTGACTTGCTTGAAAAATATGGTGAGCCTTGCCCTGAAGCCATGGTGGAAAGTGCACTCGACCATGCGCGTATCTTGCAAGACCTCGACTTTCATGAGTTCAAAATCTCGGTCAAAGCGTCCGATACCTTTTTGACCGTTGCAGCCTATCAGGCCTTGTCAGAAGCGATTGATTGCCCATTGCATTTGGGTGTGACGGAGGCAGGGGCAGCGCGATCTGGCACGGTGAAATCTGCCATTGGGATTGGCTCGCTCCTGTGGGCAGGTATCGGCGATACCATCCGTGTGTCTTTATCTGCAGAACCCGAAGAGGAAGTGCGCGTCGGTTACGATATTCTCAAAAGCTTGGGTCTACGTACCCGCGGAGTCAACATTATTGCTTGCCCTTCGTGTGCCCGCCAAGGCTTTGACGTCATCCGGACGGTGGAAGCCCTTGAGAGTCGTCTGTCGCATGTGTCAGAGCCAATTTCCCTTTCCATCATAGGTTGTGTGGTTAATGGCCCGGGCGAAGCGCTTTATACAGACCTAGGCTTTACCGGCGGCGGCAAGGGTGCTGGTATGGTCTATATGGCCGGAAAGGCCCACCACAAGCTATCCAACGACGGTATGATTGACCATATTGTTGAGCTGGTGGAAGCGAAGGCAGAAGATTTACGCGCAGCGAAGGCGGAAGAAGAGCTCGCCCACGCGTCTTAAAAAAAAGAGGGGCCGCCCTGCTCGGACAGGCCGCTTCCCGCTCCCGGCCCTTAATACAAAGTCGCTAGCGCCTTGCCGTCATAATCCATCAGATCTTCGGTGCGGCCTTCTTTGACCTTCTTGGCCCATTCTGGATCTTGCAACAAAGCCCGGCCAATGGCGACCATGTCATACTCGCCCTTTTCCAAGCGACGGACGACATCATCGAGCGGCGCTTTGGCAGAGCCTTCACCGCGGAACGAACCTGCAAAATCGCTAGATAGGCCAATAGAGCCCACTGTGATGGTTGGCACGCCAGTGACCTTTTTGGTCCAACCGGCACAGTTTAGGCCATTCTCGCCATCGACATCGGGGAATTCCGCTTCCCAGACGCGGCGTTGCGAGCAATGCAGCATATCCACGCCTGCCGCCACGATGGGGGCCAAGAAGGCTTCGAGCTCTTGTGGCGTATGGGCAAGCTTGATTGTGTAGTCTTGTTGCTTCCATTGCGAGAAGCGCAGGATGATCGGCATATCCGGGCCAACTTGTTTGCGGCACTCTGCTACAATTTCAGCGGCAAAGGTCGCTCGCTCTGGCAAAGAACCACCATAACGGTCAGTGCGGACGTTCATAACATCCCAGAAGAACTCGTCGATCAGATAGCCATGTGCGCCATGGATTTCGATGGCATCAAAGCCCAGCTTGGCAGCATCTCCTGCTGCGCGGGCATAGGCTTGGACCATGTCCCAGACTTCTTCAGAAGTGGGCGCGGCAAAGACTGATTTTCCGGTATGGGTGAGGCCCGATGGACTATCGGTTGGCGCATCGGGATAGTGGCCAGTACCAGGCTTTCGCATCATGCCTTGGTGCCAAATCTGTGGCGCGATCTTGCCGCCGTATGCATGGACGTCTTCGACGACCTTCGCCCAGCCAGCCAAAGCATCGTCGCCATGGAAACGGGGAACATTGGCGTCATTCGAGGCACCTTTACGATCGGTCACCGTACCTTCAGTTATAAGCAGACCGACATCGGCCGCAGCGCGTCGCGCATAATAATCCGCCACATTCTGCCCCGGCACACCATTTGGCGAAAAGGACCGCGTCATGGGAGCCATGGCGATGCGGTTGGGGATGGTCACACCGCGAATGACAAGGGGTTGAAACAAAGCAGACACGTCGGTCATGATCACTCCTAAGCACGATTACTCTGCGGCTTTTTTGTAGGCTTGCCGCTTCGCATCAGGGGTTACGATGAAGTGGCCTCTAGGTCTAGATGACCAAGATCCCGCTATCACAAATTGCCTGATAAGCTGCGCTAAACCGTCCCTCGCCCAAAGGCGGGTGCATGTCGATCCCGGCCAAGAGACGCAGCGGCGCACGCGACCCCTTTCGGGCTGAGACAACAACTCTTTTGGCAGGTTCCCCAGCGCGCGGACGGATCGGGCAGACCCCGATATCGCCTGCCTTCCCGCGAAGAACTGCCAGAATGTCTGGCAGACGGTCAGCTCGGTGTATCATCAAAAACCGGCCTTTGGGCTTTGCCAAGGCCAGCATACTTTTGATCCACTGATCCAAAGGCGCGCCAAGAATATAGGCAGATTGGCGCGACTGGTCTGGATCTCGGATCGCCTGATGATCATCAAAAAAGGGGGGGTTAGAAAACACAAGGTCAAATTGGCCAAGCAATGCATCGTCGGGTGCCAAAACATCTCCCAACACCAATTTGATTTCGCCCGGCAGCGGATTGCGTGTCGCATTCGCCTTTGCCAAGCACCAAGCAGCCTCGTCTTTTTCAATCCCGGTCAGGCGCAGAGCCGGATCGGCGCGCAAAGAGGCGAGGCTGAGAAGCACCGTGCCCACACCACAGCCTGCCTCTAGCGCCTTGTCGACTGGAATTGCGGCCGCTGCGGCAGCCAATAACACAGCATCCGTACCCGCACGATAGCCCTTACTGGGTTGCTCAATGGTCAAAGCCCCTTTCAAAAATATATCGTGAGTTGTCTCAACCATGCGCGGGTCCGGGTGTGTATCCAGAATACATTTGAAGTTGCCTTGTTGAGACGGCAAAAGGGACCGCTGTCAACCAAACTGTCTTGAACGCCAAGGCTGGAAGCAGCACAAGCTTGACCCAAGCCCCCTCAAGAGGGCATGGAAATAAAAGACTTACAAGGAAAAAGCTGTCGTGAACGTAACCATCCGCCCAGTTGATGCCGTGTCGATTAATCCGACCGAAGCGCTCGCGGCGGTATTGGCACCGGAATTGGCAGCCACCGAAGCTGAAATCGTCACGCGGATGGACAGCCCTGTCGGTCTCATCCCCGATGTGGCCCACCATTTGGTGGATGCTGGCGGTAAGCGCTTGCGCCCTTTACTAACTCTGGCCGCAGCCAGTGCCTGTGGTGGCGGCGGGCAACCTGCGATCAAGCTCGCCACGGCCGTTGAGTTCATCCACACTGCCACCTTGCTGCATGATGATGTAGTCGATGGCTCGTCGTTACGACGGGGCAAGCGGGCTGCCAATTTGATTTGGGGCGATAAAGCAAGCGTTCTGGTCGGCGACTTTTTGTTCGCGCGCGCCTTCAACCTAATGGTTGAGACAGGCTCTCTGCGGGTGTTGGACATTCTGGCTAAGGCCGCCAGCACTATTGCCGAAGGAGAAGTCCTTCAACTAGCCACTACCAATCGCGGTGAAGCCAGCCGTGAACGCTACTACCAAGTGATCGAAGCCAAGACCGCTGCCCTGTTTGCCGCTGCCTGTGAGGCAGGCGCAATCACTGCGGGCGCACCAAATGAGATGGTCGAAGCCCTCGCCACTTTCGGATTGAAACTTGGTCTTGCCTTCCAATTGGTTGATGATGCTTTGGATTACGGTGGCCTGACTCAGAGCTTAGGCAAGAATACGGGTGACGATTTCCGCGAAGGCAAGGCTACGCTGCCTCTAATTATTGCGCTGGAGCGCGCACAGGGCGAAGAGCGCCTGTTCTGGCAGCGGGTGCTAGCACGCAAGCATCAAGACGAAGATTTGACCTTTGCGATAAACACCATGGGTTTGCGCGGCGCAGTTGAGGCCACCTTGGATGAAGCCCGCGGCCATATCGCAGATGCGAAAGCCGCCCTTGCCCGTTTACCTGAAGGCGTTATCCCCGCCCTGCTGGCCAATCTCGCTGATTATGTTGTGGCGCGCCTGAACTAAAGGTCGAAGACGGCGGGTCTTGGCGCAAATGGCTGACCGAAGTTCGAGCCGCCATGCCAGTCAGCTTAGAAACCATTATGGCCGTTCTCGTCGTGATCAGGGTCATCATGGTGATGCTGATTGAGCGCATCCAAGAGCCAGACAAAGAGGTCCGCAGCCGTCGTTGGGGTTGCGACAGTCCCCTGCAGTCCAAGGCCAAGCCACCTTCGGGTTTCTAAGATGAAAAAGGGCGGGACCACTGGTGTCCCGCCCTCCTTATGTCAGCACATGCCAAACAGATTATTCAGCTGGCTTCATTTCGACTTTGCGGGTCTTCCACAAGGAATAGCCAATCGCGCCACCCAAGAGAACCAATGTCGCAATCAGCGACCAATGTGGCTCCATATAGGGCACCATCTTCAGTTCCTTCGACAAACCGAAGTTCCAGATGATCTTACAGCCGATCAAAACCAGCACCAAGGACAAGCCATATTTCAGATATTTGAAGCGCTCGACGGCTTCAGCCAGCATGAAGTACATCGAACGCAGACCCAAGATCGCGAAGATATTGGAGGTGTAGACGATGAACGGGTCGCGGGTGACGGCGAAGATCGCAGGCACGCTATCGACAGCAAAGATGATGTCGACAACTTCGACCATGATCAAGGCGAGGAACAAAGGCGTGGCCCAAAGGACCAACTTGCCCGAGCCGTCTGGATGTGGCTTCTTGACGAAGAAGTTATGGTTCTCAATCGTCTCAGTTACACGCATGCGCTTTTTGATGAATTTCAAGACTGGATTATCTTCAAGCTTCATCTCATGCTCGCCACTGAACAGCATTTTATAGCCGGTAAAGATCAAAAAGGCCGCGAAGATGTAGAGCACCCAGGTGAATTCATTCACCACGGCTGAGCCCAAGCTGATGAAAATCGCCCGGAACACAATCGCGCCGATGATGCCCCAGAACAATACGCGGTGCTGATATTCGCGCGGGACAGCGAAGAAGGTGAAAATCATGCCGATAACGAAGATATTGTCAAAGGCAAGTGCTGTTTCCAACAAGTAGCCAGTGAAATACTGGATCACTGCTTGCTGGTTTAGGTTATCTGGGCTGTTGTAATATTGCGGATCGGGTTCGTAGACAAAATAAACATATGCCCCGAACGCAACAGCAAGGCTGGCAAAGGCTGCCCACATTTTGGCGGACTTCGACGCCGAAACAACCCCGTCCTTATTGTTAATGACCCCGAGGTCAAGCCACAACAAAAAAGCGATGAACGACAAAAAAGCGAGCCACAGCCAAATCGGCTGGCCCGCGTAAACGGCGGTTAAAAAAGGCAAGGCATCCATAGGCCCCGGTCCCCTGATCTTGGCTGCGTCTTCCGCGAGAACAATCAATCCGACATCACGATCAACGCCTTGATCGCCAGAGGGGCCCGGACTGCGGTAGTGGAGTGCATATGGGACGCTAGCCTAGATGCGCAAGGAACAGGGGCGTGAAAGGCGCATATCCTTTCTTCACAAGGACGTGATAGCCCTTGCGCTGGAGGGCGCTTTTCCCACCGGCTTGAGACTTTAGGCGAAGGTGACAGCCTCTTGGCCGTGTTCTGCTAAGAAACGCTCAGCCTCCAAAGCAGCCATGCAGCCCAACCCAGCCGCGGTAACGGCTTGGCGATAGGTTTCATCCGCCACATCCCCAGCAGCAAAGACGCCTGCCACACTGGTGCGAGTGGTGCCCGGCTCAACAATAATATAGCCATTGTCGTGCATAGCGATTTTGCCGACAAACAAATCTGTCGCGGGCTTATGGCCGATGGCGACAAACACACCATGGGCTGGCAAGTTTGAAAGCGCACCCGTCTTTAGATTCTTTAGACGCACGCCGGTCACCGATTTGGGCTCGGGGTCCGACAAGATTTCTTCCACCGCACTATCCCATACCACTTCCACTTTTGGATGGGAGAACAAACGGTCCTGCAAGATACGCTCTGCCCGCAATTCGTCGCGGCGATGCACCAAAGTCACTTTGCTGGCAAAATTGGTCAGGAATAGCGCTTCTTCTACCGCCGTATTCCCGCCGCCAATCACCACAACTTCCTTGCCTCGATAAAAGAAGCCGTCACAGGTGGCACAAGCCGACACGCCAAAGCCACATAGACCCTGCTCTTCTGGCAAGCCCAGCCACTTGGCTTGTGCGCCTGTCGCAATGATCAACGTATCGCCGGTATAGACCTGGCCGCCATCGCCAATTGCTTTGAACGGCCGGCTCGTCAGATCGACTTCCATAATCCAGTCAGAAATGATTTGCGTGCCCACATGTTCCGCTTGGGCGCGCATTTGTTCCATCAGCCAAGGCCCCTGAATGACATCGGCAAAGCCTGGATAATTCTCCACTTCCGTCGTGATGGTCAGCTGCCCGCCGGGTTGAGGTCCTTCGACCAGCACAGGGTGGCGCATGGCACGAGCGGCATAGATAGCGGCTGTATAGCCGGCGGGCCCGGAACCAATGATAAGGACGGGGGCGTGGCGAATCTCTGACATATAAGGGCTCCTTGCGCGCACCTATCTAGTGATTCCCCGTTGGAATAAGAAGGGCCATATCAGCGCCGCGCCTGGAAGAAGGTACGCAATATCTCTGCACAGGGTTCAGCCAAGATACCGGACGTCACTTTCGGTCGCCAATGACAGGTTTTTTGCTCAAAAAAGCGCACCCCATGCTGTATCGCTCCGCCTTTGGCGTCTGAAGCTCCATAGACCAAGCGGGCGACGCGGGCATGACTGATGGCTCCGGCGCACATGGTGCAGGGCTCTAGGGTGACATACAGCGTCAGACCAGATGCCAAACGGTAGTTGGATAGGGCAATCCCTGCCCGGCGGATCGCCAAAATCTCTGCATGGCCGGACGGATCGTGCAAGGTGATCGGCTCGTTATGGGCTTCCGCCACCAATGTCTGGTTTTTGCTGTCGACAACAAGGGCACCAATTGGGGCCTCTCCCAATCGGGCCGCCTGCTCGGCAAGCGCTAAAGCCCGCCCCATCCAATAGGCATCATGCGCCTGATCCTGATCTTCCAGCATGCAATCCTGTTAGCGGCTTTGGGCGAGCAAGACCAGCCTTAGCGCCCGCAACCAGAAACCTGCTCCGGCGGGACCATGCGGATCTACTTGCGGCATCGAACGCTTTGAGCAGTCAATTCCCCGCAGCGTCCGGTTTCATAACGCACTCTATGACTGTGGATTTAGACTCGCCCCGATCTTTCTATTTCACTGGTGCAACAAAACTGAAAAATCAGCACCCGGGTGCGTCCCTGCAGGGCAGCCGCGCAGGTATTTTCCTAATCCCATAGATTCAGTAACCCTAAGATTTTACTTGACGTGTGCGTAAACGTAAGCCACACGCAAGTCCAAGGTCACCTCTGGAGGTCGTTTATGTCTGATCAAGCCGAGAAAAACAGAGTTTGGACGATTGGCGAGTTATCGCGCGAATTTGGTGCCACCGCACGCGCCCTGCGCTTCTATGAAGACAAAGGGCTGCTCAGTCCCGCACGAGAAGGCCTGAACAGACATTATTCGGTGCGTGACCGAGCCCGTCTAAAGCTGATTTTACGCGGCAAGCGGGTTGGATTTTCGCTGTCGGAAATCCGCGAGATGATCGACCTCTATGACCTAGGCGACAATCAACGCACCCAGATGCAACGCACACGCGACAAATATATCAAGCAGATTGAACTGTTGAAGCGTCAACGTGAAGACATTGTTGGATCGATCGAGACCCTAGAAAACGGTGTTCAATGGCTCAATGAGCAATTGGCGAAGGCTCCAGCAGACCTAGCTGTGGTTGGGGCTTCGGCCTATGATGCAGTTGCACGTGCCCGCCTCGACGGTGAAGATGTCTCCTATTTGAACAAAAAAGCGTCCTAAAAAAGCCAAGGCAAGGCCTGCTCAGGGCCCCGAAACAAAATTTACTGCGACTCGGAGAAGGTTTGGCCAGCAGCTGGATCGGTTTATTTAAACAATGCCCCAGCCGCCGTCGGCCGCTAAAGGAGACACACCATGGGCTATCAAGCACCAATTCGCGACATGAAATTTCTGTTTGACGATGTATTGGAGATCGACCGCTTCTCGAACCTCGAAGGTTTTGCCGACGCACCAAAAGATGTTCGCGACCAGATCCTTGAGGAGGGCGCAAGATTTTGCGAAAATGTGTTGGCCCCTCTGAATTCGGTCGGCGACAAACAAGGTTGCAAGTTGAACGCCGACAATACAGTCACAGTGCCTGCAGGTTTCACCGAAGCTTATCATGCGCTGGTGGAGGCCGGCTGGCCGCTATTGAGCGCCGACCCAAATTATGGCGGCCAAGGCCTGCCTCATGTGGTCAATCTGGCTTATAGCGAAATGACGTCGTCGTCCAATATGGCGTTTGGCATGTATCCTGGCCTGACCCATGGTTGTTATTCGGCCATCCACGAAGGCGGTACGGACGAGCAAAAAGACCTCTATCTGCCAAAACTCGCCAGCGGCGAATGGGCTGGTACGATGAATTTGACCGAGCCTCACTGCGGCACGGACTTGGGCCTGTTGCGCACCAAGGCCGTTCCACAAGCCGATGGCACTTACAAGATTTCGGGCCAAAAAATCTGGATCTCGGGTGGCGAGCACTCCATGACCGCCAACCACATTCATTTGGTCCTCGCCCGCCTTGAAGGCGCGCCAGCTGGCGTCAAGGGAATTTCGCTCTTCATTGTGCCAAAGTATATCGTTCATACCGACGGCAGCTTGGGTAATCGCAACACGGTCACCTGCGTTGGCCTTGAAGAGAAAATGGGCATTCACGGCAATGCCACCTGCGTCATGCAATACGAGGAAGCAATCGGCTATCTGATTGGTGAACCCAATAAGGGCCTGTCCATCATGTTCGTGATGATGAATGAGGCGCGCATCGGCGTTGGTCTGCAAGGCATGGCCATTGGCGAAGCTGCCTATCAAGCTGCGCTAGCCTTTGCCAAAGACCGTCGTCAAGGCCGCAGCCTCACAGGACCCAAAGAACCTGATCAGCCAGCGGACAATATCCTGGTACACCCCGATGTACGCCGCATGTTGATGGACATTAAGGCCCATACCGAAGGCGGTCGCGCCTTCCTCTACTGGACCGCGCTTTATGGCGACCTCTTGCACAAGAGCCCAGACGAAGCGGTCCGCCAAAAGGCTGGCGATTATATGAGCCTGCTAACCCCGGTCCTAAAAGCCTATCTGACCGACAAGGGCCACAAGAATGCGTCAGACGCCCTGCAGGTGCATGGCGGGTCGGGCTTTACCGAACATTATCAGGCCAGCCAGTTCCTGCGCGACAGCAAAATCGCCATGATCTATGAGGGCACCAATGGCGTCCAAGCGCTGGACCTCGTTGGCCGCAAGTTGGCTGCTAATGGTGGCCGGGCCATCCAGACCTTCTTTGCTGAGATTGACGCCTTTGTGGGAGAACATGAAGGCGACGCAGACCTTGCCCCCTTCATCGCAGGCCTCGCCTCTGCCCGCGCACAATTGCAAGACGCCACCATGTGGCTAATGGCCAATGGCATGAGCAATTTTGATAATGCCGGGGCATCCAGCCACGATTATCTGCATGTGTTTGGCCTGACCGGCCTTGCCTATATGTGGGCGCTGATGGCGAAAGCCGCCTATATCAAGGCTGGCACCGAGCCCTTCTATGACACCAAAATCAAGACCGGCCGCTATTTCGTTGACCGTATCTTGCCAGAGATTGCTGGCCATTTGGCCAAGGTCAAGACGGGTGCGGGGCCAGTGATGGCATTGAGTGCTGAGGAGTTTTAAGCGGAGACCATCCCGCCTTGGGGGGGGTGGATAAGCCTCAAGACGCAAGCAGAACTAAGGGTAGGAAAACACCATGACAGCCATCACCATGCCGAAAGCCGTTTGGCGCGACAGTGAAGAACTCACCATGTTTGAAGATTCCGTGCGCGGGTTCTTTACCAAAGAAGCGCCTCCAGAGGTTTGTGCAAAATGGCGGGAGAATGGAATTGTGGACCGCGAAATGTGGACCAAGGCTGGTCAGGCGGGCCTGCTGTGTGTGTCGATGCCGGAAGAATTTGGCGGCGGCGGTGGGGATTTCCGTCACGAAGCCGTGATCATGGATGTGATGGGCACGATGGGCATTGATGGCTTTGGCCTACCTTTGCACAATGCCATCATCGCGCCCTATCTCAAGCATTATGGCAGCCAAGAGCAGAAGCAAAAATGGTTGCCGAAAATGGCCTCCGGCGAGTTGGTTGGGGCAATTGCCATGACCGAACCCGGCGCAGGCTCTGACTTGCAAGGCATCAAGACCACCGCCGTCAAAAGCGGCAACCATTATGTCATCAATGGCTCAAAGACCTTCATAACCAATGGCGCGACTGCCGATTTGATCATCGTCGTGGCCAAGACCGATCCGACCCAAGGGGCAAAGGGCACCAGCCTGATTGTGGTTGAAACCAAGGAAGTCGAAGGCTTCCGACGGGGCCGCAACTTGGACAAAGTCGGCCAAGATGCACAGGATACGTCTGAGCTCTTCTTTGACGATGTCCGCGTACCAACCTCCAATCTTTTAGGCCCTGTCGAGGGCATGGGGTTCATCCAATTGATGGAGCAATTGGCCAGCGAGCGCCTGCAAATCGGCATTCAGGGCGTTGCCAGCATGGAGCGCGCGCTGACCGAAACCATCGCCTATGTCAAAGAGCGCAAGGCCTTTGGTAAGTCGATCTTGGACTTCCAGAATACCCAGTTCAAACTGGCCGAATGCAAGACCAAAGCCACCGTGGCGCGCGCCTTCTGTGACCGCTGCTTAGAGCTATTGCTGGAAGGCAAGCTGGATCCTGCTACCGCCAGCATGGCGAAATATTGGGTGTCTGACGTTGAGAACGAAGTGATGGACGAATGCCTGCAATTGCATGGCGGCTGGGGCTATATGAATGAAATGCCCATTGCCCGCATGTGGCGCGACAGCCGCGTTCAACGCATCTACGGCGGAGCCAATGAAGTCATGAAAGTCTTGATTGCGAGGACTTTGTGAACGACCCCCTACATTCCGCCATTGCCGATGCTCTCGCGCTGATCGAAGCAAACCCAGAGCCAAGCGATGAAAACCTGCGCGCGCTTTCGGTCCGTTTGGCTCTGGCCCATGCAGCGACGGAAGACGAAATCAATCAATTGGCCGTTGAGAGCTTTCAGGAAACGATTGAGGACATGCAGGCGGACAACATCCCCGAGCATCGCGCCTACTTGTTTGAACAGATGACTACGGGTCTGATGGCCTATGAAGTCCAGCTGTTGCTGGATGGGGCCAAGGGATGAGCACGCACACTGCCACTATCCTGTGGGAACGCGCAGGCGCTGTGTTCACCGACGGCCACTATGCCCGCACGCATAAGGCAAGCTTTGATGGCGGGGTCAATTTAGCGGTTACGACGGCGCTGCCCCTGCCCTCCAATACGGTTCCCGCAGCCGACCCCGAAGAAATGGTGGTAGCGGCAACAGCCAGCTGCCACATGATGTTCTTTTTGGCCTTTGCCAAACAGGCTGGCTTCATCGTCGACAGCTATCAGGATGCCCCCGTCGGCACCTTGGGCAAGGATGAGGCGGGCGTGGAGCGCTTTGTCGACGTGGTGCTCAATCCAAAAATCAGCTGGGGTGGCGATAATGTCCCCGGTGCAGCGGACGTCGATCTCTTGCACCACAAAGCCCACAAGGCTTGCTATATTGGCAATTCTTTGGCCTGCCCAGTAAGGGTTGCAGCATGAGCGACCACGCCCAAACCTTTCTCGACATTGGCATGAAACAGCCGTCGCAAAGTTCACAGACTTTGGGCTTCCAGCTGATTGAGATGGATGTGAAGGCAGGCACCGCACGGGTAGAGTTTGCTGGCAAGCCTGAGTTTGCCAATCCAACCGGCTATATTCAGGGCGGTTTTCTTTCCGCCATGCTGGATGACGTGATGGGCATGATGGCGATGTTGAAAGTCGCGCCCAAAAGCTTTGCCAGCACGATTGATTTGCACGTCCATTATCTCCGCCCGGTCCGGGTCGGCAGAATCGAGGTCGCCGCACGCATCACCAACAAAGGTCCCAGCGTCATGTTCGCTGAAGCTGACCTCTATGATTGTCGGGGAAAAATCTCCGCCAAAGCCACTTCTGCCTTGGCGATCACGCCCTTGCAGATTAAAGCAGACGCATAACAAAGGGAGCGCCCAAATGGCCGAAGCATTTATCTATGACGCAGTCCGTACCCCGCGGGGTAAAGGTCGCAATACCGGGTCGTTGCATGAAGTGACGGCTTTGAGCCTTGCAACCCAAGCCTTGCAGGCCATTCGTGACCGCAACAATCTGGACACCTCCAAAGTCGACGATGTCGTTCTGGGCTGCGTAAGCCCTGTAGGCGAGCAAGGCAGCGACATTGCCCGCATCGCCGTGCTGAACGCTGACTATGCCGAAACCACCGCTGGCGTGCAGATCAACCGCTTCTGCGCTTCAGGTCTGGAGGCTTGCAACATGGCATCCGCCAAAGTCATCTCCGGTGAAGCCGACATGGCCATTGGTGGTGGTGTTGAAAGCATGAGCCGCGTGCCCATGGGCTCTGACGGTGGGGCTTGGGCCTCTGACCCATCGATCGCGATCAAGTCCTACTTTGCCCCACAAGGCATTGGTGCCGACACGATTGCCACCAAATACGGCTTCTCGCGCGATGACGTCGATGCTTATGCGGTTGAAAGCCAAAAGCGCGCCGCGACCGCCTGGAAAGAAGGCCGCTTTGCCAATTCAATTGTGCCGGTGAAGGACCAGATGGGTGCCATCATCCTCGCTCATGACGAGCATATGCGCCCGGACACCACCATGCAGAGCCTCGCTTCGCTGGACGCCAGCTTCATCGCCCAAGGCACCATGATGCCGGGCTTTGATGCCATCATTCAACAGCGCTATCCCGAACTGGAAGCGATCAATCACGTGCACCATGCTGGCAACAGCTCCGGCATCGTCGATGGCGCTTCTGCCGTTTTGATTGGCAATAAGAAGATGGCGAAAGCCACTGGCATGAAGCCACGCGCCAAGATCGTCGCCATGGCCTCAATCGGGTCTGAACCTTCGATCATGTTGACCGGCCCAGAATTTGTGGCCCGTAAGGCCCTGGCCAAGGCTGGTATGAAGCCAGAGGACATTGATTTGTATGAACTCAATGAAGCCTTTGCTTCCGTCGTATTGCGCTTCATGCAGGCCCTCAACATTCCCCACGACAAGATCAATGTGTGCGGCGGGGCCATCGCCATGGGTCACCCCTTAGGTGCCACTGGCGGCATGATACTCGGCACCGTGCTCGATGAGCTGGAGCGCACGGGCAAGGAAACCGCTTTGATCACCCTATGCGTTGGTGCAGGCATGGGCACCGCCACCATCATCCAGCGGGTTTAAGGCCCACCTGACTTGTGTCGCGGGCAGCCCGACTGCCCGCTTGCTGGCCTGACGCCTGCCCCATGGCGAGGCCAAGACCCTGAATTTTGGAGATAGTCTTATGGAAAATTTCAAAACTAACCTCGATGCCGATGGTGTGTTGCACATCGCATTTGATGTTCCAGGCAAGACCATGAACACCATCACCGGTGGCGTGATGAAGGAAATGGGCGAATTGGTCGCTGAGATCAAAGGCAATGCCACGATCAAAGGTGCCGTGCTTTATTCCGGCAAAGATAATGGCTTCTGCGCTGGCGCTGACCTCGGCGAAATCGGTGGCGGCAGCATGGATGCCGACAAGAAGCTATCTGAAGATGAGAAGCTGAAGAAGTCGTTCGAACAGGGCTTTAGCTTGAACCGGTCGCTGCGTGCGCTGGAAACCTGCGGCAAGCCAGTTGCTTGTGCGCTGGAAGGCCTAGCACTCGGCGGCGGTCTCGAAATCGCGCTGGCTTGTCACTACCGCGTGGCAGCAGACAATCCAAAGATCCAATTCGGCTTGCCGGAAGCCAAAGTCGGCCTGCTGCCCGGTGCCGGTGGTACCCAGCGCCTGCCCCGCCTGATCGGTGTGATGAATGCCATGCCGCATCTGTTGCAAGGTGCCAGCATGAACCCACAAGAAGCTTTGAAAAAGGGTGTTGTTGGTGCAGTCGTGCCAGCGGGTGAAACCGTTGCGGCAGCCAAGGCTTGGGTGCTGGCCAATCCAACGGCCGTCGCGCCTTGGGACGTTAAAGGCTACCGCGTGAAGGACGGCCCTTACTCTCCCGGCGGCGGCATGGCCTTTGTTGGCGGCAATGCGATGTTGTCGAAGACCACTTACAGCAATTATCCCGCCCAAAAGGCGATCATGAGCGCCGTGTTTGAGGGCATTCAAGTGCCAATGGATGCGGCCTTGCGGATCGAGACCCGCTATTTCTTGAAGAATATGGCAAGCCCATCTGCGAAAGCCATGGTGCGCTCGCTCTTCTTGTCGACCCAGGCCCTTGCAAAGGGTGCAAACCGCCCACAGGGCTTTGATAAATATGAGATCAAAAAGGTCTCGGTTCTGGGTGCGGGCATGATGGGCGCAGGCGTGGCTTACGTGCAGGCGATGGCCGGCATAGAGACCGTGCTGATCGACCAAAGCCAAGAAGCAGCTGAAAAGGGCAAGGATTACTCCAAAAAGCTGCTCGATAAAGCTGTCTCTTGCGGCAAGATGACCCAAGAAAAGGCTGATGCAGTCTTGGCTCTCATCACACCAACCACTGACTATACCCACGTCAAGAAGTCAGATTTGGTTATTGAAGCCGTGTTTGAAAACCGCGAAATCAAAGCCGACGTGACCCAGAAGGCCGAAGCTATGATGGGCCCCAATGCGGTGTTTGGTTCCAACACCTCAACCCTGCCGATCACGGGCCTGGCTACTGCGTCCAAGCGGCCCAAGAATTTCATTGGCGTCCACTTCTTCAGCCCCGTCGACAAGATGGGTCTGGTTGAAATCATCATGGGTAAAAAGACCACCCAAGAAACCTTGGCCAAGGCGGTCGATTACGTCTTGAAGATCAAGAAGACCCCGATCGTGGTCAATGACAGCCGTGGCTTCTACACCAGCCGTTGCTTTGGTACCTATGTGCAGGAAGGCCAGGAAATGCTGGCTGAAGGCATTAAGCCAGCCATCATTGAAAATGTCGGCCGCATGACCGGAATGCCGGTGCCGCCTTTGTCGATGGCCGATGAAGTCGCCCTCGACCTTGCTTATAAAGTCGGTCAGCAAACCAAGAAGGACCTTGGCAACAAGTGGGTGGCAACGCCCAGCCAATTGATCATCGAAGAAATGGTGGAAGGCCTTGGCCGCTTTGGTCGTAAGAATAAAAAGGGCTTCTACGACTACAAGGAAGACGGCACCAAGGCGATTTGGCCGGGCCTGACCTCGGTCGTGGCAACCAAAGTGCATGAAGCTAATCCTGCCATGGTGAAGGAATATAAGAACCGCCTTCTTTATCGTCAGGCCTTGGAAACTGCGCGTTGCTTTGAAGAAGGCGTCATCACCGACCCACGCGACGCCGACATCGGCTCCATCCTCGGCTGGGGCTTTGCGCCCTACACTGGTGGCACCGTCAGCTTCATGGACGGCATCGGGATCGCCAATTTCGTCGCCGAAGCAGAGCGTCTGGCCAAGAAATACGGTCCCCGCTTCAAGCCAAACAAGCTCTTGAAAGACATGGCGAAAAACGGCGAAACCTTCTATGGACGATTTGGTGGCGAGGCAGCAAAGAAAGCAGCCTAAACGGTTTCCTCACTCCAGTCCTGCGCGAAGGGCCACCCCACGGGTGGCCCTTTTTTGTTTTGTAGGTCACTGAGCTGGCAATACGCGGCAGCCTTGTTCGCTCACCCACTGAGATCAACGCACACAGAGGCATAAGGGGGGCGTGACAGGCCCACGGCTCCGGCTTATGTCAGTCTTAAGATGGCGAGCAAAGAAACCCCTCAAGACGTTTTCAAACGAGTAATCACCCATACAGCGCGGGCCTTGTCGCGTAGCGAGGAGGTAGAGGTAAGCTTCTCTGCCGATGGGCCGAGTGTGTCAGGCAATCGCATTGGCCTGCCCCATCCGGCGCGCGCTTTGGGAGAGCAAGAAGTGTCGCGTCTGCGCGGCCATGCTGATGCCGCCGCCCTGCGCCTCGCCCACCATGATTTGGCCGCTCACACTGCTGCCATGCCCGAAGGCCCGCGCGCCCGCGCGCTCTATGAGGTAGCCGAGAAAGCCCGAATTGAAGCGATTGGTGCTTTGGCTATGCCTGGTGTCGCACAAAACCTGACTGCAGCTTTGGTCGAGATGTGCGAAAAGAAGGGCTATGCCCGCATGATGGACCGTCAGACAGCCCCCTTGGCAGATGCCTTGGGGCTGTTATTGCGCGAACGCTTGACGGGGCTTGCCCCACCTGAGTCTGGACGCGGTATTGCCGATTTGTGGCGCGATGAAGTCCAAGCCAAGGCTGGTGACACGATCGATCGCTTGACTGAGCGCCTGTCGGACCAAAAGGCTTTCGCTGAAGTCACCCGCGATCTCATTCGCGACCTCGATCTGGGCGATGAATTGGGGTCAGAGCCTGATCCATCCGATGATGATGGCGAAGAGCCCGATGGTGCCGACCAGCCCCCGCCCGATCCTAATCAGAATGAGGATCTGCAGGAGGAAGGTGGCGAGCAGCAAGAAGATACCCAGCGCGGCGAGTCTCAAGGCAGCGAGCAGGAAGATGTGCAAGTGCGCGTCGAGGCCGATGATAGCGACTCGCCCGATGATGATGACAGCGAAGTCGATGAAGGCACCACCCCGGTTCGGCCTAACTTTAAGCCCGGCGATGGCGATGGCTTTGCCTATAAAGTCTATACCAAAAGCTTTGATGAGACGGTGGGTGCCGAGGAACTCTGCGACGGGGAAGAATTGGCCCGCCTACGTAGCTATCTCGACGCCCAACTCACCCAATTGCAAGGCGTTGTGGGCCGCTTGGCGAATCGCCTGCAGCGCCGCCTGATGGCGCAGCAGAACCGGAGCTGGCAGTTTGATCTGGAAGAAGGCGTGCTGGACGTGGCCCGCCTTTCCCGCGTGGTAACCGAGCCTTTAGCGCCCCTCACCTTCAAGATGGAAGATGATACCAATTTCCGCGATACCGTGGTGACGCTTTTGTTGGATAATTCGGGCTCCATGCGTGGCAGGCCCATCATGATCGCGGCCATATGTGCCGATATTCTGGCCCGCACGCTGGAGCGGTGCGGCGTGAAGACCGAAATTTTGGGCTTTACGACCAAAGCATGGAAGGGCGGCCAATCACGCGATAGCTGGATGAAGGCTGGTAAACCCGCCAATCCTGGTCGCCTGAATGATCTGCGCCACATCATCTACAAGAGCGCGGACGCCCCGTGGCGGCGGGCGCGGCGCAATCTGGGCTTGATGATGCGCGAAGGCCTGCTCAAGGAAAATATCGATGGGGAAGCCTTGGAATGGGCGCATGATCGGCTGCTGGCACGGCCCGAACAGCGCCGCATTCTGATGGTGATTTCAGACGGCGCCCCCGTGGATGACAGCACGTTATCGGTTAATTCCGGGGCTTACCTCGAACGGCATTTGCGTGACACCATCGCCAAAATCCAAGACTATAGCCCGGTAGAGCTGATCGCCATCGGTATTGGTCACGACGTCACCCGCTATTATCGTCGCGCGGTGACGATTGTTGATGCGGAGCAATTGGGCGGCGCGATCGTGGATAAGCTGGCGGAATTGTTCGAAGAAGAGCCCAAGGCCGCTAAAATGGCGCGTGGTAAGGTTGGGCCAGCCAAAGCAAACCCTGCGCCTACCAGCAGCCGTATTGGATCCCGGCCCGTGCGGTAGCACTGGCTATTTGATCCAGCTCCTAATTCCGATACGCAGGCCGGGCGATGCCATCTGTGCTGGGCTTATAGCGGGCTGCGAGTTCGGTAGAGCGGCTGCTCATCGGTTGGGCTTGGCCAGCGATATAGACGGCCGTAGGATAGCTTTGACCTTCTAACGGATCGCCCGACCAGATTACCACATCAGCCGCTTTGCCCACTTCAATTGAACCAATCTCTTTTTCTGCGCCCCAAATCTTGGCGGGGTTCAAAGTGATGGCAGCCAAAGCCGCCTGATAGGGCAGGCCGTGGGCCACAGCAGTGCCCGCATTCATCCGGCTTTGACGGAGGTTATTATGATCCCGGCTGCCCATGATTGAGACTTGAACGCCTGCTTGATAAAGAATTTGGGCATTACGCAAATGTGTCCCCAGCGTCTCAAAGCTTGCTGGCAGAGCGGCTTGGGCATCAATAATAACGGGGACTTTGGCCACCGCCAATTCCGGCGCGACGCGCCAACCTTCTTCTGCTCCTTCCAAGACGATGGACAGGTTTTCGTCTTTCGCGAGTTTCAAGACTTGGCGAATATCATTCGCGCTCGACACCCGGATCAGAAGTGGCGACTTGTTCTGCACGACAGGTACCAAGGCTTCCAGATCAAGGCGGCTGACCATCAGATCGCGCCCCTCACCCTTGTCATATAGGGCGCGATTGGCAACAAAATGGCGCACATCGGACAAGACGCGCTTTAAAATGATCAAAGATGCTCCGCGAGAGCCACCGGCAGCAGCCGCAGCAGACTCACCAAATTCCAGCACCATCCCGGCATTGGTTTTAAAGATTAGGTCGGGCGTATTCGCCGACAAATTAATGCCAATGCTTTGACCAGCAAACAAGGTTGGATCTTCTTGCTCGTGCCCGCCAGCGGTTTGGAAGGCACTGTCATCATGCGCATGGGCCCCGTTGCCCGCGCGCCCAGCGACGGGGGTAAGGAATGCGCGGGTCACACCATTCAAGCGGGCCAGCGCAATCGTTGGCGCATCGGGATTGACCCCAGCGGCAGGGTTGAAAGCAGCCCCAATCTGGCCGCCCGCTCCATCGTCGCGGGTTGAAGGCACTTGTTCGATTTCAGAAATCCCCAAGCTGGTGGTGGCTTGCACCAGTCCCGGGGTGACCACCGCACCTTTGGCATCGATAATTTGTGCGTCTTTGGGCAGGGTAACCGATGTGCCAAGGGCGACGATCTTGCCATTGTCCATGACTAAAGTAGCCGATACTAGAGTGCCGGCTGGGCCGACCGTTTCGATCCGGGCATTAACGATGGCGATCGGGTTAGCGGCAGCGAGTGCGGGGGCTGAGACAGCCAAAACGAAAGCGATAGCAAAAGGTTTCATTGTTTTGGCTCCAAGCTGGGACGCCCAAGGTCAAAGTCTGACCGGGCGTGGGTGGCCCGGTCGTTTCGGTCATAGGCGATGGCTCCGTCAATATAGACGATTTGGGCAAGGGCATAGGTGGAGAAGGGATCACGGTCCCACAGAACGATGTCAGCCATTTTGCCTGCTTCCAGCGATCCTGTCTTAGCGCCTATCCCCATGGCGCGTGCCGGGTTGGCGGTGATCCATTTAATCGCATCTAAACGAGAAACTGGAATGCCAGCGCGGGCTGCTGCCCCCATGGCCAAAGCGGCTTCCTGATTGAGATGCTGGATCATGGTGGCATCATCGGAATGGATAATTGTGCAGGCACCATAAGCCTGCAGAATACCCGCATTCTCAGCAATTCCGTCGAGAGCCTCCATTTTGAAGCCCTGCCAATCCGCCCAGGTGGCCGAGCAGATGTCGGCGTCTTTAAGAACAGGGGCAAGCTTGTAGGCCTCAGAGGAATGGTGGAATGCCGTGATTTTATAGCCAAACTCCTTGGCCATATCGATCATGAGCGCCATTTCATCGGCGCGATAGCAATGATTTTGAATGAGGATATCGCCGGTGAGCGCGCCTGACAGGGTTTCAAGCTTCAAGTCGCGCTTGGGAGGGTCGCCAGCGGCTTCGCCCGCTGCAACTTTAGCCCGATAATCGTTCCACTTGCGATTATAGTCCACTGCATCAATCCACGCCCGACGCGCAACCGCGATGTTGCCCATGCGGGTCGAAGGAGAGCGTGAGCGCGAACCATAGACACGCTTGGGGTTCTCGCCACAAGCCATTTTAAGGCCGTGGGGGGCGCCCGGAAACTTCATGCCTTGCTGTGAAATCGAAGGCACATTCTTGAGCGTCACCGAGCGACCGCCAAACAAGTTGGCAGAGCCAGGCAAGACCATCACAGTGGTGATACCGCCTTCTCGGGCCCGGTTGAAGCCGGGGTCCTGTGGCCAGATCGAATGTTCAGCCCAAACCTCAGCTGTGTTGGGATCGGTGGCCTCATTCCCGTCGGAATTGGCTTGCAAACTGGGGCTTGGATAGACACCCAAGTGGGAGTGAATGTCGATAATGCCGGGTGTGACAAACTTACCTCGCCCGTCAACGCGCTTGGCCGCTTCAGGAATCGCCACGTCCTTGCCCACCGCGACAATCTTGCCCTCTGAGAACAAAATGGTTCCATTCTCGATTTCCTGACCGGCCGCAGTCAGGATCGTGGCCCCAAGGATCGCTGTTGTCACACCCGGTAACGGCTTGTAGGTGGACGGAAACGGATCGAGCGCGCCGTTGCTATCCATGCCCTTCGCCAAAGGCTTGGGCGTGACCTTGGGCTTGGCAGCAGGTTCAGAACTCGCCGGCTTGGCGGTTTGTGTGGCAGAGGTTGACGCGCACCCTCCTACCAATGTGACTGAAAGAGCAAGAGCCAAAGCTGAGACGGATAGGATTGAGTGGCGCACAGACACGAGAAATGCTTTCGGGCTAACGAATTGAGTATGGTCAGGCAACACGAAATAGTGATTTTGCACAAGAGCGATCCAAGTACTTTCACAGTTTGATCATGTCCCTATCTGCTTGGGGACCTTGACCTTCGACCACAGCACAGACACTTGCCAAGCATGAGCCGAGATATTGTTATCCAACTCAAGGATATTGCGCTGAAGCGCGGGGGTGCTCCTGTATTCTCCGGGGTGGATCTGACACTGCGTCGTGGTGAGCGCGTCGCCCTTGTCGGAGCCAATGGTGCTGGCAAATCGACACTTATGTCAGTTTTGGCAGGCCAGCTTGAGTATGATTCCGGCGAGCGGGTGGTTTCAAATGGAACCCATGCGGCAACCCAGACCCAAGAGCCCGACTTTTGGGGTGCAACAAGCCTGCTGGAGTGGAGCGTTCAAGATGTACCCTTTGACCGGGACGAGGCCGCGCGCTTGGCTGCGGCTGCCGCGGAATTGCACAGTTTCGGTCTGTCCCCAGATCGCCCTGTCACAGGGATTTCGGGAGGTGAAGCGCGTCGTGCAGCACTTGCGCGCGCTTTAGCGGCTGAACCCGACTTGTTGATGCTGGATGAGCCTACCAATCACCTCGACATCGCCGCGATTGAAGACCTTGAGCGTAGGCTCAAGCAATTCTCGGGGGCTGTGCTGGTGGTCAGCCACGATCGTGCCTTTCTTTCTGCGATTTCCACGGCATGTCTTTGGTTACGTAATGGCGTCGTGCGACGCCTGGATGCACCCTTTTCCAAGTTTGAGCCCTGGGCAGCCAGCATCGAAGAGCAAGACCGAAAAGCCCTAGAAAAGCTAGATAAAACTCTGGAAGATGAAACACGCTGGCTGGCGCGCGGGGTAACAGCAAGGCGCACCCGAAATGAAGGCCGGTTGCGCCGTTTGATAGACTTGCGCGAAGCACGCAAGGGCCAAGCTGCCTTAGTGCGTAAAGACACCGCCGCCCTGCAAGCCGACAGTGGCAACACATCGGGAAAACTGGTGTTTGAAGCCAAAGGGGTCTCAAAAGGCTTCGATGCACGCGGCGAAATCATCAAAAACCTCGATCTGCGTGTCATGCGGGGCGACCGCCTTGGCATTGTCGGCCCCAATGGAGTGGGTAAGTCAACGTTGATCAAACTGCTGGTGGGTAGTTTACAGCCTGATGCTGGCACAACCCGTATGGGCAAAAATCTGACTATCGCCTATCTAGACCAATCGCGCGCTGCCCTCGACCCTAAGGCAACCTTATGGGATACCTTCGCTCCGGCAGGTGGTGATCAAATCATGGTGCGTGAACGGCCGAAGCACGTAGCGGCCTATGCAAAGGACTTCTTGTTCGAAAGCCGCCACCTGCGTCAGCCGGTTGGTTCATTCAGCGGCGGAGAGCGTAACCGCGTGCTCCTAGCCCTTGCACTGGCCAAGCCATCCAACTTGCTGGTACTGGACGAACCGACCAATGACCTCGACATGGAAACCTTGGACGTCCTGGAGGATATGCTGGTGGAGTATGACGGCACCGTGCTGCTCGTCAGCCACGATCGCGCTTTTCTCGACGGCGTCGTGACAGCCACTTTGGCTCCGCGCGGGGATGGCACCTGGATCGAAACGCCCGGTGGTTGGACCGATCTTGTCGGGCAGGGCATTCCCATTCTCGGCCATCAGCAGACGTCCAAACCGAAGCCACGCGCTGCCCTGAGTGGGGGGGCCGCCGAAAAGTTAGCCAAGAAACTCTCCTATAAGGACGAGCGACGATTGAGCGAGTTGGAAGGGTTGATCCCAAAGCTGGGGGCTCAAATTGCCCAATTAGAGGAAACCCTAAATGACCTCACTCTTTACAGCCGCGATCCGACCCGGTTTGAAAAAACCTCGGCACAAGCCGTGCAGACGCGGGCACAATTACAGGCTTGCGAGGATGAGTGGTTGGTCCTGCTAGAACTCAAAGAATTCTTGTCTGCAAACGCATAAATCTGCAAAGTATATTCAAACTTAATTCTAACTTAACCGGCACGCGGCACCGATACTTCTTGTTTAAGGAGAAAATCTATGCCTGCGAGTATCGTCGCCTTCTGGCTGGTCTTTACCGCTGCCAGCACCAGCTTCGCCCCAAATGTTGCTTATTCACAATTTCCCGCAGCTTCGGCAGAAACATGTGCAACTGCTTGTTCAAGCGACAAAATGTGCGCGTCTTGGTCCTTTGGCGGTGCCGTCCGGATTGTTGAAACAACCAAAAGTCGCAGAGGCAACATTGGGCTCCCACCGGGCATGTGTGCACTCTCAGACTCCTTAACCCCGGCACGGCGATCGGGCTTTGTGTCAGGTCTTCCCCGCAGATCAGGTGCTGTGACGCCAGCCGGACGATTTAGCGATGGCCCGGCCAACTATGAGGTCCGCCCCGCACCTTGGTTAGACTCCGGGGCACCCCCGCCCCAGCCAGCACCAGCCTATAATCAGGGTGCACCGATTGCCACTCCCTCTGCGATGCCGCCAACTCGGCCTGAGTCGCCCGCACGGTTAGATTTCATGCCAGCGCAACCAATCACTGCTCCAGTTCTCCCTGTCGAGTTGGGCAGCCCAGATACAAGGGCGCGCGGCACGCCAGCCATCCGGGCCCCGGAGGTACCATCTCCTCTGCAATCTGGCTTTGTGCCACCGCGTCCTGTCGTGGCCGCGCCCCCAAACCCGCGATCGATGAGCCATAGCCCGCCACCAGCGCCCAAACCTACAATTGCGCTAGAGCCGATACAGAGCCAAGCCACGCCGCAACCTGCGGCGGATTTATCAGAGTTTAGAGACGCTAATGGCATGATAGATGCGGCTGCCATGCGCCGCTCTCAAATCATTTCCGCCCGCGCGACGGGCCAACCAGCTTATGCGGTGCAGCGTGAGTGGGAAGCGGTCGAGGAAGCCCGTCAGCGCGCAGCAGCCAATGGTGTGGTACGCGCAGACCTGCTGGCGGGGACAGTGCCAGTTCTGGATGCACCAAAAACCAAATCGGTTCGATCGATGCCAAGCTTTCCTCCCGCCGGTTCCGGCACACGTTCCGAAGATGGTCCGGCTGATCAAAAAGCACAAAAGCCAGGCGCTGGGCCCAAGGGTGCGCGGGGCACACCCCAATCCAATCAGGCTCGTCAAAGTGCTTTGGCTGACGACGCCCTCGAGCCTGCCCAAAATCCATCCTACATCGATCGGGAGCCCCGTTTAAGCGGCGGTCCTGATGGTTGATGCTGGACAGTTTGATGAATTCTAACCACCAAATCTTTACGCTTCTCTCCTAAGGTCAGGGTAGAAATGGATATCCTAGATGCAAGTTGGCGAAAGATACAATAAGCTACTAGAGGTTGCAGGCGAGAGCTCCAGCGAAAAGCGTCGCATGCTGCTCAATGAAGTTACGGAGTTATTCTTTGAATCTCAAGATAACCAAAGTTCTTCAGAAACAACGCTTTTTGGTGACTTGATTTCCAAGGTCGCCTACGAACTCGACACCGAAGTTCGCAAAGAGCTGGCCCAACGTTTCTCCGGTGGCGAAGCACCGCGCACCCTCGCTATTAAGATGGCGCTTGACGAAGACATTAGCATTGCAGGTCCAATTCTGCGCCGTTCTGCGTCGCTGACCCAAAGTGATCTTATCAGAGTTGTTGAAAACCGCGGTCAGGCGCACCAGATAGTGGTAGCCCAGCGTCCTGACGTGGGTGAGCAAGTGTCGGATGCGCTGGTATCTCATGGTGACGATTTAGTAGTTGCCTCTCTGGTCAGTAACCAAACCGCGAAGATATCTGACGAAACCTTCGATATGATTGTCGATCGCGCAGCCAATAACCCTGATCTGCATACTCCGATTGCAAGACGTAAAGTCATCTCGCCAGAGCATTTGAACCGCCTTTACACCATTGTGGAAGGACCGATGCGACGTGAAATTCTCGAACGCAATTCGGAATTCACAGAAGAAGAAGTCGAACGCGCCATGCGCCGCGCCCAAACACGTGTAGCTGTTGTGAACGGTACGCTTCCGGCAGACTTTGAACCGGCGCTAAAGGATTTCACTCGGCAAAAGGCAACCAATGCGATCAAGCGCAGCGATTTGCCAACCTTGTGGCGCAATCAGGAATCCACCAAATTCATGATTGCGTTTGGCGATTTCACAGGTCTCGACTTCATTCAGACCGCGCTTTTATTTGAAAAAAAAGATATCGATACCATTGCGATGGTGTGCCGAGCGGCAAACTTTGAACGCGCCTTGTTTGTCACAATCGCAGTTCTGATGCTGGGCAATGACGGCATGGGGCAAGCAATAGTTCTCGGCAACATGTATAATGATGTACCCCCAGAAGCCGCTCAACGCGCCCTGCGCTTCCTGCGCTTAAGGGCTAATTCGTCGGCGCTAGCGGCGTAGAACTTCGAGCCCAAAAATCGGAGTAGATTTTCGCCGCACCCAGGCTCCAATTCATCATACTAGATCGACCTGTTGCGCCCTAGATCATGCGCTCACGCACGTTGGTAAAACGGATTTTCGGGAATTTCTCCGCAACATAGCCCATCTCCCAAGCATTCTTGGCAAGGAACACATCTGCGCCATCCAAATCCGTGCCGATGCCTGCCCGATTGCGATCAGAAAACTGATCCAGATCTAACGCATTATCGGCAGCAATCCAGCGCACGCCATTAAATGCGCAAGTCTCGAACACAACTTGCAACCCGTATTCTGCCGCTAGCCGCTCGACCAAAACATCAAATTGCAACGGCCCCACCGCACCGACAATCAGGTCTGAGCCAAAATGGGGCCTGAACAATTGGGTTACACCTTCTTCAGCCAAGGATTCAAGGGCCTTTTTCAAATGCTTGGCCTTCAAGGGGTCTTTGACCGACGCGCGGCGGAGGATTTCCGGTGCAAAGTTTGGAATGCCCGCAAACTTCACCTGCCCCGTTTCAGATAAGCTATCGCCGACGCGTAACACCCCATGGTTTGGCACACCGATTACGTCGCCTGCCCATGCTTCATCGGTGATCTCGCGATCTTGGCCAACGAACATAAGGGGAGCATGAACACCAATCTGCTTGCCTGATCCCGTCCTTAAGCGCATGCCGCGCTGGAACTTGCCCGAGGCAAGCCGTACCATGGCGACGCGGTCACGGTGGGCTGGATCCATATTGGCTTGAATCTTGAAGACAAAACCAGTCACTTCGTCGCGTTCGGCTTCAACGTGGGACTCAACCCCCTTGTCGAGCGCCTTATGATCGCGCGGCGACGGGGCGTAGTCGCGAAGGCCGTCCAGCAATTCACGTACGCCAAATTGACGCAAGGCGGAGCCAAAGAAGACGGGTGTCATGTGGCCTTCTCGATAGGATTCGACGTCAAAAGCAGGATACCCACCTTGGACCAACTCCGCTGACCCACGCAACTCATCCATCTCGGCTTGGCTCAGAACCTCTGCAATAGCCGTGGATGCCAAGTCGATTTGGTCAT
Source organism: Maricaulis salignorans (assembly GCA_943372135.1). Lineage (GTDB taxonomy): Bacteria > Pseudomonadota > Alphaproteobacteria > Caulobacterales > Aquidulcibacteraceae > Aquidulcibacter. The sequence goes on along the minus strand of CALRXH020000001.1, from coordinate 141,194 downwards.
GCACCAGAGGACCAGTATCGCCCACTTGTGGACGGCGAAAGACGGTAAAGTGGTTATTGCGCAGATCAACCATACCACGGAAACGATTGCCCGAGCCTTGCGGCCAGAAAATAGGGGCGGGATCAAGCGCGAGCTTAGAAGCCACTTCATCCAGCAATTCCATCGGATCCTTGGCTTCGCGGTCCATTTTGTTGATAAAAGTCAGTATGGGAATATCGCGCAGACGACATACCTCAAACAGTTTCAAAGTCTGGGGCTCAATGCCTTTCGCCGCATCTAGCACCATAACCGCAGAGTCAGCTGCTGTGAGCGTGCGATAAGTGTCTTCAGAGAAATCTTCGTGGCCTGGGGTATCCAAAAGATTGATGATGCAATCATCATGCTCAAACGTCATCACGGAAGCGGAAACAGAGATGCCGCGTTCGCGCTCTATTTTCATCCAGTCCGAACGCGTCCGACGCTGCTCGCCACGGGCGCGCACAGCACCAGCGGCACGAATAGCGCCACCCATCAACAATAGATTTTCGGTAAGCGTGGTTTTGCCGGCGTCAGGGTGGGAGATAATAGCAAAGGTACGACGGCGCTTAACTTCACGCGCGAGTTCGGCTGACATGATCAGGGCCTGACTAAGACGAATGGGTAAATTAGGAAATGGCCTGACTACGCAAGCCCTTGAACCCTTCATCTAGCCGAGCCCTGGCCATAATTAAAGGCCCCAGTCTGCGCCTTAAGCGCCAAAGGATTGCCAGACAGAGGTATTGATAATGGCCGATGTCAGTCGTCCGGCGTCCTGTTGGGCCTTGAGGCTGCCCAATGTCGTCAGCGAGACAGTCGCCAGACGAAAACCGACTTCTTGGGGTCGCTTGCACTTTGGAGGCGCGATAAAGAGGATCGCATTTGCGTCACTGCGGCTGGAAATCAGCCAAGCCAAAGCCGCCGCCTTTTCCGGAGCCTCTGCTGCCAAGTTGGGGATTTCCATAATGGCTGTCTGAACTGCCAAAATGGAATCAATCAAAGTGAAGCGCGCGACTGAGGCAGCGGGAATACCTGCTTTCGCAACAACGTCGGAGTTGCCGCTTAACGTCAAAATGCGGTCATTAAACAAAAACAACATAAGGACCTTCAATTTCTAAAAAATATATGGCGTGTTTAAGTTAACAATTATTCCACACGTTCGACAAGAAAGCTTCTGCCTAACTTGTCTTCGATTTCAACAATCCAGACATCTTGATCTTGGGATGCGCGCTTCGACAGATATGCATCAATCGACAACTCATCAGGCCCTGCGGTCTTACCCGTCAAATCAAGATACAGGCGCATTCCTGCCCCGTCGCGCGCTGGAACCAACAGGCGCGCAGTGCCATCCAAACGTGCTACCTTAACTAGGACGGCACCTGCAGTATCGTCACCTCGCCGGGCAACATAGCCAGCCGCGCCTTGCGTTTGCGCTGTGCGCAACAGTGCTTGAACCCAGATATCGCTGCGGAGATCACTATTGCTCATAATTTTGTTTGCACTGGGCTTAATCGAAGTGAAAGAGAGGCTGCTGCAGATAAAGCGCATGACTATATCGTATCGAGCCATTTTCTTGCTGGCACTGCTAATGCCGGTTGCAAGCCACGCCCAGGTAAATGGGCTGGAACGCAGCTATGCCGAACGCGTGGCAATGCGAGCCATCGATGCGCGCTGCCAGCTTTTTGAACGCGGTCCACGTCGCGCGCTAGCAGGATTCTCGGCACAAGCGCGTGGCGCTGCCTTGCGGTCGGGGTCCAGCACTCAAAGAATGGACATGATCGCCGAGCAGGCTAAAACAGCTGCAGCAGCGAAGCCCTGTCATGATCCTTCTGTTCAGATCGAAGTCCAGCGCATCATCGCTGCACATAAAGGCTGGCGCGCTCAGTTAACGGGGAATTATCCGGGTCTCGCGCGCAGCTGGAGGGTTGATCGGGGTGGGAAGGATATCTGGCGGGCCGTACAAGATACCGGCAGCGCGACACGGGCTGGCCTTATTACCAGCGCAACCGGCTTGAGCTTTGCTGTAGAAACAGCAAATGTCGATACATCTGGAGCAAGATTATTCTTGCGCGATCTTTCAAAATTGGGTCCGCCCCAGCCAAGTCCAACCCTAACCCCCCCCTTGCGCAATGGCACGACCATTCATGTCGCCTCGTCTCGGCACCCTGCGGCGACACGTGCACGTTTGGAACAAGAGCCAAGAGCGGGCACATTATTTATCTTCTCAGACGCCACGACGCGGGCAGTACTCAATGCCGACCCACGCGATACGTTTGAGATTGAGATCACCAGCCGTTCGGGCGCCGTGACAACCCTCTTAGTAGAGGTTGGAGATCTGGTTGCAGCCTTTACCTTCGCCGCTGAATTCTAGGCTTTTGGTTCTTCAAGATGAGCTAAGGGCAAACTCACCTTTGCAATGGTGCCAAGCCCAAGCGTGCTTTCCAGCCAGAAGCGCCCCCCCTGCAATTCCGTCAGTCTTTTGACCACCGCTAAGCCCAGACCAGAGCTGCGCACCACGCGACTATTGATGCGGCCTTGGTTATCGCCCTGTGCCCAAGGCTGCCCGATCCGAGCAAGATCCATCGGGCTAATCCCAGCCCCATCGTCAGCAATTTCTAGAACCGCTTGGTTATTGGCCTGATCCAGACGGATGCGCAGGGTGATCGTGCCATCCTTCGGCGTGAACTTAATTGCATTGGAGAGAAGGTTAAAGGCAATTTGTCGCATAGCACGAGCATCGCCAAGCACCGTTGCAGGTAGCCCGACCTCATGGCGGATTTGCACGCCAGCGGCGCGGGCCGCCCCACTCGACAAGGCAGTTGCCTCAAACAAGAATTGGTCTAGTTGGATATTTTCGAGGCGAACCTCATAACGGCCTGCTTCAATTTTAGAGATGTCGAGAAGGTCCGAGACCAAATCCAGCAAATGACTGCCGCTGGTATGGATAAGGCTTGGATAATCCTCATAGCCTTTTGGTAAAGGGCCAAAAATACCTTCACGCATAGAGTCAGCAAATCCCAGTATTGCATTGAGAGGGGTGCGAATTTCATGGCTCATCTCCGCCATGAATCTTGCACGGTCCAGTGTTTCAGCTTGAGCAACAATGGTTTCAGCCTGAGCGGCATCGCGACTGCGAAGTGCCTGCTGAGCCATAGCACGCGAGGCCTGACGTACCTTTTCGATGACCCCAGCTGCCCGGCTACAGACGGCCAACGCCAGGGCAGCGCTGATCCAGATCACAAGAAACTTTGGGATTAAGGCCCCCAGGGCGCTTGCCATGAAACTCGGCCCTGCGGGCAAAAGGGGCGTTAGGACCAGCACGGTTGCAGCCACGCACAGGCTGGCTGAAATGCCATTGATTAAAGCCAGTCCGGAGGCACCTGCTGCCAAGAGCGGCCAAATTGAAGCGGCAAAAGCAAAGCCTGTGGAGCCATCCTCGAGGCTACTCAGACCCAAAGCGGCACCCGCCCACAGAATTGGAATGATCACAGCCTGTTGCGCTTGATTGGTGCAGGAGCTAACCAGAAATGCGGCCATTGAGCAGAAAGCGACGCACGACAGTCCAAAGATCAGACGCGGTTCCGCCAGCCAAACGGCATAGGCCAGGCCAAGCGCCGCGATAACTGCGCTGCTGCCACTGGCCCATTGTGCAGGGGTTAGCACTTGGTCAGATACGGACCAAGCCTTTTCGCTGCCTTTAGAATCGGCCAAATCTGAGTGTTGCAAACAGTCCACACCCTCTTCTAACCGATGGACATATTAAAGTCGCGTCAGTTCGCGTGGGAGGTGAAGTTTAGATGTTTTTCGTAGTCTTGGTTGTGGTTTATTCAGACACCCTCTGCGATAAGGTGTAAGTGCAGGCGGCGGGGTGCCCAATAGCATCCGTGAAGGCAAAACCGGCTCTGAATCGCAGATACAGAACGACTTGCTCACGCCCATTTGGGCGTGCGGCGCTCTAGAGGAGATTAATATGAGCAAGAAGTGGCTCACATGTGCGGTTGCGGCCCTGTTTGTCAGTGCAGGCCTAGCAATGAGCTTGGATGCCTCTGCCCAACAAAATCCAAAATCCAGTGCGGCCAAGGCCAGTGCGACAAAAGTCAGCGTCAAGAAAGCTCCTGCCCGCAAGGCCCCTGCCAAGAAAACGCCAAATGCGAAGGTAACGAAGGCCCCAGCTGTATCTGTTGTGCCAAAAGGCCTTGCGATTCCTGCTGGTGCCAACACGCTCGGGGCCCATGCTGCCATCTATGCCTCTTATGCAGCGGACGTTGAAGCGCTAACGATTGGCTCCATCACCACCGGCCGTGCCCTCACCATATCCACCGAACGTATTGCTCGCCACTTGAACTCAGACCGATTAGCCCTTGGTGTGGTTGCCTATGGTGCTACTTGGGCCGCGACGCAAGATGAATTTGTAAATGAAGTTCGCAAACTAGAAGCGCGGATGGGCCGGGATGCCCTGATCACCAGATTACGCAGCGAAATCCCATTTGCTCGTAGTTTACCGGGGGGGGAGCAAGCCGCACAGTTAGCAGCGCGTGCAATTCTAGCCGATGCCGCCAAGATCCAAGAGGAAGGCGATGCCTTCAAACAAGCCGCTTACGATTGGCAGAAATATGCGTGGGCCAAAGTCAGTACAGCTGACTCCAAGGTGCGCAATGCCGCGCTTCGCACCCTCGTACCCCCCGTTCCAGCGACAGAGGCAGCGATTACTTTGTCTACTTTGCCTGAAGCGGTTGTATCACCTCAAGCCACGCAAGCGCGTGCGACTTCCATTCAACGCAGTGTGCGCCTGTCTAGCCAGGCCGCCCGAAACGATGTTCCCTTGGCAGATGCCATCCGAGCCTGGTCGCCGATCGATCGGATGGTGTCGCTCGCGGCTCTGTCAGCCATTGGCGGGCCTGTCGACCGCAAGGAAGACACCGAAGCCCTCATGCGAGATCCCCGCCTCGTGAGCTGCGTGAACTCCTCGCGCTTGAACATGCAAATGTGCAATGCAGCCACAAAACAGCCATATGAACGTTCTTTCTGCTTGGCTGAGCATCCTTTAGGTGAAATTGCCAAATGCATGGCCAAAACCATTCGCTAGATCGACCATGAATGATCCACGGCTTGAGGAACTAATCGAAGAATTCTCCTTCCTAGACGATTGGGAGGAACGGTATCGCTATGTGATTGACCTTGGCCGCGCATTACCATCGCTGGCGGAAAGCGAGCGGGTGGACATTGCCAAAGTGCGGGGTTGTGCCAGCCAAGTATGGCTGGTTTCTGCGTCAGCGCCAAATACTGGCCTAATCGAGTTTCGCGGCCAGTCAGATGCAGCCATTGTCCAAGGTCTTTTAGCGATCTTGGTCCGCCTCTATTCAGGGCGCGTTCCAGCGGAGATTCTAGGCCTCGACGCCCAAACAGCCTTTCAAGCATTAGGTCTGGGTGATGCACTCACGCCGCAGCGTTCCAATGGACTCAAAGCAATGGCGCAGCGCATGCAAGACGTGGCGCGGGATGCATTGGTAGGGTCGCAAGCTTAAGCAGCCTCGCGTTCGAACACCAGAAGCGGGGCTGGGGCCGCCCGTAGAGCTGCTTGGAACTGATCGAGCAGACATTTACCTTTAAATCATCTCGCCGATTCTCGATCAAATAACAGGCGTAGACCACAGCTGAACGGTCGCGCCTATGAGCAACTGCAACCCGATTTAAGCCCATACCGAAGACAACATGGGTAAAATACATGGCGGCCTAGCGCGCAAAGGCATGCGTGGCTGTGCCGCGATCGGATACCAACACATCGGCTCTTATCTCCAAAACAAAGGCGGCTGCATCGCAGGCAAAACAGGCCCGTGCGAAGTCTAACTGGTATCTCTCATCTGGTCTCATCATCGTTCTACCTCGGTCAATGCGCCAAGATTGGCATGTGCCGAGACAGGGGAAGATGAACGAGAGATGACCCCCCCGTCAGCTTGTCCAAACCGACGGGGTGGGGATGTTGCCTAGGCGGCTTGGCGCTGGGCTTGGAATGTGGTGACGCCCATTAACAAGACAGCCATCATCACCGCTTCAATCACCATGGGAGCAATTGCCGTAGGGGCGACGCCATCGAGCGCCAAGCTAATGCAACGACCAAAGAAAGCTATCCCCAACAGAGCTATAGGAACCAATAGCGCATCTGAACGCTGCTTCCACGCGCCGTAAAGTGCAAATAGCGATGCGCCGATGAAAAAGCCCGTAAAGTCCGCGCGGATCGTTGCGAGGCCCTGCGTGCCGACTGGCGACAAGAAGAAGGCTGTTGCCAATTTGGCAGGCTGTAGCAAAAAGCCCACCCCGATAACGAGATTAAAGAGCCCTAGAACAAAGATAAGGCCGCGTACGATGGTTTTCATATTTCTGTCTCCCCGAACGTTACCAGACTTATCCGGATTGAAGGGGTTTGCAAAGATCGCAGCCTTGGGGTGGTATGAGCGGAACCCCTTGGTCTGTTGGAAAAGTGAGCCTTTTAAGGTTTAAACACCATCAAATACAGAATGATCAATAAGGGTACGGTCGCAATCAGACCAATCGTGATCCACCATTTAGCATCGCGCCAATAACTATCGGGGATGTCGCCCGTTTCGGCAAAGAGCTTTGCGGCCCGGCTCTGGCGGATTTGGAGCGGGATCAAGAAAATCATCCAAAGTAACCCGGCCACAACAAACCAGAATACACTCCAACTTAGCCAAGACGCCTCAAAGAGCGGCCATTGCCCCATCAGTGATATACCAATCCCCCCAGCCAATGTCAGCACGATACCCGGCAGGGTGAATAACCAGTCGGCAATGATTACCGCGCGATTGGCAAACGCAATCTGTTTGGCATCCTTGGTCATGTCCGCCAACACTTTCCAAAAAGCGGTGATCGTGATGTTGCCGGCCAAAAGGATCACGCCCAAGATATGTGCATAAACGAGGGCTTGGTAGAGGGTGTAATTCAAAGTGTCGCCTTCACTATGGATATAACCTGGCCGATACCGTTTCGAAAATCCCACACGTGGCAAACACAAGCCCTCGCGTCAATATCGATCCATTGACCTTTGGGCTGCTTTTCAACGAAAAACAAAAAGCGCGGCCCGATAACGGACCGCGCTCGTTGAAATTGGATGGGTGAGAATGGTCTCTTTAGAAGTCCATGTCACCCATGCCGCCCATGCCACCTGGCATGCCGCCTGGTGCACCGCCGGCGTTTTTCTTTGGCGCTTCAGCAATGGTGGCTTCGGTGGTGATCAACAGTGAAGCAACCGAAGCTGCGTCTTGTAGAGCTGTACGCACGACCTTGACGGGGTCGATGATACCAGCGGCAATCATATCGACGTATTCTTCAGTTTGCGCGTTAAAGCCAAAAGAGACCGAAGCATTCTCGAGGATCTTGCCAACCACGATCGAACCTTCAACGCCTGCGTTTTCAACGATCTGGCGGATCGGGGCTTGCAGCGCCTTACGCACGATATTGACGCCTGCTTCTTCGTCGTCATTGATGCCTTTAACCGTAATGGCTCGTGAAGCACGCAACAGCGCACAGCCACCACCCGCAACAATGCCTTCTTCGACCGCAGCACGGGTTGCGTTCAATGCGTCATCCACGCGGTCCTTACGCTCTTTCACTTCAACTTCGGTTGAACCACCAACTTTAATCACAGCAACACCGCCAGCCAGCTTGGCCAGGCGCTCTTGCAGCTTTTCACGGTCATAGTCAGACGTAGTCTCTTCAACCTGACGCTTGATTTGAGCGATACGGCCTTCGATGTCGGACTTTTCACCAATGCCATCAACGATGGTCGTGTTTTCCTTGGTGATGGTGACCTTCTTGGCACGGCCCAACATCTCGATGGAAACAGTTTCCAACTTGATGCCCAGTTCTTCAGAGATCACTTGGCCGCCGGTCAAGATCGCAAGGTCTTCCAACATGGCTTTACGACGGTCGCCGAAGCCGGGTGCTTTGACCGCCGCAACTTTCAGTCCACCGCGCAGCTTGTTGACCACCAAAGTCGCCAAGGCTTCGCCTTCAACGTCTTCTGCGATGATCAAGAGCGGACGGCCAGACTGAACCACCGCTTCGAGCACTGGCAACATAGGCTGCAAGCTCGACAGCTTCTTTTCATGGATCAAGATTAGAGGATCGTCGAGCGACACTTCCATCTTGTCGGCGTTTGTTATGAAGTACGGCGACAGATAGCCACGATCGAACTGCATGCCTTCCACAACGTCCAATTCGGATTCAAGGCTCTTGGCTTCTTCAACCGTGATCACGCCTTCATTGCCGACCTTGCTCATGGCTTCAGCAATCATCTTACCGATTTCTGCTTCGCCATTGGCCGAGATAGTTCCGACTTGTTCGATTTCGGAATTCGACGAAACCTTCTTGGCCGAAGCCTTCAGGCCTGCAACCACTTCGGTCACAGCTTTGTCGATACCACGCTTAAGATCCATTGGGTTACGGCCGGAAGACACAGCCTTCATGCCTTCGCGCACAATGGCTTGCGCCAAAACGGTTGCGGTAGTGGTGCCGTCCCCAGCGGTGTCGTTGGTCTTTGAAGCCACTTCGCGCAGCATTTGTGCGCCCATGTTCTGGAACTTATCTTCCAGTTCGATTTCCTTGGCGACCGTAACGCCGTCCTTGGTTGTGCGAGGCGCGCCAAAGGACTTTTCAATCACCACGTTGCGGCCCTTGGGGCCCAAGGTAACTTTTACGGCATTTGCCAAGATATCAACGCCCTGAAGCATGCGGTCGCGTGCATCAGAACCAAACAATACGATTTTTGCAGCCATGATAGGTGCCTTTCAGAGTTTAAAGAGGGGGAAGATTTAGGATTCGAGGACGCCCATGACGTCACTTTCCTTCATGATCAGAAGGTCATCGCCGTCGATCTTCACTTCCGTGCCAGACCATTTGCCGAACAAGATGCGATCGCCGACCTTCAGGTCCATAGCGATACGCTCGCCGTCTTCATCGCGGGCTCCAGGGCCAACCGCAACGACTTCGCCTTCCTGTGGCTTTTCTTTGGCGGTGTCTGGGATGATAATCCCACCTTTGCTTTTGGTTTCTTCTTCAACGCGCTTTACCAGCACGCGATCGCCAAGCGGACGAAATGCCATTTGACTTGCTCCCTTTGAGGATTGTCAGGTTTCAGAAAATAAGTGTTGTCCAATCAGACAGGCGACGCGCTTTGGCACTCACCATGCCCGACTGCTAACACGACGCTCAGGTAGGGATGGACCTTCCGCCTGTCAACAGGTGCCGGGGTGAAAAATGTGCAGCCAGCCAAACTTAATTGCAGACTCGGGCTTGGGCTTGGAAGCGCTCTGCCCTTGCCCGCCGAAGGGCAAAAGCCCCCGCCCTTTGGCCTGGAGACACAATCGGGGTCTAGGGGGGTTCCATCGAGCGCCAAGGGTCCTTTGACGTGAAACCAAAAGGGGCATCATAATTGGTTCAGAACAGGCGACAGAGATCGCAAATAGCCGCAAAAGTTAGCTGAAACCTGACGAAACCTGTACCGGCGACGGAGCTAGCTAACCGTGCCATCGTTGCACCAAAAATCAAACCATTCACAAAACCAGGCTCGCGCCTGGTTTTATTAAGTAATGCCGCTAAGGCGGATATTTACGCCGCGATCCTGTCATTCAAATTAGCGCCCACATCAGTTTCGAGCCTTCAACTGTTGTCAAGTCCCGAATAGACGATGACATAGGTCGGCTTACTTCCTATTTGCTCGCCATGACCGACAAACCCCTAACCCTCGTCAAAGCTTGGACGTCCGCCCGCAAACGCCTTGAAGCGGCTCGAATCGACACCCCCGTTATTGACGCCCGTATTTTGTTACTCGCGGCGGCAGAGATCGACCGTGCAACATTGATTGGTGATCCCCAGCGCCCGTTGACGGTCGACGCGGCTGCGAAATTTGAAACCTTTGTGAAACGGCGCGAACAACGAGAGCCTGCGGCCCATATTGTGGGCAAAAAAGGCTTTTGGACGCTGGATCTAATCAGTGACCGCCGTGGGCTCGTGCCACGCCCGGAAACCGAGGTCATCGTCGACTTGATCTTAAAGGCCCATGCGGTCGATGTGCCCAATCGGGTGCTGGACCTTGGCGTGGGTTCTGGGACGATTCTGTTGGCATTGTTGGCAGAGCGCAAAAGCTGGACCGGGGTTGGGATTGATCGGTCCGAAGAGGCGCTCGCGCTCGCTGCCGAGAACGCTGCGTTACATGGCTTGGCAGGCCGCGTCGATTTGCGCTTGGGCGATTGGCACCAGGGCTTGGACGAACAATTTGATATTATCGTCTCCAATCCCCCCTATATCCCATCGGCCGTGATCGACTCGTTGCAAGATGAAGTGCGCTTGCACGATCCACGCTTGGCCCTCGATGGTGGTGAGGATGGTCTTGATCCTTATCGTATTCTGTTTGCCGCCCTGCCGAAGATTCTAAAGCCTTCAGGAGTATTTGCTTTTGAGTTCGGGATTGACCAATCAGAAGCCGTGATCGCACTCGCCCAATCCGTCCCGGGGGTGATTAATCTGAGCGTTATCAAAGATTTATCTGACATCGATCGTGTCATTTTTGGGACCCTCGCCTAAGCGTCATTGTTTCCCTAACGGCTTTGTGAAGAAGCACGTAAAATCAAATCAAAAAAAGCCTTTACAGATATTCATTCCAGTCGCACACTTTCCCAGTCTGAAGCGGATCCACCCAAAAAGGACCGCACAGGCAAGGGAGGACAATATGGCTAGAAAAGCATTGCTCAACGGGGCCAGCGCCCTATTGGCTGTTATCATGACGACAGGCGCGGCTCCGGCATTCGCGCAAAACACCACGACGGACGAAGCTCCAAAGAAAGAAGTAGAAGTTATTGTGGTAACCGGTTCCTTCATTCGGGGAACTTCAGAAAGCGCGTCATTACCTGTGAATGTAATCAGCTCCGCTGATCTAGAAAAAGCGGGCACCCCCAGCACGGTTGAGTTGATTAAGCTCCTCAACGTCTCGAGCGGGGTACAAGGCGACACCAACCAATTTGATGCCCGCGCTCAGGGCAATGAAGGGGCAGGCTCGGTCAATTTGCGCGGTATTGGTCCAGAGCGGACACTTGTGCTGTTGAACGGTCGCCGCTTGGCCTATAATCCATTCGGTTTGGTCGGCACGGTGGTTGACACCAATCTGATCCCATCGGCTGCCATTGGCCGGGTTGAAGTTCTCAAAGACGGTGCGGCTGCGACTTACGGCTCGGACGCTGTGGCCGGCGTGGTCAATTTCATCACCCGCACCAATATGGAAGGTTTTGAGGTCGGTGGCGACTATAAAGCCATTGACGGGTCGGACGGCAATTATACGCTGGCAGCTTCATGGGGCCATCAGACCGATCGGGCCAAGCTATTTGTCTCGCTCGGCGTGCAGATGAAGAGCGAATTGCCGATTACAGCGCGCGACTGGGCCAATCTAGATTACCTCTCAAACCCGGAAGGCGGGTGGTCTGCCGCAGGCAACCCCGGCACCTATATCGCCATTGGGCCCACGGGAGGCCCCGTTTCAGCGCCCACACGTGAACCAAATTGCGGACCCCTTGGCGGCTTTGCTGGCTTCAGTGCCACAACGCCTGTGTGCTTCTTCCACTTCACCCCCTATGACAACATCGTCGAGAAGGAAGAGCGGTCGCAATTGTTTGCAAGCGCAGATGTGGACCTCAATGAAGACCACACGCTGCATGCAGAGCTTTTGATCTCCAACACCAATACGCCAGAATGGAAGACCTCGCCCAGCTACGCCTTTTTGCAAGCGCCCTCAGCGCAGGCCCTGCCTGCCCTTTCTGGCCTGCCAGGACGCTTCTTTGTGCCTGTGACCAACCCCGGCTATATTGACCTCTTGGCCAAGAACCCCGGATTGTTCCCAGCCAGCACGATTGGCGTGAACATGTTGGCTTATCGGCCCTTCAGCTATGGTGGTAATCCTAAATTCACACCCGATGACCCGCGCGGTGGTTCGCGTGGAGAACGCAGCTTTGAAGCCTCTCGTGTGTCCATCGGTATGAAGGGCAAGCTGACCAGCACAATCGATTACGACGTCAATCTGGCCGCAATGGATGATACCGGTATCCGCACGGGCTATGATGTTCTTGTGAACCGTTTCCAGCTCGCACTGCGCGGCTTGGGCGGCTCCAATTGTAACGTGGCAGCCAATACGCCAGGGGCCAATGGGTGTCAGTGGTTCAGCCCATTTGGCACCGCCATTCCTGGGAACTCGATCACCGGTGTGGCTAACCCGCAATATAATCCAGCCTTGGGTGCCGCAAACACAGCTTTGGTAGACTGGTTCTTTCCAGAAGTGCGCACCAAACAGACGTCCAGTCTGGTGGTGTTTGATGCGGTCATCAATGGTGAGACCAGCTTCAAGCTGGGGGACGGTCCAATCGGTTGGGCCGTGGGTTATCAGTATCGGAAGAATTCCTTCCGCTCTGACTTCAGCAAATTTTCTGACCTGACCCAACAGCCTTGCGTGTCTTCACCAGACTTCAACAACAACATCTGTCCAGCCGTAACCGGACCGACCGTGTTCTTGTCTGGTTCATTCCCAGCCAATGTTAGTGCAGACGTCAATGCGGCTTTCTTTGAAATCCGCTTGCCCTTCACCAGCAATTTAGAAGCCCAAATTGCCGGTAGGTACGAGGATTTTGGTGGGGCAGTTGGCTCTACCTTCAACCCGAAATTCTCGGCCAAATGGCAAGTCACCGACGCGTTTGCCGTACGTGGGTCAACCAGCACCACCTTCAGGGCGCCTTCGGTGTCCAACATCCAGCCAACCTCTGTGACAACTTTGCAGAGCATATTGGGCGTCTTCCGGGCGGTCGATATCTTCGGCAACCCGAATTTGGAACCCGAGACCGCAACCACCTATAATGCGGGTGCACTGTTGAATACTGGCAATTTCAAAGCCTCAATCGACTATTGGCGCTTTGACTTTGACAATCCAATCGTGGCCGAGCCGATTGCAGGCCTTGTGGCGACATTGTTCCCGACAGCAGGTCTCGGTAATTGCGGCAACTCGACGTTTGCAGCGATCCAAGCAAAGTTCACCTTCAGTGGTGGCGTGTGTAACTCGGCAAACATCTCTCGCCTCAATACCACGGTAATCAACGGCTCTCCCGTTCTGACCGACGGGGTAGACGTCAGTGTCGATTACACCTTCCAAGATCTGATGGGCGGGGATTTGAAGCTGGGCTTAGATGCCACCTACACCATGAGCTATGACGTGGATCCACTATCGATTGGTGGCGTCCCCGTTGCGCCTGCATTGGATGCACTGGGTAAGCTTAACTTCCAAACTACGGCCTATCCACTTCCCCAATATAAGGGCACGCTCTATGGCCTTTATGAGACCGGTGGCCATTCGTTGCGCCTCGCGATGAACTTCATCGATGAATACGTAGACCAACGCACCGCCCCCTTCTCGCCCAGCTTGAACTATAGCGCGGTTGCAGGCGTGACAGGTTCGGTTACCGCGGGCAAAACGATTGAGGCTTGGCAGTCCCTCGACCTGACTTATCGTTGGGCGATGGAAAATGACCTGACCTTTACGTTCGGGGTTGAGAACATCATGGACAAAGACCCAGGCTTTGCCCGTTTGGAACTCAATTACGACCCATTCACCGGCAGCCCCTTGGGCCGGACGTATAAGATCGGCCTAAAGAAAGCCTTTGGCGGTCCAAAGTAAATTCCGACGCTAACTCTCTTGCGGGCGGCCCGATCTATTAAAGATCGGGCCGTTTGCTTTGAACCCAAGCGCGTTTTGATCACTTAGGATCAAAGTCGCGCGCTCATGTTAAATTGGGTCAACAGAATAAGGCCTTTTCAAGTGAAGCTAATCAAGCTATGAGCCTATTCGTCCGTGATGTAGCCCAAAGGGGGGCCTGCATATGGAAACGACACACCATCAACTCTAGCCCAAAGCTTCAATCCGCTTTCGCTCTGATCCTGGCCTTCGGTCTCGATTTTGGTGACACGCAAATTGAGATTTGTGGAATCAGGGAAATGATCGTGTGAATACAGTGTGTCCGTGAGACGTTGAAATCCATTTCGGGATTAGGTGTTAACGACAGCTGTTTTTGGAGCGGGTTGTGCAAGGTCGCGGATCAATTGCACGAAAACCACGCTCTCTTTTTTAAATCTTTGCGTGTCAGACCTCTTTTTGAAGCAGTCACGCAAAATCCATGAAGCCGGCTTGCAGGCTTGCTCATGGCATTAATTGGCCAAACCACAGCCAGGAAACATACAGGGCTTGCATGATGAAGCGGCAACGCGGTCGGGGACGTAATCCGGGCCAAAAACCACAAAATAATAATCCCAATCGCGCTTATGAGTCGAACGGACCCGATATCAAGGTCCGTGGGTCGGCCCAGACTGTGTTTGAGAAATACCAACAGCTCGCCCGCGATGCCAATTCTTCTGGCGACCGGGTCTTGGGCGAAAACTATTTGCAGCATGCGGAACATTATTTTCGCGTGTTGCGCGCCATGCAGCCAACCTTTGTGCCCCGCACCGAAATGATGATCGCGGGCTATGACGATGAAGCCGACGATGGCGACGACTCAATCGAAGGAATGGAAGGCGCAGAGGGCGATGGGGCAGAAGGCGGCGAAGGTGTGCCTCAACCCGAATTTAATCCCAGTCGCCCACCCCGCGAAAACCGCTTCGACCAAAATCGTGGCGACGGCCGAAACGAACCCCGTGGTGAGGGTGACGAAGACCGCTTCGGCCGCCGCCGCCGCCGCCGAAGAGACCGGTTCGGCAATGAAGTCCCCTATCAGGCCAATGGCAGCGGTGAAGATGGTCAAGTCGAAGGTGGCCGCCCACCCAGACCAGAGTATCGCAGCCAAACCAATGGTGAGCCCGGTTTTATTGGTGTCAGCGAAACCTATAGCCGCCCGTCAAGCGCACCACCAAATGAGTTTTCTGAGCCCACAAGTTTTAGTGAGCCGCAGGAGATTGTCGTAGCGTCTGAAACCGCGCCAGTTCGCGAACGTCGTCCGCGCCCACCGCGTACGCCACGCCCGGCCCGGGAAAGCAGCGGTGAAGAGTCAGGCTTTGGCGGGGAATTGCCAGCCTTCTTGGCTGCCTCCGTTCCAACTCCGACTGCTGACTAAGCCAAAAAGGCTGACTCTCGAATTTAAAAAGGGCAGCAAAGATTTGGCTTTGTTGCCCTTTTTTTATTGTTCTCATTCCGGGAGGTATTGCGCCGCGAGGTCCACCCTGCTTAGCTTAAAGGTGGACCATTCGTGCTAGCCATGCCGCTCGTCACGGCCTATTTCATCACCAACCCGGCTTCGCCGACTTTTACACAAGACTTGACTGGAGTGCGTTGATGAAATCTGTGGTGCCGCCTTTGCGTTCAGCCTTGGTTTTGGGTCTTGTTGTGGCAGCGGTTCTGGCTACCGGCTGCAGGCAAAGCACTCCGGCCAAGCAGGAGACAAGTACTGCCTCGAAGAAGGTAAGCAGAACTGAAGCCAACCAAATACCGCTTGCAAGCTTTGGCATCATCAATGCGAAACTACGTACACCGGTCGCAGGTCGTCCCAGCGCGGGCTATCTCGGGATTGAAAATTCAGGTCCCAAGGGAGATCGCCTCGTCTCCATCACGTCACCGGACTTTGCACGCGTTGAAATGCATGACACGGTTTCTGAGGGCGGGATGAAAAAGATGGTGAAGCTTGATGGTGTCGAAATTGCTGCCGGCTCAACGTTGGAATTTTCCCCCGGCGGCAAGCATTTGATGCTGTTTGAGTCCACCAAGCCCCTTAAAAATGGGGACAGCGTAAAAATGACACTCACCTTTATGCAACTGGGGCCGATGGAAGCCAACTTTGTTGTTCTCGATGAAATCCCGCGGGTTGGAGCCGCTATAGACGACATGGACCACAGCAAGATGGATCATGGCTCCATGAACCATGGCGACAAAAAGCCTTGATCGCAGGCGGCCTGCGTGAACCAGAGCGCTAGGGTCTAGTCGAGGCGGCGACACCTCGTTAAACCTGTTCCGGTGACGATTCCGCTCGATGCCCAAGCCCGCAACTTTGTCGAACGCGCCCCGATGGCGTGGCAGCCTTATTTGCGCCTATCCCGCTTTGATCGGCCGATCGGGTTCTGGCTACTAGCCCTACCCTGTTTCATGGGCCAATTCCTGGGTCGAGCCGGGATTGGCTTTTCGGTGCTTGACTTGGGGTTAATTGCCCTTTGGGTAATTGGCTCTATCGCCATGCGGGGGGCTGGCTGCAGCTTCAACGACCTTGTAGACCGCGATATTGATGCGCAAGTCGAACGTACGGCTGGCAGGCCCCTGCCCGCTGGCCTGATCAGCGCCAAACAAGCGCTCATCTGGACATTGGCCCAATGTTTTGTGGGCTTTCTGGTTTTGCTTGCCTTGCCCACGCCGGCTCAAATCATGGCGCTATGCGCCATCCCCATGGTTGCAGCCTATCCCTTCATGAAGCGCATCACCTGGTGGCCACAGGTCTGGCTTGGCCTCACCTTCAATTGGGGGGTTCTGGTCGGCTATGTGGCCGTGATGGGCAGCCTCGATGCGTCTGCCCTTGCCCTTTATGCCGCCTGCGTGGCCTGGACGATTGGCTATGACACCATCTATGCCCAGCAGGATGTTGAAGATGATGCCCTGGTCGGCGTGAAATCCACCGCACGCCTGTTTGGCAATCACGCCAAGCGCTGGGTCGGCGGTTTTTATCTCGCAACGGCACTCTTGGCTGCTGCGGCTTGCCTGATGCACGATCAACCCCTCGCCGGCCTGATGGTCGGCCTATCGGGCGCGCTGGCATTTGGTCTGCATTTATGGGGCCAAGTCCGGCAAATTCCTCTCACCGGGCTAGCCAAGGAGCCTTTAGCCCTGTTTAAATCGAACAAGGCTGCGGGGCTGATCCTGGTGGCTGGCCTGTTGGTGCAAGCTTTGGTTGGCTGGACGCTGTCCTTGGGGGGGGTGGGATGAGCGAAGCCTTGGCTGCCTTAGATCCGGTAATGGCGCGCTTGGTCTCCACCCATGGCCCCTGCCCGATCCCGACCCGTGAAAGCCAAAGCGCGTATCAAAGCCTGTTTCGCGCTATCGTATATCAGCAATTGTCGGGCAAAGCGGCGGGTACGATTTTAGGCCGGGTCTTAGCCCTGTGTGGCGACCCAGAGGCTGCACCTGACCCCGCCCATTTCCTCAGCCATTCTGATGAAGCTTTGCGCGCCTGCGGCCTGTCGCGGCAAAAATTGGCGGCCCTTAGAGACCTGTCAGCAAAGCGGCTTGAGGGCATTGTGCCCGATAGCGCAGAAATCGACCATCTGCCGGATGAAGAGATCATCGCCCGTCTCACCGCGGTGCGCGGTGTCGGCCAATGGACGGTCGAGATGTACTTGATGTTTACCTTGGGCCGACCCGACGTATGGCCCGTGGATGATCTGGGCGTGCGCAAGGGGTGGATGATCGCCCATGGCCTAGCCGACATGCCCAAGCCCAAACCGTTTAAGACTATGGCAGACCATTTACGCCCGTATCGGACCCAAGTGGCCTGGTATTGCTGGCGCGCCGTCGATACGGTGACGCCGGATGCGTGATCGCTGGCTCATGGCGGCGCTCAGCCTCAGCCTGACAGCATGTGCGAGCTTGCATGCGCCACAGCCAATTCCGCCCGGCCAAAGCTTAATTGGCCATTGGGATAATCAAGCCCAGATCAAGACCGCCCCCGCGGAGTTGTTGCGTCCACCCGCTGCAGGCAATCCCTATCCATGGGTGGACGGCCAAAGCGCGCAGTTTTTTGAAGTCCGCGCCCCGAATGTGGCAGGACCAGAGGATCAGGCCATCTATCTGATCTGGCGCAGCGGCAGTGCCACAGGCCCGATCAGCCGCCAACGTCTGTGGGTGTTTCGGTCACAAGAGAGTGGCGAGTTTTTGATGGACTTCTTCGCCTTCAAAAACCCTGAAGCCTTTGCGACCGCAAACCCAGGTACCAACGCCTTCCAAGCCGTGACGTTTGAGGATTTAACCGCTTATGGGCCTGCCTGTAGCTTGCCCGTGATCAAGACCGCCAGTGGTTGGACGGCATCCATCCCAGCAACCTGTTCCATCACCGCGCGCTCCGGCCGCAAAATGACCCTGGCCGCCAACCTCATCATGGACGGGGACCGCTTCAGCTATCAAGAAAGCGGCCTCCTGGAGATGGGGACCTATGCTTTCAAGGTGCCCGGCGGCCCCGCCTATCAATTCAACAGAAAAGGACCTGCCTCATGACACTGCTTATCCTTGGACTGATCGTCTTCTTGGGCTCACATGCCTTTGTACGATTTCGCGGCCCGCGCGATAAAATGGCGGCGAGCCTTGGCGCGCAACCCTATCGCGGGGTATTTTCCCTCATCAGCCTGGCAGGCTTTGTGCTGTTGATTTACGGTTACGGCCAGTATCGCGCGGCAGGCATGATCCCGGTCTGGACCCCGCCGACCTTTTTAAGCCACATCAGCCTCTTGTTGATGCTGCCAGTCATGATCTTATTGGTCGCCGCTTACTCGCCCGGCAAAATCAAAGCAGCCGTCGTCCACCCCATGTTGGCAGCGGTTAAAATCTGGGCGTTGGCGCATCTTCTGGCCAACGGGGATTTGGGCTCGATGCTGATCTTCGGCAGCTTCTTTGCCTGGGCTTTGTTTGCCCGCATTCGCCTTGGCAAAGCAGAGCGCGTCTCTTTGCCGATGGGCACGGGTGACTGGATTGCGATTGGCGGCGGGCTCGCTGTCTGGGTTGGGTTTATCGCAGGCCTCCACAAGGTGTTGATCGGCGTCAGTGTCTTTGGCTAGAGCCACCTTGCAAGGCTGTCGATTTAGCGCGAGACTGTCTTATGCCCGCACCCACGATTGACCCTAAGACAATCTTTACGCCAGACGAATGGGCCAGCTTGCGCCAGCGTAACGACTGGATCGGCTTAGGTTTGGTTGCCCATGCATGGGGGCTGATCGGCTTGGCCGTGGCCCTATTTGCTTGGGCCCCTAACCCCGTGACATGGGCGATCGCGGTCATGGTGGTGGGCGCACGCCAATTGGGCCTCGCCATCCTGATGCATGAAGCAGCCCATGGGGGCCTCAGCACCAACCAGAAACTCAATGATTTTGTTGGGCACTGGCTGTGCGGGGCACCGGTCGGGGCATCGCTCTATCGCTATCGGCCCTATCACTTGTCGCACCACCGCAATACCCAGCAAAGCGATGATCCAGACCTTGGGCTTGCCGCCCATTTTCCGATCAGCAAGAAAAGCTATCAGCGCAAATTGATCCGGGATTTGACGGGGCAGACATTCTTTAAACAAACCCTGAGGCCGCTTTGGGGCTTTCTGAGCGCCCCCAATCGGGCCAGCCCAGAAGCGCGCACCGCTGCCTTGATGTTTCTGGGCGCCCAAGCCGTGGTTTTTGTCTTGTTTGCGGCCGCGGGCCAAGCCTTAGCCTTTGTGACGATCTGGCTGATGGCCCAAGCCAGTTGGTATCCAGCCGTCACGCGCCTGCGCAATATTGGCGAGCATGCATGCGCCACCCCTGACCCGAGCGATCCATGGCGCCTTGCCCGCACGACCTATGCCAATCCACTTGAGCGCCTTCTCATTGCGCCATATTGGGTACATTTCCATGCCGAGCATCATTTATGGATGTACATCCCCTGCTATCGGCTTGAGGCAACCCATGCGCTCTTGAAGCAAAGGGGCTTAACCCAGAATATGGAAATCAAGCTGGGCTATCGGCAGATTTTAGAGCTTGCGACCGCAAAGTCTGGCTAAGCCATGAGCTCTCCAAGCCCAGCGCCCTTTATCCTTGCCAATACAAGGCTGCTGCGGCCGCCCCATTGCCCTGAGATCACGTTGCATTTGGCCGATGAGGCTGTGGCCTTGTGGCAATTGAGTGCGGATGAGTTAGATCAACAGGGCCTCCCGCTCCCCTTTTGGGCCTTTGCATGGGCGGGTGGCCAAGCCTTGGCGCGTTATCTCCTCGACCACCCAGACATCGTGAGCGGCAAGCAGGTCTATGACGTGGCCTCAGGCTCTGGTCTGGTGGCGATCGCGGCCAAGCTTTCAGGTGCTAGAGAGGTGACTGCGGTCGATATTGATCCCTATGCCATCGCCGCCATCGAGCTCAACGCAAAGGTCAATGGGGTCAGCCTTTTGTCCCATCAGGGCAATATCATCGGCCAGCCGCTTGAGGCGGACGTAGTGTTGGTCGGCGATTTGTTTTATGAGCGCGAGATTGCAGAGCCCCTGTTTGCGTGGCTGAGGCGCTGCAAGGAAGCCGGTATTTTGGTTCTAATCGGGGACCCCGGGCGAACCTATTTACCCAAAGCAGGGCTGATCGAGTTGGCCTGCTACACCATTGAGGTATCGCGTGAACTGGAAGATCACGACATCAAGGTGACCCGCGTTTGGACGCTCGCTTGACCGCCAGGGCATTGTTCGATTGAAGGGCTTTGAAATTAGCCTATGTGTTAGACATAACGAACCCCATGCAAATCCTTGAGAAGGAAACGAAATGAAACATTGGATTGTTGCCCTCATGGCGCTTTGGGGTGTGGGCGCCTGCTCTGGCCCGCAAGTTTTAAACCTCGTGGCACAGACGCCCGGGCCGGTGCAGCACAATATCAGCTATGGCCCACTGCCACGCCACACACTGGACATTTACTCCCCGAAAGTGATGCAGACAGACACCCCTGTTCTGGTATTCTATCATGGCGGATCTTGGCAATATGGCTCGAAGGATGACTATAAATTCTTAGGCTCAGCTTTTGCGGCCCGCGGCATTCAGACCGTGATTGTCAACTACCGCTTGCATCCAGACGTCATTTTCCCGGGCTTTGTGGAGGATGGGGCCAAGGCGCTTGCCTATACCCAGAAATCCATCGCTCAAGGCCGTCCTGTGTTCATCTCAGGCCATTCTGCTGGGGCCCATATTGCCGCGATGATCGCGCTCGACCCTGAATTCCTTGCCGGCGAAGGCACCAATATTTGTGAGGCAACAAAAGGCATCATCGGCATTGCTGGCCCCTATGACTTCACCCCGGTTGAGCCTGTCTTTAAGCGCATCTTCCCAAGCGAAATTCTGCCCAGCACCAGGCCGATCAACTATGTCGGCAATAAAGCCCCGCCAATGCTGTTGTTGCATGGCAGCAAGGATACGACCGTCGACCCCAAGCGTAGCGAGCAATTGGCTGCCGCCTTGGCCCAGCATGACAATCTGGCGCAAGTGAAACTCTATCCCGGTGTGGAACACCTCTATATCATTGGTGCGATCTCGCCCGTTGTACGACGCAGCGCACCGACCTTGGCCGATACGGTTACCTTCATCCAAGAACAGAAAGTGGCCGGCTATCCCGGTTGCCGGAACCAGGTCAAAAGCTGATGCAACGGTTTGATCCATCCGCCCGCAATGTTTTGGGTGGCCCGCTTGAGGTTTGCTCGCTAACACCGCTGACGGGCTGGTTCCGCAACGGGTGTTGCGAGACAGAAGGATTGGATCACGGCACCCATGTGATCTGCGCCGTTGTGACAGAGGCCTTTTTGACCCAGCAGCGTCGCGAGGGAAATGACCTTGTGACGCCGCGCCCGGAATATGGGTTTGCCGGTCTTAAGCCTGGAGATCAGTGGTGCGTCTGCTTGACCCGCTGGAAAGATGCGCTGGATGCGGGCTGTGCACCGCCTATCCGCTTGGAAGCCACCCATGAGGAGGCTTTGGTTGTTGTTCCGTTGGAAACGCTGAAATCCTATGGCGCTGAGCTCTAAGGCCCATGCCAAAGGCAACGGACCCCACTTTTGAGGACCTTGGGGCAGGCTGCGCCCGCCTCATGCTCATTCGGGATACCCAAGCTGGCCCACAACTCTGTGAGATTACGTGGCATCATCGGAGCGATGGAGCGCGCGTCTTGGATCATACCTTCGTGCCGCCCGCGCTCACAGGCCAAGGCATTGCTGCGGTCCTGACAGAAGCCGCTCTTACCTTGGCGCAGCAAGATCAGGTCCCCATCGTACCGCGATGTTCATACGTGGCCCGCTGGATTGACAGCCATCCCACTTGGCAGGGTTTGGTGGCCTCCTAGTCACGCGCCAATGCTTGCGCGTAGGTTAACTTGTCTGCGCCCGTACTGTCGCAAATCAAGTGAAAAGTTACCTATGGCATCATGCCTGCCCCTCCTCCGAAAATGCCCGACCGCTTAAGTGCTGAAGATGGGCTTGTACATCGCTTGGCCAGGTCGCAATCAAGGCCAAAAAGAGCGCCTTTTGCCCTGCAAACAAGGCGCGAGACACCTCATCATAGTCCGGCGCATTGCCGGCCACGGCGGCCATAAAGCGATAAAGCGCTTCGCGTCCCTGCGTTAGGACATTCGCCCCTTCATTCTCGCGACGGGCCGCGTCAACCAATTTGCGCAAGGTCACACTCGCGCCACCGGGCTGGCGGGCTAACCAGTCCCAATGACGCGGGAGAAGCGTAACTTCCCGCGCCGCGACGCCCAGTTTGGGTCGGCCGACTTTGCGCGCTGAAGGAACTTCAGCTGGCTCTAGACGGGCGACAACGTCTGCAACATTGCCCCGTAAGTCCAGCTCAATGGGTTGGCTGGTTTGTGCATGAAAGACCAAAACCGAGAGGCTTGGATCCTTATCCACCTGTTGTTTGACGCTGGCCGCCACCTCACGCAGAACCCCAAAGGCCAACATGGTGGTGTCGGCAAAGGCTACAGCGGGTAAATCATCTTGATAGGTCATTTTCAGCTCCTGTTGTCTTTTATTACCCGGATAGAATAAGGTAGGTAAATATTATCCGGATAAAATTTAACAGTAACCACCTATTGCGCACTGTCACGTGACTGAAATCAGGGATGACCTGACCCCCGCCCCGGACTAAATGGGTTGAGACGGAGGATACATGGCCTATAAAAGCATGCGCGAGTTTATGGCGCGGTTGGAGAGCGAGCAAAAACTGGTGCGCGTGCACGAACCGGTCTCGACTGTCTTAGAGATGACGGAAATCCAAACCCGTCTCTTGGCCACCGGTGGGCCTGCGACCTTATATGAGCACGCCCTGATGGCAGATGGAACAAAGTCCAGCATGCCCGTGCTGACCAATTTGTTTGGCACCGTCGAGCGCGTCGCCATGGGCGTAACCATGGACGGCAAGGATCGCCGCACGGCCCAAGATTTACGTGAGGTGGGCGAGCTTTTGGCTTTCTTGCGGCAACCAGAGCCACCGCGTGGCCTCAAAGAGGCGTTTGACTTATTGCCCTTGGCCAAGACCGTCATGCAAATGCGACCCAATACAATTTCGGGCGGTGTGTTTGCCAAAGCACCGTGCCAAGAAGTCGTGTGGGAAGGGGCGGATATCGACCTGTCAC
Organism: Maricaulis salignorans; assembly: GCA_943372135.1. Classification (GTDB taxonomy): domain Bacteria; phylum Pseudomonadota; class Alphaproteobacteria; order Caulobacterales; family Aquidulcibacteraceae; genus Aquidulcibacter. The sequence goes on along the minus strand of CALRXH020000001.1, from coordinate 117,775 downwards.
GCTTACCTATCCAAAGTTGTTGGCCTGGAGAGCCTGCGCCTTTGATCACCTGGCCTCTGATCGTCACCAAAGGTCCCAGTGACAAGCGGCAGGACAATTACAATCTCGGCATCTATCGGATGCAGCAATTGGGCAAGGATCGTGCTATCATGCGCTGGCTAGCCCATCGAGGCGGTGCGCAACATTACAAGCGCTGGAAGGACACCAAGCCTGAGCCTCTGCCCGCTGCCGTCGTCATTGGGGCAGACCCCGGTACCATTCTGGCCGCGGTAACCCCTGTCCCAGACACCTTGAGCGAGTATCAGTTTGCAGGCCTGATGCGCGGGCGCAAGCTGGACCTTGTGCCGTGCAAAACCATCGCCATTGAAGTTCCGGCCGAGGCAGAAATCATCATTGAAGGTCACGTGCTGCTGGATGAGTTCGCCGATGAAGGCCCTTATGGCGACCATACCGGCTATTATAACTCGGTCGAGAAGTTCCCGATCTTCCAAGTCTCGTGCATCACGATGCGAAAAGATCCGATCTATCTATCGACCTTTACAGGTCGTCCACCAGACGAACCCTCGGTGTTGGGTGAGGCGTTGAATGAGGTCTTCATCCCCCTTCTTCAACAGCAATTCCCCGAGATCACAGACTTCTGGCTGCCGCCCGAGGGGTGTTCCTACCGGATCGCGGTTATCTCGATGAAGAAGGCCTATCCCGGCCATGCCAAGCGGGTGATGATGGGCGCGTGGTCCTTCCTACGCCAATTCATGTACACCAAATGGATCATTGTGGTAGATGACGACATCAATGCGCGCGACTGGAAAGACGTGATGTGGGCCGTCTCCACCCGTATGGACCCGGCACGCGACATTACTCTGGTTGACCGCACCCCCATTGACTATCTTGACTTTGCTAGCCCTGAAAGTGGTCTCGGCTCAAAAATCGGTCTCGACGCGACCAACAAAATCCATCCCGAAACCCACCGTGAATGGGGCGAAGAGATCTGGATGGAGAAGAAGATTATTGAGGCAGTGACGGAGAAATGGGGTCGATTAGGTCTGCCGGGCGAAGGCAAGCCGATCTGGAAATAGCGCCGACCCTAAAATTAGGCGAGGATGTTTAGGTTATGGCAATCCGATCGAGCGTCGGCTTGAGGTCAGGCTTCGCGGCGGGCGTTCAAATCCGCCAGAATCCCGCAGAACTGAACAGCGCCTGAGAATTTCTTGGCTTTGCTGGTCTGTACACTCGGCTGAGAGCCATCTTTTGGATGGGCAGGGTCGATGTTCCTCTTTGCATAAGGCACATCGGTGCAGTCGCGGCACATCTCACCATTAACGGTTGCCATGATGTCGCTCCTCTGTGATGCTTCATTCAATGGAGGTTACGTGGCACCTAAGCTTAGGGTTACAATAAACATATAATTCTGATTCATATGAGATATTATGGTTTCTACTTTCTTAACGCCGCTTAGCAGCCTCTAACGCTAAGACACGCTTTGCGCGATGAACAGCGGCATCTAACTCCTGCAGAAAGCGGGATCGGTCTGAAGCCGCAAAGGCCCGCGGCCCAGACGTTGTCACCCCCATGGCACGAAGATGCTCTCCGATTTCGCGACCAGCCAAAGCTGAGCCGATAGAATCGCGCGTGAAAGGCTTGCCCTGATTGCCGATCGCTTGCGCCCCTGCTTTCAAGGCCCGATCGGCCAAGGGAATGTCTTGGGTAATGACAATATCGCCTGTGCAACAGCGTTCAGCGATCCAATCATCGGCGGCATCGGGGCCTGCATCGACAACCAGTCTCTCAATCAAAGGGTGGACCAGAATTTGGATAAAACTATTTGCAACGACAAAGGTCCTTAAGCCATAGCGTAAAGCGACCTTATAGACCTCATCTTTGACGGGGCAGGCATCGGCATCCACAAACAGGCGAGTCATGCCGCTTTATGGCTGAAATCTTAAGTCAGCACCACTCTGACATGGGCAAAGGATCAGTCGCGCCCGCGCTGCATATCGACGAAGCCTGAATAATCCACCATGCGCTGGGGCATGAGTTCTTCAAACTGCTCTCGCATGACATGCGCCAACTTTAGACCAAGATAAAGGGCCAAACAGCCCAATGCGATTACGATAAGACTTGCAATGATACCTGGCATCTACGTACCTCCCGACCATTTTCTCAGGCTACCACCCGAGTGCTGAAATCAGATAAACTTACTCTTCACGTTTATGATGCGCCCTTTCATTGATTCTTAAGGGCTGTTTCGATGGCCATTTGATGTTATCTGCCTGATGAACAGTCGATTTCGGCGTCAAAGAGGGGCCTTTCATGACAGCATCTGCCGCCATTGCACTCTATACAGGACTGAATGTACTGATCATTTTAGCTCTGATTTGGCAAGTTATCGCTCATCGCCGCCGCGAAAAGATTACATTGGGAGACGGCGGATTTCCGCCTTTGATTCGCGCCATTCGTGCCCACGCCAATGCAACCGAAGTAGCCCCGATCGCCTTGATCGGCTTAATTGCCATGGCGATGGCCAATGCGCCCCTTTGGGCGATTCACGTCAGCGGACTGAGTCTCACCATTGGCCGTGCGCTGCATGCGTATGGACTTAGCCGAGATGAAGGTGCTTCCTTCGGACGCATGGCTGGCATGATTTTATCATTGACCTCTTTGATGTGCATCGGGGTCACCTGCATCTGGGTCGCTCTTTAGACAAACACATCTAAGCGCAAACGAAAAAGGGCCGCTGCCCGAAAGCAGCGACCCTTCAGCCCCCAAGGGCGCTCTAAGAGCGCACTTAACTTAGAATACGCCTTGGCCTACACCACCATCGACAAACATCGACGCGCGATAGGTCGCGGTTTGTTGGGTTGTCGACTGGCGGGTATTGGTGAAGGTCTCGGTCCGGCTCATCGTGGCATATTTAACGCCGGGACCAAAGCGACGTAGAAGCGATCTTTCATTACAATCAGCCTCTGCCTTTTGTGCAACGCACTGAACCGTAGCAGTACCAACGGCACCCTTGTCGGCCTTATAGACCAGAGCCTGACCTTTTTGGCATGAAATAGCGCGGCCGCCGTCGAAATTGGCTTCGCCATTGACAATTTTGCCAGTGGTCACTTCCATTCGGGTCCCAGCCATACATCGGAAGAGTTCGCCGTCGAACTCAACCCCGACTTTAGCATCTCCGTTGGTGCGCGAAGCAGGGTGTGGCATGCCGCGGTCATCCATACAGACGGCGCGGATCGCAATGGTTTCGGTAATGGTCCGGCTATCCTGGAATTGTTCCATCACAGTCGCCACTTGGCCGCCGGAGACTTGCAGTCCGTCAATCAAGCCAGTGGCCGCAGGCATAGGGGCCAAGAAACCACCGCCACCGCCACCAAAATAGACGCCGCCGCCACCGCTGCCCCCCAGGACCGTGGTTTGTCCACCAACGAAGGTATTACCCCCTACGTGAACATTGGTGCCCCCAAAGTAGCTGCCGCCAACACTGACATTCACACTCGGGCCCGGCACATGGACAGTTGGAACGCCGATAATGTGGCCAGTGGCAGAGCCACAGCACCCACCCGAACGGCCTTGAACCAGTGGGTTATTTGATGTGCCGTTACCCCCGGCACCACAGCCATTGCAGCCACCCGCTTGAGCGGATGATGCCATAAAGGCCGACAGAAGTGCGGCTGCGGCAATGTATCGAACTGAAACACTCATGGTGGGACTCCCCAAGTTTTACGAAGCTATCCAGCAAGTTCGGTGCCGTTTTCGCGCATGTGGAGAGTATCGGCAGTCTAAGTCACCCAACTGGTTTGGCACGAGTTCTGCGCTGCCCCTCGGAACGCTGCCAGAAGGCGGCTTATGTCGAGGAAACACTTATGCATTTCAGCGCACTTCATCCAGAAAGCCAAGCGTTCTTGAGGTCTTGGCAGGCCCTGAATGGCCTTGGGGACCAAACCGAGACGAGTTCTGCCTTGTCAGGAGACGCTTCATCCATGATCGGGCGTATCTTTCTGGCGCAACGGGCTAGCGAAGGTGTTTTCACCTTTAAGACTGTGGGGGCTGACTTGAAACTGTGGACTGGCCGAGATTTGCGTGATCATGAGGTTGGAAGCTTGTTCCATGGTGCCGACCGCAACTTGATCCGGGCACTTCTAGAGTCGGCCACTACCGGACCAGGTCCTGCCTTAGCTCGCGCAGCCGCCTTTGGTGCGGGCTATGGGCAAAGAACCGAAGTTGAGTGGGTGTTTCTGCCTTTGACAGACAAGTCAGGCGTTGGCCGGGTTCTGGGTCTATTTCAGCCCATCAATCAAGCGAATTCGATTTCCAAGCCCGTGCTTCGCTTTTCATTGACAGCATTGTTACCACCAACACCTGAAATGCCGGTTCGTCAGGGCCTGCGTCTGGTGGTCAGCCGCACCTAAGCCGGTTTAGGCCTCCAGCTTCGGTCCCGTTTGAAATTGCAGCGCGGCAAGCTGTGCATAAAGTCCAGATTCAGCAATTAGCTGGTCGTGCGTGCCCGCTTCAACAATGCGACCTTGATTCAATACCAATATGCGATTGGCCCGACGAACTGTCGATAGGCGGTGCGCCACCACAATGGTGGTACGAGTAGCGGCAAACCGATCAAGCGCTTCTTGAACCCTTGCCTCAGAATCCGAGTCTAACGCACTGGTGGGTTCATCCAGCAACAAAATCGGGCTGTCGCGCACAATGGCTCGTGCCAATGAGAGACGTTGGCGTTCCCCGCCAGAAAGGCGAGAGCCTCTTGGACCAACTTGGGATGCGACCCCGTCAGAAAGGCGCTCGACGAAGTCGCAGGCAGCCGCAGACAAGGCCGCGGCAATAACGGCCTCATCCGCATCGGGAAGGCCCATTGCAACATTGTCAGCAATGGTTGCGTCAAACAGCGTGGCATCTTGGCTGACAAGGGCAATGTGCTGGCGCAAACTGGCCAAGGTCGCCTGACTAATATCTTGTCCATCAATCAGGACCCGCCCTGCGCTTGGATCAAACAAACGCGGAATCAGGTTTAGAATGGTGGACTTGCCAGAGCCCGATGGCCCCACCAAGGCCAAGGTCTGTCCAGGCTCCGCGGTAAAGCTGATGTTGTCCAAGCCCACTGTGCCATTGGGCCAGTTAAAACCCACATTTTGGAATTCAACCCGACCGGGGCCACGCGACAAGGCGAATGCCTGCCGCCGGTCTGCGATGCCCGGCACCTCATCCAAAACAGTGAAGAAGCGCTCTAGGGCGGAAAGCCCCTCCTGCAGAACGCTGTTCAACCCGCCCAAACTGCGGATCGACTGGGCTGCCAAGAGAAGCGAGGCAATAAAGGCCGTCAGCGTGCCGACGCTTGCCGCGCCTTGGGTAATTCGAAAGCCTGCAAATGCAAAGACGCCCCCAATGGCAAACCCGCCCAAAACCTCGAGGATAGGGTCCACCCGGCCCTTTTGTTCGGCCATTTTAAGCAAAAGGGACATGCGAGTCGAAAGGGCCGCCCCTACCCGCATACTTTCAGCCTTCTCCAAGCCATAGGTCTTGACCAAGCGAATGCCGCCTAGGCTTTCTTCAACCACACCAGCCAGATCGGCAGCCTGATGTTGCGCACGTGCCGCAGTCTTACGAAGCCGGGCGCCTATCATCGAGACGGGGCCAATCGCCAAGGGCAGGATGACGAGGCAGACCAAAGCCAATTGCCAGTCACCCATCAGCATAACACCCACAACGCCGATCAAGGTTAAAACATCTCGGACAAGACTATTGGCAGCCCGCAACACGGCTTCACGAACCGCGTTGATGTCGTTCAAAAAACGCGCAGAGAATGCGCCCGATTGCTCGCTGCTGAGGCGGGCGAAATCCAAGGCCAAGAGCTTGGCAAACAAATCCTGTTGCAGCCTCGTCGTGGCAGCTAATGCGACGCGGTTGGTCAAGACTGTGGAGGCATAAAGCGCGACAGCCTTGATCATGGTCGCTGCAATAATCGCCAAGGGTCCAATCGTTGCCATGGCTGCAGGCGTCAGCCAATCTGAACTGCCGCCTGCCTGAGAACTTGAGCCCGCACCAAGCTTAGCCAAAGCATCGATGACTTGACCAAACAGCCAAGGATAAGAGGCAGAAGCAGCAGCGACCACCGCCATCAATAGCGTTGCAATCCACAATACCCCGGCATGGGGTATCAGCCAACCCGACCAAAACCGCTTGATCAACTTGGCGTTTGGCTCAAAACGCGTGGCGGGGTCCCTAGTGATCGTCTTCATCCGGAGTTGGCCCGTTTGGATCGATCAAACGGTGGGCATGAATCACAAAGTAACGCATATGGGCGTTATCGACTGTGCGCTGGGAGGCGCTTTTCCATGCGTCTCGGGCCATGGCATAGTTGGGAAATGCCCCAACAAAGTCCATCGCCTTCAGATCGCGAAACTCCACATCCTCTAGGTTCTGAACTTCCCCACCAACCACGATGTGGAGTAATTGTTTCTTTGGGGCGGCATTTCGTTCCATTCGTTCCTCAAGACAGTTTTACATGGTGGACGCGATCGATGAGTAAGGGATGTAAGGGCTTGCCCGCAACCACCAGACTTTTTTGGAGCGGTACAAGCTGATTGTAAACAAAGGCTGCACCTTCATGGGTGGTGGCCAGCGCGCCTGCCTCTTCCACGATCACATGTGCAGCGGCCAAGTCCCAGTCGCTTTTTGCAGAAAGCGCAATTGCGCCATCATACTGGCCTGCCGCAACCAGACACATCCGGTAAGCAATCGAGTTGCGCGATACGACATCCATTTCCGGCCAGGGCTTTGGCCAAGCAGGGTGGCGGAACATGCCCGGGTCGCCCAACATGGCACAACCCTCCAGCAGATTCACGGTGCTGGGTTGTATCGCCACACCATTTAGGCGCGCGCCGCCGCCTTGAAATGCATCAAACATCTCGCCCGTAGCTGGATTGAACACAACCCCGAGGACCGGCTGACTGTCTGCCAACAGGCCAATACAAATTGTGAAATGTGGCTTGGCCCTAATAAAGGCACGCGTGCCATCAATCGGGTCTACAACCCAGCAGAAGCGTGACGATTGGCGCGATTGATCGTCGACGGTTTCTTCAGACAGCCAACCATAGTCGGGACGCCTGGCCAACAAACGAGCTTTCAACAAGGCGTCAATCGCCAAGTCGGCATCACTGACTGGGTTATTGGGTGACTTGTCCCGCACATCCATCTGTGTGCCGAAATAGCGCATCGCAATGGCACCCGCCTCTATGGCAGCTTCCAATGCAAGCGCCAGATCGGCTGTCAAATTCATATCCTATGCTCCAGCAATCGTCATAGAAGGAATAAGCAGGCTAGGGCATTGCAGGGATGCACGACCCTCATAATCATTGCCGGGGATCAGCTTCGTATACATGTCCAGCATATTGCCGGCCACGGTAATTTCATTCACGGGGCGCACAATCATGCCATTCTCAAACCAGAGCCCCGAAACACCGACCGAATAGTCGCCGGTATTTTGGTTGAAACTCGGTGACAGGGTTTCGATCACCAACAAGCCGGTACCCGCTTGCGCCTGCAATCCTGCGAGATCGTGCTCGCCAGGCATTACCGTGACATTGCTGGAGCCAATGCCGGGTGCGCTACCGGGGTTCATGCTGGCATGGCCCGTTGATTTCAATCCTAATTGTTTAGCGCTGGACGTATTGAGTAACCAAGTTTGCAGCACGCCATCGGTTACCAAGTCTCGGGCGGCAACTGGCAGTCCTTCGCCATCAAACGGGTGGGACGACCAGCCCCCCTTCTCCAAGGGATCATCAGTGATGCGAATGCTTGCTGCAAAAACCTGTTGGCCCAGCTTATCGCGCAAAAAAGAAACCCCGCGCGCCACAGAAGCCCCAGAGATGGCACCCAAAAAGAAGCTGATGAGACGGCTTGCTACCCGATTTTCAAAAATAACGGGCGCGACACAACTTTCAAGCTTGGTGGCACCAAGGCGGGCCAAAGCGCGTTCACCGGCATTACGGCCGATGGTGGCAGATGCCTTCAAGTCCTTCAAGAAGCGACTCGAATCGCTATCCCAATCGCGCTCCTTATGGTCACCGCGTTCAGCAATGGCAGACAGACCTAAGCCCCACGACGTGCCACGGTAGCCGCCACGGAACCCATTACTGGCCCCATACACGACTTGGCTTGCGCCCCATTCAGCCCCTGAGCCCCCAGAATTGGTGATGCCAGCGAGATCTAACGCGGCCGCTTCGCTTTCTAAGGCGCGGGTCTCCAGATCGGCGATATCTGCTTGCGTATCGTCCCAAAGCGCCAAATCAACAAGGTCTTTGGCAAGGTCACTGGGACTTGGCAGCCCACACCATGGGTCTTCGGCCGCCGCCTTCGCCATGGCCACGACCCGTTCTGCTAGGGCATCTAGGGCGGCTACACTGAAATCGGATGTTGAGGCACCCGCCTGTTTCTTGCCGATCAAGACCCGCAAGCCTGCTGAGCGGCTCTCTTCGCTCTCAACAGATTCTAACTGGCCAAGTCGCACAGAGACAGACAGGCTTTTGCGGTCTAAACAAGCTGCATCAGCTGCTTCAGCACCCAAGGATTTTGCACGGGACAGGAGCCGGTCAACGGCCGCATCAAGATTTGAGCTCATGGACTACTTCTAAAGCGGGTTTGACTTGATGCGAAGTCAATTGCACACAAAACTTCAGTGCGACCGAACTAGACGCTGTGTGGCCTGCTCGTCTCAACGCCGTGGTTTGAGGGCATTAAAGCGCGGAGTCGATATCGGAGCTTAGCAATTGTTCAGCAAAAGCATCCGCATCCGCCGTCAAGGCTTTTTGTTCGCTCTGCCAAGATTGGTAGTAGACAAAACCACCCACACCCAGAACCAAGCTTGCAGCCAAAGCGCTGAAAGTCTTCACCCATGCATAGCGTGGCGCAGACCGCGCGCTGAAAGCGGCCATCGCAGCCGCCTCGATACGGGCAGCAGGCATCTCTGGCACCGGGCTGGCGTGGTTTAGCACGTCGGCCAACGCCTTATTCAGCGGGTGATGATCTAGGATACTCATGCTGCATGTCCTTCCACGGACGCTTGTAACAAATCGGCCTTCTCAGGCGCAAGGGCAAGGCGCAAGGCACGGCGGCCTCGCGCCAACAGGGATTCCACAGCATCCACACTGATACCTAAAACTTCGCCGACGTCTTTGGCAGCCAATTCCTCATAGTGTGTGAGGACAATGGCGGCCCGCTGGCGATCGGGTAAACTGGCTAAAGCTGCATCAACGCTGTCTCGCAGCGCGGATTGATACAGCCTTGTGTCGGGCATCGGCCCCGGGTCGAGTGGTACTGGCGCTTGGTCTTCGTCCACGTAGCGGCCGGCTTTACGCAGCCGGTCGAAACAAAGATTGGTGGTTACCTGGTGTAACCACGTCTCAACCCTGGCCCGGCCAGTCTGCCAGATTGGCAGTACTTTCCACAATCGAATTAGCGCTTCCTGGGTCACATCCTCCGCCTCGGTGGCATCTCGCAAGAGGCGCCAGCTGATCCGCCAGAGCTTGGGCGAGACCGCTTTTACCAAAGCAGCGGCTGCGGCGCGATCGCCGCGGCCTGCTTTGGCGATCAAACCGGCCAGGGGATCAAAGACGAGGGGGTTTGACACGCGGCTTCGCCCTGTTCTGACTTACCAAGGACGACCGGGTCCACGACGCGGGCCACCTTCGCGGCCTTGACGGGCAGCGGCTGCCGCTTCTTCACGCGTCAGGCGACCATCCTTATTGGCATCGGCACGCTCAAACATCGGGTCAGGACGCGCAATCCACTCATCACGACTGATCTTGCCGTCCTTATTGGCATCATAAGTGCCAAGCGGCGGCGGTGGCGGTGGTCCATCACGGCGATCCTTCTTCCGGTCACCCATTTTGCCCCGCATGGCATCGAGCTCATCGCGAGTGATACGACCATCCTTATTGGCATCGAGGCGGGTGAACATCTCAGCGGAGCGCTGTTGCATCATGGTTTGCCTTTCTTGCGCACGCGCAGCCATCGCCGCGTCAAATTCGGCGCGTGTGACGGCGCCATCTTTATTGGCGTCTGCAAAGCTCATCAGATCGCGGCCGTCCCGAGGTTTACGTGGAGGACGTGGGGTGCCTTGCTTGCCATCGGGACGGGATGGACGGGCGGCGCGCATTTCTTCGTCGGTTACAAAGCCGTCCTTATTCTTGTCGGCCCGATCAAACACGGCGGTGCGTGCTGTGCGTATCTCATCCATAGTGATAGCACCGTCCTTATTCAGGTCCGCGCGCTCAAAGAAACCCGGACCTTCGCCTGGAGGCGGGGGTGGACCTTGTTGGGCAAAAACCGGGCTTGCCAGCATCATAAAACCGGCGGTGGCGAGAACTGTCTTTAAACGCATGATCGGGCTCCTTCGTGTAGCTGGCCTTGGAGGAGAAGGTGCAGCTCATTGCTGATCTACCTTTAGAACGCATGGGGACCGTCATTCCGTCGCATCGCCTGCAATCTGATTAAAATGATGTCGGATGAGCGCGCGCGCATCATCATACATCGCACTTGCCGTCTTAAAGTCCGGCGCATCGAGGCAGTGCGCCACCGCTTGCTTCAGGCCAGCCGCTGCCCGGCTCGGCTCAAAGTCAGAGCCAGCCGCCACAGCGAGGAGTTGGCGAACATTTTGAAGGACCCTACCCGCCTGTACCAAGCGGCCAGAATCCTCAAGGTCCAGAAACCCATAATGGGCCAGCGCTTGGATGGCTTCAATAGTGTTAGCGTGAATGATGGGCTTGCCTGAACTTGAAGCCAGTAATTGATGATATTGGGCAAAAAATTCCAAATCGATCAGACCGCCACGCTGGCGCTTCACATCCCAGCCCCCGCGCACCGGATGGGCAGCAACCATTTTCTCGCGCATGGCCACAATTTCGCCGGCCAGCGTCCCGATTGGCCGCGGCTTTTGCAACACCTTTTGGGCAAAGTCGGCGATTTCGGCCATCAGGCTTGCATCCCCGGCCACCGGGCGCAGACGGGTTAAGGCCTGAAACTCCCAAGTCCAAGCTTGGTTATCATAATAGCGCTCCAAAGCAGACAAGCGCACAGCCACCGGCCCTGCACGCCCGGAGGGTCGAAGCTGCATATCGACTTCATAGAGGCTGCCTTCAGCTGTCTGCACCGATAAAGCAGATACTAAGCGTTGGGTTAGACGGGCGTGCCATTGCTCGCTACCAATCGGGCGCTTGCCATCGGACTCACGGTCCGCATCAGCGACATCATAGACGATCATCAAATCGAGATCAGAATCAGCCGCCAATTCCTGCCCACCCAGCTTCCCCCAAGCACACACCGCTACCCGACCGGGAATAACGCCATGAGCGTCCGCCATAACCTCATGCGCAACCGGCAGAAGTGCAGAAATGCTGGCCTCGGCAAGGTTGGAATAGGCAATTCCCGCTTCATCAGCCTTGGCCCGGCCATGCAAAACTTGAAAGCCGATGCGGAACATTTCTTCCCGGTGCGCGCGGCGAACCGCATCCAGACTTTCTTCAAAGCCGCGCGCATGGGTTAAGCCTGTGCGCAGAACCTCGAGGCGTGTCTGGGGTTCATCCAAAGATAGAGGTGCCATGAAGCGCGGCGAGAGCATCGCATCAAGAATGGCGGGTCTCTGCGCGAGGACTGTCCCCAACCTCGGGGCCAACGCCAAAGTCGCGCACGTTTCCTTGAGAATGAGCGGCTCAGCCTTAAACAAGGAGAGCACCTGAACACCCGCAGGTAAGGCGGCAAAGAAGTCTTGAAAGCGCACAAAACCCGTATCGGCTTCCCCGGTGGCAGCGATCGCCTGCAACAAGTCCGGGGTCAGCGCCGTCAAGAGTTCCCGCGCCCGCGCAGTTCGGGTTGCAGGTACATGGCCATGGTGCCAAGCACGAATGGTACGCGCAATCTGGCTGGGTTCGGTAAAGCCTAAGGACGCAATGGTCTCAATCGTCTCGGGGTCATTTTCCACGCCGGTAAAGACCAAAGAACCAAGGGGACTAGAGAGCGGCTTACTGTCGGGAAACAATTCGCGTACGCGGGTTCGTACCATCTCGCGACAGGCCTTGATGGCATGGTCGAGGGCTGCGAGGTCCCCATGACCGGACAAAGCGGCCACGCGCGCGCGCCGATTGGGGTCAGCGGGTAATTTATGGGTCTGCTCGTCATCAAGCATTTGGATGCGGTGTTCGATCGCGCGCAGGAAGCGATAGCCGTGCGCCAAATCATCGCGTGCGGCACCATCAATACGCCCTGCTGCCACCAGCGCGTCCAAGGCCTGCAGCGTACCCCGCACCCGTAAACTAGTGTCACGCCCACCTAGGATGAGTTGTTGGGTCTGGGCAAAAAACTCGATCTCACGAATACCGCCCCGGCCCAACTTTACGTCAAACGCCGGATCGTCCAAATCGGTGGAACGGCGCACGGCATGGATCTGGCGCAGAATAGATTGCACATCGTCAATCGCGGCAAAGTCGAGGTTTTTGCGCCAAATGAAGGGCAAAAGATGGGTCAGGAGACTGCCGGCGGCCTCAAAGTCACCGCCAATGGCGCGCGCCTTAATGAAGGCCGCGCGCTCCCAATTCTGACCGACGCTCTCATAATAGGCCTCTGCCGCGCGCAAGGAAACCGCAACCGGGGTCGAGGCGGGGTCCGGTCGCAGACGCCAATCCACCCGGAACACATAGCCCTCCGCTGTCACATCTTCGAGAATGCGCGAGACGGTCTGTACTTGACGGACACACACGCCACTAGCCCCATCCTGGTCCTCTGGCCGGAATGCGTCGCGGTCAAAAAACGCAGCCAGATCAATGTCGCTCGAATAATTAAGCTCGTGTGCCCCATGCTTGCCCATTGCAATGATGAATAGGCCAGGAACTTGATCGGGTACAAGAAAGGTTGAAGCATCGCGACTGGCAGCAGCCCGACAAGCCAAAATCATCGCGGTTTGGGTGGCTCGGTCGGCCAAGCTGGACAAGCACGAGGTCACACCGTCCAAGTCCAAACTCCCACTTAAATCGCCAAGCGCACAGGCAAGATGTGTATCGGCTTTTGCCTGACGCAAAGCTGCCATGGCTTCAGGCACGTCAAGCTCTGCGGCCTTTTCAGCGCTCACCAGACTGGCAGCCAGAACGTTAGAGACTTGACCAGAAAGGATAGCGCTGGCTGTTTCCACTCGTCTTTGGCTTAAACGATCGAGGTATGGGGCGACAAGGCGAGCAGCCTGTAAGGCGTCTGAAAGAGAGCCTAAGGACATAACCGCTACCATCAGGCTTTTAGCGGCAGGATTAGCCGCGCCTCCAGCCCATAATCATTGCCGCTCGGCAAGCCATCGGCAAAGATAAGCCGTCCGCCGTGTAATTCCGCAATTGCCACGGCTAGCGAAAGTCCGATGCCCGAGCCCGGCAAGGAGCGCGCGCTGTCCAAGCGCACAAATCGCTCCAGCACATGGTCGCGCTGGTCGATCGGAATGCCGCTCCCGCTGTCACTGACGCTGATGGACATTTGATTGGTTGGTGCACGCTTTGCCGTCAAACGCACTTCGCCTTCGCTCGTGTATTTGACGGCATTATCCAACAGATTGGAAATGGATTGCGCCAAAAGGGATCGATCCGCCATGATCATGAGCTCCGGCTCAATCTCAGCTGTGAAAACCAAGCCTGCTTCTTCAATCACGGGCTCAAACAGGTCGGCCAATTGGCCAAGCAACAGACTTGCATCCAAGGATTCCAGCTTACCGCCTTCGCCTGCTTCCAGACGTGACAAACGCAGCACCGCATTAAAGGTTGCCACGACACCGTCCAATTGGACTAAGGCGTCTTCAATCGCATCGCGTAAGTCCTCCGTTGAACGCGCTTTGGCCGCTGCCCCTTCCAATCGGGCCCGCAGCCGTGTGAGCGGGGAGCGTAAGTCATGTGCAATGGAATCCCCGGTAGTGCGCGCAGCTGCAACCAAGCGATCAATCCGCTCCAACATAGCGTTCAGGTCTTCGGTCAGATCATCAAATTCATCGCCGTCCCCAGGTCTGATAGTGCGCACTGCCGCCCGGCGCTTCAGATCACCGGCCATAACGGCCCGTGTTGTGCGGGTCAGTTCATCAACACGCCCAGCCGCCTGCCGCGCCGCCATAAAGCCGCCGACCAGTGCAAAAGCCAAGACCCCCGCCCCGCCCATCCAGATAACGCGTGCTACATGGTCAGCGATCTGAAGCCCTGGGCCCAAGTCGCGGGCTACAAAAAGGCCAAAGCCGTCGGGTCCCGCCAGGAACAAGCCCCGTGCCCGCCGACGTTCAACCTTGCCGGTTTCTAAATCTGGTCGCTCGTAACTAAAGCCGGATGAGACTGCACGCTGGGGTTGGAGCGCACTATTCAGGTCAGGTTTGTTGATCTGGGAGAGGTCAAGAGGCGCACCGTCAATATTGCCGGAAAGGACTTTGCCATCAGGCTGGAGCAGCACATAGAGCGAGTCGCTGGCCCGCGCGGCGCGCTGGATCACTTCCTTATTTAAGCCGTCGATAGATTGGCGCTGCCAGATATCGGCCAATTCCGACAGCTCTCGCCGGGCAAACCGGTCTGCCTCAACACCAAGTCGACCAACAGTTGTGGCATAGAGAAAGCCCAGCAACAGGATAGCAAATCCCGCAAACAGACCTGCAAATGCCATGGCGACGCGAAAGGTTGTGGTGCGCATCAGCGACCGCAATGGCAACAGCAGTTTTTTGATCATCGGCTCTAGGCTTCGAGCCGATACCCGGCACCACGCACCGTGTACAGCATGGGTTTATCGAACTCCCGATCAATCTTTGAACGCAAGCGCGAGACATGGACGTCGATCACATTGGTCTGAGGATCAAAATGATAGTCCCAGACTTTTTCCAACAACATGGTGCGGGTCACCACTTGATTGGCATTGCGCATCAGATATTCGAGTAGACGGAATTCACGCGGCTGAATATCGATCTTCCGGCCTTCGCGGCGGACAACACGCGCCAGCAAATCCATCTCCAACTCGCCGACCTTCAGGTGTGTCGAAGGCACACCGCCTTCGTGCCGACGGCCAAGCGCCTCAACCCTGGCTATCAATTCGCTGGCCGCATAGGGCTTAGCCAGATAATCATCGCCACCAGCCTTTAGCCCTTCAACACGATGCTCGACGTCGCCTAAGGCCGACAAGAACAACACAGGGGTTGCGATGCCGGCCGTGCGCAAGTCTTTTACGACGCTCAGGCCATCTTTCTCGGGTAACATGCGGTCGAACACCAGGACATCGAATGCCCCACCGCGCGCCATCATTTCGCCCTTGGGACCGTCTGCGGCCAAGTCAACGACGTGGCCAGCCTCTTCCAGAGCACGCCGCATATAGAGTGCGGTCTCTCCAGCATCTTCAACAATCAGAACACGCATCGGATGCCCCCCTGATAGTACCAGTTACTGCTTCGGCTCGGGCTTTGGACGCGATGGATCACCATCGAGTGGGAGCGGCACAAACCCACCTCCGCCACTCTGGCTTTGTACAAAGAGCCCGATGAAGGAACGACCTGCGGCGCGGGCGGATGCGATTGCGCCATCCAGTTCTTCGGCCGAGCGCACTTCCTTGTCATTGGCAGTCAGGATGGCATCACCTGCGCGAATACCCCGCTCTGCTGCCCGTGATCCTGGATCGACTTCCAGAATCAACACCCCAGCTTCGTTTGCTGGAAGGCGCAGACGGGTACGGGCCTGTGCCGACAAGGGGCCAACACTCAAGCCCAAGGCATTGGTAGTGGCACTTGCCGGCTGATTAGTGTTTGGCCCGGACAGCGGATCGGCCTGGCTCAATTGTTGTTCAGATGGACGGGCGGTAATGGTCACGGGCACCGTACGACGACGACCGTCTGCGCCTGCAACATCTAGCCGGACAACTTCACCAACACGAGTTTGGCCAACGCGGCGAGTCAGATCGGCGGATCCTTCAATCTGTTGCCCATTGAATGCCAACACAACATCGCCGCGCTTCAGGCCGGCTTTAGCCGCTGGTGCGCCCGGGGTTACGTTTGCGATCAACGCCCCTTTGACATCGTTGCCGAGGCCGAAACTGTCAGCCATTTCGCGGCTGACATCCTGGATCAGGACGCCCAGCCAGCCATAGGTGACTTTGCCTTGTTCAATGATTTGCTTGGTTGTCCGGTCTGCCAAGGTGGCAGGGATTGCAAAGCCAATCCCGACATTGCCACCCGAGCGCGAGAAGATCGCCGTATTCACGCCGATCACGCGGCCGCTCATGTCAAAGGTTGGACCGCCCGAGTTGCCGGGATTGATGGGTGCATCGATCTGGATGAAGTCGGCGATATTGCCTTCATTGCGAATGTCGCGCCCTAAAGCTGAAACGATCCCAGCTGTCGCCGTGCCGCCAAGACCAAACGGGTTGCCGATCGCGACTACCCAGTCACCGACACGGATACGAGCCTGCGGGGCAAATTGTACGTAAGGGAAGCTTCCACCTTCCACTTTAAGGACGGCCAGATCGGTGCGCTCATCGCGTCCCACGACTATGGCCTTCAGTTCGCGACCATCTTTCAAGGTTGCTGTAATTTCCTTAGCCTTTTCCACCACGTGATTATTGGTGACAATATAGCCAGTCGAGGTAATGAAAAAACCGGAGCCACCACCACGTTGTTCACGTGGACGGGTTTGATTACCGCGCTGGTTCGGCATTTGCTCAAAGAAACGACGCCATTGCGGCGGCATACCTTCCAAATCATCTGCGGTGGGCCCTTCCTCCGCAGCAACTGCGACTACTTCAAGCGACACAACAGCGGGTGATACGCGCTCAACCAGGTCCGCAAAGCCGGGCAGCATCGCAGCAGCTTTAGGGGCCTCGGTCTTGATTTGTTGGGCGATAGAATGGCCCGGCGACAAAATTTGACCGACACCAAATGCCGCCACGCCTAAAGCAAGTGCAGCAGCCCCGGTTAGGACGGGGCGATGCAAAAAGCGATGGGCTTTGGTCTTCTGAGCCACAGGGCCAGAGACGGTGGTCTGGTCTTCACCTTGCTTATCCAACGACATGAAACTTCATCCTGCAGTGTGCCAAGACCCGCCACTCGGGCCGCGCGTCGACTACACTATGACAGGGCCAAGATGGCCAAACCATGGCCAAAACATTACAATGAGGTAAGAAAGTGGTCTCTGCGATGAACATGCTGTTAGATTCGCACTTCAATCAGCGGAGGGCTTGTTTTCAAACTCTTTAAGGGCCGCTAAGGCCTGCGCATCATCAATAGGCGACGCCACAGCTGGTGCCGCTCGGCTGCGTCGAGTAGCCGTATACAGGCCTAATCCGCCCAGCAGAAGTAAAGCCAAAGGAGCACCCCATAAGGCGAAAGTATCAATCCCGATTCGTGGACGAAGTAGAACAAACTCCCCATAGCGGTCAGCAAAAAAGCGCCGGACTTGGGCGTCACTATCCCCCGCTTCAATCCGCTCACGAATGGCTTTACGCATGTCCACCGCGATCTCGGCGGAAGAGAGCGCCACAGGCTCGTTCTCGCACACTACACAGCGGATTTCCCGCGCTAGGTTTTGCGCACGCGCTTCCAATGCCGGGTCGCTCAATGGTGCCTCAACCGCCCTTACGTCTGCAGGTACCACCAGCAAAACCAGCCAGCCCATTAAGAACAAGGTTAGAAACGGGCGTCTCATTCAGCGGCTGCGCCATAGCCGTCAGGGTCAGCACCCGGGGCTGCAACACTACCACGCTTGGGCTTGGCGGGTTGGGGTGCGCCGATACGCAAGCGGCGATCGGTCAAACTGACGGCTCCACCGAGCGCCATCAGGAAGGCACCACCGAAAATTGCACCCACTAAGGGATTCCAGTAAAGACGCACTGTCCATGCCATGCGACCATTGATCTCAGAGGGATCACCCAATGCCGCATAGACATCGCCGGCCAAAGACGATCTCAACGCCACTTCGGTGGTCGGCATCCGGGCGGCGGGATAAAAGCGCCGCTCCGGTGCCAATTTTATTTCACTCTTGCCATCAGTGACCGACAAGTGCGCGCGGTCGGCATAAAAATTAGGCCCCTCTTCTGCAGTGACAGACTTCAAGGTCACAGTGCGGCCGGCAAAGCTTGTCGTCTCGCCCAAGCCCAAAGAGGCAGTATGCTCGACCCGGAATGCAGTCTCAGAAACCGCACCCAAGACAAAAACACCCATACCCAAATGCGCGATAGTCATGCCCCATGCGGCGCGCTGGAGACCCTTTATGCGGGTCCAGACCTGGCGTACGGGCAGTTTACCAAAGCGGACGCGGTCAAGCACTTCGGCAATCGCGCCGCAGACCAGCCAGGTGCCTAGACCAATGCCGATCGCCGCCAGAGCTTTCCCGCCCATCAGCGCCCAGCTCAAGGTGATCGCCAACGCGGTCAAAGCGGCTGCCACCCAAAGGCGTTGCAGCACGGCCATAAGATCGCCGCGCTTCCACGCCAGATAGGGGGCGATGGGCAAGGCCAACAGCACCAAAGCCATCAGCGGGGTAAAGGTCAAATTGAAGTATGGCGGGCCAACTGACAGGGCACGCTTAAACACAGCTTCCCCCAAAAGCGGGTAAAGCGTGCCTAACAATACTGTAGCGGTTGCGACAGTCAGGAACAAATTATTTAAAACCAAGGCCCCTTCCCGGCTGATCGGGGCAAAGAGGCCGCGATCGGAGCCCAGGCTAGGGCCACGCCACGCAAACAGGGTCAAAGCGCCGCCAGTAAAGGCCGCCAAGATCATCAAAATGATAAAACCGCGTTCGGGGTCCAGCGCAAAGGCGTGGACCGAGGTCAAAACGCCAGAGCGGACCAAGAAGGTGCCCAATAAGGATAGAGAGAAGGTGAGAATGGCTAAAAGCACTGTCCAACTGGCCAGGCCGCCGCGTTTTTCAGTGACGATGGCAGAGTGCAGGAGGGCTGCCCCCAAGAGCCAGGGCATGAAGCTCGCATTCTCCACAGGGTCCCAAAACCACCAGCCGCCCCAGCCCAGCTCATAGTAAGCCCAATACGAGCCCAGGGTAATGCCAATCGTCAAAAACGTCCACGAGGCCAAAGCCCAAGGCCTTACCCAACGCGCCCAAGCTGCGTCGGCACGGCCCTCCAACAAGGCGGCGACGGCCAAAGAGAAAACCACGGACGAACCGACATAGCCCAAATATAAGAACGGCGGATGGGCAGCGAGCGAAGGGTCCTGCAGCAAAGGATTAAGGCCGGCCCCTTGTAACGGCGCAGGATCCAACCGGACAAATGGGTTAGAAGCAAACGCAAGATAGGCCATCATGACTGCCGTTAGCAGACCTTGGACACCAACAGCCCGCGCCCGCAAATCCCAACGCAACCCTTTGGAAAAATGCGCCAACATCCAGCCAAAACCAGCTGAAATCAAACACCACAACACCATCGAACCTTCATGGCTGCCCCAAGTTCCAGCGATCTTGTAAAGCATTGGCTTAAGGGTGTGGCTATTGGTCGCCACGTTTTGAACTGAGAAGTCAGAACGGATGAACGCGCTCATCAAGGCGAAGAAGGCCACAGTGATCGCGACAGTCGCGATGTCGGAAGCCGCCTTCGCCATGGCGGCAAATCTGCCATCACGGGCGTGACCTCCCCACAAACCGGTTGCAGCTTGAGCAAAACTAGCAAAAAGCGCAAGGAAAATGAGAAAATGTCCGAATTCTGCGATCATACTTGTTTATGTACCCTGCAGGGCTGCGGGTTCAACCTGTTTGCACTGCTTAAACCACGTTTTGGCGCGGGCCAAAGTCACGTCTATTTCGAACCGTTATAAGCGGGGTTCACCAAGCCAGCATCGCTGCCCAGATTAGACTTATTGCTGGTTTGACTGACGGGCAGAGGTGCCTCGCGCCACTGGCCGGAAGCCTTCAAGGCATCAGCCACTTCCTTGGGCATATAGTTTTCATCGTGGCGGGCAAGGATGGTGCGCGCCTCAAACGTATCTGGTGCCGTAAACTTGCCCTCTGCAACGACACCCTGGCCTTCGCGGAACAAATCCGGCAGCACACCGCGGTAGCTAACGCGAACGTCTGCCGTCATATCGGTAACAACGAAATTGACTTTGCCATTATCGCCTCGCACGACGGTACCCTTGGCAACCAGACCACCAATGCGCGCTTGTGTGCCTGCGATGGGCTTCTTAGCTTGAGCGTCGGATGGCGAAAAGAAGAAGGAGGCCGTTTGCCGCAAGGCCAAGCTGGCAACCGCAGTTGCGCCTAGCAGGACAATCCCTGCGGCGGAAATCAGAAGAAGGCGGCGGTCACGTCTTCGCATGTCTCTTACTCGGTTTTCCCTTAACTACTGCGTCTCGTTTTAAATGGAAAGCAAGCTTTCCCTCACTTTCACTCACCTTTTCGGCATCGCTACTGGAGCTGATGAGCTCCCTGCTGAAGGTAGGGGTACGCTTTCCAAAGCCAGGCCAAAGACTGCCGAAAGCAGGGGATCGCTTGCGTGTTGCTTCTGCCCCGCCAACAACAAACCCCGGGCCTCATTAAGTTTGCCAGTCACCAACAAGACGCGCGCCGCAGACAGGCGCAGCGCTGGATCAGAAGGGTTCTCTGCCAACCGGTTAACGCGCTTGGCAATCATGGTTTCAATGAACGCCTTTTGCGCATCAGGACCGGCATTGGCAATAGGAGCCATAGGCTGGCCCCCATCCTCCTCGGGTCCCTGATCCACTTGCGACAGGACCTCTGCTACACGCGCTACCAGTTGCGATTGGCCTTGCGAGTCCTTGGAATTGGCCGAGTAGGCTGTACGCCATGCCATTAACGCTTCTGTCTTCCTGCCTTCCTGCCAGTCGGCTAAGCCCAAGTAGAATCTTGCCGGCGCTGAATTTGGTTCGAGTTGGAGCGCCTCTTTGAAGGCGGACTTGGCATCTGCCCCGACAACGCCTTTGTTCAAGCGCATCAAAACGGCCCCGGCTTCGGCAATAAAGTCAGCATTGGTCGGGTCGCGTCGCATCGCCGCTTGAAACGCGCGCAGTGCGTCTTGGTCGCGCCCCGCACTCCCCAGAACTTGTGCCATCAAGGCGTGTGGTGTCGGGTCTTCTGGTGCCTTTTTCGCCTGCTCTTGCAAGAGCAACATGATCTCATCTTCGCTCAAGGTGTCCGGCGGGCGCGAGAGCAGCTCAGCTTCTCGATGAACAAAGGGCTGGTCCATCTTTTGGGGTGAGCCATAGATTAAGTACAAACCTGCCGACCCTAAAGCGATAGCCGCGGCCACGAGGCTCAAAGCTAACTTTCCCAGTCGCGGCCCCTCAGCCAAGTAACGGTCCCGAGCTTGCACAAGCCTGCGTCCAATCTCCAGCTTGCCGGATTGGGCAGCTTCCTCCGATATCCGACCTTGCACCAAATCGCGTTCAATCTCAACAATTTGATCTTGATAGACCTGCAAGTCAGCGCGGTCACTTTCCAGCTTACCGCCCCGCGCGCCAGCCCGCAAAACCCACCAGGCGGCTGCAACAAGTGCAACCATCAGGGAGAGCCAAAAAAGTCCATTAACAAGTACAGGAGGGAGGAGGGCCATGATACAAGGCGACATGCACGCTCCTGCCGCCGGGTTCAAGGCGTGGGGGCGAAAATCTCGCAGGCAGAGGCTTCAAGCTTGCGCGATTGATCGACGCCTTAGGCAGCGTTTTTCATCAACACGGTAATCCGGTTCTCAAAATTCTTGGCAGGTGACGGACCATCTAGTGCACTGATCAGGGCACAAGTTGCATTGATCCAGTCTTGGAAATACGGCGAGGTTTCCCCGTCGCGCACCAAACGGACAAGCCCCTCACAAATAGCATCCAACCGGACTGCTGACGTCTTGTTTGCATTGTCACGGAAGCCGGCAAAGCCAGCGAGTGGTGCGAGGAGGCGCGTGACAGCCAGAAATTGCATGTGGCAACGCGCCGCTTCAACTTTGGCAGGGTCAATGGCCGCACCATAACGGGGTTCGGGCAACACACCCACGTTCTTTTTGCGAACCTCGTGCATCGGCAGAGCCGAGTCGAGTGCCTTAACAGCCTCATGACAGATCCGTTCCAGCCTTGAACCTACTTGGCCCTGAACTGAGTTCAATTCCTGTTTCCAGGGGCCGTTGGGGGCCAAGATGGTTTCACGAAGCATACCATGGACCAGTTTGTTGTGACGGTCGATGGCCGCTCTGACCGCTTCCGCGTCAAAGACGCCGCCCAAAGCGGCAAGCTCGATGGCGGTGCCTTCGCGACGAAGAAGGGCAATCACACGCCGCCCAACTACGGCGAAATGGGTCTTGTCAATTTTACGGTCGTCTGCCCCGCGCGACAAATGCTGAAGCACGCTCAAGGCTTGATAGGGCTTTGGCAGAAGCGACATCGTAAGTAACAAAATCTCCGTAGCGCTTTGGGGATCAGTGTCTTCAACTTCTTTCACAACCTCAGCAAGGCGCAAGATCGATTTGTCGGGCATGTCGCCGCGAAGGCTTTGCACGCCAGTCCAAATCTCCCTTCCAGCCTTTTCAGCCGTCAGAAGCGGGACCAGACGGCCCAAAACATGTGCGGCTTCTGGCATCTTCGACAAGGCGCTCAATCGCTCTGGCGGAATGTCCTGAATACTGGACAAAACCTCTGTCCGCATTTTTTGCGCGTAATCTCGTGCTTGGGACATATCGCCGCGCAAGCTGGCAGCCGTGCCCAAGGGTTCAAGATCGTCATGAGCTTCGCATGCAAGTTGGCCGATGATCAGCTTCCAGACGTGAGTCAATCCGATCCGCGGCAAAGAGCCCGGCATCAGCCGATTCAGGGGACCATCCTCAAGCAGGTTTTCAAAGGGTTCGAAGAATAATCGATCGAAGCTAACGACACGGGTACAGGCGTTACCCACGTTAAATCCAGAGGGGGTGGCTGCTTCCCGCATGGCATCTAGCAATTCACCGGTTGGAATAGATTGTACGCCTTGGACCTTCATGCGCTCCAAAAGAGCCCAAAGTTTCTGTGCAGCGGCTGGCGGGCTCGACAGCAACAATGCTTTCAGCGCTGCAATCTTTTCGGCGGTTAGAACAGTCATTGGCTATCACTCAAGCTGGTACAAAACTGAAACCACAACTCCTGTCACGGTCAGACACCAAATAGTAACAGGCATTAGTTAATTTGAAGTTTGCTAGATCTAAAGAGAATAAAACTTCGATCTAAACAGAAGTTTCCGCTGCCGGCAGTAATAACTGGGCGCGTAAGCCACCAAAATCGGACCGGTCTAACTTCAAGCTACCACCATAAGCGCGTGCCAATTCATCACAAATCGACAGCCCAAGTCCTGAGCCCGGCAACGTTTCATCCAAGCGCTTGCCACGCTTGAGGGCCCCGACCAAAGCTTCTCCCTCCAAGCCTTCACCATCATCTTCAATAATGATCTCAATCTGCCCTGTTGATGCCATGCGAGCTTCAATCTTAACAATTCCACCGCCATATTTGCAGGCGTTCTCAGATAGATTGCCAATAAGATCTTCCAAGTCTTCCTTCTCGCCACGAAAGATCAAATTCTTCTGACAATGGGCGGTTACCTTAATCCCTTCTGCTTTAAATAGGCGGCCTAAGGTGCGGCTTACATCTTCTATCACCGGCCCCAATGGGGTGCGCGCGCGCAAGGATTCCGCGCGAGCTGCAGCCGAGGCACGCTTCAAATAATGCTCCACCTGTCGGGTCATGGCTTGTGCCTGACGCGCCACTAAATCGGCAAACTCGCCCTTATGCTGACGCGATTCATTGAGGAGGACCGACAAGGGTGTCTTTAAGGCATGCGCCAAATTGCCGACATGGGTGCGTGCCCGCTCAACCACTTCCTGATTATGCATAATGAGGGCATTCAGTTCCCCCGCCAAAGGCGCTAGCTCTTCGGGCGCTTCTTCATCCAAACGATCACGATCGCCATTTCGGATCATCGCAAGCTCGCGAACCATTCGACGTAAGGGCTCAAGACCCAATTGGACTTGCAGAAAAATTGCACCCAATAGCCCGAGCGCCAACGCTAGGAGTCCTAAAAAAAGTGCCAGATTGAACCGATCGCTAGCGGCGACTGCCTCACCTGTATCGGCGCCAACCATCAAAAGGGTCTGGCTGTTGCGAAACGGCAATTGCACGAGGCGGGCTGCAACCCGCAGGCGCTCTTTATCGCGTATCATTTCCAAGCTCTGGGTGGAACCAGGCCGGGCGAGGACTTGTTTGATCAAGGGCAATGGGGGTTCAAATGGTTGGTCCCAAACAGAGCGTGAACTCACACCGGTACCCAACAGCTTGAGTTCAGCTGTCACATCCACCACGCGCCAATAATGGCCCGACAAGGGACGAATATAGCGAGGATCTGTCGGGGCGCGCGGCACTCGCAACTGACCCTGCTGGTCGGTTTCAATAGTGGCTGCCAGCGCATCGATCGAGACCGTTAACTCGCGGTCAAACGCTTCAAAAACCGAATTGCGAAAGAGCGCTGACAGGCCATAGCCCGTCGCCACCAGCACCAAGGCCGACCATATGGCCGCAACAGCGACCAGTCTTCCTGCAAGGGAACGCCGAGACCTCACCCCTTACCTGACTGGCTGGAGGCGGCTGGGTCTAGCAATTGATAACCGAGGCCGCGAACAGTAACGATACGGTCTTGACCAATCTTCTTGCGTAACCGGCCAACAAAGACTTCGATTGTGTTGGAATCGCGGTCAAAGTCTTGATCATAAATATGCTCAATCAATTCCGATCGGGGGACAACGCGCCCGACATGGTGCATCAGATAGGTCAAGAGGCGCAACTCATGGCTAGTTAATTTTACTGGATCACCTGCTACCGTCGTACGCTGAGCGCGTGGGTCAAGGCGCAGGTCGCCACATTCCAGCGCAGGTGTGGCGTGGCCAGCGGCACGGCGCACAAGCGCCCTTAAACGCGCCAGCAATTCTTCAATGTGAAACGGCTTGGTGAGGTAGTCGTCGGCCCCGGCGTCAAAGCCTGCAACCTTCTCACTCCAACGATCGCGCGCCGTCAGAATCAATACGGGGACAATTTTCCCCGCATTGCGCCACCGCTCAAGCACGGTGACGCCATCGATCAACGGCAGACCCAAATCGAGTACGATTACGTCATATGGTTCGGTCTCACCGAGGAAATGACCTTCTTCGCCATCGGCGGCGACATCTACGGCATAGCCGGAATCATGCAAGGCGCGCTCAAGCTGACGACGTAGATCGGGATCATCTTCCACTACCAGGCAGCGCATCCGCCTCACTCCTCTAAAAAATACGTGCCGCCAAATACACAAACAAGCCTGCTTGCGGGTCCGGTGGCGCAGACTTTACTCTTGGGCAACTCCGGCTCTATCTCAATCAGACAGGGCGGATAAGCGGTTGCTCCAATTCGGAATCAGATCACAGTTTTGATCCAAATGGATCAAAGTTGCGATCTGACGTTAGCCTAGCCTCGTCGGCCGACGATTTGCCCGGACTGAGCATCGACTTTAAAAATAATGATCCGGCCGCGGGAAGCTTGCCAGCGCACGATGTAAAAAGGTCGCCCATTCTCGGCTACAATAGATGTATCCAATTGATTGCCAGGTTCAATGGAATTGATCATCTCCAAGACTTGGCTCAAAGGGACAATCTGGCTTGCCATCTGAAACAGGCCGCCATTGCGCACATCTTCTCGATACACCCAGCCCGAAGGGCTGGGTGGCGCAGCACTTGCCCGACCTGCCTGCGCTGGCCCAACCAAAGCGATGCTAGCCAGGAAAGGCGTGCTCAGAAGAGCGGCGAAAAACTTTTTCATAGGGTCACGAATAGACGACCAGTTCTGAATGCGGATTAAACAGGATTGATCGGTTTTATTCATAGCCGCAACCTATTTCCAACACTCCATCTCCACGCGAAAGGCTAAAACAATAAAGAAAGGATGCGAAAACACCGCTTTACAACATGGAAGGCTTTGGCTGGGCCGTTTTTGCCCACTCATAAGCAGATGCGACAAAGGCACGGAACAGCGCATCAGCATCTGCAGTCTCGTCAATCAAGCGCTCAGGGTGCCATTGTACGCCCATCGCAAAGCGGCGATCTGGCCGTTCAATCGCCTCAACCAAGCCATCGTCTGAATAACCTGACACGATTACCTGCTCGCTGATTTCAACCAAAGCCTCGCGGTGGAAGCTATTGACCATCAGATAATCAAGGCCTGTGAAATCATGCAGTTTGGTGCCCGGCGTGACCCTAAGGCCGTGACGGGTTGATGGATCATCATGAGCAATACTGCCATCGGTATAGGATTTGGCGTCACCGCTCATCCGACAGCCAGATAGGCAACCCAGCATTTGCATGCCGTTACAAATGCCCAGATAGGGCCGATCTTCGGCCAAAAAGGTCTCCACTAAAGCCTGCTCAATCGCAAAGCGGTCTGAGTGGGGCGCATAGCTTTCTTGTCCCAGAACATACCATTGCGACGGAAATTTGATGCGCGCACCGGTCGACATCAGACCGGCACAATGCTCGCGCGCAAAAACCAAAGAGTCCCTCGCATAGGGCAGACCTATAGCCACTCCTCCAGCCTTCTCAATCGCCTGAAAATAGCCTTTTCCCGTGTCATACGATGCCCCACCCTGGCTGGTGTTTTCATCCAGAATAATGCCGATTATGGGCTTATCCCCTAAAAGCTCCATGACCCTATATCCTCATGCTTTAGGCTAACGCTTCGGGGGCTCGGCCCGCCTGGACCAAGTTGCCAGAAGTGTTTTCAATTCCCTATTGTCGCCCTCTGGCAAGCCCAAGATCAGCCGGATGAACAAGTCCCCCGGCGCGCCCGGACGGGCCACGCCCTTACCCTTCAAGCGCAAGACCGTTCCGGAATTCGACCCGGGCGGAACGGTGAGTGAAACTGTGCCACTTGGAATGGTAGCTTCAACCCGCCCACCTTCTAGAATTTCATGCAACGATACGGGCAGATCCATCCGCACATCATCTCCATCGCGCTGGAAAACCGGATGGGGCTTAACAGTGACTGTTACCATGAGATCACCGGCCGGCATGCCGCCTTGACCGGGGGCACCTTGGCCGCGCAGCCTGAGGGTTCGACCCGTTTCGACCCCAGCGGGAATAGTCACCTCGATCGAACGATCGCCCGCCTTCACTCTTTGTTTAGCACCAGAAATGGCGTCTTCAAAGTCAATCTTGATGGTGGTCTGAATGTCTTGCCCCTTCGAGCCGGCTTGAAAGCCTGGCCGTGCACCTCCACGGGAACCAAAGGCTGCGCCAAATAGGTCGCCAAACATGTCTTCAAACTCGGGTTGACCAGGTCCAGTCTGCCGTCGCCCTGCCCCTGCCCCACCAAAGGGTCCACCAGAGCCAAATGGATCGCCCCCACCAAACGGTCCGCGCCCACCACCAAAGCCCGCAAACTTTGGATTGCCGTCGGCATCGATCTCGCCACGGTCGTATTTAGCCTTTCGGTCTGGATCGTCTAGAAACGTGAACGCGGCAGATACACGCTTGAAGCGTTCTTCTGCAACCTTATTGTTTGGATTGGCGTCTGGGTGCAATTCCTTGGCGAGCTTTCGATAAACCTTTCGGACCTCGGCAAATGGGGCTCCACGCGCAACGCCAAGCACTGCATAAGGTTCTTCTGCCACGCCTTGATCTCCTGCTTTCCTGCCAAATCAGAGGGCGCACCCAACGTTTCCCCGAAATGGGGCTTTGTGGCAACGCGCTACTTTTGTCAGAGACTTAGGCTCTCTCCACTGGCAGCGAAAGGGGGGCTAGCTATCTGGATGCACGCTGATAGGTTCTTTAGGGCGATAGCCCAAACGGCCGGCGGGGCCTGGTTGGCAGACAAAGAGGCTGATCTGGTTCGGTGGGGCATCAAATTCCGCCCATTTCTGAGCGGCCAGGTAAGGACAAAAAGCCCCTTCGACTTTGATTGTCCGGAGGTAAAACCGATTGAACCCGGCACAGATAAAGAATAACTCTTAGCGGACTTTATTTGCTACAAATTGACCAAGGTCCCGCTACAGCAACCATCGCTGCAACGTCGTACCCATGTCAGCTGAATGCAACTTCAGGTGCGTCGCGCCCGAAAGGGTAGGCGGTTTATGACAGGAACAAGGATGGTCAGATCAGGGCATCAGACTGAGAGGAAGCGGAGCTGGATCAAGAAGTCAGACGCAAATGACTAGTTGATTTGTCTTTTAGAGTGGCCAACTAGCCAGCTTCGGCAGAGTTTAGGCTTGACCGGTCATGCGGATCAGCGGCGCTGTTTAACTTAATTTCAAAGATGGGTTTCAGGCTGATGCAGGGCGTCTTTCGCGCAGACCTATTGGAGCGCAAAGCCAAAATCAGAACCTATCGCATGCGCTTGCTGACCATTCTGGCAGTCAGCGTTATCGCCTTGGTTTGCCTGACAACCTATGCAACTTGGCGACATTTTTTTTCCGACTTGCCGAAAATCGCGTCAAGCGAAGAAATCTGGACGGCCAACCGCCGGGCGAGTTTGGAAATGCTAGATGCCAATGGCGAGACCATCACCATCCGCGGGCCACGTTATGGTCGCAAGGTCAGTGTCGATGCTTTACCTGCCCATGTCTTGCAGGCCTTTCTGGCCGTAGAGGACGCGCGCTTTTTTGATCATGACGGGGTTGATTTGTGGTCGATTGGTCGGGCTGTGTTTGAAAACATGACAGCGGGCCAGACCGTGCAGGGCGCGTCAACCATCACGCAGCAATTGGTCAAAAACGTCTATCTGAGCCCCGAACAGACTTTCAAACGCAAGCTGCAGGAAATGGTGCTGGCTTGGCAGATCGACAGCCGCTTGACCAAGAAGCAAATTCTGGAAATTTATCTTAACCGCATTTATTTCGGCCAGAATGCCTATGGGATTGATGCAGCAGCATGGCGCTTCTTCTCCAAACATCCAAGCAAGTTATCCTTAGCGGAAGCCGCCATGCTGGCAGGCCTGCCCAAAGCGCCTGGTAGACTGGCCATGGATTTGACCGCTGCTCCGGCGATTGAGCGGCGCACTGTGGTGCTGCACCGCATGGTGGTCGCAGGCTTCATCACCCAAACACAAGCGCAGGCGACCATGCGAGAGCCTGTGACATTGAGCGTGACGCCCGACATTCCCGAAGGCCAAATGGGCTATGTCATCGATATGGCACAAAGGGAGGTAGAAAGTATTGGCCAGCAAATTGCGCCAGACCGCATCGTGCGCTTAACTGTCGACGGTAAAACGCAGGCAGCCGCCGTGCGATCGGTGCAAGCTCTTGTAGGGGACGGCACTGGTACCGGGATGACCCAAGCCGCCTTGATTGCCGTGGATCGACAAGGCCGCATTCTCGCCATCGTCGGTGGGCGCAATTATAACGAGAGCAAATATAATCGGGCGACAATGGCCAAGCGTCAGCCTGGGTCCAGTTTCAAGCCCTTTGTCTTTGCTGCAGCGCTCGAAAAAGGTATGACGCCCGATACGATCCGGGTGGATAAGCCGATCAGTTTTGGCGACTGGCGGCCTCGCAACTTCAATGGAAGCTATTCGGGTGCAATGAGTCTATCGACAGCACTCACGCGCTCGATCAACACCATTGCCGTCCAACTTACATCAGAAGTTGGAATTGATCGCTTAATCCGCTTGGCTCAGCGCCTTGGTGTCGACAGTGAGTTGCCGAGAAATCTAACAATATCCCTAGGCGCGGGCGAAGTAACCTTGCTGGATATGACGCGGGCCTATGCAACCTTGGCCAATGATGGGGTGCGGGTTGATCCCTATCTGATAGAGCGGATCGATAACACGCGGGGAACGGTTGCATTCCAGCGCGAGAATAAAGCTCCCGTCCAAGTATATGAACCGTTACACGCCAGACAAATGACCGCCATGCTGGCAGATGTGGTCGCCTTTGGTACTGGTAGGCGCGCGCGCCTACCAGGTGGCCGCGAAGCAGCTGGCAAGACGGGTACCTCTCAAAATTTTCGCGACGCTTGGTTTGTCGGCTATACGGCTGACATTATTTGCGGGGTCTGGGTTGGCAATGACAGTTCTAGCCCGATGAATGGCGTCACGGGCGGGACCTTACCTGCTCTAATCTGGGAAGATTTCATGGCCGCAGCCCATGAAGGCAAACCGCTCTCGCCACTCCCCACCTTGGACGATCTTAGGCGGCCCAGCCCCACTACCCTGAGTACTTTTTACGAGAGCTTGGCCGATCTGTTCGCCGCCGCTGGCGGGCAGGATGTGGCAGCCCTACCAGCTTTGCGCAAATTACCCAGCCCGACCGCTGCGGCATCTGCCCCGGCAGCCAATGTGGGCCGCTAAGCTTAAGCAGCCTGACGAGCGGCCAGGATCATGTCGGACGCCTTCTCCGCGATCATGATTGTCGGAGCATTGGTATTGCCCGAGACCAGTCGGGGCATGATTGATGCATCAACAACGCGCAGCCCCTCAACCCCGATCACACGAAGCTGGGTATCAACAACTGCCAGAGGATCACGACCCATTTTGGCGGTGCCAACTGGGTGATAGATCGTCGACCCCGTCTCCCGCGCATAAGCCAAAAGTTGCTCATCACTGACCACGCCATTGCCTGGCTCCATCTCTGCCTCGATCAGGTTCGCCAAAGACGGAGCTTCGGCCATGCGACGGCCGATTTTCAAGCCTTCGACAATCGTTTTTTGATCCAAACTATCGGCCAGATAATTGGGCCAAATGCCAGCATGCTGGCTCGGGTCTGCAGACTTGATCTGGATGCGGCCGGTGCTCTCCGGGCGCAACTGGCAGGGCGCGATGGTCAGACCTGGCTGATCTTCCAACACCATTTTCTGTTCTTCAAACAACTTTTTCTGGTCCATAGTAGCAGGCAGAATATGATATTGAACATCCGGGGTTTCGAGGTCTGGCCGGGTTTTCACAAAAGCTGCGATATGGGCCGCCGACAAGGTCAAAAGGCCTTTGCGCTGGAACAGAAACTTCAAAACCTCACCAACAAAGGTCAAGCCTTTCGTCATTTCATTGACCGACTTTACGCCCGCCTTTAGGCGATAACGCATGCCCACCACATAGTGGTCGCGCAGATTCTCTCCGACGCCCGGCGCATCCACTTTGACCTCAATACCATGGCTTTGAAGCAAGGTGGCAGGACCAATGCCCGACAATTGCAATAATTGCGGCGAGTTAATCGCCCCACCCGATAAAATAACCTCATGCTTGGCTGATGCTGTGATCATGTCACCATCGACGGCGAACAGAACCCCTGTCGCACGCTTGGCGTCAAACAGAATTTTATGCGCCAATGCGTGGGTGCGAATGGTCAGGTTTGACCGGTGCTTGACGGGATTGAGATAGGCCACAGCCGCAGAGCAGCGCATGCCATTCTTTACCGTCAATTGGTAATAGCCGATACCTTCCTGGTTCTCGCCATTGACGTCATCATTGCGCGGAATGCCTACCTCGATGCCTGCCTGAATGACAGCATCGGAGACGGGATGTTTTTGGGTGACGTCCGACACATTGAGAGGTCCACCCGTAGCGTGGCCGTCCATGCCGGAACGTTCCTGGTTTTGCGACTTAAGGAAATAGGGCGCGCAATCATCCCAACCCCAGCCCTCACAGCCCAATTGCCGCCAAATGTCATAATCGCGCTGTTGCCCTCGGATATAGAGGAGGCCATTGATCGAGCTCGATCCACCCAGAACCTTACCGCGTGGCCAAACATGCTGGCGACCATTGGTGCCAGGATCCTCTTCGGTCTGATAAAGCCAATTGACCTTGGGGTCTTTCAACGTCTCGGCATAACCGACCGGTATATGAATCAAGGGCGAAGTGTCCTTTCCGCCAGCTTCCAACAGCAAGACCCGAATTTTAGGATCGGCGGTCAGACGATTAGCCAGCACACAACCCGCGCTGCCCGCGCCAATGATGATGTAGTCATAGGTTTCGCCCGCAGGCAGATTGGCTTGGCTCATCCCAATTTCCTCTGTTTTTGCATTGATTTGGCGACAGCTTACCCAAGACCAACCCAAATGAAAGCGCTTTCTAGGGTTGTCCGCAAAAAATGACACTACCGTCAACATGACGCAGGGTAAACTTAGTACTTGACGCTACGGAAATCTGTCTTAATTGTTATAACACTGGCCGGCAAACCAGCTTGTCAGCTCCAACTTTAGGAGATTGCGTCATGATACACTCCCATGCCCTCGCACCACCCATCGAAAAAATGCTGTACCGCACAGCCGCGCTAACCGGGTCTGGGATCCTGTGGCTTGGCCTCGGCTATCTCGCCTTGACCTATGTGCCAACGATGCAAAAGCTGCAAATGCCCGAACCACCCCCGATCGACATCGCCCCACGCGTCCCGCCGAAGCCCGTCATTCCACCCAAGCCTGAACCTGATAAGCCCTTAAAAAATCAGCGGATTCAACAGACCCCAGTCAACGAGCCAACTCTGACAGAATGGCCGACTGCCGAAGTAGTGCCGCTAGGACCTGTCGATAGCTTGCCGATTGGGCCGGTAAAGGATGGGCCTGTGGCCTTCTCAAATGGTGGCGCGACATTGGGGCAAACTGTAGACCCACTGCCCACAGGGGTAGAGGTTGAAGCGCCGCCAGCCCCCAGCCTCATCATCAACCCAGTCCGGCAAGCAGGTGCCAATCCAGCCTTCCCGAGAAAAGCGCTCGACAGGGAAATCTCCGGTGAAGTGACGTTGAGATTCACCGTTACCGCCCAAGGAAAGGTCGCCAATCTAACATTAATGAAAGAGGCACCCAAGGGCTATGGCTTTGCGGACGCCGCACGCAAAGCGGTGGAAGCTTGGACCTTCCAACCCCAAACGATCGACGGAATCGCGGTTGCCTATCCTGCCCGCTATACGATCAGCTTTAAACTCGAGGACTAACTTTTAGCCACGCGGGTCATGGCTTCCGCGGAAGCTGCGGCCATGACCCGCCCCAGCGCTTCACCCGCGTCGAAACGATTGGCTGCCGCAGCAATGACAACAGGCTTTTCGGGGTCAAAACTCAACTCCGCCAGCCAATAGGTATTAGATCCATTGTGCCAGAGACTGCCGTCCTCACGCTCCACCCAACCAAAAGCGTAATTGGCATCGGGCGGCGGCGTATGCAGAGCGCGCCAAGTTTCAGTCTTGAGGTAATCCGTTAGCTGGCCTTGATGTCCGAGGCTATGCGCGAGGCCAAAAGCGAGAAGGTCTGGGATGGAGATGTGTACACCACCCGCTGGGGCCATGGAGGCTGGATTATCCGCCCCCGCACCAAAGCCGACTGCCATTAAGCGGCCACCGAGCAAGGCTCTCCGGTGGCCTTGCGGATTGCCCTGCCCCGGCGGACCAAAGCCAGCAGTGGCAAGCTTCAGCGGCTTAAAAACCTCTTCGACCATCAAATCTTCATACGCTATGCCGGTGGCGGCCTCGCACAGGGCTCCGGCCAAGACATAGCCATTATTGGGGTAAACCATGCCTGTCCGCGGTGTGAGGGCGAAAGCCTTTCCGACCCAAGTCGCGCGGCCGTCTCGTGGTGAATTGGCACCAAACTGCGCCATCATGTCGAATGGCGATAAATTGGTCGGCATGCCGGTCTGGCCGGTCATCAAATGGGCCAGAGTCTTATCGCGATAACCTGGCAGCATATCAGGTGCTAGGCCGCTAAAGGCCTCCCCCAGTTTCAAGTCCCATGACAGCAATCCACGCTCCACAAGGCGGGCAACCAAAGTCGCTGTCATGGATTTGGTAATGGACCCCACATGCCAAAGCTGGCCTTCGCGTACAGGAGTCTGGTCAGTCACAGTCAAAGTTCCGGCTAAAACTTCGCGGCCTTCTTGGGCTTTCCCGCGCAGGACCTGGAAGCCACCCACGAGGGCCGGGATTTGATACTTGGTTTGGCCCGCTGTCACTTCTGCCGACAAGTCCCCGAGGTCTTTGAGCGCGCTCTTTTCCGGGACGGTCCCTTCTGCCAAGCGCGACAAAGTCAGAGGAAGCGCGCCGCCTTGCGACCACGTGCCTTCCAAAAGACCCTTGTCAGACAATTTAAGAACGAGACGTCCCTTGATGGCGGAGAAGGTCACCTCCAGCGTTGCTTCACTAACCGTCCCGGCATCGGCGGGAATCGGCTGGTTGCCTTGATCGACAGAATAAAGGATCGGCAATTGACCGTCTTGCACCACTAAGACCAGCCGCAGCGTCTTGGAGCCTGCAACCAATTGCCCGCCCCAACGACCTTGTAAGCCAGCGGCAGGTTTCGCTTGCGCAGACTTAGAAGGCCCCAACAGCCAGGCAGCAAAGGGAAAGACAGCAACCAGTGACTGCAGCGACGTGCGACGCGAAACCATAGGCAACCCTATCCCAGCAAAAAGACCAACTTGCCCTCAATCCATACCCAAAAAGGCATTCACCGTCAGCCGTCCAGTCGTAGGATTTGGATCAAAAGCAAAGTCCTTTGGTATATAGGCGCAGTGCAGGCTGGAGCTAAGATAGACGATCATGCGGTTAAATCGCGCTTCAACGCGGCCGATCATTTCATAAATCGGGCTGGTCTCGTCAATATAGCCAGCATCCGGCAGACCGTGGCTCGCTACATCGGCATGAAGCGCCGCTTCGAAATCTGGAAAGCGGCCTGCATCAACGCTTTCAAATCCGGTGCTGCGTTGACGGTAAAAGGCCGTGCCGCCTTGGTTCTCACCATGGCAAAGATAGAGAAGGGCTGCCACACGGCCGTATTCAAGGCTGTCGAAATGCGGCAAGCGCTGGATCGGTTGCAATTGGTCTGAGGGCGTGGTCACAAGGGAGAAATTGCATTCTCTCAAACCAGCACGCCCGGAATAGTCAAAGCAGCGGGGCAGGATTTCAGATAGCGGACCCAAAAGGGTTTGAAAGGATGACGGCGGCACAGGCGCGCGGATCCCCGGATAGAATTGGCCATTTGGCACAAACCTAGGCCCATTTACGGCAAGGTCGATGATAGCGTCCGGGTCAGCCAAATAGGCATCCAGCACCACCACTTTGATCGGCTCTCGCGCAAAGTGATACACTTGTGCCGAACGCCCATGCGTTTCAAAAACCTCGACCGGAAATTGCTGCAGATCGCCCATCACATCCCGTCTGTAACGGTGCGACAATAATCTTGCGCACGCTCACCTTGCACGCGCTTGAACGCCTCTGCGCTTGGTGCGAGACGGCGGACCAGCAAGAGCCCCTTGTCGCTCGGCAGGCTAACCACGACTTCGCCCGGTTTTGCCGCAAGCGGTGAACGAGCCGATACGATCATGATATGGGCACCCTCTGGGCCGATTCTCCGGTCATTCAGGGTGAAGACATTGTCTGTATTGCCGGCATAAAACGCTGCAGAGGTATAGTCTGCGCCTTTACCGATAAAGACCCGCACCGGCCCTTTGGTTAAATCTAGCGCGCAGGTTGAATAAGCAAGATCGGGCGACGAGCGCACGATTTGCTGGTTTTGCGGGGTCACCATATTGCCGTGAGCGAGGCGATTAATGCCACCAGAGGCTTCGGCAATGCGCGTCATCGCGATATTCATGATCACACTCGGGATAAGGCCGATGGTGAGTAAATGACCGAGAACTGCGATCAGAGAACCAAAGGCCAAGGGCTTGAGCCAGCCGGGCTTCTTTTTGTCTGGAGCCATTAGTTTGCCCCTCCCGAAGCTGGAGTTTGGGAACAGGCGACTTTCTTGACGCTGGGAAGCTTCAAGGCCTGCAGGGCGGACTTCTCAACCGATTGCGGATTGTAAAGGCGGATGGTCAAAGAATAGGTGCCACCACCTTTGCTCGACAGCCATGGGCCGGGCGCTGTGGGCCGTGTCGTACTCAGTGTCCCAGTCCAACTCTTTGCCGGAGCGACAAGCGCGCGCGTGGCATCGACAGAGCTCGCGCCATCAGTATTAACGGGCAGCATCTGGTCCGCCCCATAAATCGTGATTGACCACCAACGTGTTGGGATCGCCTCACCGCTAAGGGCATAGGTGCAGCCTTCAACCAATTTCGCCCCATCATCATCGACGTCGCGGTTGAAGTAGACCGTCTCTTCCTTGGTGAGCGCCAACAGCCCGACACGCGCAATCGTGGCTCGAACCCAAGGGTTGGCCGCTGCGGCGCCCACGGTTGGGTCGGTTGACCAGCGTCCTGAGGTGATGTTGGCATCGCTAAACAAACCGCCCGAGACACCGAGCGCAGAGCCCACACCAATGCCTAGGCCAATGACACCGCAGATAAGCCATCGCCACATAGGCAGACTCCCCAAAACTAACTCTTGGGGTCAGCTTAAGCGACTGGGCGGGAAAGAATAGAGGCTCATTGCACTTCTGTGGCGGCTTAGGTCTTGGCAATCGCTAGGCAGAGCTCTCGCCCAATCAAAGCAGCGGTACCCACATCGCCATTGTCCCAGCGCAGAACCAGCGCCTTGGCCCGCAGGCTCAAAAACGGGGCTTCCCCACCTGCTGCAGACATGGCCAAGGCTGGCCCAAGCCTGACGGACCATAAAAGGCCCGGGTCGCGATCTGTTGCCCAAGCTAGCCCGTCTACTCCGCCGGGTGCAGACACCGGGGTCAGGGTCCCATCCGATGGCAAGGCAAACGGCCAAGGTGCTGCCTTGGGGGCGAAAATCAGACTGAGGGGGACTGCTTGTTTCAGCCGAATAACCAAAAACACCTGGGCACCAGCCTGGATGGCCGCCACGGCAAGGCCGTGCACCCGACCTGTCATCACATCTTGCACATCGCGGGGCCCAAGGGCGCGAAGGCCTGCATCTTCTGCGTCTGACAAAGCGGCGTGGATGGCAGACTCATTGACAGTACCGGTAGCTTGGACGAGCACACCAACACCCTCATGAGCGCCTGCCGCCATCAGCCTCCCCAGCGCGACGGCCCCCGCCCCCGTCGAGGCCAAAACCAGCACCAGAACCAATGCCCCCGCGCCATATGACACAAAGCCTGGCGCATAGAGCGCAAGGGGTGCCAGCAAAGCGAGCAAGAAAAAGGCTAAGATCAACCCGCCCGCCGACAGAGCGATTAAAGCTCCTTCATGACCCGTACGCGCCTTGGCCGCATCAAAGCCATCGCGCAAATTTTGCAGGAGAAATTTGGGGTTCAAAAGAAGGGGTGCGCGCGCCATGACTTCGTGATGAGGTGACTCTGTGGATTTGTGAAATCCGATCCGGCGCATACCCTTAGACGCGGTCAAAATAGCGCGCTAAGACACCCTCATAAATGTCCGTCAGCGTCTCAATATCGCGAGTTTCTACCCGCTCATTGACTTGATGCATGGTCGCACCTACCAAACCAAACTCGCACACCGGGCAATAATCCTTGATGAAGCGGGCATCCGACGTGCCGCCTGACGTCGACAATTCAGGCCTGCGGCCCGTCACAGCCTCACAAGATTCTTGGATAAGGTGCGTCAGAAGACCTGGCGGGGTGAAAAAGGCTTCGCCGGAAACCATGATCGACAATTCAATCTTGCCGCCAAACCCGGCGGCGGCGCACTGGGCTTCTGCTTGTAGCCAATGAGACAGGCTTTCGCCCGTGTGGGCCGTGTTGAAGCGGATATTGAAGCGGGCCGTTGCTTTTTCCGGGATTACATTGGTGGCTGGATTGCCGACATCCATGGTCACCA
The DNA here is from genome assembly GCA_943372135.1 of Maricaulis salignorans. Lineage (GTDB taxonomy): Bacteria > Pseudomonadota > Alphaproteobacteria > Caulobacterales > Aquidulcibacteraceae > Aquidulcibacter. The sequence continues at coordinate 80,133 of CALRXH020000001.1, read as the reverse complement.
CTTCTAGATTGGACGGCTGGAAGCCTTCTGCCCCATCATCGAGTTTATGGCTTTGGATCTGGTGCAGAAAGCCAATCAAAGCGCGGACAGGATTTGCGGCTTTATGAGGATAGGCGACATGGCCCTGAATACCCGTCACCGTGACGGTACAATTGAGCGACCCGCGACGACCATTTTTGATCATATCGCCCATGGCGTCTGGATTGGTGGGTTCGCCTACCAAGCATTGATCTAGGACCTCTCCTTCATCGGTGATGGCGCGGAGCAGCTTCTTCGTGCCGTGCAAAGCGACCCCCTCCTCATCCCCTGTTATGAGGAACGAGATGGAGCCATTCGGCTTGGGGTTTTTTTGCAGATAACGCGCTGTGGCGGCAATAAAGGCCGCGATGCCGCCCTTCATGTCTGCAGCCCCTCGCCCGATCAGCAAGCCATCTTGCAGGGCCGCTTCAAACGGGTCGACCTTCCACTGCGCCAAGTCCCCCGTCGGCACCACATCGGTGTGACCGGCAAAACAAAAATTGGGACCGACTTCACCCAAGCGCGCATAGAGATTGTCGATATCTTCAAACCGATAGCGCTTGACGCAAAAGCCCAGTCCTTCCAGCGCGTTTTGCACCACGTCGAGCGCGCCAAGATCAGCTGGCGTGACAGAGGGTTTGCGGATCAGGTCGCAAGCAAGGCGGATGGGGTCGATGGGGTCCATAGTCATCAGACCAACCTAGGGCAGATTGGTGGCTCTAGCCAGTGGCAGCTACGCGGCGGATCGCAGCCATTGCGGCAGCATTGGCGATCAGGTCTGCGCCTTCGGTCCAAACCGGCTTGCCAGACTGAATGGCTTCGACAATGCCATCGAACTGATAGGCGAACGTTGGACGTCGGGGGAAAGTTTCATGGGCTTGGTGTCCATCCAAAGTCAGGATCAATTCTGCGCCATATTGCGGGGCCAGCGGATTATTGATGTCTATTCGACCTTTGGTGCCAACAAGGGCTAACCACGGCGGCTTGCGTCCACCTACGGGTTCCATGTCGCAAATCAGGTCGGCCTGAAGGCCCTCCGGGAAAGAGAAATGGGCCGTTGTGCGCCGATCAATCCCATCAGGCTCAAGGTCTTGATGCGCCGCCGTCACCTCAGGCTCAGCGCCGGCTAATTGGCGCAACCAGCTGACGGGATAACAACCAAGATCGGCTAGGGCCCCGCCGCCTTGAGAGGCCTGCCACCTAAATTCGCGCGGATTGCGTGCGATGGGCACGGAAAATTCTGCCACAGCAGAGACAAGCTCGCCCAAGCTTCCAGACTGAACAATCTCCATCGCCCGGCGAAATAAGGGATGCCAACGATAATGAAAGGCCTCAATCAATCGCTTGCCAGCCGCTCTCGCGGCTTCAACCAACGTGCGTGCGTCTTCTTCATTCACGGTTGCAGGTTTTTCCAACAAGACATGCTTGCCCGCTTTAAGGGCCTTGAGGCTCCACTTAAAATGATCAGCTGGTGGCAATGCAATATAGATGACATCGACATCGTCGCGCGCGATGATTTCTTCATAGGTTCCAGCATTTGGGATCGCGTGCGTCATTGCATATTCAAGCGCGCGCTCTCGCGTCGACGCTCCAATCGCTATCAGAGTTGCATCTGGATTTTCTGACAAGGGATCAATCAATGCAGGTTTGGCGATGCGCGCGGCACCGAGAATAGCGAACCTTAGAGCCATCTACTTCCAATTCAAAAAGGCGCCACAATTACCAAAAGCCCGGAGTGTTCATCCGAATCGAAAAAACGCCATTGGCGAAATTTGGTTCGGTTTGACACGGGGTCAAGGCCAATACATCACGAAAACGTGATAATTGTGGCAAGAACTGAAAAATTCGATAACATACTAAGAAACTCAAGCTAGCCGGAGCTTTTGGAGCGCCATTCAGCAACAAGTGGCAAGCTTTCCTAACCGAAAGCCTCTTTGCTTGAAGCGTTGGCCGCAGCGCTTCCAAGCGCGTCATGCCTTCATCATAGATGGAAATTTGGCCGATTGGCACCCACCAAAAGGCCATATGCGCGGTGCCGAGCGCGGGAAACCACTCAGCCTTTTGGTTATAGACTTTGACGTGCGCCGTCTTCCAAACAAAGTCCTCTAGGATCTGAGGCGTCGTCCATACGCTCATATTGATCAAGAAGCGCGGGTCCCCTGTGGCGCGAATGTCCATAGCACTTCAGGCCTCGGACTTAGGTCGCCAAACAACTCCCCAAAGCCCGCTCTACTATCGCATTGATGTGATCCATGAAGATTGTGAGGCCTACATAGCGAAGATCCTCCCGATCATAGCAGAACCAATATATTGATCCGGGCCACATATCGGCTTTCAGGCTGGGGAAACAGGGTTGGTCCTAATCGCGCAAAAGCTCGTTAATGCCAGTTTTGGAGCGAGTCTGGGCATCCACCGTTTTGACGATGACCGCACAGGCCAAGCTGGGCCCGCCCTTGGGGTCCGGCAGGGAGCCCGGTACGACCACAGCATAGGATGGTACTTCACCGCGATAGACGGCCCCTGTCGCGCGGTCGATGATTTTGGTCGAAGCTCCTAGGAAGACGCCCATGGAGATGACCGCACCTTCGCGGACGATGACGCCTTCGGCCACTTCTGACCGCGCGCCGACGAACACATTGTCCTCGATGATCACAGGCCCTGCTTGCAAAGGCTCCAGCACGCCACCAATACCGGTGCCGCCCGAAATATGGACATTCGCCCCGATCTGCGCGCAAGAACCAACTGTAGCCCATGTGTCAATCATGGTGTTCTCGCCAACATAGGCACCGATATTCACAAAGCTGGGCATCAAGACCGCACCCTTCGCGATGAAACTGCCGCGACGCACGACAGAGCCCGGCACCATTCGGAAACCTGCGTCGCGGAAATCAGGCTCTAACCAGCGCGCTGTCTTCAACGGCACTTTGTCAAAAGCGCGCCCTGCATGTTGCACGGGATGGGGATCATGCTCTGGATCGATCAGATAATTGTCATTGAGGCGGAAAGACAGAAGCACAGCCTTCTTCAGCCACTGGTGTGTTGTCCATTGCCCATCGGCCCCGCGCGAAGCGACGCGTACGACCCCTTGATCCAATAAAGTTAAAGCTTCACCGACGGCATCTCGGACTAGACCAGAGGTCTCAATCGAAATCTCGCCCCGTTCTTCCCACGCGACATTAATGGTTGCTTCAAGGTGGTTTAGATCAGTCATGGGCGTGGTCATTTTCAGCTTTGAGATTTGGCCATTTGGACGTTGCTATGCCCGTGCTTGAAGTGCCACGCAATCGCTTGCATCACAACAGACAGCGATAATTAGAACAAACGCCCCCCATTTGGCACCTTTTGATCCGGTTCAAAGAGGACAACTTGGCCATCCGGGTCTGGAAACCCAAGTGTTAGCACTTCAGACCGGATTGGGCCGATTTGCCGAGACGGGAAATTCACGACAGCGGCGACCTGACGACCAGGCAAATCTTCGAGGCGATAGTGAGTGGTAATCTGGGCGCAGGACTTCTTCACCCCCAATGTTAAACCAAAATCGATCATCAAGAGGTAAGACGGTTTGCGCGCCTGCTTGAAAAGCGTCGCCGACACAATCGTGCCGACGCGAATATCCACCTTTAAAAAATCGTCGAAGCTGATCTCCGCAGCAGCCGGGGCTAAGAGGTCGTGCAAGTGATGCATGGAGGAACCTTAAATGGAGCCTTTTTCTTCAATCACCAAAATCCTCGCCGCACCAACTGGCCTAGCGACATGTTCATCACCAATTTGGGCGACAAAAACATCATTGGGCCCAAGGCGCACGGTCGTTTCAACGCCAGACGTGCGGTAAGACATATCGACGAGCCCATCGACCACCACAAAGACTTCCGCGCCTGTATTGGTGTGCCAGATATAAGGCTTGTCGGTCCAATGCAGGCGGACTGTGGCCCCCGCAATTTCCGCCAAATCACGCGCCCCCCAAGCCCGCTCTGCGGTGAATTGGGTGATGTCCTGATGGATCTCAGCCATGTTGAGGTCCAGCCTCGACTACCGCTTCCAAGAAAGCAGTCAAATCATCGGTGGCGTGATGCACATGGTCGGGCGTTTCATCGACGGGTCCTGCGGGTCGGCCATCTATCGGCTCGTGGCTCCAGTCTTTCCAAGACCATACTAGGATTGTCGAAAAGCCCAACTCGTGCGCGGTCAACAAATTGCGCGACAAATCTTCAACCATCACGGCCTTGGTTGGCTCAACCAAATGGCGGTCAACCAAGACATCGAAGGCCTCGCGCTTCGGCTTTGGCACGTAGCCGGTTGCTTCAATGTCAAACAGATCGTGGAAGATGTTTTCGAGGCCCAGCGCTTTGAGCGTTCGCTCTGCATGTCCTCGCGAGCCATTGGTGAACACCATCTTGCGGCCAGGCAATTCTTCAATCGCGGCACGTAACTTCGGCGCAGGAACGACAGGGCTGTAGTCCAGATCGTGGACATAATCGAGGAAGGCGCTGGCAGGCATCCCATGCTCGCGCATCATGCCATTCAAGGTCGTGCCATAGGTAGTATAATACTGCTTTTGTTTAGCTTTTGCAGCACTATAATCCAAATGCAGATAGCGGGCGACAAACTCTGTCATCCGCTCGTCAATTTGGGCGAATAAATCACATTCAGCCGGATAAAGCGTATTATCAAGATCAAAAACCCAATCTTCAGCCTCAAAAAGTCGGGTCAGGGTGCGTGTGGTCATGAGCGAATAAGGGTTCCAGAACCTGAGTCAGTAAAAAGTTCGTTGAGGATCGCGTGGGGCGTGCGGCCATCAAGAATAACCACGGCCTCAACGCCCGATTCAATTGCCGTTATGGCTGTCTCTAATTTAGGGATCATCCCGCCATTAGCAACGCCAGAAGCCATCAAGGCGCGTGCATCTGCGATGGTCATTTCGGGGATCAGATTGCCATTGCCATCTTTCACCCCTTCAATATCGGTCAACAACAAGAAACGCTTGGCCTGTAGCGCACCAGCCAAAGCCCCGGCAGCCGTGTCTGCATTGACGTTGAAAGTAGCGCCAGCAGGATCTACCCCAATTGGTGCAACTACTGGCACATAATCCTGCTCTGCCTTAATCAAAGTCACGACCAATTGCGCATCGACTTCCTTCGGGTCGCCCACAAAGCCCAGGTCCACCACTTGCTCGATTAGGCTTTCAGGGTCCTTTCGGGTGCGCACGACTTTTTCAACAGTAAAAAGGCGCGCATCCTTGCCCGACAGTCCGACGCCGCGCACATCCGCTTCCCGGCCTGCTTGGGTAATCAAATGTGCCAATTGCTTATTGACAGCTCCCGATAGCACCATTTCGGCAATTTCCATCGTCGCATTATCGGTCACACGCAGGCCGTCCACAAACTCACTTTTGACTCCAGCCCGGCTCAGCATGGCGCTGATCTGTGGGCCGCCGCCATGCACGACAACAGGGTGGATGCCAACAAGCTTCAACAAGACCACATCCGCGGCAAATCGCTGCGCTGTGGCTTCATCGCCCATCGCATGGCCACCATATTTGATTACCACCGTCTCGCGGTCATAGCGCTGGATAAAGGGCAGCGCCTCGGCCAAGGTTTTGGCGGTTGCAAAAGCAGTCTCGGCTTTGCTTGGGGCGGCAGTGTCGGCAGTCATGGGCGTTAGATTCCAAATGGCCTCAAAGGCTGGGCAATCGCTTTAGCGGGCTATGCCACTTCCGCCAAGCCGTTTGCACTTTGGTGCTCGGGCAAGTGAAGGGGGTTAGCGGAAAGTCTTAACTTCAAAGCGGCCCGTGTGGGTGGCAATGCCGCGCTTCATGCCTTCGCTTACATAAGGCGTTGAGACATTGCCCATGGCATCCACCGCAATCAGACCACCGTCGCCACCTTGGGTTTCCATGTCGGCCAAAGCCCCGGCACAGGCCGAAGCCAAGGTCTGCCCGCCATAGCGGACACGGGCAGAGATGTCGGCAGCAACAGCGGCGCGCATGAAATATTCGCCTTGGCCCGTGCAGGAAACGGCCACGCGCTCATCGGCCCAAGTTCCCGCCCCGATCAAAGGCGTGTCTCCGACACGGCCCGGCAGTTTGTTGAGGAGGCCACCAGTTGAGGTCGCCGCTGCCAAGCGCCCGGCAATATCTCGCGCCACCGCACCCACCGTGCCATGGGCTAACTCACCAGTTTCTACCGAGCGACGAACAGCTGGAGTGTAATAGGCCGCAGGGTCTGCAATTTCATCTAAACCCATTTCATGAGCAAAGGCTTTGGCACCGGCACCCACCAGTAGAACATGGGGCGTTTCATCCATCACGGCGCGTGCTGCCATAATGGGCGAGCGAAAGCCAACCAAAGCCCCAACAGCGCCTGCCCGGCGAAGCGCCCCGTCCATCACGGCCGCATCCAATTCATATTCGCCATTGCCATTGGCCGAAGCCCCCTTTCCTGCGACATGGAAGCCAGACTCCTCCAGCTCCCGCACCATAGAGACCACCACGTCGAGCGCGGACAGGCCCTCTCCCAGCATATCGGCACCGCGCTTGAGAACTTCGGCCATATGGGCTTCTTCCCGGTCATAAGTGCGACCCCGTGCTGGCCCTGCCCCGCCATGAAGTGCCAATGCCCAAGCCATGAAACTCTCCCTACGCACCAGGTGTCACCAAGGGCACCCAAGAAAAATGAGAAATGAGACATCATGCTCTAGTGCGAAGCTTAGCACTTCGCTATGCCTTTCAAAACAGATTGCTCAGGAGACACATCATGAAGGCGCTTTTGTCCCACTCACCCGGTATGCCCGAATCCCTCAGCTTGGCGGAATTGCCCGATCCTGTTGCCGGCAAAGGCGACGTTATTCTTGATGTGAAAGCGGTTGGCATCAATTATCCAGACGTTTTGATTATTCAGGACAAGTATCAGTTCAAGCCAGAGCGCCCGTTTGCGCCAGGCGGGGAAGTCTCGGGCGTCGTCTCCGCTGTCGGCGAAGGGGTCACGCACCTCAAAGTCGGTGATCGCGTGATTGGTTCAACCGGTTGGGGCGGCTTGGCAGAAAAAATTGCTTTGCCAGCAGCACGATGCATCTCCATCCCAGACAGCATGCCGTTTGATGAGGCGGCTGCTTTTATCATGACCTATGGCACCAGCCATTATGGTCTGAAAGATCGCGGGCACTTGAAAGCGGGTGAGACATTGCTGGTTCTCGGTGCCGCTGGCGGGGTTGGTCTTGCTGCGGTTGAACTCGGCAAAGCCATGGGCGCAAAAGTCATTGCCGCCTGCTCTACCCAAGAAAAAGTCGACGTCTGCCTCGATCACGGCGCGGATGAAGGTATTGTCTATCCAACAGGTGAGTTTGACGCTGAAGGCAAAAAGGCCTTGGCGGATTTGTTCAAAAAAGCCTGCGGCCCTAATGGGGCTGATGTCATTTATGATGGCGTTGGCGGGGCCTATGCTGAGGCCAGCTTGCGAGCCATCGGTTGGGAAGGCCGCTTCTTGGTTATCGGCTTTCCAGCGGGCATTCCAGCCATTCCCCTCAATCTGACACTTCTAAAGTCCTGCCAGATTATTGGCGTCTTTTGGGGCGCATTTACCGCGCGCAACCCCAAGTCGAATCAGGAGAACATCTCCGAACTGATGGCGTTGTATGCGGCAGGCAAAATCAAACCCCATGTTTCTGCGCATTTCCCATTGGAAAAGGGCGCTGAAGCAATACGTCATCTTATGGACCGCAAAGCCACTGGAAAGGTTGTTGTGGAGTTATGACCGAACCAAAGCCTCCCGGCGCTGTGATTGTCGCCGGGACTTTTCGGGCAAAGCGGGGTGTTACCTTGCCCGTTTTGGCGGCGATGGCAGCCATGTCGACGGCGTCGCGCGCGGAAGATGGCTGTGAAAACTATACCTATGCCGTCGATGCGTTTGACCCCATGACGATCCGCGTCTTTGAGATTTGGACGGACATGGCCTCGCTTAACCGCCACCGCGAAGCCAATCACACCAAAATTTGGCGCGATAAGTGGAATGATCTTGGGCTTGGCGATGCCAATCTGACTTCCTACGAAATCGATAACAGAGCACCGCTCTAGACGGTGGATCATAAACTCAGGGAGCACAACTATGGTTGGGCGGGTAAAAGATAAAGTCATCGTCGTAACTGGTGCGGCGAGCGGAATTGGACTGGGCACCGTCGAACGCTTAATTGAGGAAGGTGCCTTTGTACTTGCTGGCGACATTCAAGACGAGAAAGGGGCCAACCTCGAGGCCCGCTTCAAGGACAGACTGATCTATCGCCATTGCGATGTCACCGATGAAGCCCAAGTCAAAGCCATTCTCGATCAAGCCGCAGAGCATTTTGGCGGTGTAGATGGCCTGTTCAATAATGCAGGCTCAGCCGGCATCATGAGCCCTTTGGAAGAAGTTGAGTCCAAGGACTGGAAGGCGATTTTTGACGTGCTGGTGACCTCGGTCTTCTACGGCACCAAGCACGCCGTGCCGCATCTGGCCAAGCGCGGTGGCGGCGCGATCGTCAACACGGCATCCATCGCAGGCCTTGAAGCTGGGTGGGGCCCAATTGCCTATTCCACGGCAAAGTCGGCCGTGATCCATTTCAGCAAAGTCGCCGCCGCTCAATTGTGTGCGAAAAACATCCGGGTCAATGCGATTTGCCCTGGCCTGATTGCGACATCGATCTTTGGCACCGCAATCGGTTTGCCACGCGAACAAGCCGATCAATTGGCGGCGCTAATCGCTCATCAAGGCGGTACGGCCCAACCGATTGGCCGGGCAGGCCAGCCCAACGATATCGCTGAGGCGGTCCTGCTTTTGATGAGTGATGCGGGCAGCTTTATAACGGGCACGCATTTGGTGGTCGACGGCGGCATCACAGTGGGCCCGCGCCACGCTTGGGACCCGGCCACCCCCTCCCCCATGGCTTCCATCTTTGGCGATGCCCTGCCGACACCGCCGACAGCAGAGGGCTAAGTCAGACCTTTGATGGATCAGACCGCTAGCCCAGCCAAAAAGAAATTTCCGCTCTCGCCTAATGGCATCGGCGCGCTCTGGATGCTGGGGTCAGCGGTCGGATTTTTGGTAATGGCGGTTTTAGCCAAAGGCCTTGGGTCGACGACCAGTGTTGCCATGCTAATCTTCTGGCGCTCCTTGGCAGGCGTGGTGGCAGTATTGCCGTTTGCCTTGTTGGCCGGGCCAAAGATTTGGAAGACAAGCCGGCCCGGTAAGCTTCTGCTACGCTCTAGCTATGGCACGATTGGCTTTTTTGCGGGCTTTTATGCTCTGGTACATTTGCCTTTGGCGCAAAGCCAAGCCTTAAGCTTTTCACGGACTCTTTTCATGACCATTTTAGCAGTCGTCATCTTGAAGGAAAAAGTTGCATGGCGGCGCTGGACCGCCGTCGGCATTGGCTTCCTCGGTATCTTGATGATGACCAAGCCTGATTTCTCAGCCCACGCGACAGCCATTGATCCGGCAACCCTGACAGCACTTGTCTCGGCGCTTGCCTTTGCGTTTGCGCTCGTCACGGTCAAGGATCTTACCAAGGATCATTCGTCTTTGACATTGGTGGTCTATGGCAATGTGTTCACGACCTTGGCCGGCCTGCCCTTCCTCATCTTCGACCCGGTGCTGCCCGACCTCAAGACGATGGGCCTCCTGATCGCGATGGGCTTTGCCGGGGTTGCGGCCCAGTCCTGCTATGTGCGGGCTTTGTCGACCGGTGAGGCCTCTCTTATGGGTCTAATTGACTATATTCGCTTGCCCGCGGTGGCGGTAGCTGGCGTGATTTTCTTCCACGAAGTGCCTGACCCGCTGGCGATGATTGGAGCGGCGGTCATCATCATCTCTACCATTTATATTACCATTCGCGATGCGCAGACCAGCTCGGTCAAACCGCCTGCCCTGCCACCAGCCTAGTACCCCATTCGTTCAGAATACCCAGCGTAATCAGGGCTTGACCACCAAAATAGAAACTCCAGACTCCCGGGCTGGTCACCCGGTGCCAGCGCGAGTCCGGGCTCAAAGCGAACAGCTCTAAACCCAAAATCATGTCCGAGGTTGCAAAGGCGATTACGCCGATCACTACATAGGTGAGATAGGGGCTGGCAGGCAGGGCGAGGGCGGAAAAGCACATCCCCAGGATGATCACGAAGTAGATTGTCAGCGGGCCTTTCATGGCCCCCAAATGCCGCCATAATACTGCAAACAAGAGGCTGGCACTGGTTAATAGCAAAGCAAGGGCTGCGGCGATTTGCCAGGCTCCCAGCCCATGCTTGAACGCGCCAAACTCTAGAAATAATGGGATGTAACAGCCATGCGCGATCGCAAAAGCGACCACCCCAGCCATAAAGCGCTTCTCACCAGGGCCTGCCAGGAGCAAGTCCCCCACAGCACTGGCAGCCAAAGCAAGTAGCAGGAAGCTTGGGCCTTGCGCTTGCCAAACTACCAGCGCGAGACCCGCGACAGCCGCCGTCTTCATGAAGCTGCGAACTGGATTGGCCGCTTGCTTATTGAAGATGAGGCCATAGAGCACGGCCGCACTTGCCGACAGCATCCACAGCCACACCATCGGCTCGGCGAAATCAATCAGCATCGCTTTAGCCTCCGACGCGCAAGGACAGTCCGCCATCCACGCAGAGGCCCTGGCCCGTAACAAACCCGGAATCATCGCCAGCCAAAAAGAGTGCAACTTTGGCGATATCGTCCGGTTCGCCCAACCGGCGCAGCACGGCCTTGTTGGCCCAGGTATCTGCAATCTCGGGCCGCTGATCCCAAAGGCCTTGCGTCATGCCGGTGCGAATGGCTCCTGGCAACAGCCAATTGGCGGTGACACCATATTTGCCGAGCTCAATCGCCAGGGCGCGGGTAAAGCCTTGCACGCCAGATTTCGAAGCCGAATAGGCGGCGAGGCCCATGCCGCTGCCTTCAGCCATGACCGATGCTGTATTGATGATGCGGCCTGCGGCACTGGCTTTTATATCCGGGATAGCCGCGCGGGTGAGGCGGAACATGGCGCGCAAGTTTACGTCTAAGGTTTGGTCCCAGTCGGCATCGCTGGTCCGCTCCACCAAGCTATTGGTCGCGATGCCGGCATTATTGAACAAGATGTCGACCCCGCACAAATGCGTGCGTGCCGCCTCCATGATCTGGTCTGGTGCACTTTGTTCGGTGACCGATTGGCCGTGCGTGGCAATGCCAGAGCCTTCGAAGGCTTTCACCAACCGATCGCCCGGCAAATCTACGGCGAGGACGGCTGCTCCTTCGCGAGCAAACAAATGCGCGGTAGCCAGGCCAATGCCGGAGGCTGCCCCTGTGATAATGGCGCGACGGCCAGCCAATCTTTGGGCCAAAAAAATATCCCTTCTCTGCGTTTGCAAAGAAGGGATAGTGGATTAGGGCGCAGTGTCGATGGAAAAAAACTTGTTTGTCGGCTGAACTGCAGTCCGCAGACCCTGGAGGGGGGCTGGGGGGGCTGTTGGGAAACCAGAACCTGCGAGCATTCTGCTGTCCAACCGACAATGTCCTTATCGACCCCGCTTGTGGCGCGATCTGGGTGCAAATGCGGCGGAACGGGGGCATTGCATTAATTATTCGTCATTTAACATGACCAAAGCATAAAGATGGTTTCCACTTGGTGTTTCATCTCAAGTCAAATGAGCCTAGACAGACCCAATGAAATTCGCAAAAATGAATGGCCTTGGCAATGAGATCGCCGTCTTGGACGCCCGCGACGGCCCCATGAGTATAAATTCCAGCGCGGTGGAGTCCTTAGCAATTGCTGGAAAAGGTATTGGCTTTGATCAATTGATGGTTCTCCTGCCGCCCAACAACCCGATGGCGGACGTCTATACAGAGATCTGGAATGCCGATGGGTCGAAAGTGGCAGCATGCGGCAACGGAGCTCGCTGTGTCGCGTGGTATGTAATGCGCGAGATGAACCGCACAAATCTGGTAATCGAGACCGAAGCAGGCTTGTTGGGGGCAGCCAGTGTTGGCCCCAATATGATCAGCGTGGATATGGGCGAACCCATTTTGGAGTGGGAACGTATTCCCATGTCGGAGCGGATGGATACGATCCGAATTGAGCTGCAGGTGGGTCCGATCGACAATCCGATCTTGCATGGTCCAGGTGTTGTTAGCATGGGCAACCCGCACTGCGTCTTTTTCGTCCAGGATGCTGAGCTTGCCCCCGTCGAAGCTGTCGGACGAATGATTGAATATCACCCCTTATTTCCCGAGCGCACCAATGTTGGCTTCGCTGAGGTTATAGCTCGTGACCATATTCGCCTGCGGGTTTGGGAACGGGGTGCGGGCCTGACGAAAGCTTGCGGCACAGGAGCGTGCGCGGCACTTGTTGCTGGTGTGCGTCGGCGCCTATGTGACCGGGTAGCCAGGGTGCAAGTTGATGGCGGCCTGCTTGAGATCGAATGGCGAAAGAGCGACAATCACGTCATCATGACCGGGCCTGTAGCTCTTGAATCCGAAGGCACCCTAAGCGGGGACTGAGCAGATCGCAGCCTGATAGCTTGACGTGTTCGCCATCAGCCCCCAAGCACCGCGCGCGAGCAGGGAGTTTAGACTCATGGCAAATGTGGTGGTGGTCGGGGCCCAATGGGGCGACGAAGGCAAAGGAAAGATTGTTGATTGGTTGAGCGACCGCGCCGATGTGGTGGTCCGCTTCCAAGGCGGTCACAATGCCGGCCACACCTTGGTCGTCGGCAACAATATTTACAAGCTCTCGCTGCTACCTTCCGGGGTTGTCCAAGGCAAATTGTCGGTGATCGGCAATGGCGTGGTTGTAGACCCCCATGCGCTGCTCGATGAAATCACTCGGGTAAGCAACCAAGGGGTTATGATTGACCCATCGATTTTAGTTCTTGCGGAAAATGCGACTTTAATCCTTGCCCTGCATCGCGACTTGGATGGCGCGCGCGAAGCCCAAGCTGGCGCTGGCAAGATTGGCACCACCGGGCGTGGTATTGGCCCTGCCTATGAAGATAAAGTCGGCCGTCGCGCCATTCGCGTGGCAGACCTGGCCGACCCCGATGCGCTGGACGCGAAAATTGACCGCTTGCTGTCCCATCATACCGCTTTACGCAAAGGCCTCGACCTGCCTGAGTTAGATGGTAGAGCCATTAAAACAGAGCTCGTTAGCTTGGCCCCTAAAATCCTGCCCTATGCGCAGCCAGTTTGGAAAGTGCTGGAAGAGGCGCGCCGCCGGGGCCGGCGTATCCTCTTTGAGGGCGCACAAGGTACGTTGCTCGATATCGACCACGGTACCTATCCTTATGTGACCTCCTCCAACACGGTTTCAGGCCAAGCCTCGGCCGGCACGGGTATGGGACCCAATCACCTAGGCTATGTCCTGGGCATCTGCAAAGCCTATACAACCCGTGTTGGCGAAGGCCCCTTCCCCACTGAATTGTTAGACGACGTGGGCAAACGCATTGGCGAGCAAGGACATGAGTTTGGCACCGTGACGGGCCGTCCACGCCGCTGTGGCTGGTTCGATGCGGTGCTGGTACGCCAAGCTGCCATTGTCGGAGGGATTAGTGGCCTAGCCCTTACTAAGCTGGATGTGCTGGACGGGTTTGATCAACTCAAAGTCTGTGTGGGCTATCGGATCGGCGACCGCGCCTTGGATTGGTTCCCGGCAGGCCTGAAAGACCAAGCCAGTGTCGAGCCGATCTTTGAGTATTTCGATGGCTGGCAAGAAACCACGCGCGGTGCCCGCTCATGGAAGGATCTGCCTGCAAATGCGATCAAATATGTGCGGCGTATTGAAGAATTGGTGACCCGGCCCGTCGCCCTTCTCTCAACCAGCCCCGAGCGAGACGACACAATCCTGGTGCGTGATCCATTTGAGGGATAAAGGCTGATGGAGCAAAAGCTGCAGCTCCCGGATGCTGAAAATGGCACATCCCCCGAGCTGGATGACAAGGACATCAATGAGGCTCCGCGCGAGCTAACGCCAGAAGAACAGGCGCTGCACCAAGAGAACATGGCCAGGCTTGGCCGGATTATGCGGGCCTATGGTATTTTAAAGCTTGGCTTGACCGCTTTGTTGATCGCCATCGTGATCAAATTCTTTGGCCGCTAGTTTTTAGCGCCACATCGCGCGAGGATCGCGCGTACAGCTTACCTGCATCCCACCTATGTCCAGCGCTAGCCGATTGGCCGTCGGCTCCCCCCACGCATAGCCTTCGGCCCGATCATCGCTATCGACCAAGACATAGAGCGTGAGCGAGGGTCGGTTTTGGCCTATCGGCCATTCCACATTGCGCAGCCGGAGGCGCAGTTTGCCAGGGCTTCCTCCTGCAAACTCGGCACTCGCCATGCCGCCTTGGTCATGAACCACAAGGTCGTTCACAATCACACGCTCCGCCCCCTTAGCGACGGAGGCCCAGCAAGTGAACGTCTCCGCGCGCTTTAACCGTGTTGGCAGCTTATCACTGCCGCCGAAGATGCGAATGCCACGTTCATCAACACCAACATCGCGCACTTCCCAAATATTGGCCGAGAGGTCATGTTGTTCGCTGACAGACAGCACCCGCTTGTCGGAATTGGTGATCAGCTTGCAGGACGCTGGCCGTGTTAGGCCGCTAAACCCTTCCCCACGGCGGTGCCAAATGATATCGCAGCCAGCAACATGGGTAAAATCATCCTTCCTCACTTGATCGGGATTAATGCCTTGAGGGGCTTGTGCTTGATGCCACGCCCCTTCGAGTGACTTGCCATCCTTGGGAGCAAATCCAGCTAGGCGGATGGCCCCAAGTTCTTGATCGACGCTTAGGGTCCAAATGCGCTGACGAACGACGGAGCCAGCTTCTCCGCCTTTCCGGTATTCGACATAGAAGCTGACAGGTCCGAATTCGGGCGCTTCAATCGGCTTGACAACCGCATGTAACCGTTCATGCCGCAATTGTATTGGCACATTGATTTCGGGCTCATAAAAAGTCTGCAGCTCATTATCCCAGCGTCCAGCGAAGAGGTCGGCCAAGTCCAACAAGTCCTTGTTTAAGACTTCTTTCATTTCAGGCGTCAAAGGTTTGAGGTGCAAAGACACCGGAGCTGGTGCCATCTCTCGGGCCGGGACTGTAGTGGCAAGGTCTGGCAAGCCAGCCTGTTCGGCGATCAATTGATTGACCATGTCTGTCAGAAAGCCTTCAGGGCTCAGCGCGGGCGGCAGTGACTTTGTCAAAATCGCCGGTGTGGAAAGAACTGGCGCCTTTGACAACGTCTGGGTCTGACCAAACATCGGCGTCAGACAGACAAGCCCGGCTACAAACAGGGCAGCATTCAATTGATTGTGGCGTGTCAAAATCGGCATGTTTAAACCCTGTCAGCCTCTCTTTTCGCGTACAAGCCGGACTATGATGTCATGATTTTGTCAGGCGCGGCCAGCCCTCGCCCTGCGATACCCGCAAGTTCGCTTACGACGCCAAGGCGTTTTGGCCGGTATAACTGGTCAACGATGGATTTGATGCATTGGACGTTGGCGTCAACAGACGGACAAATTCGCTGGCAACCATCGGCTTGCCAAAGAGATAGCCCTGCAATGTATGGACGCCAGCTGCTTTAAGGACGGCATGCTGTGTCGCCGTCTCCACCCCTTCCGCCACCACTTCACGACCCAAAGCCCGCCCGATACTGGAGACAGCTTGGATGATCGCCAAAGCCTCACGCGAGGTTTTGGGATCTTGATCAAGACTGGTCACAAACTCGCGGTCGATCTTGATCTTGTCAAACGGGAAGCGGTGCAGCGATGTCAAACTGGAGTAGCCAACTCCAAAGTCGTCCAATGCCAGTTTGCAGCCCATGGATTTGAGCTGGGCAAACAGTTGACGCACGCGGTCCGGGTCGCCCAAGAAGGCTGTTTCGGTAACTTCTAACACCACACGGGCCGGATTGTAGCCAGTCTCGGCAAATAGATCTTTTAGATCACCAACAAAGTTTTTGTCGATTAATTCCAGTGGCGAGACGTTTATAGCGATGGGCAGATTGCCCCAGTCTGCGGTGTCGTTGAACACAGCTTGACGGACAAAGTGGCCGATGAGGACGATCAATCCCGATTTCTCGGCGATTGGTATAAAGACATCTGGACCGACGGGTGGACGGCCGCCTCGATCCCAGCGCAGAAGCGCTTCCGCCGACACAACCTGATTGCCAGTGCGGTCATAGAGCGGCTGATAGACCATGCTGAGGGCACCGCTTTCAAGATCCACTTCCAATTCATCGCGCAAGGCTTTTTCATCTGGCGAGAGACTAGCTGTGCTCATCACTTCGACTACCGAAGGTGTCGATTTGGGCTTGATCTCGGGTGCCGCTGTCTCAGGCAGATCAGACTCCGTCAAAACTGCCAGACGGTCGAGCGTCATGTGTAAGAGTGCGATGGCGCGATCAATCTCCGGCTGCGCAACAGGGGTATTGTGGATGCGGACCGCCGCCTCAATGGTACCGGCTAATTTCGCCACGGCACTTGCCCCGATGTTGAGGCTCATGGACTTCAGCGCGTGTGCAGCCTTTGCAAGTCGTTCGCGGTCGCCTGCGTTCAAGGCCTCTTGCAAATCGATTATCGTGCTGGGTGCATGGGTACGATAGAGGCCCACCACCCTGACAACGAAATCGCGACGGTGCGTCTTCAGATCGCGCAAGAAGGGCATAATGACCGCCTCGTCGAACAAATCGCCTTCGCCCGAATCCGAGG
This sequence comes from Maricaulis salignorans, assembly GCA_943372135.1. GTDB lineage: Bacteria > Pseudomonadota > Alphaproteobacteria > Caulobacterales > Aquidulcibacteraceae > Aquidulcibacter. The sequence continues at coordinate 63,417 of CALRXH020000001.1, read as the reverse complement.
TCAACTCAGTCGGTTCGATGAATTGTTCGTCCGAACGGGCGTCGATCATTTCCAAGGCTTTGGTTGCCAAATGGGCAGGCAGATTGGCTTGCAGGATTTCACCCAAAGCCACCAAGGTGAAGGGCTTATGCAGCACCCCGTCCATCCCACACTCAGACCAAGCATTCGCAGCCGTGCCGACGACATGGGCGGTCAAGGCAACAACGGGCAGACGCTTGAGGCCTTGCTGGGTCTCGCGCTTACGGATGGCGCGCGTGGCTTCATAGCCGTCCATGACGGGCATCGAGCCGTCCATCAGTACCAGATCATAGTCCTTGGTGGCCAGAGCATTGAGCGCATCTTGGCCATCCACGGCCACATCGGCCCTAATCTCAAAGCGCGACAGGGCTTCCACCGCCACTTCGCGATTGACCTCACCATCATCAACCACCAACACGCGTGCATCGGGAAAGGCCACAGTGATGGATTGGTTCGTCAATCCACCTTGGGCAATTGCGAAGGTGGTGCCATTACGCAGCGCCAAGATCAAATGATCCATATCGGCGTGACGGATGGGCCGTTGAAGAGCGGCAACGGCTTGGCCAGCACGCACCATGGAATCAGCAGCAGCATCATCGGGGTCGGCGATCAATACCAGTTTCTTGGGATCAAACCCGGGCGGCAGTTCGGTGCGATTAAACTTGTCGGCGATCCAAAGATCGGGCCGCAAGGCTCCTGATTGGCCAATGACTGCTCCAGCCGCAGCAAAGCGTCGGCTGATCGCCCAGGACTCAACTTGGCCTTCAACAAGAACTCTAACGCATGAAGGCACGTCAGACTCTTCAAGCATGGGAGGGGCTGCAAGTACTCGTGTCTCACCTGTCAGCGCTGGCAAGCGCACATGAAAGCTGGTGCCTTGGCCCTGCTTACTGGTTGCGCCAATCTGGCCACTCATAGCTTCTACCAAACGCTTGGAGATGGATAAGCCCAGCCCTGTTCCGCCAAAGCGGCGGGTGGTGGTTTGGTCCTCTTGCGAGAATGCAGAGAAAATGCCTGAGATCTTGTCCTCTGCAATCCCGATGCCGGTATCTTGCACGATCAAGCGCCAAAACTGGCTGTCCGGATCGGGCTCCAACCGAACAAACACGTGGCCGGTTTCGGTAAATTTCAAAGCGTTTGAAACGAGGTTTGAGATCACCTGGCCAAGACGTACGCTATCAGCTGGGATGATCTTTGGAGCCTGGGGATGGGCAGAGGCTACCAATTCCAAGCCCTTTTCGCGCGCTTTCGTTTGGAACAGGGCCAGCACATCATCGACCAAGTCCAGTACATTGATCTCGCAGATCTCCACATCAAGCTTTCCAGCTTCAATCTTTGAGAAGTCGAGAATATCATTGATAACAGCCAAAAGGCTGCGACCAGATTTCACAATCGTGTCGGCATGGCGTTTGGCCTTGGCCGGCAAGGATTCTGCCGCCAACAACTCTGCCATCACCATAACTCCGTTCATTGGCGTACGGATTTCGTGGCTCATGGTGGCCAAGAAGTCGGACTTGGCGGCATTGGCGCGCTCTGCCGAGTCGCGGGCTACCAAATAATCGCTGGTCCGCGCGGCTACTTCGTGTTCCAGACCACGCATATGGGCTTCAATGCGACGATCGCGCTCACCAATGGCTTCCAACATGGCATTAAAGCCTGTTACCAAAGCGCCGACTTCGTCAGTGGTGGTTGCTTCCACGCGTTGGGAGAAATCACCCTTCTCGCCGATCGCGGCCACCGATTTGGTCAGATCGGTCAAAGGTTCGGTTAGTGCGCGCTGAATCCGCCTTGAAATCCCCAAAGACATCAAGAGAGTCAAAAAGGCGATACCTAGCACGCTTCCGATGGAGCGCAGCAAAGGCGTCAGGAAGTCATTGGCCATATGGACCACGACGACGCGCCCCAGAACCTGGCCACCCAACTCGACAGGAGAGACGACTTCGACCGATTTGGTGGTGATCAGCGCCACAAGGTCCGGATCTCCACTCTCACTGTCCAATCGCACATCGTTGCGAAGGCGCGTACCGGAGCCATTTTCGGCCAAGGACATGCCATTAGCGAGTTCCACCCGCGCATAGACAATCCCAGGGCTGCGCGAGATAGCACGAATAGCGATAAAGGCACGCTGGCGATCTTGCGCTGCGACAGCCTCAGCCGCACTACTAGCTAATACTTGCGCTGCGGTCCGCATTTCAGACCAGCGCGCCTCTCCATGGCGCGTCATGTCCTGATAGGCAAAAATCATTGTGACGGGCAGGACCGAGAAAATCACCGATCCCAATACTAGTGCCGCTAGCCGTGACCGGATGGAACTTGGTTTCTGGACTTTTGGCACTTTCTGCTTCGGAGGCTTCGTCTGAGATTTCACCTGATTAAACCCGGGCAATGGCATCACACACTTAAGTAGCGTGGACACATTAAGTGCAGGTTAAACCAACAGAATTCAGCCGCTGTTGAAATGGTGACAGGGCTGCGTCCCGACAACTAGGGTTGACGTAAATTTAACCAGAATAAGCTAAGTTCAGGCTGCAGCAGGAGTTCAATCAAGGTGCACAACGCCGTCTTAATCCATCATTTTGGGCGTTCTGAAACTGCATTTGCGCGCCATTCCGCAAAGGTCGTGCTCTATGACTGACTATGGAATGGCAACAACCTCTCAATTCGTGCCTACCGACAACGCGCGGATTCTCGTGGTCGACGATGATCCCATCCTGCGCGAGTTTGCGGGCGTCTATCTGACCAGTCCCACGATGGAAGTTGAAGTCGCTGAAGATGGCCAAGCGGCTTTAGAGCGCCTGAGGAAGGGCGGGATCGACATTGCTTTGGTCGATCTGGAAATGCCTGTTATGAACGGCTTTGAATTGATAGCGGCTGTCCGGGCAGACCCCAGCTTCGAAGATCTGCCCATCGTGGTTATCACCGGCCGTGAAGACATGGAAGCAATCGACCGTGCATATAGCACGGGCGCGACCTCATTTGCGATCAAGCCGTTGAATTGGCGCTTGGTCAGCCACCAGTTGGCCTATGTTCTGCGCAATAGCCGCGCCGACGCCAAACAGCGTCAAGGACGGCGTCTGGCAGAGCAAGCCGATGGTCTCAAAACCAACATTCTGCGGTTGATACGCCATGAGTTTAACACGCCCTTCAATGTAATCTTAGGCTTTGGTCGGCTGATTGAGGGCCATAGTGACAACACAGCTATCCAAGGCCATGCCCGTCAGATTCTCATGGCCGCAGAAAAATTTAAACGGATGCATGATAAATTGATGGAATCCGCGCGTATCCTCTCTGGTGATATTGAGATTACCAAGAGGGTGTTCTCGGTTACCGACTTGATCAAGGCAGCCGCCCGCGAAGCCTTGCGAGCTGGTGGTAAGTCAACCGATATGAAACTGGCTGACCGGACCGGCAACTGTGAGATCACCGGTGATTATGATTTGTTGCTGACGGCTTTGCGCAATCTGATTGAGAACGCCTTTGCCCATGGTCAGGCCCCAATTCATGTAACAAGCCAGAGAACCTCAAACGGCGGGGTGGCGATCCGCGTCTCAGATGCTGGCCACGGCATGGATCAAACTAGCTTTGCTCTCGCGATCGAAGCGTTTAAACAAGGCACAAATGCGCTACAGCGCACTGAAGATGGGCTGGGTTTAGGCTTGGCCACCGCTATCGGCAGCTTGAAGGCCGTTGGTGGTGAGATACACCTTGTAAGCGGCGACGATGTTGGCTTCGGTATCGAGATGGAGTTTCCATCTGATATTTTGTAAGCTGGAAACCAGAACTTTAGAGCGCAAACCTGTTCAAATCGACTCAGTCGCGCTCGAGTCCGCCCAAAATACAGACGATTCATAGTAATCAAATACTTGCAAGTATCAATCAGATCACCGCCTCCAGTTTTATCGCACTTTCAGCTCGTCGGGTTAGAAAGTCTCGTTCGACAACAGGCGGGAAACAATTATTGACCACCTAAATAGCAAGAAATCTCGACGCGGAAACATAACAATGGTCGCTGCTATGGCACTTATGCCGTTGAGTTACGCCGTCTTATTCGGCGTCGAGATTGCAGGAATCACCCAGAGCAAAGCCCGTATGCAAGCGGCCGTGGATGGGGGTGCATTGGCGGGTGCGGGTGAATTGAGCGTATCCACCAGAGGTGATGAAGGGATCCGCAGCACGGCGATCGCACTTGCTACAAATGCGGTCAACGGTCTGACAAATACCACTCCACCCAGTTTCACTGTCGACATCAATCGCACCTCTGGCACCGTCAGCGTTACGGCACGCGCGCAATTTCAATCGATGTTTTCCGGTCTCCTTACAAGCAAGACCCCAATTGAAGTGACCTCGACAGCGGAAACCTTGAGCAAAACGCCGCTCTGCGTGCTGCAGATCGACCAAGCCGCGACAGTGGGCGCCACCATAATGGATCGCGCTATCGTCCGTGCACCTGGCTGCCTTGTGCAATCCAATTCATCGATTTCAGTTACCAATTCGGGCCGAATTGAAGCGGGTTCGGTTCAAGCGGTTAAAGGTGCAACAGGTAGCATCTCGCCAGCGGCCAGCGTAGGCGCGTTACCAATTCAGGACCCATTTATTAGCTTGGACTTAACGTCCCCCAATTGTGCTACTGGGCTTGAAAATGTCGTCCACAGCGGAAACTCGCTGGTCAGCCTTCCTCCTGGAGTTCATTGTGAGAACTATCAAGTTTCAGGGAACGCAACGTTGATACTTGAAGCCGGCGAGCATTATTTCAAGGGGCAACTGGATTTCAATGGTAACTCCAAGTTACGCGGCGATGACGTCGTCCTGGTATTTGACCCAGACCGTGCTTTCTCGTTTGATCAAAAAGCTGATATTGAGCTAACCGCACGCAAATCAGGCCCACTGGCTGGATTCTTGATTGCCACCGGTCGTAGTAATACCAAGCGCTTTACTATATCTTCAGACCAAGTCCGGGAGCTTTTAGGAACGATTTATATTCCAGGAAGCGAATTGTTCATTTCATCCTCAGGGAATGTAGCCCAAGACTCGGCCTAGAGCGTAATCGTCGCAAAATCCCTTACCCTGAGCAATAACCCGGTCTTGGTGATCAACAAGAATTATGTCGGTTCAGGTGTGCCCGTCCCCGAAGGTGTTGGCCCATCAAGTGGGGCACCCCGACTGGCGCGCTAAACTTCGGGGTCAACCGAAGTTCTGTGCCGCCGCCATGGCCCCCATCCGAGCAGAAATCGCGTGAAACTCTGCTACCGTCTCCTCGATAATGTCGCGGGCAGGCTTAATTTCATCGATCAGACCTGAGGTTTGGCCTGCAAGACCCACAGCAGCTTCCATATCCCCGCCAAAATAAAGATCGAGAATGCCTTTGAACGTATCGGGCGGCATGACACCGGCTTCATAGATCGCAGCAGTCCGCTGGGTCTTGAGCGCGCGAATACAGGGGCTGGCCTTTTTATTGAGGACATAAGTCCCGGTTTCCTTGGCATCGAGAATAGCTTGTTTGTAATTGTGATGGACCGGGCTTTCAGCACAGCTGACAAAGCGCGTGCCCATTTGAACTGCTTCTGCCCCTAACGCGAAAGCCGCAGCCATCCCCTTTCCGTCGCAAATCCCGCCTGCCGCCACCAAGGGCACATCAGTGACCCTGCGGATCGCCTGCAGCAACACAAGCGTGGAGACTTCTTCCGGGTTTTTAAAGCCGCCGCCTTCAGCACCTTCGACCACCAAACCATCGATCCCTGCCTCGACGCATTTCAGCGCGGCATCAACCGTTGGAACTGCATGATAGACAACGATTCCCGCCGCCTTTAAGGGCGCAATGAACTTCGCGGGGCTGCCAGCCGAGGTGGTGACAAACTTGACGCCAGACTCGCAGATGAAGTGTAAAATCGCGTCATTCTTCAAAAACATGATAGGAAGATTGACGCCAAATGGTGCCGACGTCAGTGTCTTCATTTTGAGAATTTCCGCCTGGCAATTCTCTGTCTCGCCAGAAGACGTTTCAATCACACCAAGGCCGCCTGCTTCACACACTGCTGAAGCCAATTGCGAGCGGGCAATCCAGCCCATGGGCGCTTGGACGATCGGATATTTTGCGCCGGTGTGGGCCAAAAAGCGGTTCATCTTGAGTTCCTTCCTTTGAGAATTTAGCGACCCGGCCGATAGCTGCGGTCAATTTGGCCAGCGAGATCGGCACGGCTAAACAGGACCGGCTTGGTCTTCAGCTCGACAAAGAGCTTGCCCTGATCGGCATAATGAGGTGAAGCTTTGTCCAAAGTGGCGGAGCCATATTGATGCACGCTACGCGACGACAACTTGCCCGCTTTGTCCCAGCTGACGAACATAATGAAGGTGTCACCGCCATTGGCCGTCAAGGTCCCGTCTTTCTGTGTTGCACCATAGACAGCGCGATAGACGTCCGGGCCGCCGTCGACGGCTGAGTCGAAATTGCCACGCCGATAGCGATTGACCTCACCCCATGTAGGGTCAAGGCGGCCGAAATGGGTTTTGAGCTGGGTGATGGCGGCATCTAAGGCCGGACGCAAAGGGGGCAATGGCTCACCATTTTCTGCGGCACGGCCAATCGGCTGGCCCATCAAGACGGCCAAAGCCGCGCTACGGTTGGCGCGATCACTGCGGCGGTCCCATGCCTTTAAAATTTTCTGCGCCTCGGCTAAATCGGCATTGCCCGTGGCATCATAGGTCAAGGCCTCGCGCACCAGACCAACCAAAATGCCCTTCTCGCTATAAGCTAGATCATATTTATAGGCCTCAAACTCCGCTTCGGAGATAGACGGGTCTAACGCATAGGTCTCGAGCACGCGGTAAGCACGATTGGTCATATTGGTTTGTAGGCCAAGATGGGCACCAAGGCTTTCTGGGCGAATATTGTCCGGGCCGTCAGTGGCCACCATTGGATTATTGTTGGAATTGAAAACCAGGCCCGACTGCGGGTTCCAAAGCTGCGGTAGTTTATCAAAGGCCACGCGGCCTTTCCACAACAGGTCGCTCCGGTCCCCTGGCACGATCCCTTGCCAATCCACACCATCCTTACGGATCGGAAATTGACCATTGGAGAGATAGCCAACATTGCCGACCTGATCGGCATAGATGAAATTGATGCTGGGCAGCGCCTGCATGGCCATGGCCGCGCGCCACTCGGTGAGGTTCTTGGCCTTATTGAGCGCCATATATTGGTTAGGCTGGCGTAACTCCCCTTGACCCGCATAGCTGACAGCAAACATGCCGCGCTCGGTCTTCAAGGCAGGACCATGCGCAGACCACAACAGATCTTGCTTCACCGTCCATAGGATCGGGCCCCACACTTTGACCCGAAACGTGGCGACCTTCTTGTCAAACGGCACCCATTTACCGTCCAAAAGATATTGGTCAGGCTTTTTTGGATCGGTCGTCAGGCGGTAGACGTCAGCCAGATCGGGTTTATTGACCGTACTGGCCCAACCCAAATGGGCATTATGGCCATGCAGCATGAAGGGGGAGCCGGGGAAGAAGCCGCCAGCGACATGCCAGCCCTCGCCACTCTCCAACACAGCCTCATACCACGCCACCATCCCATCATAGGGCTGGTGGGAATTGACCAGAAGGCGGGTTGCGCCATCACTGGAGCGCTTGGGCGCAATCGCAATCGCGTTAGAACCTTTGGGCGGCGCCTTGTCGTGCACAGGCTGGGTCTCGAGAATCCCCTTAAAGACTTTATCTAGCCCGTAGAAGAATGGTCCTCGAAACACGGTACCAGCCGCGACATCTTTGCCGGACAAAGGCAGAAGCCCGCTTGGCACTCTGGTTGGATTTTGCGCGGCATATAAATTGACGCCATCGGCATAGGCCTGCATGATCGCCCTGGCCTCCGGGGTGATTTCGCGCTCATAGCCTGCATGCACACTGTCCCAGACTTTCAGCAATTGCACCAGATAATCACCAGCCGCGGCATCCTTGCCCTTGCTCTCGCTCATGGTGCCGCGCGTCGTCAGGACAGCCTCGGTGATGGTGGCAAAATCATCTTCTGAATGCGCATAGCCCATGCCAAACGCGACATCGACGTCGCTCGGCCCTGAAATATGGGGCACGCCAAACTTATCGCGCTCGATCAGGGCATTATAGGCCTTGGCCTTTTCAAGATAGGGGGTGGGATTGATGGCCTCGGGGAATAAGGCCAGTCGGACACCCGCCGCGTAAGCCCCCGCGCAAAAGATAAGGATTATTAGCCCAGCCGTCAGGCCAATCTTGCCACGTCTATGCATGATGTTGCCCCCTTGAGCGCTTATGAACCTGCACCCTTGACCCATCTTGGTAACGCAATTGCAAGCAATGTCTATGGGGGTGCGAGGCTGATGCCGGGCCAAACGGATACCATAACAACCAATAGACCTAAGTTGCCTTCATTTTGCGCAAAGGTCGAACTTAAGCTTGCGAAACAATCTCTAAGCAGACTGTTGTTTGAAAAACACTAGACAATGGCAAAGAAGCATTCTTAAGTTCGATCCTTAAAGTAAGTATTCCTGGGGGGGGGAAATGAATCCATCTACAAAACGTTTAAGGCTGCTCGTTGGCGTTTGCGCATCATCGCTTGTCGCAGGTACCGCTTGGGCCCAATCAAGCCCAGCAGGTGGCAGTGTTCCAGAGCCAGCCGCCGAAGTCATCGTAGTGACGGGGTCACGCATCGCGCGTGCAGCCGACGCAAGCCCCTCACCCGTCACCTTTGTCAGCGCCGCGCAACTCGAAGCTCAGGGGATAACCCAAGTTGCCGACTATCTTGAAACCTTGCCGCAGCTCGCATCATCCACAACTGGCGAGCAAGCTACCGGTGTGCCGGGTCGGGCCACCTTGAACCTACGTGGGATGGGCAGCGCACGCACGCTCGTTCTAGTTAATGGTCGTCGCCATGTTGCGGGTGTTTCGGGTTCCAGCGCAGTTGATATTGGCACTATTCCATCGGCTTTGATTGAACGGGTTGATGTTTTGACAGGCGGCGCTTCGGCCGTTTACGGGTCAGATGCAGTCACGGGCGTGGTCAATTTTGTCACCAAAAAGAAGTATGAAGGCTTTGAAGTTTCCGCTCAGACTTCCTTGTCCGGGCAAGGAGACTCGCCGGGCTTCTTTGGATCCCTTCTATACGGTAAGAATTTTGGCGAAAGCGAAAAGGGTAATATGACCTTTGCGGCACAATACGATGCACAAGAAGGCCTGTTCTATGGCGACCGCGACTTTTCAAAAGATAATGGTCTGGCCTTTAACACAGAAAACCCTGCCACGCGTTTTCAGGTTGGCGATCCAATCCCGACCGGGCGGACGGCCAACAACACAATTGGTAACACCATTTTGGTCAATGGTGCACCGCGCTACGCCAATACCGATCCAACCCTTGTAGAGCGCGCCCGAAGCGCCACGCCGCGCGCCATTCTGGGTAACCGTCGCTTCTCGATCTCCTCTACGCTTGGCTTAATTGGCTTAGATCCGTTCGGCACCGGTTTTGCCGATGGTGCCGGCGCACTGCCAGGAGCGGATTTTAATGGCAACGGTATCAATGACTGCCTGGAAAGCACAATCGGGCGGCGCTTCTTTGGCTGTTGGGTGGTGGACACTAACTCCGGTAAAGTTCGACCATTTCAGGATGGCTTGATTTCCAGCGGGCAAAACCAGATTGGCGGCGACGGTGCGGAACAATATTTTAATGACTCGAATCTGACCCCCACAACAGGCCAGTTCGTTGCGAACTTTTTCCTCGACTATGAGGCAAGTCCGAGCTTCCGGCCCTATTTCGAAGGCAAAATCGTCAATTCCAAGGCACGCTATTTCAATGTCTATAAAACCTTTGACGACACCATCCTGATCCGGCGTGACAATCCGTTTATCCCGGTGGAAATCCGTAACTATATCAATGCCCAAATTGCTGCAGATCCGAGCCTTGCGAGCACCTATCAACTGGCCATTGGACGCGATAACATCGATGTTGTCCGCAATGACATCGGTGATTCCAACGAGCGTAGCACGTTCCGTTTTGTGACAGGAGCAGATGGCGACTTCTTCAATTTGGAAGGCTGGCGCTATGATGTGGCGTTCAACTTTGGCCAAACCCGGACAGAGACGCGCTCGTGGACCCGCTTGGATGACCGTTATTTTGCGGCCATCGATGCGGTGATCGATCCCGCAACTGGTCAGCCGACTTGCCGATCAAACCTGAACCCAAATGCCCTGCCACCGTCACCGGCATCTCAGTTCCCCTATATTGAAATCGACAAATTCACCACATTTAACCCCAGGGATAAGGAATGTCGGCCTTTGAATTTGTTTGGTTTGAACAAATCCAGCAAAGAAGCCCGAGAGTTTGTATCTTATGAAGAGGTTACAAAATCGACGATCCGCCAAACCGTTTTCAGCGGCACGGTTTCCGGTGATTCCGCCAAGCTATTCTCCCTTCCAGGTGGAGCGGTCAAGTTTGTGGTTGGCGCGGAGTACCGAAAGGAAGAAAGCGACTTCAGACCGGACGCGCGTGAGACCTTGGGGGAAACCTTCGACGTCGGCGGCACCCAACGCACCAAGGGTTCCTATGATGTCAGCGAAGCCTATGTGGAAGTGAATTTGCCGATTATCAGCGAAAAGCCGCTATTCGAGACACTGGAAGTCAGCGCAGCAGCACGCTGGGGCAATTATTCGACCATCGGCGACAGCTTTGCTTGGAAAGCCGATTTGATCTGGGCACCGGTTTCTGACCTGCGGTTGCGCGGCGGCTATTCGGTGACGGTTCGCGCACCCAACATCGATGAATTGTTCTCGCCTGAGCAACCCACCACTTTCTCGCCACTGGATCCGTGCGACAATGCTCTCATTGGCCAAGGGTCGCAACCAGCCAACCGGCTTGCGAATTGTCGAGCTGATGGCATTCCGGCGGGGTGGAGCAATCCAAATACCGCACGCTTCACTGGTGTTTCAGGTGGCAATCCAAACCTAAAGGAAGAAACCGCAGAAACCTATAGTGCCGGCCTGGTATTCAAGCCACGCTTTGTCAAAAACCTGATCCTTACAGCGGATTATTGGAATATCGCCATTGAAGACGCCATCGCTTCGGTGTCTGCCCAAAACATCGTCAACGCCTGTTACGATGCCCCCAGTCTTCAAAATCAGTTCTGCGCGGCGCTCCGGCGTACGCGCACGGCGGGTTCGCCCACTTTCCTTGGACTGAATTTCATCCGCCAAGGCGATATCAACTTCGCTGCGCAAGAAGCATCAGGTGTCGACCTGAATGTGCGCTATGCCTTACCCCTCGAAGCAATCGGCCTCACAAAATTGGGCCGGTTTGCTGTGGCGCTGACTGGCACCTGGGTTGAGAACAGGCAAAACTTTGAAAATCCAGCAGCGCCCTTGGTAGGCAATAAAATCCTTGGCGAAATCAACAACCCGGAATGGACCTACACCATTGGTTTGGATTGGGATAAGGGACCTTGGTCGGTGAATTGGTCATCACGCTTCATTGATAACCAAACCTTGTTCGGAGTCGAAGTGGAAACCGTTGCCCAGTTCACACCCGCTTTCACCGGCGACTTCTGGACACACAATGCATCGATCCGATACGCGCTTACGGACGATCACTCGATTATCTTCGGTGTGAACAACCTCAGCGATGAAAAACCTTATCTGCGCGAATGGGCCGAGCCCGTTTCAGGCGTCGGGCGGGATTTCTTTATCCGGTATACAACAAAATACTGAAGCTTCAGATCGGTTTCGATCTAGAAAGATACGAGGCCCCTCCATGGCGAGGGGCCTTTTACTTTGCTCACTGTATGTTTTCACGCGACAAGTAGAACCTGCTAGTTTAGCAAGGCATAAAGTTAGAAAGTGCGGAGGTACCACCATGAGCGACACCCAACTCCAAGGCCTTGAATTGCGCTCCACCGTTACATCTGAAGGTCAGTTGATCCTCAATCTCGAACCGGTTGCGATCGACGAGCCAGGCCCCGATGAAGTGATTGTCCAAGTCGAAGCTTCGCCGATTAATCCGTCTGATTTGGGCCTCCTGTTAGGGCCTGCGGACATGGCAAGCCTGGTGGCCGGCGGCACGCCAGACCGGCCTGTTTTGACCGCGACCATCCCACCTGCGCGCATGGGCATGATGAAGCCGCGCTTGGACGCCTCTATGGCGGTCGGCAATGAAGGCGCAGGCACGGTCGTGCGCGCGGGGACCAATGTTACTGGTATGTTGGGCAAGAAAGTCGGCATGTTTGGCGGCTCGATGTATGCAACTTACCGCAAACTCTTGGCCCGCGATTGTTCCCCTCTGCCGGAGGGTGCGACCTCTGCCGATGGTGCCTCGATGTTTGTAAACCCGTTGACCGCACTGGCCATGGTGGAGACCATGAAGCGCGAAGGCCATGTCGCCCTCGTGCACACGGCAGCAGCGTCAAATCTGGGCCAAATGCTCAATAAAATCTGCCTCGCCGATGGCGTGCCCTTGGTCAATATCGTCCGTAGCGCCGAGCAAGCGCAAATCCTAAAAGATATTGGCGCAACCTATGTCGTGGATTCAACATCTGAAACCTTCCAAGCGGATTTGACCGACGCCGTCACACAAACCAAAGCTACCATTGCCTTTGATGCGATTGGCGGGGGACGTCTGGCCAATTCCATCCTGCACGCCATGGAAGCAGCCGCCAATCGTAACGCCAAGGAATATAGCCGTTATGGCTCTTCCACCTTCAAGCAAGTCTATATTTATGGCGGACTTGATTTGCGCCCCACCGAACTGGATCGCGGCTTTGGCTTGTCATGGAGCGTGAGCGGCTTCTTATTGACGCCTTTCCTCCAAAAGATTGGACTTGAAGCAGCACTTGGGCTGCGCCAACGCGTAGCACGGGAACTGACCACCACCTTTGCCAGCCACTACACGTCGACCCTGTCACTGGCCGAGGCGCTGAACCCCGTTCATGCGCGTGCTTATGCCCGAAAAGCGACGGGCGAAAAATATCTGATCAATCCCAGTCTCTAGGCTTTTGGCGGGGCTGTACTGGCGCGCTCCACCAAGGAACCGGGAACCAGATAGGGCTCAAGGCTTGGGGAGGTCGCCTGATTGATCAAGAGCTCGACGGCCTTGGAGAAGGTGGCTGCGACCGGTTGGTCAATCGCCGTTAATTGCGGGGTCGTGAACCGAACGACAGGCGTGTTGTCAAAGCTGATTAAGGAAAAGTCATGCGGCACCGAGAGGTTGCGCTCATGGGCGATGTCCAATGTCGCCAAAGCCATTTGGTCATTGCTGGCGATAATGGCTGTCGGTGCAGGGTTGAGGTTGAGAAGGGTAGTCGCAGCCTCCCGCCCACTCTCATAACTAAAGTCACCTGGCACACATAAGCCTACATCGGATAGGCCAGCTTGCGCCATGGCTTGACGCCAACCATCAACCCGCCAGTGCGAGAGATTATAGTCCGGCGCGCCTGCGATAAAGCCGATACGCTTATGACCAAGCCCGATCAAATGTTGAGTCGCCTGCGCGGCAGAGCCTGCATCGCCCATATGGATGGCAAAGCCACTGCCTGGGGTCAAAGACCCAATCCGCGCAAACGGAATCCTGCGCTGATCCAATAAATTGGTGATCAAGGGGTTTTCAGAGTGTGGAGGCGTTAAGATGATGCCATCGGGCTGCAATGCTGCAATCGTACCGCTTAGTTCACGTTCGACATGGTCATTATGCGTGTCGACAAGCTCGAAAATCATCCGATAGCCGTGCTCGGCGCATGTCAACATGCCACCAAGAAGCATCTGGTCGACCCAGTCCGCGCCGCGGCGCGCCCGCCATTCTGAAATTGTCCGCTCTCGGTCATTGATGACCAGAATGAGGTAGGAGCGCGAGCCACTCATGCGTTGGGCAGCAATGGAAGGGACATAGTGCAACTTCTCGATAGAAGCTCGCACGCGCGCCTTCATTTCCGGGCGTACATTGGGTTCATTATTGATAACACGGCTTACCGTCTGCAACGAGACGCCCGCATCTGCAGCGACATGGGAAATGGTGACCGATTGATTGCGGCGTCCCATAGACTAATCCTTCAACAGCTGTGTTGGAGTGGGCTCTCGGCGCAGAGCCGCTTTAAAAAGCTGGCGGGTGAATTCAGCATGCAAAGGAATGACTTTCAATGGAATTGCGATGGTCTGGACAACTTGAAACAAGTTCCGAAGACTACCCTTTAATGCTTAGTTACGACCAATCAAAAGACTTATAGATTCTACACTGAAAATTGATCGTTCGAAACAAGGTTATCCTGTCAATGCCCGAAGTGGAATTTCCCTTGAACCGATGATTGGTCAAAGGCGCTCTTGCAGGTCAGACAAGGAGCAAAAAGCGAGCCCTGGAGGTAGATCCAAGGCTCGCCCTCAGCGGAAAGGTTAGAACTCTACCCGTGCCATGACGGTAAAGCGACGGTCGTTGCGGAAGGCAGAACGGGTCACCCGCGTGCCTTTGAAGTCAATTACCTGACTGGTCTGGGTGACTTCATCGAGCAAGTTGACGCCCTGGATACCGAACTTAACCCGTGGGCTCCAGGTGTAGAAGATCGACCCGTCAAGCTGACCTGTCTCCTCGCCATAAATCGGCGAGAACGGGAAGATCACGTCGCGCGGTGTCTGCAAGAATTCTGACCGCCAGTTATAGGCCAGACGCATCGCAATCGGGCCTTTTTCATAGAAGCCTACCGCATTGATCGTGTGTTCGGAGACCCCCGCTAGTGGGGTAGAACCGGCAAAGGGGCTCTGCTCTGCCCCGAGATTTGAGTTACTGAAGTCACCAGCATCCACAAAGGTATAAGTGAATTGGGTACCCAATCCGCTCAACAGGCCCGGCAAGAAGTCATATGTCTGCTGATAGGAGACTTCGACCCCTTTCAGGATGCCACCATCGCTATTGACGGGGCCATTCACCAGAACATCAGTGGAGACGCCCTTTGGACTGGTGAACTTGCGAACCGTGGCACCGCCATTCACAATCCCCTGGATGTCCTTCATGAAAGCTGAAACCGCGAGGTAACCCACTTTGGCAAAATACCATTCGTAGGACAGGTCATAGTTCCACGATTCAACCGGACGCAGGAGACGGTTACCCGTACCAATCTGGAAGAGCGGCCCTGTTGCCAAGGTACCGCCAGCTTTCAAGCTGGCCGTATTGTCGGAAATGCCGCCACCTGTGGCGAAGGCAGAAAGGTCAGGGCGCGAAATACCCTTTGAGATCGCCATGCGAACCAGCATGCCATTGCCGAAGTCTGCCTTGGCATTGAGGCTCGGCAAAACATGGTCGAACTTAATGTCGGCACTGTCGTCAATCTCTTCGCCGGTAAAGACCGCAGCAAATTCAGCCAAACGCGTGGTTGATAGTCCGCAATAGCCCGGCGCAACTTGGCCGACCTGAACCCGGCTGCAGGCATTTTGCAACTCAGCGACGCTGACCTTGCCATCGCCATTACCACCCGATCCAACTGAATCAAAAAACTCACCGGTCGGTAGCTTTATCGCACCTGCACTTTGAACCGTGGTCTGCACATAGCGCAGGCCAAAGTTCCCCGTGATCTTGAGGTTGCTGGAATATTCTTTGCCAAAGTCCACCCGGGCGAACGCGGCCGAGGTCAATTCTTCAACGTCCGAGATTTCACCAACCGTCCAAGGTCCCCCCGCCACATTGCCGGAACGAACAGAGATTGGGAACCAGGCGTTCGGGGTCAGCGTGTATGCGGTGATCGCACTAGCTTGCTTGCGGATTTCGCCGCTCAAATAGTCGCGAACCGTGTTGTCACCGCCGAAGAAGAAGGCAGAGCCATCACCCAGTGGCACAGGCACACTGCCGCGCTGGAAGTTGTCGCCGAATGGATTGCGAATGGCAGACGACCCGGGGAAGTCTTTTGCATAGGCTCCACCGCACCCAAAGGCTTGGAAGTCGCCGCAGTTCCAGTTGCCACCACGACCGGTCCATGGTGCCCCCAAATTGCCCCAGTTGGAGAAGTTGGCATTGCGGGTGATGCGCGAGCGATCACTCCAACGCGCACCAAAGCGCACGCCTTTGAAGAAGCCATCTTCTTTCAAGTCATATTCGCCATCGAGACGCACACTGGTCATCTCGCCTTCGTTATAGACTTGGTTGTCCAGCAAGAACCAGTAGAATGTCTTGGAGGGGTCGGTGAAATAGCTCGCGGGCGAGTTGGCCGAGCCAGGTTGCAAGAACTGCACAAGAGGGGTGTTGCCCGTATTGTCTATATAGACGTCGCTATAAGTCTGCATGGCCGAAATGAAGCCATTCTCGGTGCGGTCCGACGCGATATGCTGGGCTTCGAAGTTGAAGCGCATTCGATCGGTAGGGTTAAACTTCAGCGTGAGTGACACATCCTCAGTCGAGGCGGCATCTTCGCGCTGGAAGCGCAGCAATTCGGTTGGAATACCCCGGCCGCCGGTGAAGGGCTGCAGCTGGGTCAAGGTGCCCTTGGCAAATTGGTTACCAGCAAAGGTTGCCGTTGTGCCTGGGGCTACGACGGGGAACAGACCATCGTCATTGACCAGTGCCAAAGCCGAGAATTCTTCCAAGGTCCCTTCAGTGGTTGCTTTCAAATATTCAAGCGTGGCAAACCAGCGCTTGTCATTGCTCTCCCACTGACCCACAATCGAGATCGCATCGCGGTCACGCGTCAGATCGGTAGTGCGAACGCCCGCACCTTTGGGCACGAAGACAGCATTGGTCGGCGGGAAATTGGAGGCGTTGAACGCTTGACCACCGCTAAAGCCGCCAGAACCGACAGCACGCACGCGGATACAGGCCGAGGTCAGCGAGGCATCGCGGTAGCAAGGGTCGGTGATTTGCGACGCATCGGTCTTGGTCACCAATTCCGATTGGGCATAGGCCAATTGCAGACCAAAAGTGCCGACTTCGGTTTCATAGGTATTGGAACCTAAGAAGGAGAAGCCCGGTGACCAATGTTCAGCCATATCGCCGTAATTGCTTTCAATCGTGCCCGCAAAGCGTGGGCCCTTTTTGTCGAGCGGCTTACGGGTGACGAGATTGACTGTGCCTGAGATGCCGCCATCAATCATGTCTGCCGTGGCATTCTTGAACACTTCGACGCGGCCCAAAAGCTCCGGCGAGACGTCGTTGAAGGAGAGTTCGCGTCCACCGTTTGCCGAGAAGATATCGCGGCCATTCAACTCAGAGCGCACATAAGGCAGACCGCGAATGATGACGCCTGAACCTTCGACCGAGAAGCGGTCTGGGTCATTGCGCTGTTCAAAGCGGGAAATGTTGATGCCGGGGATCCGCTGCAGGGCTTCTGCCACGGAACGGTCTGGCAAAGCGCCAATATCTTCAGCGGTCACCACATCGACAAACGTATCGAGATTGCGCTTGATCGATTGCGCATTTTGCAGCGAGCGACGGAAGCCGGTCACGACGATCACTTCGGCCGGTACTTCGGCTTCCTGGGTTGCAGGGGTCGCAGCGTCTGCTGGATTAGCCGACTGTGGTGTTGTCTGCGCGAAAGCAGGCTGCGAAACCAGCGCCAAAAGGGCGAGACTGGATGCGGTAGTCAAAGCGGTGAACCGCCGAGACCGAGATATGGCTGTGCCTGCATTGAGTTGATAGGCCAAATTTTCCTCCCCTGACTCCCTTCTTTTTTGAAGGAAGCTGATCATATTGTGTGAGGCATAACCGGAATTGAGAGCGTTCACAAGAAAAAATGAACGTTCACATTCACGTCATCCATGCTAGATGGCAAGAAAATACAGTTAAAGGAAATCGGGGGTGACGAAAAATGGCAATTGAAACGATCGTGATCGTAGGTGGTGGCACAGCAGGCTGGATGGCAGCGGCCGCTTTGTCGCGCTTGCGTGCGGGTAAGCCAGTCAATGTCATCGTCATCGAATCAGAACAAATTGGTACAGTTGGTGTTGGCGAAGCCACCATTCCGCCGTTCTTGGACTTCAACCGTTTGCTGGAAATTGATGAGCGCGAAATGCTCTCAGCCGTGCAAGGCAGCTTCAAGCTGGGCATTCAATTCGTCAATTGGGGCAAGATTGGCGACAGCTACATCCACCCCTTTGGCAATTATGGCTATCAAGTCGACGGGATCTCGTTTCACCATATTTGGCATAAGTACAAATTAGCAGGCGACAAAAGGCCGATCCAAATCTTCAACATCGAAACCATGGCTGCCCAATATGGCCGCTTTGCCCGAACCGAAGACTATCAGCGCGACGACCTGCCGCCGATCAATTACGCCTATCACCTCGATGCAGGCCGCTATGCGAAATATTTGCGCGGATATGCTGAGAAGCGCGGCGCTGTGCGGGTCGAAGGCAAAGTCAATGATGTCGCTTTGGATAGTGAGACGGGCTTTGTCATGTCCGTCACGATGGATAATGGCGTCGTCATCGAGGGTGATCTGTTCGTCGATTGCTCCGGCTTCCGGGGCCTGTTGATCGAGCAAACGCTGAAGACCGGCTATGATGATTGGTCGAACTTCTTGCCTTGCAATCGCGCGGTCGCCCTGCCCTGCAAGCGCGATGATGGCAGCCCACCCACGCCCTATACCCGCGCCACTGCCCACCGCGCTGGCTGGCAATGGCAAGTGCCGCTGCAGCACCGCAATGGGAATGGCCATGTCTATTGCAGCGAGTTCATGGGTGACGATGAAGCCCTCGACATTCTCGTCAATAATATCGCGGGTAAACCCCAAGCAGAGCCCAACTTCCTGCGCTTTGTCACCGGGCGGCGCAAGAAGTTCTGGAACAAGAATGTGGTGGCATTAGGGCTGGCCGCCGGCTTTATGGAGCCGTTGGAATCAACCTCCATCCATCTGATCAATACGGGTATCAACAAGCTGATCGCGCTACTGTCGCTTGATGGCGTCACCCAAGCTCAGGAAGATGCGTTTAACCGCTTGACCGGCAAAGAATACGCCCGCATCCGCGACTTCTTGATTCTGCACTATAATGCCACAACGCGCGACGACAGCCCGTTCTGGAATTATTGCCGCAATATGGCTGTGCCCGAAAGCCTGACCGAAAAGACCGACCTGTTCCGGCTCAATGGCCAGATTTTCCGCGAGGATGATGAGCTATTCACCGAAACCAGTTGGGCGGCCGTGATGATGGGCCAAGGCATTGCGATGCAAGGCCATAATGCTATGGCCGATGCGCTGATGGAGCCTAAGACCGGCGATGAATTGCGCGGGATCGAACAATCTATCCAATTCGTCGTGCAACACATGCCCACCCATAGCGACTATTTGAAACGCTATTGCCCGGCACCGATGTAGGGGGTGGGGATACCCCTTCAGTCCCTCTAAATCAAAACCGGCAGGCCGTCTCACCCCCATCGTCAACCAAAGTGACCGCAGAGATAGACATCTCAAAGCTGCCGCTCGATTGGATCGACAAGGGCATGCCAATCGGGCTACCCTTTTTAAAGCAGGACAGAGGAAAGATGGCTGTCATCCAGCCCTTTTGCTCGGCCAGTGCCAAGGACGCAGTAATGTCGATTTCGTCGCGGCAGTTGGCGCCGCAGCTCATCGACAATTTCACCGGGCCAATTGGACGGGTGCCGATCTGATAATCGATCCGGATGGCGCGTCCTTCGGCCATCGCCGCGAGGTTTAGCGCGGCGGAAGCCTCAAAGCCGAAAGAGCCGCCTGCTCTCCACGAAATAGTGCGGGCATCTTCTTGGGCATTGCGGTCCATCGCGACCACTTCCACAGTGCCATCCGCACTTTTCCCCTTGGCACCGGCTAAAGCCAGACGTTGAGCCTTGCCATCGGCGGCGACCAGCGTGAATGGGGCCACGCTTTGGCCACGGGCAAAGACTGCCAAGTCATTTTCAGCATTGGGTTGGCTGAGGGCGCACTTCTCGTCCACCTTCGTCCAAGCCGCATGCTCGCCATAGGCCAGACCAAAGCCATAGCCGAATAGTGGCTTGTAGTTGGCTTCACCGGGATTGAGCGCATAAGCGTCGCACGCCTGTGGCCACGAGAAGGACAGTTTGCCTTTGAAGTCCTTTTGGACTTGGCCGTCTTTGGTCTTCAACAATACATCGGCCACGCCGCCGCCTTCACTGCCGGGCAACCAAGCCGCGACAAAGGCGTTGGAGGCATTGAGCTCCTTATTCACCCACAATGGACGGCCTGTCAGGAATACAGCCACTACCGGGATTTGTCTGTCCTGAAACTTCTTCATCAAGGCTAGAGGCTTGGCATCGCCATAGGACAGGCTTTTGATGTCGCCCATGAATTCAGCATAAGGCTTTTCACCAAATACCACGATGGCGACATCGGGCTTGTCTTGATAGCTGCCATCGACCGAGAGAATGGCTTTGCCACCTGCGGCTTCAGCCTGCTCGGCAATGCCGGCAAAGATGGATTGCGCACCGGGGAAGTCGGCATTGGTCAGATCGCCGCCGCCTTGCCAGGAAATCGTCCAACCACCCGATTGCTTGGCGATGCTATCTGCACCCTCGCCGGCTACCAAAATGGTCTTGCTCGGATTGATCGGCAAAACACCGTCATTCTTCAACAAGACCAGCGATTCTTGCACGGCCTTGCGGGCGACTGCCCGATGCTCTGGCGAGCCCAACAGCGCATATTTCCCGCCCAATTTGCGGTTCGAAGGAGCTGTCAGATCGAGCAGGCCATAGCGGATTTTAACACGCAAGATCCGGCGCACCGCGTCATCCAAACGCTCTTGCGAGATTTTGCCACTATCAACAGCCGCCTTGGTATTGATCAAAAGCTCTTTCCAGTCCTCTGGTACCATGAAGATATCGAGGCCTGCATTGATTGATTCCGGACAGTCCTTATTGGTACAGCCTGGAATCCGGCCGTGGCCGTTCCAATCCCCGACCACCAAGCCATCAAAGGCCATCTCATTCTTCAACAGCTCCGTCAGATAAGACTTACTGCCGTGCATCTTCTGGCCATTGATGCTGCTGAACGAAGCCATGACCGTTTGCACACCTGACTTTAGAGCCGCGCGGTAAGGATAGGCATGGAGATCTACCAGATCGGCCTCATTGCCGACGGTATCGCCTGTATCAATGCCCGCCGTGCCGCCATCGCCAAAGAAGTGCTTGGCCGTGGCGATTACATGATCCTGCGACAGGAAGTCTGCGCCTGTGCCTTGCAGGCCCTGAACCATGGCAGCGCCAAATTCAGACACCAGGCCCTTATCTTCGCCATAGCCTTCATAGGTACGACCCCAGCGGTCATCGCGGACCACGGCCAAAGTTGGCGCAAACGTCCAATCAATGCCGGTGACTTTGATTTCAGCAGCTGTGATGCGGCCAATCTCGCGGATTAGCGCTGGATTGCGCGTAGCGCCCAGACCGATATTGTGCGGAAACAAAGTCGCACCCACCACATTGCTGTGACCGTGCACGGCATCGGTTGCCCACAGCACCGGAATAACCGGGCTACCGTCAGCATGGGGTGTGCGCGAAGCCTCCCAAAACGCGTCGGCTAATTTCAACCAGTCTTCAGGCTTAGAGCGCTCATTACCATAAGGGCCGGAATTGCCACCGTTCAGAATGGTGCCAAAGCGATACTTGGCCATATCTTCCGGCGTTATCGTCGAGATATCGGGCATGATGAGTTGAGAGACCTTTTGCTCAACAGTCATCTTGCTCATAATCTCGTTGATGCGCGTCTCGACTTTATCGTCCTTTTTGGGCCCAGACGCGCAGCCAGTCAGCCCGAGTGACAGGGCCAGAATGGTGGCAACGCGAGCGCGAAAGGACTTGTGAACAAATGGCTTGAAAAGGGAACGCATAATCGTCTTGGCCTTCGCTCAGTTTGCTGCAGCAGTGTTTTGACGGTGGACGAATAGGCCGAAGAACACGAGCCAACCGTAGCCCAGGATCGGCACAATCAACGCCACCGAAAGCCCGACATGGTCTGCAGTAAAGCCAGTCACGAGAGGTAGAATGGCCCCGCCCACGATGCCCATACACAAGAGTGCGGCGGCCTTTGGCGTGTCTTCATCATTCAGGCCAATCACAGTCTGCGAGAAGATGGTTGGGAACATGATAGAGTTGAACAAGCCAATTGACAGAATGGAGATCGCAGCAATCTGGCCCGTCAAGACCATGGCTAAAGCAGCCAAAGCAATTGCGATCACTGCAAAGACTGCCAACACCTTTCCAGCTGGAAAGCGGCTCAAAATATACGAGCCTGCAAAGCGACCGACCATTGCCCCGCCCCAATAGAGTGCCACCAGTTTGCCGGCCTGCGCCTCGGTGGAACCCAAGATGGTCGCTTGGCTCAAATAATTTACCAGGACGGAGCCGATCGCGACTTCTGCGCCGACATAGGTGAAAATGGCGATAACGCCGAACAGGATTTTCTTATTCGCCAACAGGTGAAAGCCGAGGCCGGTCGGCGTTTCGGTCTTTGCCATTGGCGGCAACAAGTCGCGCTTCAAATAGAAGACGATCAGGATCAGCACCAACACCGTTGCAATGCCCAGATAGGGGGTTTGCAGGGCGGCAGCTTCTGCTTCGCGCAAGGCAGCCAGCGCGTCTGGTGTCAGGGTGGAGATGTCCTTAGGAATCTCAGGCCCGCCTTCCAAGATCAGCTTGGCACCGACAAATGGGCCGATGAACGTGCCAAAGCTGTTAAAGGCTTGCGCAAGGGTCAGGCGGGCGGAGCTGGTTTCAGCGGCCCCTGCAATCGAGATCACGGCATTTGCAGCAACTTGCAGAATCGTAATGCCAGCGGCCAGCACGAACAAAGCAACTAAGAAGCCCGAATAAATGCCAATATGAGTGGCCAACACAAACAGGAGACAGCCACCGATCATCACGGCCAAACCAGCGATAATCCCGCGCATATAGCCCACATTGGCGACCAAATTGCCCGCAGGAATTGAGAAAACGAAATAGCCCAAGAAGAAGGCCGACTGGGTCAGCATGGCCTCTGCATAGCTAAGATTATAAAGCCCACGGAATTTGGGGATCAGAATATCGATCAGAACGGTCGCGAAACCCCAAATGAAGAACAAAGCGAGCGACATGAAAAACAAGGTTCGGTCGTTCACATTGCCTTGCTGCGGCTGTATCGTCACTGCACTTGGTCCGGCCATTTTAAGGTTTCCTATCCTCAGTTTTTCGTTGCTTCTCGTTTCTCATTTGGTCTCTCACTCAGGTGGACCACCCTCATTCCCCACACGAAGCGGAATCATGTGAGCGTTCACATTTGTAGACCCTAACCCAATCAATTTCCATTGTCTTGGGAAAATTCTTCGGCGAAACACCGCGCAGATTGCGGCCTTCGGGTAAGTTTCCACCGATGGCGAGGTTCAAAATCAGGTAAAACTTCTGATCAAAGGGGGCCGAAGGTCGGCTTGGGCTCTGATCAACATGCCAAGTCGCAGGCGTTTGCGTGGCATAGGGCAGCCCATCGATCGACCACACCATCTTGGTTGCATCCCAATCGAGCGTATAAGTGTGAAAGTCATCGAGACGACCCACCAGCGGCGTAGTTTTCGAAAGAAGCGTATTTTTCGGCCACGCCCCGCCATATTGCAAAGTGCCTAGGATGGTATTTTCCACCCCGCCTAGACAATTCGGGCACGGCTCACCCAAATTAACCGCCTCCATAACATCAATCTCGCCAGAAGCCGCCCACGGACCGTAAACTTCGTCCGCAGGCAACAGCCAGATGGCGGGCCAGGTGCCCTGGCCTTGTGGCAGACGCGCCCGCACCGAAATCCGGCCATAGCGCCAATCGGCCTTGCCCTTGGTGACCAACTTGGCAGAACTGTAGGGCAAAGTCACCTCTTGCGCCCGTGCTTCCCTATTGGTGCGCTGCTCCACCGGCAAAGCATAACCGCGACGGCGTTCTTTGCGCGCTTGGATCACGAGGTTGCCATCCTTCAAGAAACTATTCTCCGGGCGCTCGGTATAGCATTGCTTTTCATTATTGCCGCCACCCCAGCAATCCACCGTATGGCTCCATTTGTTTGGATCAATCGCTGTGCCATCAAACTCATCGGCCCAGACAAGCGACCATTTGGTCTGGGCTTCTGCTTGAGCGGGTGCCACCTGCGCCACGGTCTGATTCCCAGTGCCAAAGGCCGCGACAGCCCCGATACATCCCAGAGCAAACGCCCGTAATCGCAAGTATTTTCCGGCAAAAAATAGACTCAAAGCACCCTCCCCTTTTCTCTCAGCCTGCCTTGATCACCAGCGACCTGCATAGCAACAATACCAGGCCATGGGCGCTGGGGGCCATCACTCTAATTGTCAGCGCGGTCAATTAGAGTGATGGAAAGGGGAAGTTTGCAAGAGGATTCGCCAGCGACACAAGTGATTGGCGTGGTGCCTGCGGGCTAGATGTAATGTGGCTTTGAAGGTTAGAGTGGTGCCCGGAGCCGGAATCGAACCAGCGACACGCGGATTTTCAATCCGCTGCTCTACCGACTGAGCTATCCGGGCAACCTGTCGGGACGCAGGCGTTTAGCGGATCAGATTGTCTCTGTCCACGGGGTCGTCTGCATCGGCTATGCCATTATCCTCTTCTTGAACAGGAATGGCATACGAACCATTGAGCCAACGGCCTAGGTCGAGGTCCGCGCAGCGTTTGGAGCAAAAGGGCCGATAGGCGTGCTCTGTGGGTTTGCCACATTCAGGACAGGTCCGGCTCATGCGATCACCACCTCACAATGGGTCTGGCCTGCCCGGCCCAGACATAGCTGAAACTGGCCGCCAATCGTGTCAGCAATATCCTGCCGCCAACCAATCGGATCGGCTTCCAAAAAGGCCAAAGGGGCGGCTGGCGCATAAAGCGTCACAGTACGGCCCTTGGCGCCTTTCAGGGCTGTGGCTAGCTGATTGATGCCCGCAATCGCCAAAGTCTCTGCAGTGGGATGGCCTGTGGTGTCGAGACAAATATCGGCCAAGGCTTGGCGGCGCTTTTGCCGCGCGATCTCGGCAATGCCAAAGCGAGAAACAGGCAGGACTTCGGTTTTGGGCGCGGCGACCCCGCCATTTTTTTCCGCATCAAAGGCACTGATGAGGGCCTTGGTCAGCGCCTCGGCATCACCCTTGCGGCGCGGCCCTGTGAAGTCGACACAGATGAGGCCACCTAGGCCACGCAGGCGGATTTGGCGCACAAGTTCGGGCACTGCCGCGAGGTTGAGGCCACGGGCAAAACGGGCTGGATCGGTACCGCCGGTCTCCCGGTTGGCACTATCGACATCCACGGCGGTCAAGGCGCGCGTGCGCTCAATCGTCAAACGGCCCCCGCCTGCGATGGGTACTTCGCTCTGCAAGGCAGCTTCAAATGCGGCGTCGATGCGATCAATCTCGTCTTCGTCTGCCTCACGCGGCTCGCCTGGCCAGCCCTGCCATGGCGTGGCATCTTCAAGAAGGCGTGGACAAGGCCCTTGTGGAGCAAGACCTTCAAAGGCCAGCGCCGGGCCCTTGCCACCTTCGGCTTCGCGCACGACGCGGACAGCCACCGCAGCCCCGACACGCAGATCTGCCTCACGTTCGCGACCAAAGGGCGCAAAGGCAGGCTCGCCCACGCCGAGATCAACAAAAGCCCCACCAATGCGGCCATCAATGGCTTTGACGCGGCCAGCATATATCTGGCCCCAGCGCACGCGGCTCTCATGGGTCGACCAACGCTCTAAGCGCAATTCCACAATCCGGTCGCGGTCAAACAAAGCTGCACGAAGCTCTCCAACGCGTTCATGGATGACGATTTCCCGTGTGGGGGGCTTCGGTGCGTTCATGTCAGCACCCGACGGTAGCCAAAGCCTTCCAACAAAGAAACGGTCTCATAGAGCGGCAGGCCCATCACACCCTCCCAAGAGCCATGGAGATTGGTACAGAAGGCACCAGCCAAGCCCTGAATGCCATAACCGCCAGCTTTGCCCATCCATTGCTCACTATCGAGATAGAAGCTGATTTCAGCCTCGCTGAGGCGCTTGAAGGTCAGGCGGGTTTCAACCGCCCGGCTCGCTGTGGCTTGACCGCGCTGGACGGCGACTGCGGTGGTAACGCGATGATTGCGCCCCGACAGCAGGGTGAGGCAAGCCAGCGCTTGCGCGCGCGTTTCGGCCTTGGGCAACAGCCTGCGCCCCACCGAGACGACGGTGTCGGCAGCGAGGATCAGGTCATTTGGATTTTTTAGGGAGATGGCTTCTGCTTTGGCACAGGCCAGCCGCAAACCGTGCTGGCGCGCCGTTTCATGCGGCAATGGTGTCTCGTCCAGATCAGCGGGACAAATCATGTCGGGCATAATCCCGACCCTGGCCAGAAGCTCTTGTCTGCGCGGCGATGCGCTGGCCAGAATAAGCTTCATGCGACTTATTTTACCGGAAGCGATAAGTGACCCGGCCCTTGGTCAGGTCATAGGGAGTCATTTCGACCAGAACTTTATCGCCTGCCAAAACGCGAATGCGGTTCTTGCGCAATTTACCAGCGGTGTGGCCAATAATTTCATGTTCGTTTTCAAGACGGATGCGGAAAGTGGCATTGGGTAGAAGCTCTACCACGGTACCTTGAAATTCGAGCAATTCTTCTTTTGACATTGGGTCTCCCGGCCGCAAATGACCTGTTTGGCTGACAACTCAGCTTGTTTGGCGCGCTCTATAGTCTGTTTTGGGTGGAAAAGGCCAGTGCTACGGGTGTTGAAGCTGTTGAAATCGAGCCCCGGTGTTACAGCTAGCCCAGTTCCTCTAAATGTTTCTGTCAGTTTCATCTCGGTCCGTCTTGCGGCAGAACCTAATTTCGCCCATCTGATGGGCTCCAGACAAATCAGAGAGCCTTTGACCCCGTGTCCGCCTTTACTTCCGAGACCGTGCTGGCCGTCCAGCACTATAACGACCGTCTTTTCCGCTTCCGGACAACCCGTTCACCTGCCTTTCGGTTCCGAACGGGCGAGTTTGTGATGATGGGGCTAGAGATCGATGGCAAACCTTTGGTGCGGGCTTATTCTATTGCCAGCCCGAATTGGGACGAAGAGTTAGAATTCTACTCCATCAAAGTTCCAGACGGGCCGTTGACCTCGAAACTCTGCGACATTGAAGTCGGTCAAACGGTCCTAGTGGGGCGCAAGCCCGTTGGCACATTGGTGCTCGATGCGCTCTTGCCAGGCAAGCGGCTCTACATGGTGGCGACCGGGACTGGTATTGCACCTTTTGCCAGCCTGATCCGCGACCCGGAAACCTATGAACGCTTTGAGGAAGTTGTCCTGACCCACACCTGCCGCACAGCCGATGAACTGACCTATGGCATCGAATTGGTGGCAAACCTGAAAGACGATCCTCTGGTTGGAGATTATGTGCAGGCGGGCAAGTTGATCCATGACACCGCCGCAACTCGGGAGGCTCAACACCCAAGGAGCCGCCTGCCAGCCCGCGTTGCCGATCACAGCTTCTTCAAAGACCACGATCTGCCGCCATTCAATCCTGAGGAAGATCGCGGCATGATCTGCGGCTCGATGGAGATGTTGGCCTCCTGCAAGGCCATGTTCGAGCAGGCTGGCTTTACGGAGGGCTCTGTCAGCCAGCCCGGGCAATTTGTCTATGAAAAGGCATTTGTTGGCTAAGCGATTGGTGCTAGGCCACCATGATGAAGACGATCAAGCTCTGCCTCGTTGTTGCGCGTGGCCGCAATCATGTGATTGGGGTGGATAATGACTTGCCCTGGCGCTTGAATAGCGATCTGCAAAACTTCAAGGCCATCACTTTAGGCAAGCCTGTCATCATGGGGCGCAAAACGTGGGAGTCAATTGGAAGGCCTTTGCCGGGCCGACCTAACTTGGTCATCACCCGTGATACAAGCTTTCAAGCCCATGCGGCTAGCGTTTGGACCAGCCTGTCGCTTGCCATCGAAGCCGCAACGGCCATGTCCAAGACCGCCCACCACAACGAAATTTGCGTCATTGGCGGCGGTCAAATCTATGCTGAAGCTTTGCCCCTTGCCGATCGGATTTATCTCACGGACGTGGATGCAGCCCCCAATGGGACTGCATTTTTCCCTGTGTTTGATGAGGCGGATTGGATTGAAACCACGCGCACAGAATTTGCCGCCGGGCCTAGGGACGATCATGGCTTTGTTGTGCGTGTTCTTGATCGTCGAACTTGGAGCAAAGCCAACCGTATCCCGTTCAGTTAGCGCGGATCAACCATTGTTCCAGTTAAATTTTTTGAGTGCAAACATTTTCCAGATGGGTCAAGGAGCGTTTTAGTCTGCT
Source organism: Maricaulis salignorans (assembly GCA_943372135.1). Classification (GTDB taxonomy): domain Bacteria; phylum Pseudomonadota; class Alphaproteobacteria; order Caulobacterales; family Aquidulcibacteraceae; genus Aquidulcibacter. The sequence goes on along the minus strand of CALRXH020000001.1, from coordinate 35,176 downwards.
TTGACAGCCTGATAAAGCTTCAGAATTTGTAGCGTGGCCCCGTCATTGCTGGGCTTGGCACCTTCATCCAGCTCTTCCTGAAGGGCCAGACCATCAATTTCCGATTGCAAGGCGTTTGCGAGCTTCTCGCGCAAAACGGGGTCATGCTGGCTCAGCACTTTCCACAGGGTGCGGCTTATGCGCAGCGCAACGTCAGTATCAATGCGCACGCCATGTAGTTGGCTCTGGTCTTCCTCGGTGCGGGGATTTTGCAACTTTGCCTCCACTCTGAAAACTGAACGTCGTTTTGATTGCGAACGGTTGAACGATCACGTCCCCAGCCTTTACCTACAATACTCTTTACAAATTGTTGTTGACGATTTGGAGGTAAACTCACAACCTAAAGTTAAATTTTGGACTAATTGTCTTCACAGCTCTCCACGTCCCCCCCTGCTGATCTTACCTTGCTAAAGCAAGCCCAGCCCGACATGATACATGCTACCATCCACTTTTGATTGTTGAGCGCCCCTTGCCCGAGCCCAAGACACCAGAGCCATGGCGCGGAAGCGGGGCAACCAAGGGCCGTCAAATAGGCGCAGTGGCCGAATTCCTCATTATGGAGGTTACTTCCCAATCGCGAGTTTATAGACAGAAGCTTGACCGGCTGCTGAGAACCGAAATGAAGATACGACCTCGTCATGGGGAGTTCGAGGTGGAAATTCTGATCGACCTTAATCGCGACTATCCGGCAATCGACCTCGATAATGTCGCCAAGGCCGTGTTGGACGGCATCAAAGGCGCAGTTTTTTTCGATGATGCCCAGGTCATGCGTCTGGTAGTTGAAAAACGCTGGGCAGAGTCTGAGCAGGTATCGGTGCGGGCATGGCTACGCAACAACCACGAGGAGAGCGCGTCTGGTTCAAATTGAACCAGCTTGCGATCTAGGACGAGAATGGAGCAACAGCTTCGTCTCGCTATCTCAACCCGAGAGAATGGGCGTTATTCTAGTCACAAGATTGATACCTGTTGCCGTGGCAGCAATACAATCTGTTACAACAAAGTCAGCAAAAAGACGCAATAGCCCTCGACAGACCTAGCCGTATGGGATTGAAATGAAGCAACAAAGCTTCATGAGGGCGGATGATGCAAGATTGGCGCGAAGACAAGATTTTTTTCCGCGCGACCATCGCGCTGCCAGTTATTTGGTTTATGATATTTTTTGTCGTGCCAATGGCCATGGTTTGGGCCTATTCGGTCGGCGAAAATGTTGGCCCGGTCGACGTCGCGATCACCGGCACTTTCTCCAATTATGCCAAAGCGTTTTCACCTGAAGTCCTTAAAGTGATGTGGGATTCGGTTTGGCTGGCTTTAGCGACAACCCTGATCTGTTTGGTGGTAGCTTTCCCGGTGGCGCTTGCCATGACCTTTGCCGATGACAGGCAAAAAACCTGGCTTTTGTTACTGATCATGTTGCCATTCTGGACCAACCTCTTGATCCGCACCTATGCCCTGATCGCAGTTATGCGAACGTCAGGCGTGATTAATTCAGGGTTAGAGGGCCTTCATGGCCTCTTGGCACTTACGGGCATGCCAATTGGAGCGTTTGAGCCGCTACCCCTTCTCTATAACAAATTCGCAGTCGTCGTAGGTCTTGTGTATGTGCACCTGCCGTTCATGGTCCTGCCGCTATATGCAGCACTCGACCGCTTGGACAAAAGCCTGATTGAGGCGAGTCTCGATTTGGGTGCCGGGCATTTGGAAACCATTCGGCGCATCATTGTGCCACTTGCCGCACCTGGCATCGCAGCTGGCTTGGTGATCACCTTTATCCCAGCCCTTGGGGCATATCTGACCCCAGACCTGTTGGGCGGACCAGATGATCTGATGATTGCGAGCTTGATCGAACGACAATTCAAGCGCGCCAATGACTGGCCGTTCGGGGCCGCATTGTCCTTCATCCTGATGTATATCACCCTAATCTTCTTTGCCATTCGCGCCTTTATGGAGCGGAAAGGCGGAAAGGTGGGCGCACACTAATGGCCAAAAAAGCTGCTCGCGCGCCGCTCGACTACCTCAACATGCCCGCCATGAAGGCGTGGCTCGCCGGGGTTTTCATCTTCCTTTACACCCCTTTGATGATCCTGATCCTATTCAGTTTCAACGATTCCAAGGCCAATATTGTCTGGAAGGGTTTTACACTCAAATGGTATGTAAAGGCATTTGAGAATACGCAATTACGTGAGGCGTTGTTCAATTCGCTGCTGATTGCTGGTGTGTGTACGGTCATTTCAGTCATACTTGGAGCCTTGATGGCGTTTGTCTTCTGGCGCTTTAAGTTTCCGTTCAAAGGCCCATTAGAGAGCGGCATGAGCCTGCCGATCGTGGTGCCCGAAATCTGCTTTGGTGTGGCAGTTTTGATGTTCTTTGCCAAAGTCGGCTTTCCAAACGATCTGCCCTATCCATTCAATCTGACGCAGATCATTTTGGCCCATGTGACCTTCGCCTTCCCTTTTGTCGCCATTGTGGTGCGAGCACGGTTAGAGGGCTTTAATCCAGAATTAGAGGCTGCGGCACTCGATCTGGGTGCCACACCCTACCAAGCCTTCCGTGATGTCATTATCCCCCATATGAAGCCCGGCCTGATCGCAGGCGGTCTCTTGGCATTCACTTTGTCGCTCGATGATTTTGTCATCACCTTTTTTGCATCGGGTCCTGGAACCATTACCTTCCCCGTCAAAGTCTATTCGATGGTGCGTTTCTCGGTGACGCCAGAAGTCAATGCAGCCTCGACCATCATCATCGTGATCACGGTGCTTGCCACCGTCCTTGCTTTGCGCGCCCAAAACGCAACCACCAAAGAGAGCTAAGCCATGAGTGATCGTGACCCCATTATTCGGGTTGAAGAAGTATCCAAACGCTACGGCAAGGTCACAGCCGTTGACCGCGTGACCTTGGAAATTCCACGGGGAGAGTTCTTTGCACTCCTCGGCCCATCAGGCTGCGGCAAGACGACCTTGTTACGCATGCTAGCGGGCTTTGAAATGCCTAGCGAAGGCAAGATATTCATCGATGGTGTCGACATGTCGACAATCCCGCCCAACAAGCGGCCGGTGAACATGGTGTTTCAATCCTATGCCGTTTTCCCGCACATGACCGTGTTTGAAAACGTCGCCTATGGCCTCAAGTTCGATAATGTCGCCAAGGCTGACCAATATGGTCGCGTGATGGCCGCTTTGGCCGACGTCAAGCTGGACCATTTGGCAGAGCGCAAGCCTGATCAGATGAGTGGCGGGCAACGCCAGCGGGTTGCTTTGGCCCGCGCACTCGTCAAAAAGCCAAAGGTGCTGCTGCTCGACGAGCCACTAAGTGCGCTCGATGCCAAACTGCGCGAGGCTATGCGCTTTGAACTGGCAGAGCTTCAAGACAAGGTTGGCATCACCTTTGTGATGGTCACCCATGATCAAGACGAGGCGCTTGCCATGGCAGGGCGCTGTGCGGTGATGGACCGGGGTAAATTGATGCAAACAGCCACGCCCTCCAATCTCTATGAGTTCCCCGCTAACAAGTTCGTGGCCGACTTCATTGGCAGCGTGAATTTGTTTGAAGGCACGCTTGAAGTCGATGAGCCTGACCACGCCATCGTTCAGTCCGAGGAACTGGGTGGGCGTATCTTCTTTGATCACGGCGTATCGGGTGCGAGTGGCGAGAAAATGTGGGTTGGCATTCGACCTGAGAAGATCGAAATGCTGAAACGCGAAGAAGGGTCCACGCCGCCCACACCAGAGGATGCGCCATCTGGCTGTAATGTGACCGCGGGCATTGTGCGGCAGATATCTTATCTCGGCAGCGAGAGCATTTATGAGATCGACCTGATCAATGGCCGCCGCATGCAGGTCTCGCGCCCCAATCTGTCACGTTGGGATCAAGAGGATTTCACTTGGGACGATGAAGTCTGGCTTCGCTGGCATGGCGACAGCCCAGTCTTGCTGCAGAGCTAGAGCACGCCACATGAACGCAAGACCCATTCTCGGCATGATTTGTTGCCAGCGCCATGTTGGCACCGAATACGCCCAAGCCGTGATGGAACGCTATCTCTATGGCGTCAGCCCGCATGTGGATGCGATCCCGCTCTTGATCCCGTCGCTGCCTGCTTTTGTCGATGCTGAAACCGTCGCGGGCCGACTGGACGGACTGATGCTGACGGGCTCTCCCTCCAATATGCAGCCCCATCATTATGGTGAGGCAATCGGGGATGCACCGGGGCCATTTGATCCCAATCGCGATGAGATGGCGATGGCCTTGGCCGATGTGATGCTGAAGGCGGGCAAGCCCGTCTTTGGCATTTGCCGCGGCTTTCAGGAGCTCAATGTCCATTTTGGCGGCACCTTGCGCCGCGACATGGCCGACCCAGCGCGGGCGTTTCAACACCATTCCCCCGACGGGGTGAGCTTTGATGCTATGTTCGCGCATGAGCATGACGTGCGACTGGAAGAAGGTGGTGCGATTTTGGCTGCGATTGGCAAAGCCGACATCAAGGTCAATTCCGTCCATTATCAGGGTGTCGACAAGCTAGGCGCAGACCTAAGGGTGGAAGCCCGTGCGCCCGATGGTGTGGTCGAAGCCTTTTCCAGCATAGCTCGCGGTGGGCCAGTACTCGCCGTACAATGGCACCCCGAGTGGAAGCCAGAAGCCAATGAGAATAGCCGCAAGCTACTTAGTTTGATGGGCCGAGTCTTGCGGGGTGGCGCGATTTAAGCGTCCGTCCTGCTTTGCCCTATAACATGGCAGGGATGACGCGGTCGGGCGGTTTATGGCCGTCGGCGAAGGTCTTGATATTGATGATGACTTTCTCGCCCATTTCTGTGCGGCTTTCCAAGGTGGCAGAGCCCATATGGGGTAAGAGCATGACATTCGCCAGCTTCTTTAGCTTGGGATTGATCGCAGGCTCATGCTCGAACACATCAAGGCCCGCACCAGCCAGCAGACCCTTGTCGAGCATGCGGGCAAGAGCGGCCTCGTCAATGACTTCGCCGCGCGCGGTATTCACCAAATAGGCGCTAGGCTTCATCAATTGCAGACGCCGCGCCGAAAGCAAGTGATAGGTCGCAGGCGTATGGGGGCAATTGACCGAAATAATGTCCATCCGCGACAACATTTGGTCTAGACTTTCCCAATAGGTAGCCTCCAGCTCTTGCTCGATGGCAGCCGAGACACGGCGGCGGTTATGATAGTGGATTTGTAGGCCAAACGCCTTTGCGCGACGGGCCACAGCCTGACCAATCCGGCCCATGCCAACAATGCCTAGACGCTTACCGGCGACCCGGCGACCCAACATCCAGGTGGGCGACCAGCCCTCAAAGCCATCGGCCTCAACCACTCGCACACCTTCCATCAGGCGGCGCGGCACCGCAAGGATCAGGGCCATGGTGATGTCAGCCGTGTCTTCGGTCAAAACGCCCGGCGTATTGGTAACAGTAATGCCGCGCTGAATAGCAGTTGCCACATCCATATTATCAACGCCCGCCCCAAATTGCGCGATGAGTCGTAAACGCTCCCCCGCACGCGATAGAACCTTGCTATCGATCTTGTCGGTCACAGTCGGCACCAGGACGTCTGCGCGGCTCACAGCATCGACCAATTGCTCATAGGACATTGGTGTATCGGTGGGGTTCAGTTCGGTATCAAACAATTCTGCCATCCGTGTTTCCACGGGTTCTGGCAATTTGCGGGTAACGATGACTTTGAGTTTTGACTGAGGCATACCCCTGTGTAGCAAGGCAATGGCGAGACGCCAAGCGACATCGCAGTGATCGCTGAAATCTCGTGCTGACAGACAATTTTACCCCTTGAATTAAGGTGCTGTTCACCTTCATCGGCCAGATGAATTGGGGGTCGGCTCCTTCAAAGGATACAATAAGGTCATTGTTTGGGAACCAGTCGCACACGATGAGTAAAGTGAAAGCCTTCCTTGGCAGCGTTGCTTTGGCAGCCACCAGCCTATGTGCCAGCTACGCGATTGCCGGCGGCTACCCCCCCTTCAACCGTTTAGCAGGTGAAACACCGTCGGGGCAGCCAGTCCCACGCTTTGTTTCTCTAAAATTCTCCAACATTAATGGCCGGGCCGGCCCAAATAAGGATTATCCCGTCCGCTGGGTCTACAAGCGCAAGGGCCTGCCGGTGCGAGTGGTTGCAGAGACCGACGATTGGCGACGCATTGAAGATCCAGATGGAGCCGTCAGTTGGGTGCATAAGCGTATGTTGGACGGCCGGCGCACCGGCATTGCGCGTCCTGCTCGGGACATGCGCGTCGCGCTGCGCGCCGACGCCCGCAGCGATACACGTGTCATTGCCTATGTTTCCGACGGCGTGATCGTTGAAATCACAGAGGAACGCCCGGGTTGGCACCAAGTTAAGGCCGGCCGGTTCAAGGGATGGGTTGCCGCTTCAGAACTTTGGGGCGCTGACAATTCGCGTCACCCCTAGAGACGAGCGCGCTTGGCGAATGGCCTTGCGCCATGCTAACGCGCTTGTGAAACATTTTGTAACAGGACGGCATACCTTTGACGCAGACCCATGATACGACCATTCCCGCGCGTGACTCTTCCTATAGCTATGAGCAATTGATCGCGTGTGGCGAAGGCAAGTTATTCGGTCCTGCCAATGCACAGCTGCCTTTGCCCAACATGCTGATGATGGACCGAATCACCACCATCACTGAAACAGGCGGGGCCCATGATAAAGGCCGGATCGAAGCCGAGCTCGATGTGCATGCAGGCCTGTGGTTCTTTGACTGCCACTTCAAAGGAGACCCCGTGATGCCTGGTTGTTTGGGCCTAGATGCCATGTGGCAATTGGTTGGCTTCTATTTGGGCTGGTCTGGCCTGCCTGGAAAGGGCCGTGCGCTAGGCGTCGGAGAAGTTAAATTCTCTGGCCAGATCACCAATGACATCAAGTTGGTCCGTTATGAGATCGACATCAAGCGCGTGTTCAAATCGCGTTTGATTCTGGGAGTTGCCGATGGCCAAGTGCTGGCTGACGGCAAAGTTATCTATACCGCAAAAGATTTGCGCGTCGGACTGTTCCAGCCAGACGCCCTATAAGGAAGAAGCCGATGCGTCGTGTTGTCGTAACAGGAATGGGCATCGTGTCATCGATTGGAAATGACACCGCAGAAGTGACCGAAAGCCTGCGAAATGCCAAATCGGGCATCAGCTTTGCACAAGAACATGCCGACCATGGCTTTAAATGTCAGGTCCAAGCCCGGCCAAACCTGGATTGGGAAAGCTTGGTTGACCGCCGTGCCGCACGCTTTTTGTCCGAAGGCATGGGCTGGGGCCATATTGCGATGGAACAAGCCATCGCCGATTCAGGCCTTGAACCCCACGAAGTCAGCCATGAGCGGACGGGCATTATCGCAGGCTCTGGTGGCCCGTCGACCAAAGCCATCGTCGGTGCAGCCGATAAAACCCGCGAGACGGGCTCGCCCAAGCGGGTCGGCCCCTTTGCGGTTCCAAAGGCCATGTGCTCTGGCGTGTCCGCGGCCCTGGCGACCTGGTTCAAGATTAGGGGCGTCAATTATTCGATCAGCTCAGCTTGTGCCACCAGCGCGCACTGTATCGGAAATGCCTTCGAGAGCATCGCTTGGGGTAAACAGGACGTGATGTTCGCAGGCGGCAGCGAAGACCTCGACTGGACGCTCTCGATCCTGTTTGACGCCATGGGCGCGATGTCGTCTGGCTATAATGACACCCCGTCAAGCGCCTCGCGCGCCTATGACAAAAATCGCGATGGCTTTGTGATTGCTGGCGGGGCCGGAATGCTGGTTTTAGAAGATTACGACCGGGCCAAAGCACGTGGTGCTAAAATCTATGCTGAACTCACTGGCTATGGTGCCACGTCAGACGGGCACGATATGGTGGCACCATCGGGCGAAGGCGCGGTGCGCTGTATGCACCAAGCGCTTGCGATGTCGGGTGACCGAAACGTCGATTATCTAAACCCGCACGGCACCGCGACACCCGTTGGCGACGCCAAAGAAGTGGGGGCAATCCGCGAAGTATTCGCCGGCAATATCCCCCTCATCTCCTCAACCAAATCGCTAACAGGCCACTCTTTGGGCGCGGCAGGTGCCCAGGAAGCCATCTATAGCCTCTTGATGATGCAGGCAGGCTTTGCCTGCGAAAGCGCCCATATTGACGAGATCGATCCAGATTTTGCCGACCTGCCAATCCTGCGGGCGCGCAAGGAGGTTGAGATTGAAACTGCTATGTCCAATTCCTTTGGCTTTGGCGGCACCAATGCAACCCTGATGTTCTCAAAAGTCTAGAGCCATTTTCCCGTCACAAAGTTGGGGCTCAATCGGTCCATGCGACTCCTCCTCTTTCTGCTTATCGTGCTCGGTGCCCTGTTCTACTCTAACCCGACGGAGCGGCGGCTGCGTGAAGTCATGCGCGAGCAGGACAAGTTAAGCTTGGATGCAGCTAGCCTGCTGCCCATCAAGCGCACCAATTATTATTTGGCGTCGAAGTTTGAGATCAATTATCTGTTCGGGAAAACTACCTGTTGGGGCGCGGCCTATGCAGTGGTCATTTGTCCAGATGATAAGAAGAACAAGAAATAATGCGCCCATCGCTTAAATGGGCGCTGACAACAACCGATGTCGCTTTCATGGCCTATTGGAGTGCGGCGCTCTTGGAATGTGTGGGCCTGATCAGCATCCCGAGTGAGTGGCTATATGCCCATGCCCATGACCCCCGCGTTATCGCATGGAACTGGTCTTTCTTCCCCCTCGACATCGCCTTTTCCATCACGGGCCTATGGGCGGTGCGCGCTGGCGCTCAAGATAAGGCGGTTTGGCGACCGCTCGCCTTGATTTCCCTGATCCTGACCATAGTAGCGGGCACCATGGCTTGCGGCTATTGGATGCTGCTAGGCGAGGTCGATGCCGTTTGGTTCGGGATGAATGCGGTCCTAGTGGTTTGGCCACTGGTATTTTTGCCTCGCTTAGTGCGAGAAATGGCCGTAAAGTCTGCGTCTGCGAATTGACTTCTCGTGCGCTGGCACGTATCAGCGCCCCTCTCTAAAGACGTCACCTAAACAGCGCCCACGTTGCGCGCCACCTTTTGGAATACGACCATGAAAGTGAAGAGCTCTATCAAATCACTGAAGACTCGCCATGCAGCGTGTCAGGTTGTGCGCCGTAAAGGTCGGGTCTACGTCATCAACAAGGTCGACCCACGCTTTAAAGCCAAGCAAGGCTAATCGCGCGTGCCTGCGCCAATCCGCGCAGTCCTTTTCGATTACGGCAATGTTTTAGTCGGCTGGTCGCCGCGCAAACTCTATGCACGCTTGATACCAGACGCCGACCGCCTGGACTACTTCCTCGATTACGTCTGTCCCATGTCATGGCATATGCTTCACGACGAGGGTCAGGCAATGTCGGTGACCATTCCAGCCAGGCAAGCCGAGTTTCCTGAATTTGCCGCCGAGATCGCCGCTTGGCAGACCGGTTTTTCTGAAATGATTGTCGGCGAAATCACCGGCACAACCCAATTGGTGAGAGAACTTGCTGGCGCCAATATCCCGCAATATGTTTTGACCAATATGCCCAGCGAAATGGTTGAGACGTGCTTTGGCCCATTTAAGTTTCCAACCCACTTCAAGGATATCATCGTATCTGGCGACGAAAAGACCGCTAAACCTTTGAAGCCTATCTTTGACATCAGCTTAAAGCGCATGGGTGGTCTCGCCGCAGAAGAGGTTTTCTTCACCGATGATTCGACCGCCAATATTGCAGCAGCAGCCTCTTTCGGCTTTGTGACCCATTTGTTTGAGGGGCCAGAACGCTTGCGCCTAGCGATGCGCGACGCGGGTCTTCCCGTTTGACGGGCTTGCCAGTTTAGGTGAAAGCTAGGCCTATGCGGTTCTTACGCCTTTTACCCCTCCTTTTGCTCCTGCCTGCAGGTTCCGTCCCTAGCACGCCAGGCGTAGTGCCGCCTGAGGTCGAAAATACAACCATCTATGATCCGCCACCAGCTCAAAAGCTCAAAACTTATTTCGAGGCCTTGGCGCGCAGTGGCTCCGCAGAAGAAGCCGCACGCTATGAGGGCGAAATTTATCTGATCATGACGCGCAATGCCTCGCCCACCATCACCTTCTTGTTGGAAAGCGCGAGCGTCGCACTGGACCGGGAGGACAAAGAAGCTGCCCGGACGGCTTTAACCTCAATCACAGAGCTTGATCCCAGTTTCGCGGAAGGTTTAGCCCGCTTGGCGACAATTGCCTACGATGATGGCGACTTTTTGCAGGCCGAAGCGCTATTGAAGCGGGCTTTGCGTATTGAACCCCGCCATTTTGCCGCTTGGACTGGCCTTGGCCTCGTACGCGAAGAATTGGGCGACTTTCGTGGTGCCGAAGCCGCTTACCGAGAGGCCCTTTTCTACCATCCCTATCTGGATGGGGCCAAGCGGGGCCTGATCCGCATGGAAGCCCGATTGGACGGATTAGCGCTTTGAGCCCTGACCTTCTCGCCCTTCTTATGCCCTTCCTAGTGCTGGCCGCAGCCTTGTGCGTACTTGCGCTGGTCTCGATTGTGCTGCGTTTAGCCTTGATTGAACGGTCCTGGCCGGCAATCGGCCGCTTTGTGACAGCACGTGGGGTCAAAGCGCATGTGATTGAACTAGGCAGCGGGCGAGAGGGACTGCCAGAGGTTTTGATGGTGCATGGTGCGGCCTCAAACGGGCGGGAACTGATCTCGGCTCTCGGTCACCGTCTGACAGATATGCGCCTGATTGCGCCAGATCGCCCGGGCCTTGGTTATTCCGAGCGTCCAAAGCATGCGGCCACCTTGGGCGAGCAAGCCGCTTTTTTAGCCGATATCTTGCACCAGACCGCTTCTGGCCCCGTTGTCGCAGTTGGCCACTCTTGGGGGTCAGGCGTTATTCTGCGGTTAGCCTTAGACCATCCAGATCTAGTCAAAGCCCTGGTCCTTTTGGCCCCCGCCTCTCACCCGTGGCAAAAATCCGCAAGCTGGCTGAACCGTATGGCTGGCTGGCCCATCCTTGGCGACCTCTTGGTTTGGACCCTGCCCCCGCTGATTGGTCCAAAATTTGCCCCCAAAGGCATTGCGCGGGGCTTTGCCCCCGGCCCGGTCAATCCACCCGACTATGGCGACAGGATTGGTACACCCCTGTTTTTCCGACCCAAAGCCTATAAGGCCAATGCCGAAGACATGGTTATTGGCAGCGCAGAAATGGGCAAGCAGGCAGTGCACTATTCAAGCCTCACCCTGCCCGTCACTATCGTCTCGGGCCAAGGTGATGTGATTGTTTATAATGCCATTCATGCCGCGGGCCTGAAGCGCGACATTCCCCATGCCATAAGCTTCCGTGTGGCAGATGCAGGCCACATGCCCCATTGGGTGGATCCAGACCTGGTGGAGCGCATTATCCGTGCCTATGCGACCGACACTGTTTATGAGGGAAGTTCTGCCCAGTTTCGTGCAGAGGCCTGATTGCGCCTCGGCGCAGTCAGGCTAGAAGGATGGTCAAGACCCACCCTGAATTGATGCTTTGAGGTTCCGCCTATGTATGATGCCGACGACGACCAGACCCGTATTTCTGCCCCACAAGCCTTGACCTCCGCGTCGAAAGAAAAGCTGCGTCAATTGGTTGCACGCATCGAAACGCTGGAAACCGAAAAGACCGAATTGGCCGAGCAGTTAAAGGAAGTTTACGGCGAAGCCAAGTCCCTAGGCTTTGACACCAAGGCCCTGCGCGCCGTGATCCGCCTTCGCAAGCAGGACGCCAATGACCGTGCTGAAGCAGAAATGATGCTTGACCTTTATCTGGAAGCTGTCGGCGAAATCTGAGGTTTAATTGTCGCGACGGATTGATCCTGCCCTGACCAAGCGCGCCCTGTCGGCCCTAAAGCGGGCGGCAAGCAAAGCGACGTTGAGCGAAACGGGTCTGACCGAGTGGGAAGCCGAATTTCTGGGCAGCCTCGAAGAACGCTTGACGAAGTTCGGCTCCGCCTTTGCTGATCCCGATAAGGGCCAATTAAGCGCACCACTCTCGCTGCGACAAGGGTTAAAAGTTCGTCAGATCAGCAAAAAGGGTGAAGCCGAAGGCCCGAAAAAGCCGCGTCGCGGTTTTGCCGCCAGTAAACACACAGAGGCTGCAGCTACCCAAAAACCCGATAAGCCGCGCAAACCGTTGGGTCGAAAAACAGGCCTCACCTCCAAAGGATTCAGAACCAAAAAACCTGTTTAGTTTGGTGCCGCTGCGGGGCCCTCTTCGGTAGGGTTTTCTATGTCCGCGAAGCCGCAAGTCCGAAGCTTGCGATCATGAAATCTGGCGCGCACACTCATAGTCGAAGACAGGCTGCGGTCTTGGGCCGGAGCACCTCTTCGAAAGCCACCCTCGCCCATTTTGTACATCAGATAGTGCGGAACAAACTGGCTACGCGGAATTCGCGTCCGTGCTTCCATCTTGGCGAAATGCCAACCGACAAAATCTGCCGATAGAGCAAAGTTAGCACGCGAGCCAGAGCCGCGTCCGGTGTCGCGCAGGAACCAGTTCCATGTCCGCAGATTTGCTTGGGTGAACCCGAAATTGCGAACTGAGTTGGCATCAACCGCCCCTGCCCCTTTGGCATTGGCGCGGAAGCGACTTTCCTGGTCGATCACGGTCAGGATCGTGCCAGGGCTGATCTTCCAAGTCAAAGAGGCGGAGCGCACCGCTTCCGCCCAGGCCGGATTGCGCGCCATTAGGGCACACATGTCTTGGGTTTGTGCTTGTGCTGGCTGTGCTGCCACATAAAGCCCACAGGCTGCCAAGAAACCAGTCAACCGCATGTTAACGCACTCCACAGCAAGGGCACGATGGATCAGCCTTCAGATTCACGGTCCGGCTTTGGCCACTCAGTCCATCCATCATCCACAGCCGCCCCATCAGAGGCTTACCGGCCTTTGCCAGCCATTTGATGGCTTCCAGCGCCATCATCGAGCCCACAACCCCGGTTAAAGCCCCCACAATGCCCAACTCCGCGCAGGTCTCCGCTTGGGGCGGGACTTCGGGGACAAAACAGCGGTAGCAGGGCCATGGCGGACCATGGGGTTCTGTTTTGCTGAGACCAGAGCCAAAGACCGCGACTTGCCCCTCCCAACGCCCGACAGCCCCAGACACCAAGGGAATGCCAAGCGCGTGACACGCCGCATTGACAGCAAAGCGGGTTTGAAACTGGTCGGTGCCATCGAGCACAAGGTCAGCTCCAGCAATCAAGCGCTCGGCATTGCTTTCATCCACGCGCTGCACCTGCACTTCCACTTCAATCGCCGGATCAAGGTGCCGGATGGCGGCTTCGCCCGCACGAACCTTATCCACACCAATATCCTCGGTACGAAACAAAATCTGCCTTTGAAGATTGGAGATGTCGACCACGTCGGGGTCAATCAGGATCAGGCGGCCAACACCGGCAGCAGCAAGGTAAAGGGCTGCAGGTGCGCCTAGGCCGCCAACACCAACTAGCGCCACGCTCGCCTCTGCCAGCCGCTTCTGCCCGGGGCCGCCAATCTCTTTAAGTAGAATATGCCGAGCATGACGGTCGAGGCGGACAGTACCAGTTTTCATAGAGCCATGATGACCGCCCCGGCCCGCCATGGCAAGATTGCTATAGAGCGCAACCTGGTTAAACTTGACTACGGTTGCGCTCTAGAAGCCGCGATTAATCAAGCCTAGTCTTGCACGCCGACATATCCTGCCAGTAGCAATCAAAGCAGAGCCTCTCATTATGCAGCATGAAACTCTTTTTGCCCGTCAATCCTTGACAAATTGGCCTTACACATTTGGCTGAAAAGGTCTGATAGGGACCCAACCGCAATGGCGATGTCTTGCTGAATGGCGCCATCCATGCGGTCTAGTAGCGACGCAATCAAGTTCTGGTTCGTTTGGGGCAAGGTCTCTGTCAGGGTGCGGGGTTAACCATGTTTGGAGTTGTGTGGGATAAACGCCAGTCAGGAAGCCTTTAGAGCTTCAACATAGCAAAGCGTTTTGCGATCTGGCGGTCGAGGGCGTCGCGCACATCGCGGTAGGTATCCATACGGCTATCACGGCTGCCTTCCACCGCTGAAGGGTCCATCGTTGGCCAGTATTCTACTTCGACAGCCAAGTGGCGGGTGTATTCCAATGCGCGGTGATGGGCTTGGGGGGCAAGAGAGATGATGAGGTCAAAGCTATCATCCTCCAAATCGGCAAAGGCCTTGGGCCGGTGCTTGACGATATCAACGCCCAATTCATCCATGACCATAACGGCCATGGGGTCGACCTGATCGGCTTTGCGCAGCCCGCAGGAATCGACAAACACGCGGGTACCAAATCTACGCTTCATCAAGCCTTCCGCCATGGGGGAGCGAATGGCATTCATGGTGCAGCAGAATAGAACAGATTGAGGTGGGCGCACCAAATCCAACGGTGTTAGAGCCTAACATGCAGCGCGCAGATCAGCGTAAACAGGCGCCGCGCCGTATCAAAATCGAGTGCAACCTTGCCTTCCAATCGTGCTTCGAGCAGGCGTGAGCCTTCATTATGCAGGCCACGTCTTCCCATATCGATCGCTTCAATCTGGGTCGGTGTCGCCTGACGGATCGCTTGATGATAGCTCTCGCAGATCATGAAGTAATCGCGGACGACACGCTTAAAGGGCGACAGCGACAGCACAAAGATGCGCACGTCACTGCCGTCGAGCAGCTTGACGTCAAAGACCAGCTTCTGGTCAACCACGGAGAGCGCCAGCGCGTAAGGCCCATCCGGCCCTTCAATCACGTCGAAGTGGTTGGCTTCAAGCAAGTCAAAGATAGCGACGCGGCGCTCATGCTCCCCATCGGCGGTCTGGGCAGCCAGCGATTCCTCATCAAGGCGGACATCGGCGATACGGCGGTTGTTGGACATGGCATATCCTTGCAAGAGGCTGCCTATAGGTTCAAGCCCTCAAGCACTGTTTGCTGTCTTTAGCCGAAGCGCGATACTGGCAGCATGGGCGGGCAGGCCTTCTGCCGTCGCAAGGCTAACCCCGGCCGGGCCAATCGCTTCAAGGCCAGCAAGGCCTGTCCCCATTAAAGTCGTGCGCTTCATAAACATGTGGGTAGAGAGCCCTGATGCCCAGCGGGCGCGCCCGCCGGTTGGCAACACATGGTTAGGCCCTGCCAGATAATCGCCGAGGGCTTCGGGTGCATGACGACCCAAAAAAATCGCGCCAGCATGGCGCACAAGGCTTGCCAGCGCATCGGGGTCTTCGGTCGCGATTTGTAAGTGCTCGGGCGCACCCTGATCACTCAAGGCCACCGCATCTTCCAGACGCTCGACCACAATCACTGCGCCATAAGCAGGCCAAGAGACTGCAGCTTCAGGTCCTGCCTCTGCGCGCGCGATCATGCCCGCAACCGCATCTAGCACCCGCTGAGCGAAGCCGGCATCATCAGTAAACAGAATGGATTGGGCCAACGCGTCATGTTCGGCCTGCGCCAACAAGTCCGCGGCGATGATTTCTGGATCATTGGCACCATCGGCAATGATAAAGACTTCTGAGGGCCCGGCCAGGGAATCAATACCGACCGTTCCGAACACCAATTTCTTGGCGGTCGAGACCCACGCATTGCCGGGCCCGGCAATCATATCAACCTTGGCGATGGGGTCTGCGCCATAGGCCATTGCGGCAAGGGCCTGTGCGCCGCCGACGCCATAAATCTCATCTATCCCCGCAATTTTCGCCGCCGCCAGAATGGCTGGGTTCTCAGCAAGCCGTGTTGGTGGCGTCATCATAACCAGACGCGCGACGCCAGCGGCTTTTGCGGGCAGGGCATTCATCAGAACCGAAGATGGGTAGGCAGCAAGGCCGCCGGGCGCATAGAGGCCTGCGGCATCCACCGGCGTCCAGCGCCAGCCAAGCGTAATGCCTTGCGGGTCAACCCAGCGTGCATCCGCTGGCTTGGAGCGAACATGATAATCGGTGATGCGTCGGGCCGCGAGTTCCAAAGCCTTGATCACGTCGCGATCGCAGGCGTTCACAGCTGCGTCGACTTGGGCCGCGCTCACACAGACCGTGCCAGGCGACAGCGCAAAGTCATCAAACTTCTGGCTGAGCTCTGCCAAGGCGTCAAAGCCCCGCGCCTTCACATCGGCCAGAATCATGGCCACGCGGCCTTCCACACCGTCGACTGCATCGCCACGGGCTTGAAGGAGGGTTTGGTACCTGGACTGGAACTCTGGCGCACTGGCAGAAAGGAGGGTGGTCATCATCTATATCTAGGGCACCCGTGGGCCTTTGGGGAGAGGAAGGGTGCAGACACCCATCAAAAGCCTATATTCAGACGTCGTGCTTGGGGCGTGCCACCGCATCGCGCGGCTCGCTCAAATCCGCCAATGTCACATCGATACATTCTGCCTGCAGCAGGATTTCGCCACCATCGGCCAAAGCAAGGCGCAGTTTGCCACCCGGGGCTTGTTCAGTTTCAAACGTGATGGCCAACAGGCTTGCAAAGGCATCGCGGCGTGATTGCGCTACCTTCTTGGATTTTACGCTCAAAACGCCATCAAACGCCACCGCCGCCCAAACGCGCTGGCCCGCGCCTCTTTCGGAGCCAGCCTCCCAAACAAAGCGCTGTAGGCGCAAACTAAAGCGGCGCTTGGCGGGCAACCAAATGGCATCTGAGACCCTAAGGATCGCATCTTGAACGGCTGCTGAGATGATCGACAGATCGGCCTCATCTTCAGCAAGCAAGCGAAGCGATGAATGGGGCACTTATTCCTCCGAACTGGACAAACGACGAATTTGCGCGCCACAGCCCGACAATTTCGCCTCCAACCGCTCAAATCCACGGTCCAAATGATAAACGCGCGAGATGACGGTTTCGCCTTCGGCCATCAAGCCAGCGATGATCAACGAAACCGAGGCGCGTAGATCAGTCGCCATAACAGGGGCACCACGCAAGGTCTCGACCCCGCGCACAACCGCCTCTGACCCGCGTACCGAGATATCCGCACCAAGGCGACGCAATTCTGGTGCATGCATGTAGCGATTTTCAAAGATGTTTTCCCGGAATATCGACGCGCCTTTGGCCCTTGTCATCAAGGCCATAACTTGGGCTTGGGTGTCAGTTGGGAAGCCTGGATAGGGCTGGGTATCGATGTCAACCGGTTTGATTGGGGTAGAGGGATCACGCGTGATCTTCACCCAATCCGGCCCGGCATCGACTTGAACGCCCGCGCGTTGCAGCACGTCGATCAGGGATGAAATCGTTTCCGGCACCACATGGGTCAAGGTGACCTCGCCACCAGCTGCTGCAACACAGCAAGCATAAGATCCTGCCTCAATCCGGTCCGGGATAACGCTCCATGTTGTGCCTTTCAGCTCATCCACACCCTGAATACGCAAGGTCGATGTGCCGATCCCTTCGATCTTGGCCCCCATCGCAAGCAAGCAATGGGCGATATCACCAATTTCAGGCTCACGGGCCGCATTTTCCAGAACGGTTTCGCCTTGAGCCAAGGTGGCGGCCAACATCGCGTGCTCTGTCGCGCCAACCGATACGAAGGGGAATACAATCTTGGCACCTTTTAGACCGCGAAGGGCGGCGGCTTTTACATAGCCGCCCTCAATCACGATATCGGCCCCCATAGCCTCAAACGCTTTGAGGTGGAGGTCAACCGGGCGGGCACCGATGGCACAGCCACCGGGCAGAGATACGGTCGCATGGCCGACGCGTGCCAACAAAGGCCCCAGAACATTAAAGGTGGCGCGCATTTTCCGCACCAAATCGTAAGGTGCGATGGTGCTGGTCAGATCCTCAGCATGCATGGACAAGCGGCCGCTGCCCTTGGGCCAAAAGCAGGTAACGCCCAATTGCTCTAATAACTCGATCATGAAGCGCGTGTCGGCCAGTTCTGGCATATTGGTCAGAACCAAGGGATCGCGGGTCAAAAGGCTGGCCGCCTGCAATTTTAGGGCAGAATTCTTGGCGCCGGAGATGGGGATAGAGCCTTTCAGCTGTTTCCCGCCGACAAGGGCAATACGATCCATAATGCTTCTTTTCTGACACATACATGTGTGCCAACCGCTTATGACAAGCTCTCGGTTTTTTTCAAGGCGATGGGGTGTATCTAAACGGCATTGATTGGCAAAACTCGGGCTGAACCTCCGCCAGCAGACCGCTGAACGCAGCCGCACAGATGTGACAGAGCCGTTACCGAAGATTTTTGAAAATGTTACCAGGTCGTTACACGTTCGTCATGTTGCCCGCCTAATCGCCGACCCAATGACCGATTTGTCCGGTTCAAAGGGGAAAAACATGAGTCTGAAGTATTTGATGTTCGCTTCGGTTAGCCTGGCCAGTCTGTTGGCTGTACCGGTTGCGATCGCACAAACAACGCCAGCAACCGCCGAGCCAAAAGCAGACCAAGAAGTCGAAACCATTGTTGTCTATGGTTCGGCCGGCTCGCGCCAGAC
The DNA here is from genome assembly GCA_943372135.1 of Maricaulis salignorans. Taxonomy (GTDB): domain Bacteria; phylum Pseudomonadota; class Alphaproteobacteria; order Caulobacterales; family Aquidulcibacteraceae; genus Aquidulcibacter. The sequence continues at coordinate 16,699 of CALRXH020000001.1, read as the reverse complement.
CCAATCGGTTACAGCAGCGGCTATCGCCCTTTCAGCACCCGGCATCAGCCCGTTGAAAGCCATTGAGCGTTTGCCAGGCGTGAACTTCCAGTCCGCTGACGCATTGGGCAATTACGAGTGGTCGACCCGCATTTCCGTGCGTGGCTTCAACCAGAACCAAATGGGCTTCACCCTGGACGGCGTGCCCTTGGGCGACATGAGCTATGGCAACCACAATGGCTTGCACATTTCGCGCGCCACCATTTCAGAAAACATTAGCCGGGTTGAGTTGAGCCAAGGTGGCGGTGCGCTTGGTACCGCCTCTTCCTCCAACCTAGGCGGCACGCTACAATTCAGCTCGCGCAAGCCAAGCGACACGTTTGGCGGCCAACTGAACCTCTCTGGCGGCAGCGACTCCCTGCAGCGTATTTTCGCCCGCGTTGAAATAGGCACCCTCGACGCCTTGGGCGGTGGCAAAGGCTATGTGTCTGTTGCCAGCACCAAGCAGGACAAGTGGAAGGGCATTGGCGAGCAGAACCACGACCAAGTCAATGTCAAATACGTCCAACCCGTTGGCGCTGCCACTATAACGGCAGTCTACAACTGGTCCGACCGGGCCGAGAACGACTACCAGGACTTGAGCCTCGAGATGATCCGTCGTCTGGGCTATAATTGGGACAATATCTCCGGCAATTACGCTTTGGCCAATTTGTTGGCAGATATCGCCAACAACCGCGGCGATACCGGTGCTGCCGTTTCTAACGCTGCAGCCGGTCGGGTCTATCCAAGCCCGATTACGTCCGTTGACGATGCCTATTTTGACGCCTCGGGACTGCGCAAAGATAATCTGGCTTATGTGACATTAGACTTGCCAGTGAATGACAAAGTTGAGCTGACTGCCACCGTCTATAGCCACACCAATGAGGGCCAAGGCACCTGGTTTACCCCTTATGTGGCAACCCCGGTTGGCGCGCCCGACCAAAGCGGTAGTCCAATTACAGCCCCCTCGCCGATCTCTGTTCGTACGACCGAATATGAGATTGCACGCACGGGTGCTTTTGGCTCGCTGACGATTGACGCAGGTGCCCACCAGGTCTCAACCGGCTTATGGGTCGAGAACAACCAATTCGACCAAGCCCGTCGTTTTTACGGATTGGCGCGCGCCGCCAATATTCGTCCATCGCTGGACTTCATGGCAAACCCCTTCTTCACCCAATGGGCTTACCGGTTCGACACCTCAACCTTGCAATTCTGGGTGCAGGACAATTGGAGCGTGAGCGACGCCTTAACCGTCAATCTGGGCTTCAAGTCGGTTCGCGTGACCAATGAGGTGACAACCACCACCATCAACAACGGTGCTCCAACCACAGCAAACGGTATATCTGGCAAACTGCGCACCAGCGAAGCCTTCTTGCCGCAAGTGGGCTTCAAATATGAGTTGAGCCCAACCAGCAACCTATTCGGCACCTTCTCGCGCAATGTGGCAGCCTATGTGTCGGCGGCAACTGCTGGTCCATTTGCTTCGCGCAACCAAGCCAATGTGGATGAAACCACCCGTACGCTGGACCCAGAGAAGTCGACCACTGGCGAATTGGGCTGGCGCGTTCGTGGTGACCAGTTTGAAGCATCTGTGGCAAGCTATGTCGTCCGCTTCGAAAACCGTTTGCTAGGTATCTCGCAGGGCGCGGGCATCGTGGGCAACGCCCCCATCCTGTCCAACGTCGGCGCGGTCAATTCTTACGGGACCGAGCTTGTCGGCATCTATAGGCTGACAGATGAATTCAATGTGTTTGGCTCGTTGACCTATAACAAGTCCGAATATGCCGACAATGTTGTCAATCGTGCGGGTGTTGTGGTCACGGCGACAAAGGGCAAGCAAGTCGTCAACACGCCAGAACTGTTGTTCAAGGGCGAGCTCTCCTATGACAATGGCAGCTTGTTTGCCAAACTGGGCGCGTCTTACACTGGCGAACGCTACTTCACCTATCTAAATGACAAGGCAAACGGCAAGGTTGATGCCTATACGTTGGCCGAAATCACGCTGGGCTATCGCTTCGGTGGCAATGACTTGCTGGAAGGTCTTGAAGCACAGCTGAACGTCACCAATGCGAGCGACAAACAATATGTCTCGACCATCGGCTCGAACGGCTTTGGCAATAGCGGTGACAACCAAACGCTGTTGGCCGGCGCGCCTCAGCAAGTGGTCTTCACCGTGAAGAAGTCTTTTTAAGCTCGGTCCCCCCGGGTACATGAGGGGCTCAAAGCACTTGCTTTGGGCCCCTTTTTCTGAGGAGCTTTATCATGACAACCAGCAGACGTGATGCCCTAACCCTTGCTGCTGGCCTAGCCGCAGCCCCCAGCCTTGCAGCCGCAGCGCCAGACGTTTTGCCCAGCGGTGCGCAGGCAATCGCAGGTAAAGCTCTGACCCGTATCGCGTTTGGCTCTTGTGCGAAGGAGTCCAAGGATCAACCGATCTGGGATGCCGTTTTGGCAACCAAGCCTGATCTGTTTATTTTCCTGGGCGATAATGTCTATCTCGATACCCGCGACCCCAATGAGATGCGCGCCAAATATGCGCAATTGGCCCAAAAGCCCGGCTTTCAAAAGCTTCGCGCAACCACGCCTATTCTGGCTGTCTGGGACGATCATGATTATGGTGAAAATGATGCGGGCAGCGAGTATCCTATCAAGGAAGAGGCGCGCCAAATCTTCTGCGATTTCTGGGGGGAGGCTGCCAGCAGCCCACGTCGTAGCCGCGACGGGATTTACAGCGCCTATTTGTTCGGACCAGCAGGGAAAAGGATCCAGATCATTCTGCCAGACCTGCGCTTCAATCGGTCTGAGATTTTGCTCCTTGACCTTGGGGGCAAGAAGTATGCGGATTGGGAGAAAGAACTCGCCACAGCTGGCAAGCCCGTCCCCGGTCCCTATGCCCGCAATCCGGAATTGAAAGCATCTATGCTGGGTGAGAATCAGTGGCGTTGGCTGGAAGACCAATTACGCCTACCCGCAGATATCCGCATTCTGGCAAGCTCCCTTCAAGTCATTGCCGACTTCCCGGGCTGGGAGGCCTGGATCAATTATGCCCAAGACCATCAGCGCCTGATCGAGACGATCCGCAAGACCAAGGCGAATGGCCTCATCTGTCTGTCGGGTGACACCCATTATGGGGAAATCTCTCGGCTCGACGTCAATGTGCCCTATCCTTTGTGGGACTTCACCTCTTCAGGGCTCACCGAAATCTGGCCAGTCCTGCCACCCAATGCGCTGCGGGTCGGGGAGGCCTACCGCGCCCGCAATTTTGGTTTGATCGATATTGGCTGGAACAAAATAAGCGGGCTACGGCTGCGCGTCGAGATACGTGGTGAGCAGGGCCAAGTGGCGCTGAGCCAAAGCGTGGATGTTGCCAGCCTGCGCGTGGGAGCAGCTTAGCCTTAAGGGGGGTCCACCTTACGCGTAGCCTCTTTGCGTCGCTTCAGATTATCCCGCAAAGCGGCTTTTAGCCTATCTTCTTTGGAGGGTTTTTTGGCGACCTCAGACTTAAGCGACGCCTCAGCTGCAATTTTAGGAGATAGCGATTCGTTCATCTGACGATGATATGCGTCAGACCCCTTTTCAGAAAGGGGTAAGCGGGGTATCAGCGCGCCTTCAACGACAAACGCTGGATTTTTCCGCGTCCTATGCCGCAGTAGCTCAGTGGTAGAGCGCATCATTGGTAATGATGAGGTCGGGAGTTCAATCCTCCCCTGTGGCACCAGTCTTTTGGAACTGTCGTTCCGAGCAGGCCCCTTGCGGGCGAAGCCTCACCCCATAAACTTCCAAGCCAAAGTCTGCCCAGCGTGGAAGGGGACGACTTGGGTTCCGGCGGCGGACAAAGTAGCCGGGACATCGACTGTCACCTTCTCCAGTACGACGCGCTCTTCGTTCACAGGCAGGCCATAAAAGCGTGGACCGAACAGGCTGGCAAAGCCTTCGAGTTTGTCGAGCGCGCCTTCTTCTTCAAACGTCTTGGCATAGCTTTCAATAGCATAGGGCGCGTTGAAAATGCCAGCACAGCCACACGACGATTCCTTATCGCCGATCGCGTGTGGGGCAGAGTCGGTGCCGAGGAAGAACTTGGGCGAGCCCGAAACGGCAGCCTTGCGAAGGGCCAAACGATGGGTCTCGCGTTTGGCGACTGGCAAGCAATAGAAGTGCGGGCGAATGCCACCTTCGAACATAGCATTGCGATTAAAATCAAGGTGATGGGGTGTGATTGTGGCGGCAATCGGGTGGCTAGATGCTTCCACAAAAGCAACCGCATCGGCTGTTGTAATATGCTCAAACACGATCTTGAGGCCGGGGAAGTCTTTGACGATCTGGCTCAAGATGCGGTCGATGAACACGGCCTCACGGTCAAAGATATCGATGTGGGACTCGGTTACTTCGCCATGAAGCAAGAGCGGCATGCCGATCTTCTCCATTGCCGCAAACACAGGGTACAGCTTCCTAAAGTCCGTTACGCCATGGCTGGAATTGGTGGTGGCGTGGGCAGGGTAGAGCTTGCAAGCGGTGAAGATGCCGGTTTGAAAGCCGTTAGCAATATCAGCTGGATCACTGTGATCGGTCAAATAACAGGTCATCAGGGGCGTAAATTTTAGGCTTGGGTCCGCCACGGCTACAATGCGGTCGCGGTAAGCCGCGCCAAGTGCTGTAGTGGTAACTGGTGGAGCGAGGTTTGGCATGACAATCGCGCGGGCAAATTGACGCGCTGTGTAATTGACAACAGCGGCTAACATCGCCCCATCGCGCAAATGCACGTGCCAATCATCGGGCCGACGGATCGTAAGACGGGTCAAACCAGCTTGCACGTCATCGCCCTGCGTCGCCACGTCCATCATTTCACGCCTCTTTCTATCCGACCCCAATGCCGCATGGATTAGAGAGGGAGGCGACCAAGGTCAAATCACGGATGTTGAGATTAGACCGCTTGCGTCGTACCGAAGCACCAGGCAGACCAAACAACCAGAAAAAGAGGTGCAAGGCCGATCAAGTCAACCAGCGCAATTGTCTTTAACGGGCCAGACGGCATGCCAGCGCGGAAATAGAGCCAAAGGAAGCTAACCACACTAATTGCGACGACAACACTTAAGGCCAGGCGGGCATCGGGGTCGAACGCGCCCGCAACGCAGGCAGCAAAAATAGCCAGGAAAAGCGCGCCTCGATGGGTGATCAACACACCTAATTCCCCATTGGCATCAATGCCATAGAGCTTCTTCGTCAAATGGGGCAGGAAAAACACCGCGGCAGGCGATAGATGAATAAAGGCCAGTAATGCCCAAGCTAATTTCGTGATGAGTTCCATAATCACCCTCTTATGTTTGTTAAAGATGACTATAGCGTCATTTTTATATGTGACTAGAGGAAATCAGCCTCAGCAAAGCCAGTACCGACCGCTTTCCAATTGACCGCCAAAGCGATATCTCCTCTAGTCTGGACGCAATATGCCAGCGACAAAGCAGGGAGTGAGAGCATGAGTGCGAGCGTGGAATTCATTGGCGATGTGGCAGTCATCCGCATGGATGACGGGAAGGCCAATGTGATCAATCAAGCCATGATTGCTTCACTGCATGCAGCGCTGGATCAGGCCGAAGCCAAGGCCAAAGCCATTGTGCTGGCGGGTCGTGAAGGGCGTTTTTCGGGCGGTTTTGATCTGCAAGCACTCACAGGTTCTGGGCCAGAGGCAGCGGTTGCTCTTCTTGACGCCGGAGCCGGCCTTTTGGTGCGCCTCTATGGCAACCCCCTTCCCGTGGTTGCCGCCTGTACTGGCCATGCGATTGCGATGGGCGTGTTCATCCTGCATGCCTGCGATACCCGTATTGGCGCAGCTGGGCCCTATAAGATTGGCGCGAACGAAACGATTAACGGCATGGTTTTACCGATCTTTGCGCTGGAACTCTCTAAAGATCGGCTGAACCCTTTGCACATGACCAAAGCGGTGGTGCAAGCCTTTATCTATGATTCTGAAGGTGCGGTTGAGGCCGGCTATCTTGACCACCTGACCAGCTTGGACAAGGTGGAGGCTGAAGCCATTGCCTTGGCGAGCCAACTCGCCCAATTGCCCGGCCACGCCTATCACGGCAATAAGCTCGCTATTCGTGGGGCCACTTTGGACCTTATCAAGGCTAGCATCAGCAACCATCACGGCAAATAGGCCCTATTTATGACCCAGCCAAACCGCCTTGTCCTGACCAGTGATCACGCTGCGATTGAGTTACGGCGGGCTATCTATGACCATGTGACCGCGCAAGGCTGGGAAGTGGATGACATCGGCCCGATGACAGCTGAAAGCACGCCCTATCCCGAACGCGGTGCCGAGGCCGCACGCCTTGTCGCGGCAGGCCAGTATCGTTTCGGTATTCTTCTGTGCGGGACCGGCCAAGGCATTATGATGGCGGCCAATAAGGTCAAAGGTGTACGCTGTGGCGTGTGTCTGGACACCTTCTCCGCCCGCATGATCCGCCAGCATAATGACGCCAATATGCTCTCACTTGGTGCCCGCGTGGTCGGCTTTGGCCTGGCCCTCGATATCGTTGACGCGTTCCTGTCCGCCGAGTTCGAAGGCGGCCGTCATGGGACGCGGGTGGATATGATAAAGGCATTGGAGGGGTGAGGTTGGAGAGGCTTTTGGATGGGCTAATCTTCTGAAATAGATCGCTTTTCAATCAGTTCCGCCCATTCATTTGCCCATGCGTCGAGTGCGGCAAACTTCCCTGCCAGTACCATTCCCATGCTCGTCAACTCGTAACCGCGATCGCCAAGATCAACTAAACCTAGCCCCCTCAGTTCCTTAAGGCGTTGATTCAACACGGTCGGAGAGACGTCATCGCATCTGGCTCTTAGAGAACGAAAGGTAGCGCTCTCATGACTCAGTTCCCAAAGGAGACGCAGGGTCCAGCGTTGTCCGAGGACATCCAGCAAAACCATGATTGGACGGCCAGTCTGTGAACCGCGAACACGCGTTCCGGGAAGCTTGTGCAATTTCCGCCCTCATATTGACGCTACATATTTAGTAGCTTACTTTCGGCTTGCAATCATCTAGCAAAGCGAGCCCGCAATGACCACTCAATTAAAGCCAATTACCGAACCCTATCCTGAAGAGGTGGCCAAGGTCCTGGCCAGCTACCCCCAACAAGGCGGCTACATACTGGCTCTCTTCCGTGTCTTCGCCAACAGCTTGAGATTCTTGAAGAAAGGGGTCCCCAATCTTCTCGATAAAGAAAGCCCACTGCCCTTACGCATCCGAGAAATTGTTATCTTGCGCGTCACCGCCAACAAGAATTGCGAATACGAATGGGGCGTACATGTAAGCGCATTCGGGTCTCATGCTAAGCTCACGGACGCACAAATCGCGTCAACCCGAAGCGATCAGGTCGACAACGCCATATGGTCGCCTGTTGAGGCATGTCTTTTGAGGGCCGTGGACGACCTATGCGCTTCCGGAAAAATGGACACCAGCATTAGCGAGCAATTTGACCGCGATTGGAGCAAAGAGCAGCAATTGGAAATATTCGCACTGTGTGGAACTTATCATACGATCAGCTTCGTCGCCAATGCGGCACGATTGCCAAATGAGCCGTTCGGCGCACGCTTTCCATGAGACGGGGGAGGACAAAGGCCCTTCCAAACACAAAAAAGCCCCGCATGAGCGAGGCTGGTTCGAAGAACTTGGGTGCTGGGGTTAACCTAAGACCTGCAGGCTATCAGCCTGACTGAACATTGCAAACCTTACATGCCACGCGCACCCGTGCGGGCGATCCAATCTGCACCGCCATACGTGATAGCATAAATCAATATTTCCCTTGCATCATCATCAACCACAAAAGCGATGACGGCCTTCCTGCCCGCGGGGATTGCCCTTAAGCCCGCGGCGATTTCGTCACGTGTGCTCCCTTTATGGGGCGTGTTCTTGAGTGTCGCGATAGCGGCTTCAATTTCGGCCAGTTTACGGGCCGCGACAACAGCGCCCGCATAGTTAATGATCGCATTGGCGATGCTATCAAGATCACGCGCAACAAGTGGGTGAAATTTGATCTGATAGTTCACACCTTAAGCATCGCGTTGATCGTGCGCTTCGCAGCCGAAAACGCGCCTTCTTGATCGATAAAAGATGCAGGTGGCGTTTCCATGCGGGCGCGGATCTCGTGAGCCAGACACGCTAGAGCTAAGTCGCGCTCTTCCTCATCTTGCATCATCTGCTCCAGTGCAGCAGCAACGGCGGCACTTTGTGTCGCAAACACGCCTTGCCCCACCTTAGCTGTTACAAAGTGGTGGTGGCGATCTGTAAAGCTGAGTGTCGTTTTAACGGTCATCTTAACCTCGATGGTATGACTAAGTCATATGTCAGGGTTCGAAGACAGAATCAAGAATTTTTACAAAAAAAAGCCCCGCATGAGCGAGGCTGGTTCGAAGAAATTGGGTGCGGGGGCAGGATTTGAACCTACGACCTTCAGGTTATGAGCCTGACGAGCTACCGGGCTGCTCCACCCCGCGTCAAAGGTGTTCGCATGTATACAGATATAACATGCAAAGGAAGGTCTGATCTGACATCGTCTGGAAAGGAAGGTGTGTTTCAACAAGATACCAAGTGCATTCGGCAGACCCGGCAGCGACCTACTCTCCCGCGCCTTAAGACGCAGTACCATCGGCCCTGGGGGACTTAACGACCGAGTTCGGGATGGGATCGGGTGGGGACCCCCCGGCATAGCCGCCAGGTCGGCGGAATGCACTCGTAAATTATTGTCTGACATCGTCTGGATTGGCACAAAATTTGGCGCATAGTTTTACCAAAATCTTTGAGGGATTTTGGAACATGCACTCAATGTGCTTATGAACGGCGCAGTCTTCACTGCGTATGAGATCGTAGGATCAAGCGATTGAGCGATTAGTACCAGTCAGCTTCAACCCTCGCGGGTCTTCCACATCTGGCCTATCAACGTGATGGTCTATCACGGCTCTCAATGAGACCTCGTTTTTAGGTTAGTTTCCCGCTTAGATGCCTTCAGCGGTTATCTAGTCCATACTTAGCTACCCAGCTGTGCCGTTGGCACGACAACTGGTCCACCAGAGGTATGTTCATCCCGGTCCTCTCGTACTAGGGACAAATCCTATCAAGTCTCGACACCCACGGTAGATAGGGACCAAACTGTCTCACGACGTTCTGAACCCAGCTCACGTACCA
>CALRXH020000001.1:0-2500 GCA_943372135.1 Maricaulis salignorans | reverse complement strand
CAATTGTTTGGCTGGTACCACTCAATTTGCCTCAGCAGCGCGTCACCACCGGGAGTGGCTGTCTACTCGGGGGGGCTTCTGACCGCAAGCGCCTTGTGCAGGTGAGCTGCAGTGGGTTACAGCAGCATGCCAGAGCAAGTTCGCATGAAAAGAGCTTTGATGCAGATTTTCGGCCTTGTTGAGCCGATTTTGCCTGTTTTTGACCTAGCCTGTCGCAATATAGGTACGCATGGCTTCTGCTTCTCGCAGTGCTTCGTCGATTTTTGCCTTCACCAGATCACCGATAGAGACCACTCCCACCAGGTTTTGGCCTTCCAAAACGGGCAAGTGGCGAATCCGCCTGTCGGTCATCCGGGCCAGCGCACTATCCACTTTATCTTTTGGAGTTGCGGTCACTACGTCTTTTGTCATGGCATCGGCCACTTTGGCCAGCATCGCGGCTGCACCGTTGTGCGCGCAGAGCCGCACAATATCGCGTTCCGACAGTATTCCTTGCAGATAGCCATCACAATCAAGCACCACTAAGGCCCCAACTCTCTTCTCAGTTAGAATCAGGGCCGCTTCTTGCAAGCTCTGATCTGCTGACACCCCCATAATGGTGCCGCCCTTATGCTTCAGGATATGCGCAATCGTCATAATGCCTTCCCTCCTCCAGGAGCGTCGGCTCTTTTTGCCGAGCTTGCAGGCAGACTGCGCGCGAAAATGGGTCCTGGCAATTCAAAAGTGGCTTCCGGCAAAATAGAATCACTTCCAAGCCCGTCGACGGGATCAGTTTTTTGGAGCCTCTAGAATTGCGCAGCTTCCCTGCGGCGACCCAGGCGCGCAAAGAGAGGATAGAGAATGAGCCCAGCAACAAACCCACCCAAGTGGCTTTCCCATGCAATTGGCACAAAATTAAACCCACGTGCCAGAGCCGCTAATCCGACATTGATCAAAAGGAATACGACGGCAGACGCCAAAACAGGCTTCAACATGGCTTGCCCTGGCCGTGCCAAGCCAATCGCCCCCCATAGGAAGCCAGCAAAGACCCCTGAAATTGCACCAGAAGCACCGATCGTTACGGCGTCTGTTCCAGGATTAAGGGCGCAAAAGGCCAAGCCCCCCCCGACTCCGCATAAGAGAAAGAAGAGTACAAAGCGGACAGTGCTGTCCTGATTACGGCGCAGACCTGCTTCGGCGATCGGCCCCGCTTGCAAAAGCATCGCCAAATTCATCACGATATGAAGCGTGCCGCCATGCAGGAATTGATAACCGAACAACATCGTCAGTGCCGCCATCCAGTCGCCAGCGGAGAGGTCTTGCTCAAACAGTGAAGGACTTAAAGCAAATGCAGCCATTGCCCCGGCTTGCGCCACAGGATTCAGCAAGGAAAAAATAAGGTGGGCAGCGATAATGAGGCCAATGAGGAGCACGACACCGACTGGCAATTGGTTGAAAATTGGCTCGCGCGGTTTGTGCGGCGAAGGGGTTGGCTCTTGGTTGGATGGCACCGAGTCAGGTTGGCCGCCTGTTGGAACACCTTCCCGATAGAGACCCATGTCTTGCACCACCGATTTATTCATTGCTCGCGAACCGCCGAATCGCTGCTTCGACCAATTCCAGTCGATCATTACCGAAATAGATATCATCATGATTAACAAAATAGGTAGGTGAACCGAAACCACCACGTGCGATCAGTTCTTCGGTATTGGCAATAAGGCTCGCTTTCGCTTCCGGGCTTGCGGCAGCTTCAAGACAGGCCTCTCCATCGAGACCCGCTTGTTCTGCACAGGCGGCAACGACCTCATTTTGCCCGATGTCGTGATCTTGCTCCCAATAGGCTTGAAATAGGGCCTTGGCATAAGGGACCAGACGATCCTGCGACATCGCATAAAAGCAACCGCGCATGGCGGTTACAGAGCGTACGGGGAAGACCGTCGGCGAAATGAGCTTCACCCCAGATACACGCGCCCAGTCGGCCAGATCCTTGCGATAATAGGCAGCCTTGATCGGATTGGGATTGGCCCGCTGGGAATAAACATCCCCGTTTACCTTATTGAAAACTCCGCCCACTAGGATCGGCTTCCAAATGGGATCAATAGGTAAGTGAGGCACACGCTCTAGCAGTCGAACAAAAGCGAGATAAGTCCAAGGACTAGAGCAATCAAAGAAAAATTCTAAGCCAATTTTCAAAAGCTGTCCCCCCGAAGGCTGGCCCAAATGGAAACAGTAGTTTGGCCAGCACGTCAAAAGGGCAAAATGCTTAAGACGCGGGATGGTTGGCCAAACACGAGAATTGACCTCGATTGAGGGGTTAAGGCCAATTTTGATTGGCACGTCCATTGTAGACCTTGATGCCGTGTTCGTCCTAGAGGAGCGAAGAATATGAAGGAAGCCCATCCAACCAGCCCTGTGAAGCTTGATCGCTCTCGCTTTGCCCGTGCCGCTTTTGGATTGTCGGCTGCAACTTTGAGCGTCGCAGCGATACTTGCCGCCATGCCAGCCCATGCGCAAAGCCGTG